>JBMSGH010000003.1:0-147763 GCA_049415445.1 Bacteriovoracaceae bacterium | reverse complement strand
CTGTTATTGAAAAAAGGGATTTTTGTTAAACTAGGATCTCCTGTTACATCTGTATCAATTTGAATACTTCCTGTATCCGTAAAGTTGGTACCATCACCTACAAGTCCAGTTGATAGGTTTACCTGGGTTACAGTTCCCCCACCTGTTCCTGCTCCAACATCATCTGAGGGAATCCATTTACCCTGAACTGAATCCCACTTAAGAACCTGACCATTGGTGGCCCCGGATTGTGCTAATTTATCCCCAGTAACTGAATTATCATCAAGTGTAATAGAAAAATTATATGAAGTTTGTCCGTAGGCATTGGTGAGGATAAGGTTATAGGCGCCGTTGAGAAGAAATGAGGCGGTAGAGGTTGCTAGAGCAATAATGTTTGTTTTTGTTTTAGAGTTGATACTGAAACTGTGATCAAAACCATTAGGACCCGTCACTCTAATGGCCGAAACATGATCAAGGTTATCACCCTGAATCGTTATTTCATCCGACTGAGCATCCACAGAAATTAAAGTGATTTCTACAGGAGGTGGTGGTCTCTCATCCGTTCCTCCTCCTCCAAGTGCTGTATTTTCACCACCGCCAATACCCGGATTTGGATTACAAGAGGTCATCAGTGCACCTAAAAGCACCGCCAATGCCAACCAAGTCTTTGTTGACTTAAACCTCTCTTTCATTAACATTTCCTTCTTCTGGCCCCCCATCATTATAAGGGCGAATAAAAGGGCCACTAATTTTCAGATACTTAGCTTTTTTTAGATCAGGCCAAAACCTCCGAATCGCCAACATCCATGGCCACCGTATCTATATAATTTTTCGTGAAAATCAGATGAAAAAGTTAGTGCTGAATTAACAGAGGAAATACTTTCCCTTAATGATCAAAAACCTGATGAAATTCCAAGAACAAAGCGCCGATCCTCTTTACCCCTATACTCTTGAGTCGTCGTATCGACAGCATAAGTAGAAAGATCCATCTCCATCGTTTGCGATTTAAAGCCTATACCACCAGAACCATAACCATCACCATAACCAAATCGAATAAACCCTCTTCTTGCAAAATCAATTTCTGCACCAAAAGCATATCTTCTCGTAAAGGCAACGCCATCATGTTCCATTGTAAAGTCTTTCCAATTAAACTCTAAATGCATTCGAATTGTATTGGCTATTTGTGGTGTTACTGAAGCTCCTAAAACAATATTTCTTTTAATATTTGTTGGTTGTCCGGCCGCTCGAGTACTAAAATCATTTTCTAAAACATTATGAATGGTAGCGGCAAATGTGGGTAACCATACAATAGGAAGAGTTAAACGTCCTCCTGCTATAGAAACAACTGCCGTTCCTTTTTTAAACTCAGCATCTTCAACAATAATACCTAAGTTTCTAGGACTTTGATCATTAACCTCTTTTCTATTAAGAATAATTGAGGTCCATCCAAACTTGAGGATTCCTCCCCCTAAAGAAAGGTTCAAAGAAGCATAAGGCCCATGATCCTGCCTAAAAGCGTACTCAAATTGAGCATCATCTTCTACACCTATTGTTGAACGACTTCTTTGAGCAAAAAGATAGCCCACGGAAAAATATCGTGTCGTAAAATTAGGCATTACATGAAAACGACTATGCGCAATCTTTCCTCTATTTTGCAATAAAAGTTTTCTTGTTCCATTTAAAGATAACTTTCCTGATAAATCAGAAAGTACATCCGTGGCCTTATTCCCACCTAACTTAATATAGTCTTTATTCGTTTCAATAGTGAAATTGGTAATATGAAAATGAGTATTTCTGACCGTACCTAGGCCTGCTGGGTTATAAAATGAGGCCGCCGCATCATCTACTTTACAAACATAAGCATTTCCCATGGCCAAGGCACGAGCGGCCGGCGCAAGCTCAGGGTAAATAGCATCCTCAAAATCAATTAAAGCAAATACTTTAGAAGAGCTAAAAAAGATGAGAAAAATAATAGAATATCGAACTACTCGACTCATGTCCTCTATTATATCTGGCCTGCCTAAAACAATTAGGCGGTGGCATATTTTTCTTAATTAGGGGGGTAAATTTTTCCCAAAAAAAAAGGCCAGCTCAAAGGCCGGCCTTATTTAAGAATTTTGTTATTTAAAAGTATTAAACTCGTGCCCTATTTTTTCGGCCTGGGAACCTATGTCTTTGATCTCCAAGATACTTCCCTTTAATACCTTTAATTGATTTGATTCTATTTTCAGCAAGAACATCAGTCGCCTTATTAACAGCAATATTTTGTTCATCTGATAACTTAAAGATTTTAAGAGTCGTATCATAGATGGTGTTAACCATTCTATGGGCCTTATCTTCTGACCAACCTTCAAACTCAATAGAAACGTTCATTAATCCACCAGCATTAATGAGATAATCAGGAGCATAGAGAATTCCTTTTTCTCTTAGAATATCTCCATGTCGACTCTCTTTTAACTGATTGTTAGCTGCACCTGCAACGATTTTAACTTTAAGCCTATCGATCGTGTCATCATTAATCGTGGCCCCTAAAGCACAAGGCGCATAGATATCAACATCCATATCATAAACATCATTTGGATTAATAATTTCTGCGTCAGTATTATACTCTTCTACAAATCTTTTAAGGTGTGATTCATTAATATCACAAACAAAAACCTTTGCTCCTGCTTGCTTTAATAATTGTCCAAGATGACAACCAACAGAGCCTGCCCCTTGTACAACAACACTCTTTCCATTAAGAGATTTGTCTCCATATGTTTTAAGACATGAAGCTTCAATTCCTCGATAAACTCCTAATGCCGTAAAAGGAGAAGGGTTACCAGAACCACCATGAGTTTTAGCAACACCACTGACATAATTTGTTTCTGTAAAGATATGTTCAATATCTTCAACACCAATATTCACATCTTCGGCCGTAATATAACGTCCATTAAGAGATTCTATAAACCTTCCGTAAGATCTAAATAGGGCCTCTGACTTATCTTCTTCTGGATTACCAATAATAACGGCCTTCCCACCACCAAGATTAAGTCCTGATACCGCGGCCTTATAGGTCATACCTTTTGATAGTCTTAACACATCCTCTAAGGCTTCCTCTTCAGTTGCATAAGGCCACATTCTGGTTCCACCAAGAGCAGGTCCAAGGGTCGTATTGTGAATAGCTATAATTACTTTAAGGTTACAACTAGAGTCCGCAAAATAAACAACTTGCTCATGACCTTCTCTATAAAGATATTCAAATGTTGGCATTATAACTCCTTAATTTGCGGTTATGATTTACTCTGTCGAAAAGACAGCGCATAATAATATTCAAGGGGTGAAAGTAGTATGCACACTGTGTTAATCAAAGACTTAGACGGCAAGACCAAAGAGTTTAAACTAGAAGATAATGAAGTCATTTATGATGGGCTTTCAAGACAAGGCTATGAGCTTCCCCATGGCTGCCTTTCAGGCTCCTGTGGTAGTTGTAAAGTATTAGTTTGTGAAGGTGTAGAAAATCTAGGACAAGCAAAAACGGTTGAAAGTGATACTCTTAAACATGTAGAACAAAACTATGAGAACCTCTACGGCAAAGAAGTTTTTAAGGGATACCCTTTAAGGTTAAGCTGTAGAGCAAGAGTAAAAGGTGATGTCACACTAGAGCTTCTTAAGCTTGCTTAAAGACTCTCCTCACCATTACCACCAGTTGTGGCCTCGGTTTTAGAAAAAAAGTGCTTCTCTCCATCCACATCTTTTATCTTAACCTTTTCAATAATATGATTATTCACTTCTTTAAGCTCAAAGGAAAGTCCTTCCCAAACAATAATCTGTCCTTCTTCAGGAAAGTTATTTCCAAGCATATCAAGTATGAAACCCGATACCGTTGAGTAATTATCATTCAAAGGAATTTTTATTTCTAAATCATTATAAAGATCTCTTAAGTTTAAAGAGCCTTCAACGACAACCCCTTCAAGAAGATCCATCTCTTTGTATTCTTCCTGGGCCTTTTGCTCCACAAGATCATGCTCATCTTGAATTTCACCCAGAACCTCTTCTACGATATCCTCTAAGGTAATAATCCCAACCGTAAGACCATTCTCATCCTTAACGAGGGCGAGGTGTACTTTTTTACGGTTCATATGATCAAAGACGGCCTGTATCTTCATATGCTCATAGACAAAGAAAGGGGCCTTAAGAATATTATTAATATCAAAATCTTCTTTTTCTTCATCCGATAAAAAAGCAAGATCTTTAACATGCAAAAAGCCAAGACAATGATCCAAGTCTCCTCTGGCCACAGGGTAGCGGGAGTGAACATCATGGCTAACATAATCAACGACTTCATCAAAGTTAAACTCAGAAGGTATATACTTTACCTTTGATCGAGAAATCATAATGTCTTTTACTTTGATTGTAGGAAACTCTAGGATCGAGTTAATCATATCGATCTGTTTAGAATCCATCGTTTTTTCTTTTTCGGCCTTATTGATGAGATATTCAATATCATCTTTAGTGATTATTCTGCCTGCTAAACTTGCATTTTTACCAAGTACTTTATTGGTAAGCCATGCGATAACATTCACTACAGGAAGAATAATATAATAATTAATTTGGAGAATCCGAATAACAGGTAAAGAGAGAAGCTCTGCATTTCTTCGCCCAAAAGTTTTTGGAATAATTTCTCCAAATATTAAGATTGCGATAGTAGTTATCCCTACTGCAATTCCCACAACATCACTTTTAAAAGCACGTGAGGCCAAAATAGTTGTTAAGGAGGCCAAGTAAATATTTACAATATTATTACCTACCAAGATGGTCGTCAGCAGCTCATTAGGTTTTTCAATCATAAAGGAGAGGGCCTTACCTTTTGCTCCTCCTTCATCGATCAGTTGTCTTGCTCTATCTAAACCAATAGACATCAAGATGGCCTCAGATCCAGAGTAGAATCCAGAAGCAAACAAACAAATAACTAAGGAGGCGTATTCAAAAGCACTAGCTTCCATAACACACTCTCAAATTTAACTTAAAATTTCTTTGGGGTGCCCTACTTAAGGGCCAGTTCGACGGGGGCTCTATGTTTATTCCTTTCTTACCGGTTATATAAAAAACCTTAGAATACTAATAATATATTACAACGCGTAAAGTAAAGTGTCTACATGTTGTTCTTTTTTAATGATGTTCTAAGGGTTTACCTCCAAAATCATGATCGCTATAAACTATTCTATCGTTCATCTCATGGTCAAATGGTGGTATCTCATTAATATTACTTACTTTTCTAAATATCGTTCCACACTTATAGCATATTGCAATGAAAGGCAGCTTCCTAAAAAGAACTAAATCAAAAATATAGAGAACGATAAAACTAATTCCATAAGTCCAAATAGAAAGTATCGCCGCAATGACAAATAAAACGGCCCCTATTTTTCTATTAAAGTCTTTTTGAGAATAAAAATCCTTTCGACTACAGCAAGGACACTCCTTGAGGATTCCCTTTTCTTGTTCCACACTAAATTTCACATCTTGAGAATGCTCACAAATATCACACTTAACTTTATTGGCCTTGGCATCGGGATAGACATGAATTCCTGAACCACAATCTTCGCAAGTAATTGTCACTTCCATTTTTTATAATTCCTTTAAATATACAGCCCGTACTTATAGGCCAGATAAATTGAGGCCAACTCTCCTACAAAAACTAAAATTGTCATAACATAAAAAACGCCCGTTGCACTTTGGATTGAACGCATTTTTACGAGCCTCCAGGCAAAATAGCTCATAATTCCAATCAGGATATAACCCCAGCAAAGACGCATGATAAAAATCACCCAGTTAAAAAGATATCCTTCCCCAAGTCTTGTCCCCTCCATAAGAAAGGGTAAAAGATCATAAAAAGAAAAGATCAGGGCAAAAACTTTGGCCAACATCAAAAACCAAATAATTTTAACGGCCACTAGTAATGGTTTTTCACTCAACTTCGGAACAACAAGGTACCAGTGCCCAAGGACCATGGCATACGTAATAACTCCCAAATACAGACATGATGAAAGTAAAAACAGGTAATGGAAAAGAATATTACCCTCGCTATGTAACGACCATCGCATAAAAAGATAGAGAAGATATACAAAAGAGATGTTTTGAACATAATAAATTCCCCACATAAAGGATGATTTCTTATCTTTATGAAAAAGATACATGAGAAAGCAACCCAATAGAGGAATTCCATAACCTAAGGCAAACAATGTGAGGTTACCAGGGTCTTTGTAAGACAAATGAATAATCAGGCCTAATAAAAGAGAAACGCCCCCAATTGCTGAGACGACTTTTTGAAACCCAACACCTGTCTTTTTGGTATCGGCCAAAACACTAAAGCTTCCTACCCCTAGGCCTAAAGAGATCAAGAAAAACTCTGCTACAATTTTAATTAATTCCATAAGACTCTACTTTTAAAAACTCCAAAAGCTCATCAATTATCCGATGATTTTCTGGAGGGATTTCACCTTTGAGGGCCTGTGACCCTTTGTCAAAATCAAATTCAAACCATTTTCCCTTTCTATCTAGTATTTCCATATCCTTTTTCACAGAACATAAAAAGATATAAAGGCATATGTTATTTCCTTCATAGCTATAGGGATGAATTTTAAACTGATCCAATTTCGTCATTTCTATGAGTTGTGGATCAACCTCTTCACCTAGCTCTCTTAGGGCGGCCTGTTCAGGGTTTTCGCCCGCTTCGATCTTACCTCCGGGAAACTCCCAAAGTCCATGTAGAGTTCCTTGGGATTGGCGGGTTTGACACCAGAGCTTGACGGAGTGGTCCGTACGCTCTTTGAAGAATATGACGATAGAGACTGGAATTATATTATTCACTCTAGCCCCTTATCATAAGGTGTTCACTAATACCATGCCGCTTGTTGACACATTTAGTTATAAGTCGTACTGAAGCTTTATGACTGTGAAGGCCAAATCAATTTTTTTCGCACCCTTAGAAGGTATTACGGATGAAACCTACCGGTTATGTATTGAACATTTATATCCTGAATGGGACGGCCTATTTACAGACTTTTTAAGAATTCCCTCCACAAGCTCCTACTCACATAAAAAGGTTCTTACTCACTTTGGTGATAAGGCCTATAAAATGAAGGGGCACCTAGAAAAGACCACTTATCAAATCCTTTGCTCCAAAAGAAGTTTAATTGGGCCAACCTTAAAGCATATTATAGATTTGGGTTTTCAATCTCTTGATCTTAATCTGGGCTGCCCTTCAGATACAGTGAATAAGAATTTAGGAGGGGCCTACCTGTTATCAGACTTAAAAGCGCTCGATTTAATTTTAAAAACGATTAGAAGTTCTTTCCAAGGACATTTTAGCGTTAAGATGAGAACTGGTTATCTTGATACGATTTTATTTACTGATCTTCTAAAGTGTATTGAGGACAATGGGGTTGAGGCGATCACTCTCCATGCTCGTACTAAACAGCAACTTTATAAAGGTGTGGCCGATTGGAGTTATATAGAAAAGGCGGTCAACAGTGTTAATATTCCTGTTATTGGGAATGGAGATATTTGGAGACCTTCAGATATAGAGAAGATGTTTAACCAAACAGGTTGTCATGGGGTGATGCTTGGCCGAGGGGCCATGAAAACACCTTGGATGGCCAGTCTTTATAAGAGCTACTCTATTGAAGATCTTGATGATGAGTTTCTTCTTCATAAAAGAAAAGAATTTATCCCTGATTATTATTATTATCTTCAAAAGTCATATGAGAATAGAGGGTTAAACCAGGACTTAATTCTTAAACGCTTTAAGGCCCTGGGACGATTTTTATTTGATGACTTTGACAATGGTTTTGATCTCAAAAGTTCATTTTTAAGATCCAAGACTCTTAGTGAATTTAATGAGCGATTGAATTTCGCTTAAAAAGTAGAAGCTCAGATAGAGCGATCCCACCTATAAGAAACAATAAAGATCCATATCCAATACAAATCACGAGAGCAGATCCAAATAAAAAAGGAGAAAAGGCCCTTAAAAACATGACCTTTAAAGGGTGAGGGTTTTCACCTATGAGCTTCAAGAAAAATTCATCACAAAGATAAATAAAACGAATAAAAGAAAAACGATGAGACTTTTTATTAAGGCGATCCTTCATATGAGGCGCCTTTAAAACAACTTGCCAGCTAAATCCTAAGGTAAAGAGAATGAGGTTCCATACCTCAACCCCCACAAGTTTTAGGATGATAAAAGACAAAATGAATGGGGGAAAAACAAGAAGATAATATTTAGATAAAATCTTTTTCCTTCTCGGTTCCACTTACCTTGCAACTCCCACGGCCTTCGTCTCTCTTAAAACAGTAACTTTAATTGTGCCTGGATAGGACATTTCTTGCTCTATCTTTTTAGCGATATCACGAGAAAGAAGAACAGTCTGCTCATCACTGATTTTATCATTTTCAACAAAGACTCTTATTTCACGTCCACCACTGATGGCATAAGAACGAGACACACCATCAAAGCTATTAACAATTTCTTCAATATCTGTGAGTCGAGATACATATGATTCCATCATGGCCTTTCTTGCTCCAGGTCTAGCACCTGAGAGGGCATCCGATGCGGCCACAAGGTGGGCCAGAACAGATTCTGGTTTTTCATCATCATGGTGTGCTCTAATTGCGTGAACAACATCATGAGGCTCGCCATATTTTTTAGCAAAGTCTGCACCAATAACAGCGTGCGATCCTTCAGCAGAAGCATCAATAACCTTACCGATATCATGGAGCAGTCCCGCTCTTCTGGCCTGCTTAACATTCATCCCAAGCTCTTCGGCCATGGCGCCACAAATGAAGGCCGCTTCAAGAGCATGTTGATATTGGTTTTGGGTATAGGAAGTTCTCCAGTTAAGAGCACCAACGAGTTTAAGAATTTCTGGATGAATCCCATGAACTCCAATTTCCATTTGTGCTTTTTGACCAAGGTCCAATAATTGCTTATCCAACTCACTTTTAGATTTATCATGAAACTCTTCAATCTTAGCTGGGTGGATTCGTCCATCAGCAATAAGCTTTTGAAGTGTTAATCGTGCTATTTCTCTACGAACAACATTGAATGATGAAATAACAACAACCTCTGGAGTATCGTCGATAATAAGATCAACCCCACAGATTTGTTCAAAGGCCCTAATATTTCTTCCCTCTCTACCAATAAGACGACCTTTTACATCATCTGAAGGAAGCTCAATGGAGCTAATTGTTTTTTCAGCGACAAAGTCACCAGCAAATCTTTGTATGGCAATTCCGATGACTCTTTTAGAAGCTTTTTCAGAGTCTTCCTTGGCCATCTCTTCAAGTCTTCTAAACTCTTTGGCAAACTCTACTTTAGCCTCTTCCGTCATATTTTCAATGAGAATATTTTTGGCCTCTTCTTTACTCATCCCAGCGACTTCACTGAGCTTTTCGGCCAAATCATTTTGTCTTGATTTATAGCGTTCAACCTCTTTGGAGAGGTTTTCTTTTTCTTCATCTAGAGCGTTTTTACTTTGTTCAAGCTTTGAGGCCTTCTCTTGATTTTCTTCAATTTTGTTTTCAAGTTGGGCCTCTTTTTTGGCCAGTTGTTTTTCTAACTCTTTAAAATCATTTTGTCTTTTTCGATCTTCTTTTTCGAGCTCTTGCTTGCCTTCGTTAATAATCTCTTTGGCCTCTTTGCGAGCACTATATTTAATTTCGTTCGCATCTTTTTTGGCCTTATCAATAATTTCATCGGCACGATTTAGCTTTTCTTTTTTCTCGGCCGCTGCTTTTCTGTTAAAGAAAAAATAAATGACACCTGCTCCAGTCAAAAACGAAACAAGGATGGCCACAACATCTGTTATATTCATTCTAATTTACTCCCTAATTCTTATTATCTCTTGATTGGTTACTATATAATCCACGCCTTGATCATGTGCCATCGAGGGGATGGCATCAAGGATTTGGAAATCAAAGCAAACACCAATCCGAGACCCTGAGAACTTTTCTAAATATTTATCATAAAAGCCTTTACCCCTACCGAGTCGAGCTCCATTTCTATCAAAGGCCAGGCCTGGGATAATAAGCACTTCGGGAGATATCGGTTTATTTAATCGTTCTTTTGGAGGACCTTTTATTGTTACTCCAAAGTCTTTTTTTTCTACACACTCAGAAGGCCTACACTTATAAAAGGCCATCTGATCGTTTTCTATAGCAGCAAAAGCAAGCTTATCATCATAGATTTCGCCAAAGCCGACTTGCCAGTCTGGTTCATCTTTTAAGGGCGCATAAATACCCATGATTGAATCAGATGCTAAATTAAGTGATTTGATAAGAGACAGTAAATTTAGAGATAATTGTTTGGATTTAGAATACAGCTCCAAAGCATCCACTTTAGTAAAGCTATCCTTTATCTTAACTCTTAGCTCTGTTTTATCCGAGCTCACCTTTAAACCTCAATATATTATCTACTGGGATACGGAGGGTGAGATTTCTTCTATCGTTTGAAGGGCATCCAATGCTGATTTTTGCAGTTCAGAAATACTTGATTGGTATTCCATACTTAACTTCATATTATCATTGGCCATTTTAAGTGCGAGAAGCACGGCCACTTGCCCATTATCTAAGCCTGGATAAGCTTCTTTTATTTTAACAGCTTCCTTACTTACAAACTCAACGATATCTCTGGCCCTATTGGAATTATCATCGTCACCGGCCTTAAACCTGACATTAAATCCCAGTACCTCGAATTCCTGACTTTCTCTTAATTGATCCATCATATCTTACACTAGGGTATAACCCTTCTTTAGTCAATGTTAACTCTATGCTTCCTTAGTTTCTATCCCTAGTAACGCAGATAGATATTCGTCTAGGTTAAAAACGTTAAGATCCTCTACATTTTCACCCACACCAATATAAGCGATAGGTGTTTTAAGCTTTTCAACAATAGAAATTGCACTCCCCGCTTTAGATGACCCATCACATTTCGTAAAAATTAACCCTGTAAGGTTAAGAGTCTTATGAAACTCTTCTGCCTGTCTAATAGCATTTTGTCCTGTGATCGCATCAAGGACAAGAAGAACATGATGTGGAGCTGTAGCGTCAAGCTTACTGAGAACTTTTTTGGATTTAAGAAGTTCATCCATTAAGTTTCCTGCTGTGTGCAATCTACCGGCTGTATCAAGAATACAATAATCGGCCTTATCTTGAATCGCCTTTTCTAAGGCCTCAAAGCCAACACCACTTGGATTACTTCCTTCTTTGGCCCTAATCATTTCAGCGCCGGCCCTATCGCACCACACTTCTAACTGATCAACTGCTGCGGCCCTAAAAGTATCACAGGCCCCAACAACAACTTTGGCACCTTGATTAGTCAGTTTGGTGGCCAGTTTACCGATTGTTGTTGTTTTTCCTGCTCCATTTACCCCGACAACCATAATAACTCTAAGTTTATGAGCTTCTGGTGAGAACTCATAAAGTCCGTGATCGACTGCTTGCTGTGTAGAGCTCATCTTAGATTTGAGAAAATCAAAAAGAAACTTTTTAAATTCGTCTTCATTGGCCTCTTTACCTAGGAAGTTCTTCTCTATTTCCACGAGTAATTCATTAACTGTTGTTGGGCCTACATCGGCGCCATAAAGAAGCTCTTCTATTTCTTCAATTTTTTCATCATCTATTTTTCCGTGAAATATTTTTGTTACTTTTCCCCAGATCTCAGAACGCGATCTCGATAGGCCGCTTCGTAGTCTTTCTTTCCAGGATATAACTTTTACTTCGGGCACTGGTTCTGGAGTTGGTTCTGGAGTTGGTTCTGGAGTTGGTGTTAGTACAGGCTCTGTTTGCTCTTTTGGCGCCTCAACTTCCTGAACTGAAACTTTAGGTGTTTTGGCCAATAATAAAGGAAGGGAAGAAAGAAATATAAAGAGGACACCTAAGATGGCCCAAAGATCACCTTCAGTGGCCGTAGAGCCTGTTCCCAGTGCATTAAATACGCTTTGCAATAAACCTAACATCATATCTCCTTATCTAGGCTTCAAACCCTTAGCACAACAATTTTTACATGGAAAGGAGCCTTCCTTTTCAAGCTATAGGATTTGTTTTAGATAAAACTTGTGAAAAATATAACCACTCTTAGGGCCCATTTTTTAAAGGATATAAGAAGCTTTTTTGAAAAAGAGGGATTTTTGGAATCAATGACGCCACCGCTAGTCCAAAACCCTGGCATGGAGCCCCATATCCACCCTTTTAAAGTTCTAGGGGCCCAAAATAACCAACAAGCGGGTTATCTTCAAACAAGTCCTGAATTTCATATGAAGGAGCTTCTCTCGCACGGCCTAGAAAGAATTTATAACATAAGCTACTGCTTTAGAGATGAGCCTCGTAGTGAACACCATCGTAACCAATTTATTATGCTTGAGTGGTACCGATCCCATTGCCATTACGAGGTTATTAAAAATGATGTGATTGAGCTTATTTCTTATTTAATAAAAAACAATGAATATGTTCACCCTTATTACGCTGATATGGCATGGAAAGAATATAGCGTCGATGAGCTTTTTAAAAAGATATGTGGATTCTCTATACTTGATCACCTTGATAGTGAGTCTTTAAGAAGCATTATTAAAGAAAGCTTTCCTGATATACCTCTTCCTCCAGAGGAACTTTTATGGGAAGACCTCTTTTTTCTCATTTTTCTAAATGAAATTGAACCTCGACTAAAAGACATTCCTCTTCTCATCATCAAGGAGTACCCTCATCACCTGAGTGCTTTATCGACATTAAAAAAAGATGATCCTAGGGTATGTGAGAGGTTTGAGGTCTATATTAATGGTGTTGAAATTGGAAATTGTTTTAATGAGCTCACTGATTATAAAGAACAAATGGAGCGCTTCTCTGAAGCAACAAAGCTAAAACAAAAGCTTTATCAATATTGTTTACCTCATCCCGAAGTTATGGAAAGCAGTTTACAAAGAGGTTTAGCTCCTTCAGCAGGTATTGCCGTTGGAATAGAAAGACTTATGGCCCAACTCTCCCAAAAAAGTCATTGCTTTTGGTCTGAGTAATTTAAATAATTCATGACTGTGTGAAGTTTTATGTAAACTTCAGATTTTAACAGGTCCTTAGAGACGCTTAGGGCCCACTTTTTATGGGTCATTAAATCATGATTTTTTCTGATGCTACTTTTAAAGATATGATTAAAGCTCTTACTTAAATCAGAGGACAAAAAAGCATACCAAGTACTAAGATCATCATAATCTGTAAATTGGTCGATAAGTCCAATATACTTATCGATCACAACTCTTTTAACGAGAAAAAAGTTGAGCTGCTTTAGTTGGGATTCTTTAATTCGACTTTTTGTATATTTTTCTAAGTGTGTAGGGATAAAGCGGGCCAGCTTAGGGTGAGTTGGATACTCCTTTTGCTCCAAATTATAATAAGTCGAATCAAGAACGAGTGCATGATAAACCCCTTCACGACTTCCTTGTTGAGAAAGAACATTAAACCACTTCATAAGCTCAGGGTCAGAAATTTCCCCTAGTCGAGTTACCTTAAAGACTTCATTAAGAAAAACGTAGTCATATTTTTGCTTTTGTTCATGTCCCATTTTTTGAGCATGAGTATTCTTTAAAGATCCTCCCTTATTGGTTTTCCCTGGAAGTTTAGGAAAGGTTATTTCTTTTGTTTGTATATCCTTTGGGAACAAACGAGAGCTCCACTGCTGCCCAAGAAGTTTTGAAGCAAGCTCACGCCAGTCAAAAGAGTAGGCCGGGACCGATAAAAGAAAGTAAATAATAATTATTGTTTTCATAAATTTTGGCCTACCTGTTTAATTAAGAAAATTTTTCCGTGTCAAATATCGTACCTTTAAGGTTAAATGATATATGCTTTTTCAATAAGTTGGAACAGAACAAGCCCATTTTTTTGGCATTTTAAAATTTGAGCATTTTAAACAGAAAATATTAAACTCCTAAAAACACACAAACAATAATTCTTTCTAAAATCATAAACGTTTAGTGACGATAATAAAGCCATGAAATTTAATAGATTTGACGTTAGGCTTAGTTCAGTACTTTTGCTCATGTGGATGCTGCAAGGATGTTTACCAGATAGTTTCACAAAGTTTAAAGAAGAACCTCAAAAAAAGGACCCTATTCAAGAAGAGGGTGCTCTATCAGATAGTAATGGAGACTTTGCTCCTCCAGTTGATGGTGTTTCTTTTTCAACACCACCTACAACATTGGCCTATTCGACTCCTATCATTATTGCAGATAAATCAACTGCAGATAAAACCATCTCTATTGACACTGCCTTCATGAAAGCTCTTGATGGTGGAGAGATTAAAACAGGTGAAATTTCATTTTCTTTAGTTTCAGCAAAAAATAAAAATGGACAATCTATTTCTGATCCTAAGTTACCCGATGGCATAGAGTTAAATTCCTCAAACGGAAACCTTACGGGTGTGGCCAATGCCTTTATTGATAATAATACCTATACAATTAGAGGAACACATATTACGGGTGTTAAAAGAGATGCGGAGATAAAAATATCTATTGCAACTCTTCCACAAAAATTAAACTACCCTCAATATTTAGGAGAAAGTCCTTCTCCACCTCCAGTTCCGGGCTGCGCACATTTGCCTAACCTTGTGAAGCTCATTATTAAGGTTGATGATGTATCTCAATTTCAAAAATGTCAGCTTGTAACAAGTATAAAGGGAGCTCATGGATTTATTTCTTCTGTCGATGAAAGCAATAATATCCTCTTTTTAGATGTTTCCTCAACCAGCTCAGAGCTCTTTTTTGAAATTGGTGATGAATTAGATAGTGAAGACCCACCACCTCCAGGTCAAAATGGTTTTGGCTACTTCTATGAAAAGGCAAAGATAAGTAATATCACATACTCATTTTTAAGTACTAAAACAATAACTGGTTTTTCTCCGCTTATATCACCAGAAATTAATGATGTTAATGAACTTAACTCACTAAAATTCTCTATTTCTCCTGATATAACTAATTTTGGACTTTCTTTCGCTCAAAATGCATCTTCTGTCGCTGGAGGAACGATCTCTGGTAATGTGTCAGGTTCTATTCCTGAAACTTCATTTACAATCACAGCAAAAAATATAAATGATAAAGTTATCTCTTTTCCCATTTCTATAAGCTCTCAATCCATTTCTGAGCCAAAAGTTATCTCTGATTTAAATTATGCTTTTGAGCCTGAGAAAAAACAAATTATTCGAGTACAGGCATTAAAAGATGCCTCAAATAATGACCTTGAAATTGGTGACATTGTTGAGCAAGCAACGACGGGTTCTCGTGGACGAATTACTTTAATTGAAAAAGATGCCCCTCCAAGTACAGCAGGGTTTATTCATGTCGATATAGTAAAATCACTTTCTGACACTTTTAAAATTTTCGATACAAACCCACTTTCAAAAAGACTTAACAAAGACTCAATAGAGTTTCCCATGTCTATAGGTGTTTCCCTTGTGGCCAAACAAGTTTTTGGTAGAAGAAAAATTATTTCAGTAAAGAATATTAATAATTTTTTAGTAGGACAATTAGTCAGTAACACAAGAGGTACTGTCGCCATCATTAGAGAGATGGTTGCTAGTACTACTTCGGACACTCCTGACCGCCCAGTTCCTGGCCAACTTTATGTAGATATAGAGGATGGAAGTAAAGACTTATTTAAAAAAGATGATCTATTAGATAACTCTGGCGTATTTGTTATCGCAATAGATAGCATTGTTGAAAATGTTGAAAATGCTTTACAAACAAATGTTCCTTTTTCCTTTTCCCCTCAAGTTATACCTGAATTAACTGATAACGAATTTAATAGTATCTCTTGGGAAGTCGACCCTCGGCTTCCAAGTGAACCATCTTGTGAAGGCCTAAGTGGCAATAAAATTAATCATGATAGTAAGAATACTTGTATTCAGGTAGGTGTATGGATAGCTGCATGTAATCTTCCTGAAAGACTTACCCAAATTGATTGTGAGAATCCTGGAAAGTGGAATAGTGGTCCTTACTTTGATACGGAGACTGGTGTTTTTTATGGAATCGATGCTGAAAACGATTTTCCTCCACAATCTTTCACCGTTAAAGCGACAAATGTTAGCGGCGTTGTTAAAGAAACAACAATAACATTGAGTTCAAACTCCCCTCCTCAAGGGCTGAGCTATACTAATAACATTTTATTAAAAATTGATAACGATGGTAGTGACTTTGCTGAAAAAGACCTTGTTTCTTCTTCTGGTGGCGCATCTGGTATAGTCGTAAGACCTAAGGTCGTTATTAATAATGAGACCTATCTTTACACAAAAGTTATCGAAGGTGAATTCAAAGATAATGAAGACCTAGATAACACTTATAAGTTTTTCAACCAAAAAACGAGAGTTTTAAAGCAATGGCCAGTATCTCTTATTGTTAAATATGACAATATAGGCCCTGCTGGAAGTACAGATTATAATACCGGAGATATTATCAGTATCGGTAACTGCTATAATTCTTCAGGAGCAAATATTAATAGACAGAGCGAATACGATTGTATTGTTGTCGCCAACGGGATGTTTATAGAAGATTCCAGCGCCCAAGTTGTGTTAAATGATATACCCAATAAACTTCTATATTTGAGGCATTTTTTTGGAAGATTTGATACAGGAATGAGCTTTGGTCGAAAAAGTAAGGATAGTCAGTTATCAACGATCAACCAAATCATCAGTAATAATGTAAGCGTAGTTACTTCAACATCCCCATCACCAGACTTTGTTGTTGGCCAAAACTTCAGTATTGGTAAAACGCCTCCAAATTGTGTAGGTGCCTGTAACTCTGACTCAGATGATGCAACGGGGACAGTTCAAGTCGTAAACGGAGCTGACAATAAAATCCTTTTATCACTATCTCCTTCATCTGGTTATGTGAAAACGGCAGAAGCTAGTGCGGCCATCACTCAAAGAAGAATCTATAGATCTAATCCAATTAACAGTCCAGGAAAAGATATAACATCAGCTCTTGAATACAGAGATATCAATCAAGTTCAATATGAGAATTCATTTTTTGTTCTTAGAGGTCAGAAAATAAGACTGAAAAGATCTCTACAATTTTCAAATGAAAACCAACTTAATTTTAAAATCACACCTCCACTTCCTCAAGGTCTGAAACTTGATAGCAATGGAGATATTATTCTTGATGAAGACGAGCCAAACCCTAAAGCATCAAACTGGACATTATATACGGTCAGTGCTTCTAACCCATTTGGTACTTCTAATTATACATTTGGTCTTAAAGTCATTGATTATTTTAAAATCCTAGAGGATCAAGAAAGTAAAAACTTATCCGGAATACTTCATAAGGCCGGCCGAAACTTTCACAGAGAACCTTGTATGGTCACTCAAGACCAAATTAATTTATCTAATGCAGAAGGTGGAAACAATTCTAAGCATAAAGATATTTTGTGCTACTACGATGTTGGAGAAGGTGAATTAAAAGAAAGTGGATTAAAACTAAAAATTGATTTTGGTGATAATGTATGCCAGCTATATCGAAGAAAACCATACTCATATTTCGCCTACCAATACAAAAAAACAGAAATAAGCAGTATAGCTGCTGTTAAATCAAACGATCTAAGAAATATAGAGCTTACAGGAGACTATGCCTTATCCCAGTGTGTAGGCATAGCAGGTTCAGGTGGTCAAAGATTTCCTTCAGGGTTATCTCACCCTGAAAGGTGTGAAGGTAATTATGATAAAGTAAAATGTGACGATGGCGAAGTCGGTACAAGAACACAACGCTTTACAGTAAAGAACTTTTGTTTAAATAAATCAGGTGCAGCAACAGGTCAAGCTTCTCTAAATGACTGCTTGGCAAGTAATGGTAGATGTAGTGATGGTACAACCGTATCAAAGTCAAACTGCGAAGATAGTGATGGTACCTGTATACTAGGCGGTAAAACAGATCCTTCAAAAATTACTAGAGCTGCATGTGAGGGAGCAACTGGCTATTGGTTTCCAGCAAAAGCATGGAATGCAACTCATTATTATGATGGCGGTTGCTATCCAATGGATTTTTCTATTTCAGACTCATTTGATTGTACTGATAATATTGGTACATGCAGTGTAACAGATGGAGATGGAAATATTATTGGTAATAAAGAAACTTGTGAAAGCAACGCTGGTTCATGGACAACACAGGCCGTATGGTTTGAAAATACATTTTGTGAAAAGGATGTTCCCCTAGATGGAGATACTATTCTATGTGAGGGTGAAATAGTAAATTGTCTAGAGTCACCGGCCATAGAAATTAGAGATGGTAAAAATTATCGTTCTGATGATGAAGAAAATAAAAGTATTTCTTATTCACCAACTAAAGGTGATGATTTAAATCTCTTGCTCTCTAACTTTGTTAATATATTTAGCTCGCCTAGTTGTATTGATGGTAATACCTATGACTACGACTTTAATGAGTGGAAAGATCAGCCTAAATTTGATGATCTTGCTCAGGATCCAAGTCTTGCTGTGAACAACCCCTTTGCTGGTGGTAATCCATTTTATACATATAGCTGTTTAGATAGTGCCAGTAATACTATAGCTAGAATTCATCTCATTGTTAGAGAATGGGATGATCCGTTTAAAGCAAAAGATGATATTGATAAAGCTTCTCCAGCTGCTAAGTTAAATGAAGTCGGCAACGATGAGTTTGGCCTTCCTAAAAGCTCTTTTAGAAGTTGGGAGTCATTTGTGAACCCTGCTAACACATGTGAAGACCCAGATATTGATTTTCCAAAACCAGAACCTTAAGAAACAATTTTGGCCACAAGGTCAAACCCTTCTACTTCGGTTACGAGAGCTTTTCTAATCTGCCCTACACTAAGGGGAACATCACTTGTATCATTGATAATAACTATACCGTCGACATCGGGGGCCTGACCTGCATGTCTTGCTTTAATTAATAGATCTGTTTCTTCATGATGCCCTTCTATAAGGACCTCAATTGTCTTACCTATATAAGAATGGTTTCTTTTTTCAGCAATTTCTTTTTGTACTTCATAGAGCCTATCAAAACGCTCTTCAATAATATCCTGATCGACTTTTGGTTTTAATTTAAATGCAGGAGTTCCATCTTCATCGGAGTATCTAAATATACCGACATGATCAAATTCAACTGTCTTCATTCCATGAAGTAAGGCATTAAAGTCTTCTTCCGTTTCTCCTGGAAAGCCGACTATGATAGAGGTTCTTAAAACAAGATCAGGAATTAAAGATCTTAATTTGGATATTTTCTTTAAAATCTGCTCTCCTGTTATTTTCCTATTCATTCTTTTTAGAACTGAATCTGAAAAGTGCTGTATCGGCATGTCTAAATAGCTGCATATCTTTGAAGACTCGGCCATTTTTTCTATAACCTCATCAGTTAAATCATCAGGATACATATAAAAGAGTCTAATCCATTCAACTCCTTCAATTTTCTCAAGTTCACACAGAAGCTTATAAAGGTCATCCCCTTTAATATCTGAGCCATAATCTGAAAGGTCTTGTGAAATTAAATTAAGCTCTTTTACACCGGTCTGCGCTAACTGCTGAGCTTCTTTAACAAGAGAATCCACACTGCGTGAGCGAAGGCTACCTCGAATTGTAGGAATAATACAAAATGTACAATTACGATTACATCCCTCAGATACCTTTAACCAAGATGTGTAAAAAGGAGTGGTATTAACACGTGGGTCGAATTCTGTATGGATAAATTTCGGAACTTCTACAAAGGATTTCTTTTCCAACTGACCTTGTTCATGAGCAGAAATAAGTTTTGCAATTTTATGATACTCCCCTGTCCCTATAAAAAGGTCTACCTCAGGAAGCCCCTCTTCAAGTTCTTTGGTGTAACGCTGGGGCAAGCAACCTGAAACGGCCAACGCTCTACACTTGCCATTTTTATCAATTTTATAATCAGCAAGTTCAAGTATAGTATCAATAGACTCTTTTTTAGAGGCCTCGATAAAAGAGCAGGTATTAACAATTATGGCATCAGCATTTTGAGGTTCATCAGTGACTTGATACCCTCCTAATCCCATATACCCAAGCATAACCTGACTATCGACCAAATTCTTAGAACATCCAAGTGAAGTAAAATAAACGAGTTTTTCCATAGGAAGGCAAAATAATACAGTTTTAGGACGAAGACAAAGATATCTGTACATTTTACTAAAAATAATTAAATAAAGCCTTAATAAAATCAGTATGTTAGCTTTACCTAGCTTGTATAAGTAGCAGTAATTTTCTAAAATATGAAAAGTCTTGAGAACTAAGGATGGTCTCTTCAATGATGATTTTAATATTTATATTAGTATTTACTCAGTATTCAGAAGCTTCTTTCTACCCACCAACAACTGAACAATTAAGCTCATATCTAGACCAAAAAGATCTCAATCGAAAACCTAGTTCTAATTCAAAGGCCATTAACCTTGCCCTTAATTATATAAAAGCGACAAAACAATCACCTTCTCAAAAATCTTGCCTCTATTTCAAATCCCTTGAAAATAATAACAAAATTGCCTTTCATGACTTTATTCCCATAAAAGTTTTAGAGTCCTGCCAGTTTAATAAAACAAGCTTAAAGAGTTTTTACAATAAATATAAAAATATTATTCCTACATGGACAAAAAAGTTATTTTTAGATCTTATACTAAAAAAGACCAAAAAAATTCATGATCCTCAACTCAAATCAGAACTTTATTATGAGCTATCTTTCTATTCCCCCACTAAAAAAGATAAAGAGTCCTATCTCTTAAAAGCGAAGAAATTAACAAGAAATAGTAAGTTAAAAAATAAAATAAGAAAAAGGCTCATAAAAGTCGCCCCAAGGTTTAAAAGAAAAATAACAAAAAAAGACTACTACGAGGTCGCAAGAAATTACGATCAAAAAAGAAAATTCACCAAGGCAAGAAAATATTATCGAAAAATTATTAATAACTCCTCATTCTCATTAAAAGATCAATATAAAGCATGGGTTAAAATTGCCATGACTTATAAAAAATCAAGAAAGTCCCAAGATTATGTTAAGAGCTTAAAAAACCTTGGTCTTTTTTTAAAAAAGAAAATTAATACTGACTCTTCAGCTCTAAAGCTTTTCGAGGAAAATCAAATCGCTCTTGCGAGAGGAATATGGACTCTTCATCAAAGGGACAAAGCAAAGATAATCCTTAAGAAGTTAGTTTCGAACAAAGGTATTAGTCCAGAAACGATGGCGATAGTTTATTGGCTTAAAGGCTCCATGAAGATGGAGGAAAAAGAATTTAAAGGGGCCATAAAATACTTTGAAGAAGCGTCTGAATTCAATCATAAAAATGAAGATATAAACTCAAAAATTATGTGGGCCTTGGCATGGAATGCTTACCAAGGAAATAATTTTAAAAAAGCTTCACAATACTTCGATAAAGGGGCCAGGATAATAGAAAACTTATCTGTTAAAAGAAGGTTTTATTTTTGGCTTGCCAAAGCACTCGCTAAATCAAAACAACATTTAAGAGCAAATAGAATCCTCCATGAAATACTTAAAGATTCTCCCTTTAGCTATTATGGAATCCTAGCATCAAAAGAGCTCATGCTACCATTTTCTCCTATTCAAACCCCAAAGAAAGACTTTCTCGTTAACGAAATGCCTCTATTTTCTTGGCTCTATGTATTGGGGGAAAAAACGACGGCCAAAAACTACCTCATTTACTATTTAAAGAAAAACAAGGTGGATAAAGATATTGTTCCTTTTTTGAAATACTTTTCACACGTTGGTGCATACTCAGAAGGCATCAAAGCATTCTACCAAATTAACCCTGAAAAAAGAGAAGATCTTATTGAAAGAGAGCTTGAGCTTCTTTACCCTAGTCCCTATAGAGACATGGTTTCTAAAATATCAGCAAAGCATGGCCTTTCTCCTGCTATAATCTACTCAATTACAAGACAAGAATCTGCATTTAATCCACACGCTCGCAGCTGGGCCGATGCTTTTGGACTTATGCAACTTACTCCCGAAACGGCCAAAGTCCTTGCTTCTGATTCTCAGAAAAAACTACAATTGCCTTATCAGCTATTTGAACCAGAATTAAATATCAGTCTAGGAACCAAGCTTTTTAAAAGGCTTAAGAAGAAATTTAATAATAACTACATCTTGGCCATAGCATCTTATAATGCGAGCCAGAGAGTTGTTAAAAGATGGTACAAAGAACGATTTGAAGAAGACCCTATTGAGTTTATTGAGAAAATTCCTTATCAGGAAACAAGAAATTATGTGAAGTTAGTACTCAGAAACTACATTATTTATAAAAGAGTACTCAGTCATGACAAATTTTATTTCCCAGAAGAAATTATTTCTACCGAACAATCTTAGTGTTAGGTGGAATATCAAAACTAAAATGGCTCACCTTAAATTTTTTATTTAATTCTAGCGAGACAACTTCAAAGGTGACTTTCCTTTCATCATTATATTGAATAACGAATTTGTTTATATCATTGAATTGCCGTGTCTTTTTAATGAAAGAAAGCTCCAAACTCTTGGCCCCTAGTTTTTGCTGAGCTTCTGGTAAAAATGTAATTAGACTTTGTTTTTCTGAGCTATTTGTCACTTCGTAGTGTTTATTTTTTTTCTCTCCATATTTTTTAATAATATCAAAAAGATCAGTGAGAATATTTTTGTTATTTTTACTGATTTTTACTTCACCTTGCTCCCCTTCAATAAAAGGTGGGGTGTAGTACCATTGAGTCTTTCTATTACTTACGAAAAGACTCGAGACCTTATCCTCTACCTTAAACCTTATTTGACCAGGGTATTTATAATCTATCTGCCCTTTACTTTTTCTAAGCTTACCAGATATCTCGCTTTTTATAACTTGGATAAAATCCATATGAAAATTACTAGGGATAGAAAAATCCGCATATAGCTTAATGGAGTAAAAGAAAATAGAAAGGGTTAAAATCAATCTCATTAATACTATCACTGTAATTGAACTGATACCGCGGAAGAAATTCCCGGCTCCTGCATCGTTACACCATAAAGGACATCATTGAGTTCCATCGTCTTTTTATTATGAGTAATAAGTATGAATTGAGAGTCATAGCTCATCTCTCTTAATAAATCATTAAAACGACCCACGTTTGCATCATCAAGTGGAGCATCAACCTCATCTAATAAGCAAAACGGAGATGGTTTAACTAAGAAAACAGAGAATATTAAACTAAGAGCTGTAAGTGCCTTTTCACCACCTGACATTAAGTTAATGTTTTGCATCTTCTTACCAGGAGGCTGAGCAATAATATCTACACCACATTCTGAATCATCAAGATCACCAATAACTTGTAGTGAGGCATTTCCTCCACCAAAAATGATTGGAAAAACTTTCTTAAACCGTTCATTAACTTCATCAAAGGCCTGCTTAAACCTTACCTTTGAATTATTATCTATGTGCTCAATCGCCTTCTCTAAATCTTCAAGAGAATTCTTAAGCTCAATTTCTTGCTCTTTTAAAAACTCAAATCTCAGCTTTTGTCTTTCATAATCCTCTACGGCCTTCCAGTTAATTTCCCCAAACTTATTAAGTTCGGTTTTATACTTTTTAGTTTTGGACTCAACATCTTTCAGGTCTTGCCCATATCTTCTAACAAATTCATAAGATTGTTTGAAAATTTGAGATGTCCCTTGCTCTGTTTCTATGGTGTACATAGAATCCAAATTGAGGAGGTCGGAGAGCAAATCTTGAGAGAGTTTTAACTCTTCACCAATCACATCTCTAAGATCTATTTGATACTTCTCAAATATATTACGAGTAATTTCTGCTTCATCACCTATAATTTTGTCAGTCCTAACATCTATTTGGTCTTTTTCTTTCTCATTTTTCAAAATATTCTTATTAATATCTCTTAACTCTTTCTCTCTTCCTTCCATTGCTTGTCCGAGAACGTTAAGCTCTTCTTTGATCAATGATAAAGCATCAGATTTATCTTCTAAGTCTTTTGCTTCTTCTAAGTTTTTCTTCTCTAGTTCTTCACAATCATTTGTTAACTTTTCAACAGACTCCACAAGTTCTTTTATCTCTTTCTCATTAGACTCTGTTTTCTCATCAAGCCTTTTAACTTGCCCTTCTACATCAACAATTTGATCTTGATTGGCCTTTAATTTATCGAGATAAGAGTTAAATTCAAAATTAAGCTCAAAGAAAAGGTTTTTATTCTCATGGTATGATGATTCTATTAATTTAAGCTCTTCTTTTTCTGTTTGATATTTTTTATTATATTCCTCAAGAGAATCACTTAAATCTTGCTTTAACTTCAGCTTTTCTTCATTTTCCTCTAAACGAGTAACTTTTGATTTAGAAATTTCATCTCTTCTCGATTTTAGAATACTTAGCCTTGAACCACCTTCTTTTTTAGAGTTAACCTTCTCATCTAAGGCCGCCTTTCTTGCAGCATACTGAACCTTAAACTCATTCAAGCTCTTTCTAGTCGACTCATAAAGATCATTTTCATGTTCAATTTTTAAAGAAAGATCTTCTAGTACTTTTTCTTTATCATCTAAAAGAGTTCTTAACTTTGAGACTTCTTTGGATAATTCTTCTGAGCGGTTATTCCTCTCGATAATATTACCTACAGACTCATTTTTTAAATTAGACCTAATTGCAAGTGCACCGTTTTTATTCTCTATTAGAAGGGCCCCATCAATAGTCACAATAACATCAAAGTCCAGCTCTTTAATTTTATTAATTGTACTTTCATCAACTTGGTCACTTTGGACATCAAATATATATCTACCCGTTAGTAGAGGAGAAAGAGTTTCCTTATGTTTTTCATCTATTTTTACGATCTCTATTAAAGGGATTAGACCGATCTCATCTAGAGAGTTTCTCAACGTTGATGTTTGCACAAGAACATCAAGACCATTATCTTTATTTGCTCTCATCCATTCAAAAGGAGCGACACTTGATTGGCTAAAGGCCATCTCTAAAAGATCATAAACGAGAGTATTCATCGCTTTTTCATATTGGTGATCACATTTCAGGACAGACCCAACTAAACTATACTCTTGACCTTCCGAAGATTTCAAAAAGTCGGCCGTACCGTCTTTGATACCTTCCAAAGATTCAATAAGCTCATTTAAAGACTCTAGTTTAGATTTCAAGCTCGTCCATTGTGAAAGATCTTTTTTAAATTCAGTCTCTTCAGCTAAAAAGTCTTCTTTAAGAGAAGATAATGATTTTTTAATTTTTTCTTCTTTTTGAGTAAGCTCTTTTAATTCTCGTTCTTTCTCATTCAAATTATCTCTGGCTTCAGTAATATCAGTATTGGCCGCAGAAAAGACAACTTCGAGCTCTTCGATTTCAATATTTAAATCTTGTAAGGAATTTGAGTATTCCTCAAGCTTAGAGTTCGTTTTAAAAATTTCTTGATCTAGATTAAAGACTTCATCTCTTTTTAATTTAAGTTCTTTTTCAACCTCTTCAACCTTAGCTTTATTATCTTCAAGGCCATTCTCTAGAGTTTTGATTTTTTCATCAAGAATATCAAGCTCTTCTTTTTTATTTTCAGTATTTAAAATATCTTTTTCCGTCTCTTTTAATTCATCAAGACGTTTTTTTCTTTGCTCACAGTCTTGCTTATTTGATGCTAATTCATCCTGAAGCTTTTCCTGTCTGTTTTCTTTTTCCGTTAAGCTTTGCATAAGATGATGCAATCTCTCTTCTGCTGCCGCAAGCTTTTTGGATTGCTCATTATAAAGACCTTGAAACTCATCTAGTTTCTTTAGTTTTTCATCTTTTTCGACTCTTTCTTTCTGTAAACTTAAATCAAGTTGGTCTTTGGCCAAACTTGAATCTTCCAAAGATTTAATAAGTTCAGCTTTTCTTTCTGTCTTCTCACTATAATCTTTTAAAAGTTCAAATACTTTGTGAGAACTTGTTACAAGTTCTCCTTTTTTTATCTTTTCTTTTAAGTTTTTGGCCCTTTGAGCGTTCTCAGCTTGGTCCCTTAGAATATTGATATTTTTTTCAATTTCCATCTGAAGGTCATGAAGTCTTTCTAAGTTAGATTTTGTCTGCTCTATTTTTCTCTTGGATTCTTTTTTCCTTAAGTTAAATTTCGTTACTCCCGCAACTTCTTCAACAATTATTCTTCTCTCAACCGGCTTTGCTTGAACTAATCTTGCAATCTCTCCCTGAGCAATAATTGAGTAAGACTTTGCTCCTGCGCCTGTATCCATAAATACTTCTTGGATATCTTTTAACCTACATGGATCATTGTTAATTCTATATTCTGTCTCACTATTTCTATAAAGCTTTCTGGTTAATTGTATTTCGCTTGGATTAGCAACTCTATTACCAATATGGATATGCTTACCTTCAGTATTTTCTAGAACAAGAGTTACTTCGGCCCAACTTGAAGGACTATATTTTTCAGAGCCAGCAAAAATAACATCTTTCATGTTATTTCCTCTGAGGTGCTTGGCCGACATTTCACCCATAACCCAAAATAAAGCATCAACTATATTTGATTTACCACAACCATTTGGGCCAACTATTCCCGTTATTCCCTGGTCAAAATGAATCGTAGTTCTATCTCTAAATGACTTAAATCCATGGACAATTAGTTTTTTAAGCTTCATGGCCTTCCTTTATATACTATTCAAAATATCTCTAAATAATGTCCCACAGGCAAAGTAATCAGTATAGAATAAATATCCTTTAAAATTAGATGCTTGGCCCTATTCCTTTATTGATATTTAAATATAAAATGACCTCCAATCATTGTATTTTCAGCCACTTAAGAGAAATTATTATATTTATTACACGCAGCATCTATGCTGCTTGGTTCTCATAAATAAACCTCTATAATGACGCGAAATCATATTTGGTTAGGAGAGAACAGATGAGAAACAAACTGCTATTTGCTAGTACTGCATTATTACTATCCTTAAACACTTTTGGTGAAGACCTAAGTTGGGATTCTAAAAATGACCCTGAAAAATTTGGAAAAAACCTTGAAACAAACCTCAGTAAATTACCTAGAACGGGTAAATTAGAAAGACTTCCTTGGAGTGGTGACTATTGGCCTACTTATAAAGGTGGAATCACTTACAGATGGAAAGCTCCATTGGCCGAGGGTGAAAAAGAAAGTAGTCGTTATGCATACCGAATGCTTGACCTAAACTTTCTAGATCACGACAAGATATCCGAATACTCCCCCGCTGAAAAATACGATATTTTTATTGGTGCACCAAATTTTCCTCTAACAACACATGAAAGAAACAGAACCAATATCTTAAAAACTGTTGAAGGAACAATTCAATATGACGCTGAATTCAAAATCCCTACATGGGAAGGATTATGTCATGCATGGGCCCCAGCAACAGTTCTATATAACAACCCTGAGCCAGTTACTTTAAAAAATAAGTTTGGCGTTGAAGTTTCTTTTGGATCTTCTGATATTAAAGCACTTCTTACATACTTTCTTCATACAGCAAGAGGTGAAACAAGCTTTCTTGGTTCAAGATGTGAACTAAGCTTTAAAGATCTAGAAAAAGAATTTAAAGATGGAAAAATTACTGAAAAAGAGCTTTTAGAGAAAATTGAAAGTAGTGAATGTGCTGACACTCACCCTGCTGCTTTTCATATCGCCTTAATTAACCAAATCGGAATCAAAAAAGAAAGCTTCATCGTAGATATGACTAGAGATGCAGAAGTCTGGAACCAAGCTGTTTATAGCTATTCAACTCAGTATTACCCAAAAAGAGATGGTATTTCAGAAGGAGCTCCAGAAGGTACCGTTAAGGAAATCTATGCAAGAACAAATGTAAATGTCATCGTTGAAGTACCTCAAACTTGGGAAAAAGAAGTTAATAACAAAGCTATTAAAACTCTAAGATACACTTATTCTTTAGCGCTTGATAAAGAAAATAATATCATTGGTGGTAAATGGTTTAGTCGTGAAAGACCAGACTTTATTTGGAAACAAACACTTCCAAAGTTTTCAGGTTTTTTCGCACCTTTAAAAGAGATCTACTCAAAGTCTGTAAGTTATCTTTATAAAGAAAGAGTAAGTGAGCTTAAAAAGCTAATGCTTAAAGAAGGTAAGAAAAACCTTATCAGAAATAAGTTTTTATCAGAGCTTAACAAAAAACTTAATATCAAGAAGTTAAAGGATGCGACAAAAGCTCTTACTAATGCTGAAAGATTTATCAATAATGTTGCTAGATCTGCTATGGAAAAAAAGATTCGTAAGGATTTCCTTAAGAAAAAGCTAAGAAGCAAGATTAAGTCTGATTCTATAAGAAATGCATTCGTTGAAGAACTTAATAAGCTTAAAAATATAAAGAAGGTAAAAAAGAGCAGTAAAAAGCTTGCTCATGCCTCTCTATTTATCAACGCAGTTAAAACAGATGTAAAGATCAATAAGGCAAAAGAAGAAGCTAAGAAAAAGTTAAAGTCTGAGTTTTTAATGAAGAAGTTCATCTCTGAGACGAAAAAAGATGTTAACAAGTCTAAGGCCTTAGAAGCTTTAAAGAAGAAAATGAAAAATGATTTCAATGCTAAAAAATTCGTTTCTTCTCTAGCTTCAGAAGCTAAGAAAACAAAGGCCAAGAAAACATTAAAAAGCTTGCTACCAGCTAAAAGATTTTTAGATAAGACCAAAAAAGCTGCTCTTATCACTAAACTTAAAAGAGCTGGAAACTCTGCCATCGCATCAAGTGAACTCACAAGACTTGAAGTAGACGGAAGAGATCAAAGGGCCCTAAACAATAAGTTTTTTGAAGCTGTAAGAACAGGTAATGTTGCTAAAGCTAAAAGCCTTGCTGATCAAGGTGCACAAGTAAGTAGAAAAAACCTCAATGGTGAAAATGCTCTTATGATTAGTTTAAAAACTAAAAATTACGGAATGTTTCTTTACCTTATTGGGAACGAAGATATCGTTAAAGAGATTAACGCTGTTGACAGAAATGGACAAACTGCTCTTGTTTACTTAGTACACAACAATACTATGAAAAGCCGAGATAAAGTTAAATTTGTTGAAAAGCTTTTAAGTAAAGGTCTAGATGTAAATATACGTGATAAAAATGGTAAAACTGCATACAGACACTCTCTGAAAAGAGGATTACTAAAAGAATTTACAATGAATAGATTCTTTAAAAAGATTGGTGCTAAAAAATAATTTCTAATCAATAAGAGGGGTATTAATACCCCTCTTATTTTCTCAACTTAATTCTAAAAATCTATACTTACTTATTTAATTTCAGTTATCATGAAAATGACAAAGGAATAACAATGAAAGTATTGATCATAGAAGATGAGTTGTTAATTATCGAAATATTTACTTCATTTCTGAAAATGCAAAATATTAAATGTGAGCTTCAGGCCGGACAAGATGGTGCCTCCGGCCTCAAAAAAATTGAAGAGGAAAAATTCGACATCATCCTTCTTGATCACTACTTGCCTCAAATAACAGGCGCTGATATTGCAAAGAAAACTCGAGAAAATAGTCAAGGACCTAATCAAGCGACCCCCATCTTAATTCTCAGTACAGATAAAGAAACTGTTGAAAACCTTCCGTCTCAAATCTCTAACTGCCAGGCCCTTATGAAGCCTGTAAAACCCAAGCAATTTAAAGAAGCAATTAAGAGTCTTTGTCCAGATTTAGAATAGAAAATGGTCGGAGCGATAGGATTTGAACCTACGACCCCTTGCTCCCAAAGCAAGTGCGCTACCCCTGCGCTACGCTCCGACATTTTTAAGATTCCTTCTTATAAGGGATTTATTTAGTTTTGACAATTTCTTTCATTGAAGAAATTAATAGCAAATTGAATGGCCCTCGATCTATGGCTATGTAGCCTTTTCCACTGGGGCACCATGGCCAATGAAATATCTGAATAATCATCTAAGTGCCCCATATTTACAGGGTTTTGAGTGAGCCCATCGACTTCTTTAGGATGAAAAACAGGATCATACCCAAAGCCATCTTCACCACATTTTTGCTTAAGAATGTCTCCTTCTAGCCTACCCTCAAAGTAATAAATCTCATCAGGACTTATATAAAAGCAAAGAACACAAACAAAATAAGCTGAGCGATCCTCAACATCTTTGAGCTTATCTAAAAGTAAGTCACACCGCTGATCATCGTTAAGTCCTTCCCCACCAAATCTAGCGGATCTAATACCTAACTCCTCCGGAATGGCCTGCACTACAAGGCCTGAATCATCGGAAAGAACGGGTGCTTTATAATGGTTATAGTAGGCCTCGGCCTTAAGAAGTGCATTTTCTTGAAAGGTTGTTCCACTTTCTTCAACTTCAATTTCTTGTTCCGGTGCCTGAACTGCTACATTCTTAGTTCCTATGGTGAGGATCTCTTGAATTTCTTTAACTTTATGCTTATTTCCGGAAGCTAATATGAATTTTATCATTTTAATGCATTCTCTTGCTCATTAAAGACAACTTCTAGTGCTTTAGCTGCACATTCAACTAAGGCATCTAATTGTTCTCTTGAGAAAGGATCTCCTTCAGCAGTACCTTGTACCTCAATGAACTTTTTGCTCTTTGTCATTACAACATTAACATCAGCTTCACAGCTACTGTCTTCTTCGTAATTCAAGTCTGCAATTATCTTTCCCTCTTTGTTAATTCCAACACTAAGAGCACCTAAGGCCTCTTTGAGAGGGTTTTCATTTATTACTTTATCATTTAACAACTTTTTTACTGCCAACTCAAGAGCGACATAAGCTCCTGAAATAGAAGTCGTTCTAGTTCCTCCATCGGCAACTAAAACATCGCAATCTAAGGTAATAGAGCGCTCTCCTAGCTTTTCAAGATCAACAACGGCCCTAAGGCTTCGTCCAATAAGTCTTTGGATTTCCTGAGTTCTTCCCCCAAGTCCCTTTCTTTCTCTTCTAGAGCGGGTATGAGTTGATCCAGGTAACATCGAGTATTCGGCCGTCACCCATCCTTGTCCTTTGCCTTTGAGAAAGGAGGGCACTGACTCTTCTACTGAAGCAGTAATATGAACTTTTGTATTTCCAAACTCTGCTAACACACTGCCTTTAGCATATGGATTTATATTAGTAGTAAATTTAACGGCACGAGGGATATCTCTTTGTATTAGCTCTTTCATAAAATTCCTGACTCACTTTAACATTTATATCAAAACCTGTTATTACCTTATCTAATTTAAATTGACCATTGGTTTTGCTATGCAATATATTTTCCTACCACAATGTGGATCTACTCAAGATGAAATAAAAAAACTTATCAAGTCTCAAGGGCCAATTCTTGTTGCAACAGCTTCACAGACACAAGGGGTGGGTAGAAGAGGTCATCAATGGGAGTTTTTTGAAAACTCATTGGCCTTCTCATTTACTTTAACTCCTGAGCTCCCTATCACCCTAAACCCTTTAATGATCGGGGTATCCATTTGCCATTTCTTTAAACAAGAATTTAATAAAGAGCTTAAACTCAAATGGCCTAATGATATTATGACCGTTAATGGTGATAAATGTGGTGGAATAATATGCGAGTTATTTAACTCTAATACGATAGTCGCTGGTGTTGGACTTAACTTTTCTTCTAATCCTTATGGGCATATTGAGGAGGTTCACCTTACAAAAGAGTTTCAACAAGAAACTCCTCAAAGGTTTTATCAATTTCTTCTATCCAACTTAATCTCAGATGAAAAACAGTGTATATCTGATTGGCAAAACTTATGTTTTCATTTAGGCCAAAAAGTAAAAATTTGCGATGAAAAAAATGAGTTAGAAGGAGTCTTTCAAGGTATAGGAGAGCATGGACAGGCCCTTATTTCTCAAAATGAAAAAATCCATCAAGTTTTTACAGGTTCTTTATTTATTCTATAGAACGAGATATTTCCTTTAATTCTTTTTTAATAAGGTTTTCAGCTAAGTCAGGAATAACCTCCCAAGCAACCTTTTGTATCGTTTGCTCACAATACTTTTTTACAAGTTCTTCTACTATTGGGGTGATTTTTTCACGTAGTTCAATTTCAATATTTTGTGAGATTTCTGAGGAATCTATCTCAAGTTTATCTAGTTTAAACTCTGGTGTCTGTTCTTGGACAGGTTGTATATGTTGTACAGGCGCTTCTTCATCAACAGTCCAAAAATCTTCAGCAGACTCTTCACTTTCTATAGATTCTTCAATGGAAGGTGCGGGCGTTGTCTGTTGAGCTTCTTTTTCAAAAACTGGTAATTCATCAACACTTTCTTCTATTTCATCAGAAAGCTCAAGGACAGGAGGTAGCTCATTGACTTGCTCTTTTGTTTCTCCAATAACACCAGGAACTTCCATTGCCCAACCACTAATTTCTTTTGATAATTCATTCGGGCTGATATCATATTCTTCTTCTTCTTCATCCAAACTAGAGGTACCTTCCTCTGGTTGCGGAGCATCAACCGTCCATTGATCCTCTTCTTCTAGAGGTGCTTCTTCTACTTTAGCAGCAAGAAAAGATCGAACCTTAGAAATAAACTCTTTAGATTCAAAAGGCTTCACTACTTTATCTTCAATAAAAGACTCTTTCATCTTAACTTCATCAATTGTGTCAAAAGTTCCTAAAAGCGCCATTATTGAGCAATTTGGAGAAAGTTCATGAACCTCTTTGGCCAGTTCATAACCACTTTTATCTTGCGTAAGATTGAAATCTAATAAAACAAGATCATAAGTATCCTTTTGCAAGGCCTCCTTCATAGAGGGTTCATCAAGGCATTCAACAATCGTTACAGGATCATTACTCATCGTAATTTTGACAACTTTTTGAATGGTTACACTATCATCGGCTACAAGAATTTTATGGCCCACTCTCTCCCCTCCTTAGGATATGGATACAATAAATTTTCTCTTATTATATGCATACAATCAATAGGTGAATACCTGATAGTTCCAATAAAGGAATCAGAAATGAAGGATAAGGGCGGTTTGATTGTCTAAATTACCTCTTTCATTATTCAAAAAGAATAAATCTTCAATAAATTGATCTAAATCCTGATAGGTTTGATTTAAAAGACCATTTATTTCATTCATTTTTATTCTATTACAAGCTCCGTCTGACAAAAGAAGAACATAGTCATTTTCCCTAAGCCTAAGCTCTTGAATGTCTATGAGTATATCATCAAATAACCCAAGCCCATTGGTAGGAAGAGTTAGTTGATAATTTTTATAGTTATCTTTTGATAATTGCTCAAAGTTTTGTGGTTTAGTAACTTTTGTTACCTCTCCACGACGTATAAGAAAACTTAAACAATTTCCAATAGAGGCCAATGTAAGTATATTTTCTGATAAAGCACCAAAAACAGCCGAGACCCCACCTCTTTTTGAAAAGTCTTTATCTTTATTTTCATTCATTAAATTCTTATGTGCATTATGAATAGCATTAATAAGAGCATTACCTTCTACGAGATATTTTGAGCTATAAAAAAAAGGTAGTGTACTATCGGGATCATCTGAAATTTTTGTATATAAATTCTTCAATTGATCTTTAATATAATGAGAGGCCGTATCCCCCGCATTGATACCACCAAAACCATCTATGACCTGAAATAGTTTATTTGAAAGATCAACATCAACATTATCCTCATTAATATTTAAAAAAGGGCCTTGGTGAGTTTTTGCTGCAAATCTTTTTAGTTTAATCATAAAACACCTATTCTATATATTCACTTAACTTTTCAGTGGCCTTTTTATAGTATTCACTATCGGTAGGAGATATTTGCTGTACCTCCTGAAACTTTTCTTTTGCATCATCAAATAAACTTAAGGATTCAGAAATAATAGCATGCCTATATATTTTCATCGCTCGAAAATGAAGAAGTTCTTTTATTCTTCCCATTTCTTCAATCGCCTCACTATTTCCGGGGTCATGAAATAAGACCTTACTATAAATTTCATAAGCTCCCTTTAAATCCTCCCCTTCTCCTAAAGAACGGGCCTTGGCCAAAAGTGGTATTATTTGATCATTTAGACTATTCTTAGAATTCTCAAGCATAGTCGTGGCCTCTTTAACCAGATCATCATCCATCGGTGTTATTTGTAAAAACTGTTGAAGCTTTATAATCGACCGGTACCAATCCTTTGACATATAAAACTTTTTAGAAGGTGCTAATTGCGCAACCATTTTGTTACGAACTTCTACCTTACGCCTCTCTTCTTCTTCTTTACGTTTCTTTTCTGCTTCAAACGCATCTATCTCAAGTTTCATTTGTGGTACATCATAATTCTCAGGGTCTAGCTTCATAATTTCTGTAAAAAGATTCTTCGCCAGTTGAAAGTTTTTCTTATCTGTTGCTTCTCTGGCCTTTTTGACCATTTCCTGGACTCTTCTTTCTCTTTTTTTACGCTCAATTTCCTCTTTTCTTTTTCTTTCAAGTTCTTCAAGTTTTGCTAGCCCTTGCTTTGCTAAACTATAAATCTGTTTTGCGTTCTTATAGTCCTTGGTTATATTAAATATTTTTTGTAACTCAATGAGCGTTTCTCTATATTTCCCAGTCTGAAATAGCTCTTTTGAAAGAAGGTAGCTAGCTTCTAAAAATTCTTTTTGCTCTGGTTTAAATTTTGGTTTTTCTTTCTTTTTACCATCTTTAGTAATCTTTTTATTTGCTATTTTTTCATCTTTTTTCACTGCATTTGGCTTTTTATCTTTTGGCGGATCTGTATCCATAAACAGAAGGAGTAAAACAAGTACTCCACCAATCATTATGGCCCTTTTCTTTTTCACAGGATCATTTTTTATCTGCTCTAAAAGACTTTTTTTCTGACCAGATTCTCCTAGACTTTCCTCGCCTTCTTCACCTTCGTCTTCATCATCTCCAAATGTTGTAGCGACTTCGACGATTTCCTCAACTTCAATTTCTTGGTTTTCTTCTACTGGCATGAGCATGTTTTTTTGGCTTTCAAGAAAATCACTCGTGATGCTTAAAGTAAAAAGACTGCTTCCCACTTGAAAACTATCACCATCTAATAGCTCGACCTTTTTAACCTTTTCACCATTCATCAAAGTACCATTGGAAGAGCCAAGGTCTTCAATAACACAGCTTACTTTGGTCTTAGTTATTTTAAGATGCTCTCCAGAAACTTCTGGATCATTAAGAATGATTTGACATTTTTCAGGGTTTCTTCCAACTAATATCTCACCATTATCAAGTAAAAGTTTATTAAAAGGTGTGAACTCACCTTCTAAATGCAGGTAGTATTCAGCTAATTTTATTTCCTGTGTATCTTCACTTCCACCGGTTGTTTGCACACCAAAAGAGCCACCGTCATTAGATGCCTCTTCAAAACCACCATCACTAAAGTCACCCTCGTCTTGAAAGTCTGTTCCACCAAAAGGGTCTTCCTCTTCTTGTTCGTCAGAAAATTCAGTGCTTTCTTCCTGAACTGAAGTTCCTTGTGTATCAAGTTCAGAACTTTCACCCGTATCATCAGATGAAGTCTTATTCCAATCATCATTCTCTTCAAAGCCTCCATCATCATTTGATTCTTCCTCAACATTTTCTTCGGAGACTTCCTCGCTCTGTTCACCTTTAGGTCCCTCTTCTTCGGCCGAAACTTCTTCCTCAACGACTGGTTCTTGAGCTGGCTTTTCCTCGGTTATGACTGAAGAAGACACTTCTTGAGGTATAACAGAAGCAAGACCAGATATATTAATCTCATAAGGCCCTATATTTATGAAGTCAGATTCTTCAATTTTCTTTTCTTCCTGATATATTCCATTAATCTTAATAGAGTTCTTTAAAGAAGAAATATTTTTAATGGTCCAAAAATTATTTTCAAATACGAGTTTGGCATGTTCTCTTGAAACCTGCCTGTCATCTAGTTTTATATAACATTCTGACCCTCTTCCAATAAAAAAGACGGCCGAACCTGACTCAGAAATTTTATCATCTAAGTTGATGACTTCTATTTCATTATTATTTTTAAATACACTTAGTTTCACCTTCTTCTAGCCCCATTAAATTTTCAAGTTGTTCAATATTTGACTTCGCTTCTTTGTAACGATCATCTGCTTCATAACCTTCAAGCAATTTCAAAATAGCGCAATTGGATACTATGGCCCCTTTATACTTCAAAGAGTCTCTTTCTCTTTTCGCCCTAAGAAAGTTAAGTTGTATTTCTTCATCAAGTCTTTGCTTTGTTCTTCTAAGATAAAAACTTGCTCTAGAGTGATTTGGACTTAAGATGAGTGCTAAATTAAACTCATTGATTGCTCTAAAAAAGTTTTTTTCTCTATACTCTCTTAGCCCTCTTTGGATTAACGTAATGAGTTTCTTTTCTATTTCTTCATCGATTTTGTCTTTTTTCTCTGCAATATTGCTAAATTTTTCTTCAACTGCTTTGAAGTCTTTTTTAGGTTTTGCTTTTTTCGAAGATGGATCCTCCTCCATCATAAATAACGCTAATAAAATGAGCCCTAGCCCAATAAAAAGTTTTTTCTTTTTTTTCTTTTTTGTGGACTCGTCACTATCTTCTAAATCATCATCATCTTCTTCTTTAGATTCATCAAGCATATTCTCAAGTACAGCAAGAGGGTTTTTTATATCTATAATCTCATATCGATATATTGTTCTCCCCAACTGAATTCTATCACCAGTTGCGAGTCCTTTTTGCTTAACTTTTTCTTGATTTAAAATAATCCCATTTTGAGATTGAAGATCGGAAATAACATAGTTATCATTTACTTTTACTAATTCAGCATGCTCCCGAGATGTTTTTTTATCTTCAATAGGAATATCTGTTTTTTCGCCCCTGCCTAATAGAAGCCTCTTACCGTTAAGATAATATACCGTCCCTTTATTGGGGCCATTAAGACAAATAAGCCTCCAATACTTTCCATTCTTTTCAGGAGACTTAATATTTTTTTTAACAACGACAGCGGACTTCATTTATATTATTCCTCCTTAACAAAAGTGACATAAAATGCTTTCGCAAAATTATCACTACCTATAAGAGAGGTAACAAAAACTTGATGATTAAATCCTCCTAACTCATACTCACCTTGTTCAGAGAATCCTTGATTATTGGCAGAGTTATCACACAGCTCAATAACCGTGGCCGCAAAACCCTTTTCTCGTGCACACTCAAGTATATTGTCTCCTTCAGAGACATTTTGCCTAATACCGGTCAAATCCTCAGCTGTCATATTTAATGCCATGACATCTTTATTTGAATTTAAAACCATAGCAGGGCTACCAGAACCTTTCAAAAACTCTTTTAAATGATCAATATATGGGCCCTCTTCTTCGAGTTCTGCAAATTCAGCACTCTCCCCATCACTTGATAACTCTCTATTTCTTTGTAAAAGAGTATTTATAACGTTGACCAGAGGTTTAAGCTCTACCATCATATGCTTTAATTCTACGTTTCTTATCTTACCTTTCATTCCCTGTTCAATCTGATATTTCAGCTCTTCAAAAGGTCTTAATGTTAAAAAATAAACGATACCAAAGAAAATAAGGGCCACTAGAGCAGAAGTACTCAGAGACTCTAAATAGGCACGAGAATTTTTAGTGGCCTCTACCGCTAAGGAGCGTGGTGCAAAACGTATTGAGATGATACCAACTGGTTCAAAAGAACCTAATTTTGCATCATAAGCATTTATTTTGGCCGCAACACCAATAACACCCTCTTTAAGAATTTGAACAAGCTCATTTTTCGCGCTTTTTTTAGAACTCGCCCATTCAAGGGACTTAATTGAGAAAGTATCAGAAATATGCTCATTTAGTTTACCAATAGGACGAACAATTCTACCCTCCATATCAAATAGCTCATAACTTGAAACACCATCTTCCGTTTCTAAAAAAGCAGTATCAATCCGATCTAACTGCTTTTTCTCTAATGCCCGTGCATTTATCCTAGCGATTTCCTGAGCAAAGTGAACTCCTCTTTTAGCTGTCTCTACGAGAAGAATTTGTTTACTATCACTGAGAATGGGGAAGATAGTTAACGATATTGTGGCCACTACGAAAAGTGACAATGCAATTGAAAAAAGAACCTTCCATTCATACTCTTCATTCATACCATGAATAAATGGCATGATTTTATATTTAAAAATATGAAGAATCTTTAATGGCAATTCTTTGGGCATAGGAGGTGGCTTAACATAAGTAGGTTCCTCCTCTTCTTCTTCCCCAGTTTCTGTCGCCTTCCTATGGATAATAATCTTTTTTTCTGTTACATATACAAGCTTGAATATCAAATCAGGTAATGCAATTAAATCTCCATCCTTAACTGTAGCACTTTTTGTTAACTCTCCATTTAAAAATGTACCATTCGAGCTTTCCAAATCTCTTAAATAGGCCACATCAGAAGTTACGGTTATCGACATATGTCTTTTTGAAACACCATTAACTGGTAATACAACATTACTTTCATCCCCTCGCCCAACGATATTATCGCCTTCCTCAAGAACGAACTCTTGACCCCTTAATTTTCCTCCGACAGCAACTAACTTATACATAAGACCTCTAATTGATCATTCTCATGAATGTCTTCTGACAATGTACCACCTTGAAGTTCGAGAACTTGAAAGGCCTTAAAGTACATTCTTGTCATTCGCCATGGTTTTAAATTTCTAATAACTTTTAGAACTCGATATTCCTTATCCAAAAATAGAACATCAATATTAAATCTCATAAAAAACGTATGAATTGAGTTGCAAGGTCTAATAAGAAGTCCCTCACCTGCTTCAAGACCTGGTTTAAACATTAGACCTATCATTCTCGATATTGAATTATCAGCAAGAGCTACCTTTTGGGCTATCGGTATACTTTTATGCAGAATTTTATACTCTTTCATTAATTACCTCCCGCTATCATTTCAAGTGCAATAGGGGCCGCTACAACAATAAAAACGGCCGGAACAATGAGAAAGAGCATTGGAAAAAGGATTTTTGTGGCCGCTGTTGCCCCGGCCTTCTCTACTTCTGCAGATTTTTTCTGCCGTATTTCTTTGGCCAAGTTTTTCAGAATTGGCCCGATATTAGCACCTACAGAATCAGCAGCTATAAGTGTTGCACAAAAAGATGAAATTTGAATAAGATCAATTCTCCAAGCTAGATTTCTCAGTGCTTCTGCCCTACTTGCTCCCACTTTTATTTCTTTAAGTAAGATTTCAAACTCATCATTAAGAGCACTTGGCTTCGCCTTTTCAACAACTTTACTAATGGCCGCAACAAAGTCTAAGCCGGCCTCTACTGATAAGGCCAACATATCTACACTAAAAGGCATCGATAAAATTACTTCTTTTCTTCTTGATTCTGTTCGTCCATTTGCCCAAATATCAGGGTACATATAACCAATCGCCGCAAGTAAAGGGATAAGCTTTAGTGGCCATGTTTCTTCTAGAAAAGCACGTACCGCCAAAAAAAGTATGGGAAAGCCAACAATAAGAAAAAGCTTAAATGAATAAAATTCCTCAGCACTCATTACATCTGTTAGACCTGCGCTTGCGAGCTTTCTTTTATATTTATCCCTAATCTTTTTCTTCTTTTTCATCTGAGCAACAATTGGATAAATATATCTTTTAAAAGCAGGACGTGAGTAATGCAGAATTGTACCGTATTTTTTATAATCTATTTTCTTTTCTGAAGTATCATCAAGTGACTCACTGGCCTTAAACTCTTGTTCACCAGATAAGAATGAAAATGCAATAATAAAAGCGCAAATCCCAAATAGAACAACGGAAGTGTTTAAAATAATAAATGAGGACTGGTCTCCCTTTAAAAAGTAACAGGCCGACTCGACGCCACCAGCACATGAACGCTTAATTAAAGGAGTCGCCAATTCCTTTTTTTCCTTTAAGAGATAAATTTGAGCTAAATTCCAACAACCGGAAAATGCTTGCACCCTACATTCTTTTCCATATTTTATCGCTCTATATCTTTCACTCGCATCAAGCCCTTCAAGTAAAAATACTTCTTCACTTCCACCTATTAGTTTTTCACAAGCTTTTCTATAATGCGGACTTCTTTTTGAGGAACATAAATTTTTGTAGTAACTAAGTGATCTGGCGGTTGCACCTTTTCTTTCATATATTTCAGCAAGCTTGAAACAACTCTTATAATTTTTTTCCTTACATTGAGTACTTAATGTCTTAATTTCCTCTTTTTGATTTTTAACGATACTCTGCCCATCACCTACACTGGGTAATCCCAAGAAGAAAAAGATGTGGAGTAAGACAATCAAGTTTTTCATTAATCTTTTTATTCTTAGAATATCAAATAATTAAAGGAGTGCGTCAAAGATGGCAATATCAACCTAGGGCGCTAGCTGGATAACTTTTTATCAAGCTCCGCTAAAAAGGACACTGTTTGCTCGGTTTTTATTTTTTGTCCGATCTCGGGAACAAAAAGTGGTTCATAACTGCCTATATACTGCTTTTTAAGCTTAAGGACTCTATCAACTTTTTCTTGATAAAAGCTTTGATCAAAGTCTGAATTTATTAATTTCTCGTAAGATTCTTTAGCACTTTCAAATTTACTAAACTCTACAATATCAGTTCCAGAATCTAATGCCATTTTTGTCGCTTCAAATAGCCCAAAGTTATCAGTAATGGCCTTCATATCCATATCATCACTGATAATAACACCTTTAAACCCGAGCTCTTTTCTAAGAATTTTATGCGCCTGAGGTGAAAGTGAAGTAGGAAGCTTTTCATCAATATCATCTACAAGTAAGTGGGCCATCATAATCATCTCAACTCTTGATTTGATGGCCTTAATGAAAGGCTGAATATCCTCTTGATGAATATCATCAAGTTTTTTCTTAACAACGGGTAGTTCAAAGTGTGAATCCTTTGAGGTTGGCCCGTGACCTGGAAAGTGTTTAGCGCAGGCAATGACTCCCGCATTTTGAAATGCTCTCACCATTGAAGTAACAAATTTAGAAACTGTTTCGTGATCTTTACCAAAAGCACGATCACCAATCACTTTGTTATTTTTTTGTGAAAAAATATCACAGCAAGGGGCCAAGTTAATGTTAATACCTATGGCCTTAATTTCTTCGGCCATAATCTCACCAATCTCATAACATAATTTAGGTGAACCAAGTTGCCCCACTTCTAACATCGGAGGTATAACGGAAAGAGATTTTCTAAATCTCTGAACTCGTCCGCCTTCATAATCCAAAGCAATAAAAAGAGGATTTTCTTTATTGAGCTCTTGAATTGAGTTTACTAACTCTCCCACCTGCCCAATACTTTCAAAGTTACGATCAAATAGAATCACTCCACCAATATCGTTTTCAGATATAAATTTGACCTCATCATCTGTTAGATAATGTCCTTGAATCCCAGTAATGAATAGTTGACCTAATCCTTTCATATTAACTTTTTGGATCTAGATAGTCTCTAAGTCCATCTCCCAGTAAATTAAGTCCTATAATAAGACCAGCTAGTACTAGACTAAAAATAATAACAATATATGGCGCCTCTAACAAAACTGTTTTACTCAGGGAAAGAAGTGCCCCCCAAGAGTAAGCACTACCACCAAGCCCAAGAAAGCCCAATGTGGCCTCACTAATAATGACTCCACTGATACCTAATATCAAGTGGATAGAAAGGACTGGAAATATTCCTGGGATAACTATTTTAAAAAACATCCGCCACTTCGAGGCCCCAACGGCCTTGGCACTTTCAACGTAACTTAATCCCATTATTCTTTGGGTCTCTCCTCTGCTAATTTTTGCATAACTTGGCCAACCCGTTAGGCTTAAAATCAGAACCAAAGCACCAAGTGATTCCCCTGTAAAAGAAAGTAAAACTATTGCTAGAAGTATTGTTGGAAAAACAAAAATTAGATTTGTTACAGATTCACTTATTTTTCGAAGCCAAGGGTGTCCGGCCACCGAAATAAAACCTAAAATTACTCCAATAAGACAACAGATAACAGTGACCAAAACGCCTACACTTAGACTATATATTAACCCTGTCGACAATAGCTCCATAATAGAGCGGCCATAGATATCTGTTCCAAGAAGATAGTTTTGAGTAAAGGGAGCAATAAGCTCATTTTTCATATCTGCGTAGGGAGAATAAGGTCGACTAATTGTACCCTTATAAAAGCTATTATATATGAGGCCACAAAAGGCCCATATCATATAGAGAGATAAAATAGAGAGACCCCATTTAATTTCTGGGTTTAACTTCTTACGAGTCATAAGTCATTTTTAACCTTGGATCTATTTTTTCTCCTAAATAATCAAAGAAAAAATAAATAATCATATACACAAGCATAGAATAAATTATTATTCCTTGCACTACTGGATAATCTCTATTTTGAATACCATCAAGAAGGAGTGTCCCCATACCGGGTATATCAAAAATCGTTTCCGTAATCATAGTACCCGCTATGACGATACTTAATTGAATACCTATGACAGTTAAAATTGTGGGTGAACATGCTTTGGCCACTCTCATATGAATATCTTTTTCGCGTAATCCTTTGGCATGTAGCACCTGAACCCACGGTTCACTACATTCTTCAAGAAACCTATTCCGAGAAACCCTCAATAAAATAGATCCTAAAGGAAGAACAAGAGTTAAGACTGGCAAAAATATATGGGAAATACTACCCCACTCAGATACGGGAAAAACACCTAGTTTGATAGAGAAAATAAGAACAAGTATAGGTGCTAATGAAAATATCGGAAAAGACAGAAGTCCTAAACTAAGTATTCTTATAATACTATCTTGGGCCTGACTCTTTTTCAGAGCACTATAGAGTCCTAAAAAAGGTCCAAATAAGGCCGAAATAAAAACAGAAAAAAAAGCAATAATAGCAGTTGGTACAAAGTGTTCCTTTAGAAGCTCAACGACTGATCTGTTTTTAAAAAGTGAAACACCTAGATCACCTTTAACGACTCCAATTAAGTATTGAGATAATTGAACAGGAAAGCTTTGATTAAGGCCTAATTGCTGACGATAGACTTGAATCTCTTCTTCGGTTGCATTAGGCCCTAAAATTCTTTCAACCGGATCACCGGGGCTTAGCCTCATTAAAGAAAAAACCAGTATTAAGGCCATCAAAATGGTGAATAAGGCATTTAATATTTTTCTCATAATTTCTTTTCAAGGGAATAGCCCTGTGAAACCCAGTACTGACCTATGATGTTACTTTGCTTATCTAATAAATAAAACAATGTTTGATTATCAAAAGAGAGGCTATATTTTCTATATCCTTGTGCATTCTTTCCTTCATATGACATTCTTGCATCAGAAAAAACCTTCGAAGGAAGGTTATCATATTGAGCATGAAAATAAGGATAGCCTTCCCAAATAATATGGAAATTCATTTCCCCAAGCCCTCTTTTAGTTGACTCTGAAATAAAATTATTAAATTTAGCACATTCTACGACTTGAGAAAAAAAGCAATAAAGACCAGAGCCTTTTGGAAAAAGAACTTCTTTGTTTCCATTCCATTTTTTAAAAGGGCTTTTTAACTTAATTAAAAGTTTCTTTTCTTTAGGCATAATTTTCATTTCAGAAAAATATTTTTTCTTTTCAAACCAAACACTATATTGCGAAACTTGTGGCCTTAAAATATTAATTTTTCCCTTTAGTGAACCAGGCTTTGAAATCGTAATTGTCTTCTCAAGGGGAAGAGTCTTATCCTCTTGAGATAAAATAATCTTTTTAACGACAAAATCTTTATCATTTTTAGAAATACCGACTTCTCTTTTAAGAGAGAATGTTCCGGCCTTATCTTTAAGTGTATATTCATGAATTGCTTTACTCTTACTTCGAACAACTTTTTTTTCCGGGTGAGAAACTTGTTTGAAATAAGCGCAAGAACTGAATAGAACGATGATTAAATATTTTATCATGGTCTATTTCTCCAAAAATTTCTCGAAATAGGATACAGATTCTATTTCGCTTTCTTCCTCGTAAGGTAATAATTTAGCTATTTCATTATTTTCGTTAAATTTAAGCCCTACTCTAAACCTTTCTATAGGGCCGTGCTCGGGTCTATCATAAGGACTCAAATAAACAACATTGGCCCCTTCTACATTGAGTCTTTGCCCATTTACTCCAAAGAGAACATTAAAGTTAGCATAGCCTCTAGAGAAAAACCCTTTTTCAATTTCATTACATAGGATCGAACAACCTACTGTCGATATATCGACAACTCGAAAGCCGATCATATCTCCAAGTCCAAAAGGTTTATCTCCCTCAAAAACTGATTCATATTGACGCTTTTTAAATTTTTTAAAAAGTTCTAATTGTTCATTATTAGAATCTTTAATAAGAACGAGTTGCCTATTTGGGCTTGTGACATTTTTAAGATTAAAAAAGCCGTAAACTTCATGATCCTTATATGTTTCAATCCTTTGAACCATACGTTGATCAAGTTTAAAAATAAAACTCTTAAAATTAAATGATATCTCTTTTTGCTCTAAAACATGTTCTAATTTTATTTTAGCAAGATATTTTACGTTATTATCAGTAAAGTGAAGAAAAAACTCTTCTCCTTCTTGTTCTTTAGCAATATCTTCAGATGAATCAAGCTTGGCCTTAACACCTGTAATTTCTCCAGCATCATTTTCTTGAAGAGAGTCACAAGTTATTTTAAAAAAGCCTAATTCCTTACGCCAAAGTAAGGCATCAAGCTTTTTTTTCACTATTGATTTTAATTTGAGAATACTCTCCGATGATTTCAGACGAAGGAAATTGTATTTATCATTATTAAAATCCGTTTCAATATTTGATACCATCTTAGTCCAAATTTTTTAAGACAGAGTTGTCACCTGTCTTAGCAAAGATATGGAGCCTAATGCTTTTCCACACCCTCTAACAACACTTGTAAGAGGATCTTCTGCAATAGAAACAGGAAGTCCTGTTTTTTCTTTAATGAGAACATCTAAGTTTTTAAGAAGAGAACCGCCTCCGGCCAAAATTATTCCGTTATCGACTATATCGGCCGCTAACTCAGGAGGAGTCTTTTCTAAAGAAGTTTTAATAGCTTCAACAACTTCAGTAATTGTATCCGTTAGCGCTTCTCTAATTTCATCAGATGTAACCTCAATAATTTTTGGAGCACCTGCAATTAAGTCTCTTCCCTTAACCTCAGATACTTTTACTTCATCATCAAATGGGTAAGCATTTCCAATAGACATTTTAATGGCCTCGGAAGTTCTTTCACCTATAAGGAGGGAGTATTTTTTCTTTATATAATTAGAAATGGCCTCATCAAATTTATCACCAGCAACTCTTACTGATTTTGAGTACACGATTCCACCGAGTGAAATAACAGCAACTTCTGTCGTCCCCCCACCAATATCAACAATCATATTTCCTGAAGGCTCAGTAATAGGTAACCCGGCCCCTATTGCCGCGGCCATAGGTTCTTCAATAAGATAAACCTCTCTGGCCCCTGCCTGTTCCGCAGATTCTTTTACTGCCCTTTTCTCTACTTGAGTAATACCAAAAGGAATACAAATAATAATTCTTGGTTTAACAAGTTTAGACCCTGTAAATGACTTTTGGATAAAATACCTTAGCATTGCCTGAGTCACTTCAAAGTCAGCAATAACACCGTCTTTCATTGGTCTAATTGCTTTAATTGAACCAGGTGTTCTCCCAAGCATTTGCTTGGCCTCTTTACCGACAGCTAGAACTTTATTAATGCCCTTAACACCAGAGTGAACTGCTACTACTGAGGGCTCATTAACAATTATGCCGCGATCTTTAGCATAGACAAGAGTGTTTGCCGTACCTAAATCAATGGCCAAGTCATTTGAAAACCAATCTAAAATTCTTCTGAACATACAGTTTCCTTTACCAAGTATAATGTCTTATTTTTTCACCACGACCACTTATTTCTTTCATGGCCTGAATACCTATTTCAATATGTGTATCAGTATAATTTTTAAATACGCTTGCGGCCGAACTTTTTGTTTTAATGCCACCTGGCTTCATAGGGGTATCAGAGATTAAAAGTAATGCCCCTATATTAACCTTACTCACAAAACAAACTGTAAACAAAGCAGCAGTTTCCATTTCAACAGCAAGAACTCTTTCGTCGACAAGATTTTCTTTAAATTTCTCATCAAACTCCCAAAATCTTAAATCAGTTGAATGAATTGTACCAGTCCTATATTCATATCCATTTTCAACAAGGATCTGACTTACAAATTTTTGAATTTTAAATGTCGGCAGAGCAGGAACTTGGGGCGGCAGAAAGTGCTTAGAAACTCCTTCTGCTCTAATAGAAGCAATGGGTAACACGAAGTCTCCTACTTCTAATGATCGATGCACAGCTCCAGCTAGCCCTAAAAACAACACTGCTCTTGGCCCCACGGCCGACATCAACTCACCTATAAGGGCCGCCATTGCTGAGCCGACACCGAATTCAATAATAGTAACCTGCTCTTTTTTAGATGAACTGGCCTTAAAAGCAGAGCCTTGTGTATAGATTGGGTCTGGAACTATTTCATTAAAGCGCTCAACATAATAATGAAAGTTGGTGAGAATAATCTGTTGTTGAAAATCTTTAAATTTATGGCCAGTGTAACGCTCAAGCATATCTTTTGCTATCTTGGCCTTTTCCAGGTTTCCTCTAACAGTTTTCCCTCTAAGAGTCTTCTTACGAAAGAAAACGATATCATCCATTAATGATTCATCTATAGATGTTTGAAATTTGTTTTGTTTTGATGCTGTAGACTTCTTTGTCTTCTTCTTTTTTGACATATTGCAGTAACCCTATCAAAATCCCTGACAGAGCATCCTCCTTAATACATCAAAAGTATCATTTTCATAATTTCATTACCACCTAAAAGCCCTTGTCATCAGCAACTTTGTTGAATATTATGGGCCGCAGTTCAACTTAACACAAAAGGTCGATACCATGGGTAGAGGAAGAAAAAAGCAAGTTTTCAAAATGAAAAGAAAAAAGAGTCAAGCTAAGCTTAAGGCCAGAATTAAAAAGAGAATTGAAGCTAAAAAGTCTTAATTTTCCTGATCTTCAAAGATTTTTTTGACCTTGCCCTTGTGTAGTCTAAGGGCGCTAAGGTCTTTGAGCCAAAGTTTCTCTTTTAGATTCCAGGTACCAGTTATACCAACTAGCTTCTCTTTTGATTGGATATATCTATCAAAGGCTTCTCTTTTATTAAAATCTTCCGAAGATAAAATAGAGTGAGCTATATTTAATGCATCATAGCCCCTCATCTCGATTAACTTTGGAAACTTCTGATAGCTTCGATAAAAGTCTTCTTGAAAAGTTCTCGCCTGACCTGTCACATCATCTCCAATGAAGTGAAGAGCTCCAAGTTTATAGCTCTCTCTTGATAATGCTTTTGAACGCCAACTAGGCCCACCAAAGATTTTAACTCTAAAAGCATCATAATAAGTAAAGCTTGGAACAATCTGAAGTGCCTCGTTCGGAAATGCAGGAATAAAGATCCAATCAAAATCTATCTGCGGATTGAGAACTTGAATTCTTCTTATAGAGCTTAGCTTTTCTAATCCTTGAATTTCCTTATAAATTTCAACTTCCTCACTACGAGAACGCTTATACTTTAGGCCAAGAACATTTTTAATATCTTCTCTATAATCTGTTTGACTGCGCTCAAAGCTAAGAGCGTCTGTTACATTAACATCATGAATATTTGCTCTACGCCAAAATTCATCTACATAGGCCTGACCTCTTTGACCATAAGGATAAAGGATCGCAACATTTTTACCATACTCATTAAGAATCCTCTCTGAGAAAAGCTCGTTAATTTGAGACTCAACAGACCCAGGAATTTCTAAAAGAAGGTGATCCTTTTGATCTCTTGAGAGAAAAACTTGATCAAGAGAAATAAATAAAACACCATTTTTTTTGGCCTCTAAAAACTCTTGCGAAGACTCCGAAGAAAAAAGCCCTCCTATTATAGTACTAACGTGATTATTCTCAATTAATTCTTTAACCCAATAGGCCCCTACAGTAGGGCTATTTTTGCTATCCTTTATAATAAGTTTATAAGGAAGCTTATCAACCCCCATTCTTTCTTGAAGTTGTTTCAAAGCGTGGTCTATCCCCAGTAAGGCCCTTTGACCAAAAATCTTATTTTTTCCACTTAATGGTAGAATAACTCCTATTGCGTTAGGATCCATTTTAGAATAATTTTCTCTTCTAAAACTAAAATCTTGTACTAACCCAATAAGCTCTGCTTGGTTCTCATACTTTTCCTTAATCCAATCAATAAGATCTTCGGCTTCATGATTGTCACCTTGGTAGTAGAGTTTCTCGGCCTGTAAATATCCTAGGTAACCTGTAACAAGAGGTCTTTTCTCATCAAATTCTTCAAGAAAACGAATTTTTTGATTTTTTCCAATTTCTAAAAATTCTTGTCTTAAATATCCAAAGTTTGGCTCATTCCTAAGATCATCGAGATTACTCAAATCCTCAAGGTAACGACCAAGGCTTATTAAAGCGGCATAAGACTTACCAAGCTCTTTTGATGTTTTATAACGCAGAAGTTGAAATTTTTTCTTTTCTTTACTCTTAAGGTTCTTGTAATCATCTCCCTCAGTAATGGAAAAGGCCTTATCCATAAAGCCTAATTTAAAGTAACTTGAGGCCAAATTTAATTTAATCTGGGCATTAAGTGATCTATCTAAACCTGCAGTTACCATGGCCAGTTCAAAGTGATAAATGGCCTGTTCAAACTGTCCCTTTGAAAAATAAATCACCCCAATTAAATTTCTTCGTAGAGAGCGCTCGGAAGGTAGCAGCTTATTTCCGTCAATTTTTTGAAGGTTAACCAAGGCCATTTCATATCTTCCTTGGCGGTATTGTTCTTTTATTGAACCAATATCAAGTAGAAACTTATCAGTATAAAGGTCTTTGACGTCCTGGGGAGATATCATACTTATCCCAGAGCATCCTTGGAAGAGAAGCAAAAGAGTTACTAAAAAAAAGGAAGTCAGTGATCTCATGCAAAATATCCTATCTTTGAATTTAAGAATACTTTACACCTGTCTTAAGAGCGTGACAAAGAATTGAATTTTCTCAATGCAAAAAACTACTGAAAAAGGTTTTTGACCTTGTCAAAAAACCCCTTACTCATAGGGTTACTTTTTGTATCATCGAATTTGGCCAAATCTTGAAAAATTCTTTTTTGCTCAGAAGTAAGTTTAGTTGGAGTCTCAACATGAATATAAATGATTTGATCACCCTTCCCATAGCCTCCAAGCTTAGTAATACCTTTACCTTTGAGTCGCATTTTTTTACCAGACTGAACTCCAGCAGGGATTGAAACTGCAACTTTACCATCAAGGGTAGGCACTTCTATTTCAGCACCGAGTGCTGCTTGGGAGAAACTTACGGGTACAGTACAATAAACATCAAACCCATCTCTTTCAAAAACATCATGCTCTTTAAGGGAAACAAGAACATAAAGATCGCCAGAAGGTCCTCCATTTTTTCCCACTTCTCCTTCACCACTAAGTTTAAGGCGTTGCCCATGATCAATCCCAGCAGGTACCTTAACTTCAAGGCTTACACTCTTTTTTGTTCGGCCATCACCATGACATTTTTCACAAGGATCAGAAATCATTTGCCCAGAGCCATGACATTTAGGACAAGGCGAGGAAACTGTAAAAAAGCCTTGTTGTCTTCTAATTTCACCAAAGCCTTTACAATAATCACAATCCGTTGGCCTAGATCCATTTTTACCGCCTGTCCCATGACAAGTGTCACATGAAACTGAACGATTTATCTTTATATCTTTAGCAACACCAAAGGCAGCTTCTTTAAAATCAAGTTGTATTTCGTATTGAAGATCGGCACCTGGTTGACCTTGATGTCCACGACCTCTTCTACGTCTTCCCCCACCAAGGATATCGCCAAAAATATCTCCAAAAATATCTCCAAGATCAGAAAAGTCTGAGAATCCGCCGCCCCCGAATCCTCCTCCGAATCCACCTTGTCCATCCATACCAGCATGTCCAAATTGATCATACCGGCCTCGTTTTTCATCATTAAGAAGGACATCAGCTGCCTCAGAGGCCTCTTTAAACTTTGCTTCAGCTTCTGGGTTATCTGGATTTTTATCAGGATGGTATTTTAAGGCCAACTTACGATAAGCTTTCTTAACCTCATCTTTGGAAGCACCTTTTTGAACACCTAAAACTTCGTAATAATCTCTTTTTGTCGACATCCGCTATCCTAATTTGAAATATACTCTCTAAAAAAAGAGGCAAGTTAAAACTTGCCTCTATTGATTTAGATTTTAAAAATTTAGACTTCTTTAAAGTCTGCGTCTACTACATCGTCGTCATCTTTTTTCTTATCTGACTTAGTTTCCGCTTCTTGTTGTTGCTGAGCTTCTGGACCAGCTTCAGGACCTGCACCTTGCTGATACATTTCTCCGGCAACTTTATGAGAAACATTTTGAAGTCTTTCAAGTGCACCTTTTAGTTCATCGATTGACTCAGACTCAAGATGTTTTTTGGCCTCTTCAACAGCAGCTTCAACTTCTTTTTTAGCATCATCAGATACTTTATCGCCAGCATCTTGAATCATTTTTTCAGTACTAAGGATAAGACCGTCTAACTGATTTCTTGTGTCAACAACTTCTCTTCTCTTCATGTCTGCATCTTTATTGGCCTCTGCTTCTTGAACCATTTTTTCTATTTCATCTTCAGAAAGACCTGAGCCAGCAGTAATCTTAATTTCTTGAGATTTACCTGTGGCCTTATCATTAGCATTAACATGAACGATACCATTAGCATCAATATCAAAAGTAACCTCAACCTGAGGTACTCCTCGTGGAGCTGGAGCAATTCCAGTTAGATCAAAACGACCAAGAGTTTTGTTATCGTTTGCAAACTCTCTTTCTCCTTGAAGAACGTGAATCGAAACAGCTGGTTGATTATCTTGAGCTGTTGAGAAAACCTGAGATTTTTTTGTCGGAATAGTCGTGTTTTTCTCGATAATCTTAGTCATAACTCCACCAAGAGTCTCAATCCCGAGTGAAAGTGGAGTAACATCAAGAAGAAGAACATCCTTCACATCACCTGCAAGAACACCACCTTGAATAGCTGCACCTGCGGCAACAACTTCATCTGGGTTTACCCCTTTCGAAGCCTCTTTCCCAAAAATTTCTTTTACTTTAGCTTGAACAGCAGGAATTCTAGTCGATCCACCAACAAGAATTACTTCATGAATCTCATTTTTATCTAGCCCAGAATCGTTTAGACAAGTTAAACAAGGGTTAGCAAGTCCCTCAATATAATTACCTATTAAGTTTTCAAACTTTGATCTTGATAGGTTGATGTTTAAGTGTTTCGGCCCAGAAGCATCTGCCGTGATAAAAGGCAAGTTAACATCTGTTGTTGTAACATTTGAAAGCTCATGCTTGGCCTTTTCTGCAGCCTCTTTAAGTCTTTGTAAGGCCATTTGATCGCCTCTAAGATCAACACCTGAATCTTTTTTAAACTCATCTGCTAAAAAGTTAATAATGGCCTCATCAAAGTTTTCACCACCAAGAAAAGTATCTCCGTTTGTAGCTTTAACTTCAAATACACCATCACTTGTTATTTCAAGAATTGAAATATCAAAAGTACCACCACCAAGGTCAAAAACCGCGATGTTTTGATCTTTTTTTGAATCAAGCCCATAAGCAAGAGCAGCGGCCGTTGGCTCATTGATAATCCTCTTCACCTCTAGACCTGCAATTCGACCAGCATCTTTAGTTGCTTGTCTTTGAGCATCGTTAAAGTATGCGGGAACTGTAATAACAGCTTCTGAAACAGACTCACCAAGGTAGTCTTCTGCAGCTTTTTTTAGTTTTTGAAGAACTTTTGCCGAGATTTCTTGTGGTGCCATTTCCTTTCCGTCAACTTTTACCCAAGCATCTCCGTTTTTATTGCTAAAAATTTCAAAAGGCGCCACTTTAGCAAACTTAGAAGCTTCAGGGCTTTCAAACTTTCTACCTATTAGCCTTTTGATACCATAAAGAGTTTTCTGTGGATTAGTTACGGCCTGTCTTTTAGCGACCTGACCAACCAATGTTTCATTATTATTAGAAAGACCAACAACAGATGGTGTTGTGTTATGTCCTTCTTCATTCGCAACAATTTTGTACTTACCGTTTTCTAATACGGCCACACAGGAGTTTGTCGTACCTAAGTCAATTCCAATAATCTTTCCCATATTTATCTCCTTTAATTCTTAATATTAATTATTTTTTGCCACAATAACTTTAGCGGCCCTTAAAAGTCTTCCGTTTAACTTATATCCTTTTTGAAATACCGAAATAACCTCGTTTTCTTTTTTCCCTTCAGCTGGTTGTTGTGCCATTGCTTCATGAAAGTTAGGATCAAATAATTCACCTACCGCCTCAACAGACTCCAGGCCATTTTTCTTGAGAAGTTCAAGGCACTGCTTTTGAACCATTTCAATACCAATATAAATATTTTTTACCTTCTCATCTTCATCGTTTTGAATAGCTTCCATAGTTCTTTCAAAGTTATCTAAAACATCTAAAAGACCAGATAGAAGTTTCTCATTCCCATATTTGATTAGATCTGACTTTTCTTTATCATGTCTTCTTCTCAAGTTTTCTAACTCTGCAGCAAGATAATAAAACTTATCCTTATAGTTTACTTCCTCATGCTTTTTTTCTTCTTCTTCAACCTCTTCAACGACCTCAACTTCGTGGGCCTCAGGCTCCTCTATTTTAAGCTCTTTATGGTCCTCAGATTTACTCATCTCATCCCCTTCTACGGCCACTTGATCTGTCATCACATAAACCTTTATTCAAAAATTCAACTTCATGCACTAAGATGGGATAATAAACGTTTATGTCAATGGCAGAAGGCTAAATAAAAGTTATGGAGACGCTAAGTTATTGATTTTACTTTATTACATTCTCTCTAAAAAGCTCATCCATTAATGAGTCTAAAATTAAATAGCCTTGTGAAGTTAGCTTAACAAGGCCTTCTTTTGAGCTGTGGGCCCAGCCCTTGGCCACCCATTGAGAAGCAAGATTTAGAAAGTCTTTATCTGTTGTCTTGTGGCCCTCAGATGTCCTAAGTCCTAAATAAACTTGCTCTAAGGCCAATTGTTCAGGACTTAATACCTCTTGAATATATTCGACTTGAGTAGGTTTCCATTTATAGCGTACCCCTAAGTCCCCACTATTTAAAAAACCAGTAGCACTAGGTCCTAAGGCCGCAACAGAGGCATTTTTCCAATATTGCATATTGTGATTGCTGCGCTTTCCTTCTAATGAAAAATTAGAAACCTCATAGTGTTGATACCCTTTAGCTTTTAAAAGCTCTGATACTTCAAGATATTCTCTTTCTATCCATTCTTCAGAGGGTAAGTCCTTTAAGTGAGGGTAATCTCCCTTCACTGTCAGTATATAAACACTAAAATGATTAGGCCTATATTTAAGAAGTTCTTCCAACTCCCTGATGACATTCCGATCCCATTCTTTAGAAAAAGGTAGCCCTAACATAAGATCAACAGAGAAATTTTCATTTCTACTCTTAAAAAATGATATCGCCTTTAGAGCATCATCTACACTATGGGCACGATCAAGAACTTTTGAATACCGAGGATCAATCGATTGGACTCCTAATGAGAAACGATTTATTCCTATAGCTTTCCAGGCCTCTATAGTTTTTTCATCAAAGCTATCAGGGTTTACTTCCATCGTTGCTTCGTAATCATTATCCCATACAATACCGTACTGATTAAAAAACTTCTCCAAACGTCTGGCACCATCAATACCCCATAGAGAAGGTGTTCCTCCACCTAAGTAAAAAGTTTTTAAAGGAGCTAGTGTAAAACCATTATTCTCAAACAGCTCATTTTGAACATCAAAACTTTTTTCTAGTATATCGTGATACTGAGAAAAGCTTTCTCCAGATGTAAGAGGCTTTTTATAAAAATCACAGTAGTTACAAATTGACTTACAGTAAGGAAAGTGAATATAGAGGGATTTAATATTTTTTTTCAGCCTTCCTCCTATTTAGCTTTCAATTTCCGTTGAGAAAATTATAATGTTTACCTATCAAGGATAAAACAAATGGAAATACAACAAACCACGTTAGAAAACAACCTAAATACCGTTTTTCTCAATGTAAAAGGTAGCCCATCATCAACCGTTCAAATTTGGTTTAGGGCAGGTTCAGCACTTGAAAATGAAGAAAATAAGGGAATTGCCCATTTTCTAGAGCATATGTTTTTTAAAGGTAGTAAAAAAAGGCCAGGATCTGCCATAGCACATCAAGTTGAGTCATTTGGCGGGGAAATAAATGCTTTCACCTCTTTTGACTACACATGTTATTACATCCAATCACCTAGTCCTAAGCTTACTGAATCAACCGAGATTTTGATGGATATGGTTTGTAACCCAACTTTTCTTGAACAAGAACTTATTCCTGAAAGGGATGTTGTCTTTGAAGAGTACCGTAGAAGCCAAGATGACCCTAATCATTTTTGCTTTCAAAAAATGCAAAATACATTCTTTAAAGGTACATACTCTCACCCTATCCTTGGTGAAGAATCAACTATTAAAAATTTCTCGCGTGAACAATTATTAAAGTTTAGAGAAGAAAACTATAACCTTGAAAACGCACTTCTTATTGTTTCGGGAGACCTCGATAGAAACCCTGAACTTAAAAATACAATTGAGACTTTTCAATTACCTAGTGGAAAAGAAAGTGACTTCCCTGAATTCAAACTCAAAAGTCCAAAGAAAATTGAAATACACCAAAAAGAAACTCGAATGTGCCAACTTAATGTATATATAGAGGCACCTAACTATAATTCAGAAAATGGCCCCTTAGAAGATCTCGCCATGGGTTGCTTTGGTTATGGTGAAACATCACCCCTTTATCAAAAGCTCATCACGGAAACAGCATTTGCGAACAAATCAGTTGCCTATACTATGTTTATGAATAAAGGTGGGTGTCATCTTATAAAAGTTGTTTTTCCATTCTCCAATATCAAAAAAGTTATTTCTACTCTATCAAATACACTCGTTGAAAATTTCAAAAATGGTATTCAAAAAGAGGACATTCAAAAAATTAAAAATCAATATATTGCCTCTAAGATTTATGAAAAGGAAACACTTGAGTCCTATTCTTCTTCTTTAGGACACAGTTATGCTCAGGCCAAAGATATTTATAGTGAAGAAAAGTTCATCAATAGTATAAAAGACAAAACAGTCGTCGATGTTAATTATGGACTAAAAAATATTCTCTCTAGGCCAGCCCACCTTGGTCTTCAAATCCCCAAAGATGCTGACCCCAAACTTGCACACAAAGAGATGCAAAAACTTCAAAAAGTGCTTCAGGAACTTCAAAAAGACAAAAGTAAAAAAGAGTCTTCTTCAGTAAAAGGTAAGGTGTCTAAGTTTGACCCCTCAACGAAAGTGCATCAGCTTAAAAATGGTATCTCTCTTATATATCGTAAAAACTCTATTGTCCCTACGTCTGTATTTCAGACTTACCTTAAAGGTGGACTCTCTCATGAAAATACTGACACCAATGGATGTTACAACCTTATAAGCTCAATGTTCCTTAAAGGGAACTCTAAGATGGATGAGTCTGAAATAAAAAATACTCTCGAAACTCAATCTGCATCCCTACAAGGTTTTTCGGGAAAGAATGCTTATGGATTAAACCTTCATTGCCTCAGCTCAGATTTTCCCGACCTCCTAGATATATCAATGAACTGCCTACTCAACAGTACCTTCCCTCAAAAAAAGCTTAGTTTTGAAAAAGAGATGACAAACAGAAATCTTGAGAGCCAGAAAGAGGATCCAATACATCACTGTTTCCGTGCTGTGAGCGAGCTTCTTTTTCATCAGCACCCCTACTCAATGAACATCCTTGGAACGAAAAAATCTATCCGATCTCTAAGCCGTAAAATACTCGAAACCATCCATACGAAAAATCTCAAACGCAGTGAAATCCTTTTTACATATTGTGGAAACTTAGATGCTGAAGAAGTTATTGCTTTAATGACTCCCTATTTAAATGAATTAAAAGAAAGAGCAATAAAAGAACCTAAGGCAAAAAATATCGCCCCTCTCACGGATGAAATCATTCATATCCCTTTTGAGAGAGAACAAACTCAAATTTTTATTGGCCTTCCTACAGGAGATTTTTCTTCTTTTGACAATATTATCCTTAAAATGATTACCACACACCTTTCAGGTCTATCTTCAGAGCTATTTGTAGATGTGAGAGACCGTAAAGGACTATGCTATACTGTTCAGCCTATACATTTTAGTGCACTTGAAGGTGGATATTGGGGTATCTACATGGCCAGTGGTCATGACAAAGTTGTCGAGGCCATTGATGCAATTACTGAAATTCTTCAAAAGTATGAAGACGAAGGTATTAGTGAAGACGCCTTTAATAGAATTAAAGAAATGATTGAAGGCCAAAACTTACTCAACTTAAGAACTAATGAGGATTACGCCAACACATACTCAATTCCCTATATCCACGGATTTGGAATAGATCATTTCTACAAAAAGAATAAAAAAATTAGTGAACTTAAATATGAACGTTTTAATAAAGAGCTTAAAAAATTATTGGCAAGACAAAAATGTACTGTATTGGTTGGTAAAGAACTTAAAAATTAACTGACCTTAAGCTTCTTATCATTAATGATAAGAACTGAGTCCGTAAAAGAGGCCGTATTATTTTGAACCATATAACTTACATGATTCATTAAATAAGTAACAGCATCAAAAAAATTAGAGAGATTTTCATAAAATGAGGGAACTTCCAGGTAGTCTGGAACGTAGCCATCTAACTGGTTATAAGCAGACTTTCCAAGTGATTGATAAAAGCTAATATCAATAAGCTTATTATTTAAAGATTCTGCAAAGTAGCCACACGTAAACATTGAAAGATCACCTATTTCTCTTAAGGCCTTTTTTCTTTGATTAATAGGTAACTGAGATGACTCTAATAGTTTTTTCCCTAGTATTTTTTCTCTTACCTTTCCATTATTTACTTCGAAAAACTCTTCACTAAACCCAAAACGCCCCATGACCTCACTCGTATAAATGATAAATGGCTCAGATAAAGGATAAATCGTTTTTTTATTCAGCTCAGACAGGTTTTTATAAAAGAAGCCTTCTAGATTATTTTCAACTGATAGGTCTGAAATTATTTTTGCCATACCCCATCCCAATCGACATAAAACTATATTTATTTTAACAATATTTTGGGACAGAAAAAAATTAATTACAGAAAAAACTGGGGTTTTTCGATAAATTTTATTGATGTTTTAAGCTAAAACGGCCTTTCTTAACTTCCTAAACCTTCTAATATCAAGTTCGATTTCCCTAAGTAAAACTTTTTTCTCTATTAAAGAATCTTTGGCCTTCTTCACATTTTTTAACTTTTCTTCAATCTTTAATTTGCTTTCATCAAGTAATTTGGAGAAAGTACTCTTGGAGCTAGAACGAACAGAAAGAGACTCTAACTTTGCTTTAAGTATATCCTCTGGTGCTACTCTTTTAAGTTTAGTGGCAAGACCTAAAAAGGATAGAAGGCCAATTAACCACTTTGAAGGATCGAAGTGATATAATTTAAGACCATTTCTATAATCCGTTTGAAAACGGTGATGAAAATTATGGTACCCTTCTCCAAAAGTAAAGATGGCCGTAAGAGCATTATCTCTAGCAGATGAATGTGCATCATAAGGCTTGGCCCCAAGAATATGGCAAAGGGAATTAATAAAGAAAGTTGCGTGATGAACAAGGGAAATTCTTAAAAAGCCACCCATAACAAGCCCGCCTATAGGAGCACCATAATAAAATCCAACAAGAGTAGGTAAAAGAAAACTTACCCACACTAAAATGGCCATGTAATATTTATGTTGCCACATAACTAGTGAGTCTTGTGTAAGATCCTTAGGATACTTATTATCTCTTGTGTCTTTTTTAAAAATCCAACCCATATGAGCATGAAAAAAGCCTTCCTTTACGCTATAGGGGTCTTTATCTGTATCGGTAAATTGATGATGAATCCTATGATCACGACTCCATTTAAGGGCTGAGTTTTGAGCTGCAGCTGCACCAAAAATGAGAAAAAATAGTCTCACACTCCAATGGGCTTCATAAGATCTATGAGAAAATAATCGATGGTATCCAGCAGTTATAGAAAGTCCTGATAAGATATAAAAAACAATACTAAATATTAAAAGATTTGTATTAAGGCCTTCCCATACAAAATGAAAATAGGTGCCAAAAATACCTATGATTGGTGCACTTATAAGAAAAATGGTGTTCGTCCAATCAATGTTTTTCAAAGAAATCTCCTTGTATTATTACAAGCTTAAATTAACACGACTTTGAAGTATTAATTGTAAAAGAAGTGTAAAAGTAATGCTCAAGATGACCCTAAGCATCATGACTGTTAGTGACCATAGATGAGAGTGATATATAACTTATTCGATCTTTTCTGAAGGAAAGTAAATTTTCTGATTCCTGATAAAACCTTTTGATTTTAAAAAATTAAAAAACCCACTCGTAAAACTAATGGGGATACTACAAAGATAACTAACAGAATTAGTTAATGTCTCAAGATCTCCTGTTTTTTTATTTAATACTACAGGGTCATAAACCTTACTACATTGAGCACCATCTACTCTATTTTTGCTGCTGTTTTTTCCAAATATATACATTTCAAATTTATTTAAATTTCCTGACTTATTTCTATTAAAATTTCCTCTGGAAGACTCTTTAGAAAGCGACTTCTTAGCGCCATCATAATTAATATATTTAACTGCTGGCTTGTTTCCATCATAGCTCAACTTGAGATTCTGATACAAGGCCTTGGCCTCTTTACCTACACAATAAATTGAATAAGCTTCTTTCTCTTCTTGAGGCTGACTTCCGTAAACATTTGATTTCCATTTTGTATAAGGAAAATTACCAAACAACCCATTCGCCAAACATAATTTGATTTTAATAAGGATATCTCCGCCTTTAGATCGTTGTGAAATCCTTTGTTCAAGACTCTTCAATTGTAAAATTCGTTGTGCCTCCATATTATCAACATAAGCACTATACTGATTTTTAAAGTCAGAAATATACTCCTGTACTTTCTCTGCAAAAGTCTCAGTATGGTCATTGTTATCTTTAAGAGGAGTAATGTCCCATTGGGCAAACACAATATTATTTGAAAAAAATAAAAGAAAAAAAATAAAGAGCCTTATTAACATGATATCCCTTAAAAAAAAGCAGCTTACACTATTAATGTAAGCTACTTTAAAAGTTTAAAATCATACTTTTTAAAGCTATTTTGTCTTAAAACCAACTTTATACTTATTTATACTTTTCATACCCTTTCTTAGGTACCATTTTCTCTATAGGTATAATGGGCCTTTGTCCCAAGTCTCCATTAGCTTTTAAAGTATTAAAGAAGGCGGTAGTGAAATTAAGAGGAATTGCACATATATATGCTTTCATATTTCTCTTATGCTCCCACTTTCTATCCTTCGATTGAAACCTTGGTTCATTTATCTTTATACAATAAGATCCTTCCTTTCTTTTTTTACTTGAGTCTTTACCAAAAACAAACATTTCTGTGACATCAAAGAGATGGTCAATTGGCACCCTTCCGTGAATGGCGGCATGATCTTTAAAATTCTTAGATGTAGCTTCATCAGGACTGACTTGTATAAATCTTTGCACAGTTTTTGGATCTTGTTTATGCATAAGCTTAAGCTTATGATAAAGATTTTGGGCAGAATTACCAGAACAGTAAAATTGGTAGTTTGTTATTTTTAGAGCTTCACCGTTAAATTTATGTTTAATCGTAGGCCCGTAGAATTTATTACCTTTCATCTCAACAGCGGCATAATCTCCAGTATAGGCATCTCTCGTAAAATCCCCAAACTCTGCCTCTGAAAGACAATTTCTAATGAAGAATATTGGGCTAGAATTCAAATTAATATCTCCAGGATTTTCATCAGTAGGACTTGATTTTCTCGATAAATGTCTTCGAGCGATTTTATCATTTAAATCTCTCATCTGAAGCAATCTCTGTGCCTCTTGTCTATCTATCAGAACTTTCTCTCTCGCCTTATATGAGTTCATTAACTCTTGCGCTTTCTCCTCGTAACTCTCTGTCTGATCATTTTCATCGACGATACCACCCCCAGCATGAGCACTCCCGTAAGCCAATAAAGTTAACATTAAAGATATAATACACTGCCTCATAAATCTCCCCTCCTGCTAATGATAGCGTTATTGCATTTTAGCACAATTTAACGCTTACCAAAAGTTTAAAGTGCTACCATCAATAAGTATAGTTGAACATTTAAGTATAAATTAACGGGCTTAAATAAAAACCCGTTAATTTGATTCTTATCTTTGAGAAAGAGGAACCACTTTTCTTTCACTCTCACCTATATATTGGCAAAGAGGCCGGATAATACGATTGTTTTCTGCTTGCTCCATAATATGAGCACTCCAACCAGTTACCCTGGCCATTACAAAAATAGGAGTAAACATATCAATATCAAAACCCATTAAATAATATGCAGGTCCAGCAGGAAAGTCTAAGTTAGGATAAATATTTTTCTCATCTATCATTGTTTGTTCTAAGATATCTGAGATTTCTTGCCACTTTGTCTCACCTTTAATTTTTCCTAAATTTTGGGCATATTTTTTCATTGTTGGTACTCTTGAGTCACCTTTACGATAAACTCTATGTCCAAAGCCCATGACTTTTTTCTTTGAAGCTATGGCATCTAACATCCACTGCTTGGCCTTTCCAGGATCATCAACTTCTTTAAGAGTGTGCATAACTTGTTCATTAGCACCACCATGAAGAGGACCTTTTAGCGATCCTATAGCACCTGTAACAGCACTATACATATCACTCATCGTTGAAGTAATTACTCTAGAGGTAAATGTTGAGGCATTAAATCCGTGCTCAGCATAGAGGATTAAAGATACATCAAAGGCCTTAATCACTTCAGCGTCTGGAACTTCACCAAAACACATATGAAAAAAGTTTTCACTCATCGAAAGATCTTTTCTTGGTGGAATAACTTCCATTCCTTTTCTGCACCTATAATCATTTGCAATGATTGTTGGGATCGCGCCTAAGAGCTTTATAGACTTATCCATATTTGTTTCATGATCACAATCCCAAATTCTTTTATCTTCCATTCCTAAAAAACTGACCCCAGTTCTAACCGTATCCATAGGATGAGCATCTTTAGGAAATCTCTTTATAACTTCAACAAGATCATTTGAAATTTCTCTATAATTTCTCTCTTTTTCCACAAAAGAGCTTAGTTGATCTTTATTTGGCAACTCTCCATTCCATAATAGATAGGCTACTTCTTCAAAAGAGCAATTTTCTGCTAAATCTTGAACTGGGTATCCCTTATAAACAAGAGCATTTATTTCAGGCATAACTTTAGATACTTTAGTTGTATCCATTACCACACCCTCAAGACCTGGTTTTACATTAACTACTTTTTCTTTAGACATCACTATTTCCTTATTTTTTAAACTTTAAAATTAAAAAGAGACTTATCAAAGGTATTATACTCTTCGTACCTTAGAACTTCATACAGCCTCTTACGAGTTTGCATCATTTCAATGGCCGCTTCTTGAGAGCCATCTCTTAAAATAATATCAAGCCCATCTTCAACATTTTTCATAGCAAGACGAACAGTCGTTACAGGATAAATAACAACATTAAATCCCATACCTTCCAGAGTTTTTTTATCTAAAATCTTTGATTTCCCAAACTCAGTCATATTGGCAAGCATGGGTACATTGATCGCTTTTCTGAAGGTTTCAAATTCTTTCTCGTCCTTCATTGCTTCTGGAAAAATCATATCCGCACCAGCATCAACATAGGCCTTTGCTCTATCAATAGCTGCATCAAGACCTTCAGAGGCCCTTGCATCAGTTCGAGCTATTAAAATAAAGTTAGGGTCTCTTTTACCATCTGCTGCTGCTTTTACCTTTCTCACCATCTCTTCAATAGGAACAATTGATTTATTATCAAGATGACCACACCTCTTAGGATTAACTTGATCCTCAAGGTGACAACCGGCAATCCCCGCCTCTTCGAGAAGTTGAACAGTTCGAACAACGCTCATGGGCTCACCAAAGCCGGTATCAATATCTATAAAGCTAGGAAGTTCAGTTGTTCTAGCGATTTGGGCACCTCTTGTCACAACTTCAGTTAATGTTGTCATACCAATATCAGGAAGACCTAAATCATTGGCCAAGACAGCACCAGAAATATAAACGCCATCAAAGCCTTTTTGCTCAATAAGCATTGAAACCATTGGAGAATAACTACCAGGAAACTGCAAAAGCTTCCCAGAGTTTAGCATTTTTCTAAAGTCGGCACGTTTTTGTGTGCCGTTTTTCTTTCCAAATAACATTAGAAGATACCTCTATCATCTTTTTGATTCATAATCATTTCAGTAGCATCTACTGTTACATTAAGACTATCAATTTCATCGGCACTAAGATTCGGAAGCTTTTGAACCGTATCAAGAAATCTTTCACATTCTTCTTTTGAAATTATCCCTTCAGTTAAAGTTCTAAACTTATGAATATATTCTTTTCTTGTGAAAGGTCTGGCCCCATCTGGATGAGCATTTGCAAGAGCTTTTTCTTCATCGATAACAGTTCCATCTTTCATCGTAATAACGACTCTGGCCCCAAAAGCTTTTCTTTTAGGATCTTGATCATGATATCTCTCTGTCCATTTAGGGTCTTCTACAGTTGAAATTTTGTGCCACAATTTAACCGTATCTTCCCTTCTTGCTCTTTCAGGCGCATAAGACTTTACGTGGTGCCACTCTCCATCTTGAAGAGCAACAGCAAAAATATACATTATGGAGTGATCTAATGTTTCTCTTGAAGCATTTGGGTCCATTTTCTGTGGATCATTTGCACCTGTACCAATAACGTAATGAGTATGATGAGAAGTATGAATCACGATCGACTCAACATCATCAAAATTATTTACTTTTTTACCCATATCAAAAGCTAAATCAATCAAAGCTTGAGATTGATATTCGGCCGAATGTTCTTTTGTATAAGTCTCTAAGATCGCCCTTTTAGACTCACCTTTTTCTGGAAGAAGAATATTATATTTTCCATCTTTCCCATCTAGCATATAAGCTATAACTGAATCCTCTCCTTCATAAATTGGAGATGGGGCCCCTTCCCCTCTCATCGCTCTATCAACAGCTTCGATTCCCATTTTCCCAGCAAAGGCAGGAGCATATGCTTTCCAAGAAGATATCTCACCTTTTCTAGACTGCCTTGTAGCAAAAGTTACATGAAGAGCTTGTTGCATGGCCTGGAAAGTTGTTTCCGTATCAAGCTTTAAAAGTGTACCTAGCCCTGCCGCTACTGAAATACCTAAATGAGCAATATGATCTTTTTTATGCTTATGTAGACAAATTCCTTTAACAAGCTGGACTTGAACCTCATATGCTGTTGCTATCGCTTTAACAAGTTGAGCGCCATCAATCTTTTTTGTTTGTGCCACAGCAATCATGGCAGGAATATTATCTCCTGGGTGAGAATAATCGGCGGCCAAATATGTATCATGAAAATCTAGCTCTCTAACAGCTGTCCCGTTAGCCCATGCTGCCCACTCTGGAGAATACTTTTTATCATTTGGCATCCCGAAAACAGTTGCTCCGTTATCTTTAGGATGACATAAGGCCTGTGAGCGAGCATTTGCAACAGGTCTTCTATTAACAGAAGCAATAGCAACTGAAGCATTATCAATTATTCTATTTATGATCATATCCAGAACATCATCATCGACAACAGTATCATCAGTGGCCATGGACGCCATTTTATAAGCTAGCTGATCCTCTTTTTTTATTTCTTCTTTAGATGGGTAAACCCTGACCATATGCGTCTTCACGATAAATATCCTTCGTTTGAATTAATTTTGAAACGCACGAAGCATACATTCAGTAGGGCAATTGATCAATATTTTGATAGAAAGCGCTTCGTCTTAAGATGGTGATATTTAAATTTCATCTTAAGCAAAAACTTAATAAATTTATTTTATTTAAAGGGCAAAACTTTCCTCTTTCTAACAAGAAATTTTGTTTTAAAACTCTAAGGAAGCTCCATCCTCTATTGCGGCGAGTCCTAAATATCCATATAATAGAAAGACACAAGGACAAATAAAATGTTTAAGTTCACCTTCGTATCTTTGATACTTACCTTTTGCTTTAGTTGCTTTGCTTTAGAAAATACTGATTATAAACGATTATTTTCAGAAATTTTAACAAAGCATATAATACAAGACTCACATCGGTTTGATGAAAAAACGGATGATCCATTTTTCAAAATCAAAGACTCGATTTACTTTAATCCAAAACCTTTTGAGGAATTATACCTTGATATTCTAAAAGAAAAAAAATCTATTTCTGCATTTAAAAAACGAGAAGAGCTTCTTTCAAATAACAAAACATTAACAGATCTTATGAACTCAGGCATTACTCCACCAAATGCCCTAAAGTGGGAAAAAACTAATGCCTTTAGTTTTGTTAATGAGCTTCAAAACCAATTCAAAGATAAAGGACATAGAGAAGGAAATTATTTTAAAACTAAAGTTGGTAAAAAAGTTTTAGAACATTTAAAAGATACAATCTTTATCCTTCTCCCTGGATTTGGAAATCATACCGTTGCACACATGGGATTACCTGATCTTATAAAAGATATAAATCTTTACTATGGACGAAGTAGATTTAGACCCTATCGACTACTACAAATAATTCCTACGTTTACAAATTATAAGAAATATTACGGTAATAATAATCAAAAAGTAGGGTTTGATATTTTACAACCAATGGGTATGGAGCTTGGCCTATCCACCGGAAGACATGAACATAACTCTGCTAAACTAAGAGAATGGATAAATGGATTACCTGAAGGGTATGCAGATAAAAAAATAGTATTCCTTGGATATAGTAAGGGAACTACTATTGCTCTTGATGTTGTTAAAGATTTTGAGGATATAAGAAAGCGTGTAAAAGGAATAATTGGTCTGGCCGGCCCATTTCAAGGTTCTATTAGCGCTGAAATGACTATGAGAAGACTTTTTAGAATCACGCCAGCAGGAACCAAAGAAGCCTTTATTGAATGGTCAAAATCAATTTCAAGTAGCGAAATGGTCTACACGCTTTTAAATAAATATGCCGATTCATTTTCTGAAAAACACCCAATCGTTTCTTACTTTTTATCATCTATAACAAATTTAAATGAAGAACACTTTGAAACAGTAAAGGCCCATATTGAGTACTTAATCTCTCAGGACATCCGGGAAGTTATTAACGGGTTTTATGAAGAAAGTCAGTATCATATGCTCGATTGGAATATTAAACATTTAAACAATGAAACTTTTGATCAACCTATTTCTATATTTTCACTCTCATTTTTAAGTAATATTAACGATTTTTTTATAAAAGGTCCTATTTCTGAAAATGGAGAGAAGTCTCCTCCTGAAATGATTCCTCAGTTAACAGTTAATGGTGGAATTGATTTTGAAAGCTTTAGTCCAGATATATTGGTCCTTAAGCTCACGTCAATAGATACAATGGAGTATACTCCTGGTGGCACCTCTGATACGCAAGTCACTTGGGCCGACTCAAAACCTATTACTTTTGACCCCACACCTTTAAGTTTAAGTTTTACCAACAAAGAATTAATGAATATGTATAAGGATGAAGATAATCAGGAATTCTTTAAGAAAAACAACCTCAGTTTTACACAATTTAAAAACTCTCCAAGAAACAAGATATTTAAATCAAAAAACTTAGATAATGTAGAATTCGTAGACCTAGGTGAAGTTCGAGGAACTCATTGGAGTAACGTCTTTAGACAGGTTTTAAAACTACCAGGCTTTCCTATTGAATGGGGACATAACCATGTTTTTCCCAATAGGGCCTTAGCAAAAACTCTCATGGAAACCTATACTATTAAGGTCCTCCTTGAAGGAGGCCAGAAATGAGAAAATTAAACCTAATCCTCTTACTATTGTTTTACTGCCTAGGGTGTACAAAAAAAATCCCTGAAAGACTCCCATCATCTTATATTGGACAAGATGTTGATGTTCAATTTATTAAAACTCCAAATAGAGTGTCGCAATCTCTAGATATTTTAAATTTGATTAATAATTCGGCCAACTATGGATTTTGGATGAATTATACTTTAAATGGATCTGGAACTGCAGTTCTTAGAAATAAAACGAAGGCCGAATCTCTTCCTAATCAATTTACGAGAACATTATCCCTTTACGATCTTTATTTCTCTCATGGAGTAAAAGGGCTCGAAAACTCAGGTCAAGATCAAAATCACTACCTATGGTTTTATACACCTCTAGAAAACTTTAATTTTATTAATACACAGGAAGAGTTTGAATTTCCTTTCAGCGGCGAAATAATGGATTATGCCCAAAAAATCTTCCCCATTATTACTAGGCAAATATTTAAAAAATTAAGCCCTGATAATTATGTCATTGATAAGTATGGGACAACACTATTTAAAGATGAATTTAGAAAACTTATTTTTACGGAATATAAAAAAAGATTGCGTAAAAACTGGGAAGACATATTTCTACATAATGATGAAGAAAACTCAAGCTCTTTAGTAAAACTTAATGCATACAGAAAGGCCTTTTCTCCATTATCGAGCTTTTTTGAACTCAATATTGATAAAGATAAAGGATCCTATAAAAACATTAGAATTCTGCTTCCTGGGCCTTCGACTATAAATGGTCTTGAGACTAAAAATATTAATAAAATTAAAATTAACCCTGGTCTGGATATAAAGTTAAAGAAACCTCTCGTAGGGAAACTTATTACAATAAAGGGAATCAGATATTTAGATAAAAACCAAAAAGATCCATCTCTTTTAGAAAACAAGGTTATGCAAGTCGATGTTCATAAAAACTTTAAATATCGAGATCAAATGAACTTTACAGTTACTTTTGGTAGCATAAACCCCGATTTAACTCCAGAGAAAATATATTATAGGAAGAAAGATAAAAAAATATTAAAAGTTCTCCCATTAAATAGTACTGACCGTTCTGCGGCACTTATATTAGATGGAATGATTCATTTGAAAAAATCACCATTCAAAAGGATAAATAAGTATCTAGGTGAATTTAAAGTTATCACCTATATTCATCAAATCTCTTTGACTCTAAAAAGAGATAAGAAAACAAAAAGCTTTCAGAAGGCATTCCAAGAATACCCAACCTATTTAATGGATATTAATAGTAATCGAAGTAAAATATCTATTCGAATGCTTAAGGGTGTTAATAAAATTATTGATTCAAAGTTTCTTATGTCTCTAGGCTTTAAATGTATCAGTGGTAGGGAAAAAGAAAATGATCCGGAAATAAAGGAATTAAAGAAGTTTAAATATGTTTGTGGTTCTGATCTTGCTAACTTTAAAGACTTTGAGGCATATTATAAATCCAAATTTGGCAATAGAATTAAAAGAAAACTGCTTGATATTACCTCAATCGTAGAGGCAAGAGCTCTTCTTGAAGGAATTGATAGTATCAAACCAGAAGAAATGTTTGATCATGGAATGCCATATGAGTTATTTAAAATCATACAAACATATGCAGATGCATGGGATAAATTGAGAAAAATTGATCCCTAGCTAAAACTTAGCACTCGTAATATCGACATATAGCTTTCCATCTTTAACTTCAATATCTCCTAACATGATGTCATATCCATCTAGGTTAAAAATTGGAATCTCTAACTTCAACCTATCTCGCATAACTTCTAGCAACATATCTAATAACATAGGAAAAAATTCCTCGGCCGTATCTTGATAAAAAACATTGTCACTGGGACTATAAGTATCGGCCCACTTCCCATCTACTTTATGCTCAAGAATTGAAACATTTGCTACGATTTCATCTGCTTCTTTCTTAACTTCCATTTCTAATTTTAAATTATGATGAAATGAAAAGAAATCTATCCAACTTCCACCTTTAAAAATTTGAAGCTTCATTTCTAGGTCAGGCACTTCAATTAGAATTTTTCTCCCTGATGAATCTATTTTTATTATTGGAGGAGAATTAATTGATATGAACATTTTAAGCTGATCATCCTCTTCACCAATACTTTCCAATTCAGGTAATAGATCTGAAAATTGGCCATGCGTAAGAAGCTCCGAAACCATCTCATTTAAATCAGAGTTAATTTCTAAGTCTTGAGTATATGTTCCATCAAATATAATTTCTAACAACCTGTTTAAAATTTTAGGGCTTAAATCAAGAGATGCGTAACTGAAAACTTCTGGATAATTATCAAAAATAAGTTTGTCTTTGATTTCACCTCGTCGCAAGAATACATCAACTTTAACTTCTAATCCCTTAGAACTCACCTTAATATCCCTCGGAAATCCAGAAGCAAGAATTCTTGTTTCCGGAGCGACAAGTAAGTCGGGTAAAATTATAGGTATATCAAATTTATTAACTATATCGTTAACGATATCATTAATCAGAGTAACATAAGACGTTGAAATGAACTTGATGGCCACATTAATTATAGGTCTAGAGGATTTGAGAAACTTTGAAACTGCGGCCTTTAATAAGAATTCATTAGGGTTCAATAAACTAGCACACCTTCTTGGCCCCTGTGTTTTAAATTGATGTCTTTTAATATTTAATTTTAACTTCTTTGGATTAACTAGAACTTTTCTATTTTTAACCTCTAATCTTAATTCCGTTGAAAATGGTAAATCATCAACTAAGGAAATTCTTGTTTTATAACAATTAAACCCGACCAAACCGGTAAAATAGTCTTGAATCCTTATATTACCTATATCAATTTTTAAATTTTCAATAATTGTATCAATATCAAGATGCCCCTCTCTAGGGACAAACTCAATTTTATCCATATTTAGACTAAATTTTATGTCTTTAGCAATGGCCCGCCCTACTCCTGGAATAGAGAAGCTCACATTAGGAAATTTGATATCCTTTAAATAGTCATTAATAAAAGTCGGAAAGCTTTTATTAATGACTCTAAATCCTGAGTCTGTAATTTTTAAATAAAGAGCATCCTCAATAAGGTTATTTGATTTGGCACTAAGGTTTATAGAAAATATTAATCCAACTATTAAAATTAAACTCTTCAACTTAATCTCCCCTTTTTAATCAAAAAAGAAATCTAGAATTTTCTCTAAATACGGCCCATTGACTCTCATCATATGAGACATGTTTTCAACGGTCCACAGAGATACTTTTGTTTTCTTGTCACATTTTTGCCAGTTTTCTTCTTTTGTTAAGAAATGTTTTTTATAAGGTTTGTAATAAAAGACTTTATTTTCTTGTTCTTTTGCCTCTCCCTTACAATTATTTCTTTCAACCCATCTGTATAAAGTTTCTTTTGCACCAGGGTACATGCCTTTGGCCCCATTATATCTAACAATATTATCTACTGTGCCATGAATATGAAGCATTGATAAAGGTGCATCCTTTTTACATTTTGTTGGGTTTAAAAAGGTTGTACCTGCAACACTTACAAAGGATTTAAAGAGATGAGGAACCTCGCAAGCCATCCTATTTGCCATAAAGCCACCGTTAGAATGACCGAAGAGGTGAACTTTTTTAGGGTCTATACTAAACTCATCACTCATTTTTTCAATTATTGAAGTAATATATTTTACATCATCAGTTTTCGTTCTTTGTTTTTTTCCACAACAAAAATCAGTAGCATTCCAATATCTAAGACCACCCATTCCTACGATTCCCTCAGGGACCACTAAGATAAACTGTCTTTTTGTAATAAATTCTTTGAAATTAAATATAGTATTTTGAATATAAGCATTTGCGCCTAACCCATGTAATGAGATTATTAATGGATAATTATTATCTTCGTCATAATCTGACGGTAAATATACTAAGGCCTCATCATGTTGAGCTAAATCATCAAAATCAACTCTTATAGGCCCTTTAAATTCACGCCCTTTTGCTAAAAGATTTACGGAAAATAAAAAAGTTAAAAATATAAATATAATTCGACTACGCATAGTTACCTCTAAGATAAGCATTAATGATTATCGTTCTATACCTAGTCTTTATTGGCAAGACCTGCTCACCTGTCTAAAAGTTAATTACAAGTATTCTAACAACTTAGTGCGCACAGTCGTACTTTAATAAATATTCTTTGCGTTAATTGTAATAGAGCTTAAGTGCCTCTAATCAGATGAAATGATTTTAGCAATTGTCATAAGCTGCATATTAGAAGTTCCTTCATAGATCTTTCCAATCATCGAATCTCTCATAAGCTTTTCAACTGGATACTCTTTTGTGAAACCATATCCACCATGAAGTTCAACCGCCTTTGAAGAAACTCTTCCTGCAACTTCTGAAGAAAAGTATTTTGCCATGGACGCTTCTTTAACAAAGTTTAGCCCTTGTTCTTTTAATCTGGCCGCATTGTAAACCATCAAACGGGCCGCTTCGAGCTCTGTTGCCATTTTTGCCAATTCAAATTGTACGCCTTGGAAATCTATAAGTGATTTACCAAATTGTTTTCTTTCTTTTGTATAGTTGATGGCATGGTCTAGAGAACCTTGAGCAAGACCAATCATTTGAGCTGCAATTCCAATTCTTCCTTCATTAAGAGTTTCAATGGCAACTTTATAACCCTTACCTAACTCTCCAACGATATTTTCTTTAGGAACTTTCACGTTATCTAAAATAAGCTCACAAGTTGAACTGGCCCTAATTCCAAGTTTGTCCTCTTTTTTTCCAACTGAGAATCCTTCCATACCTCTTTCAACTACAAAGGCAGTAATTCCCTTATAACCTTTAGATGGATCAACATTAGCAAATATAACAAAGATATCTGCTTCATTAGAGTTAGTAATCCAAAGCTTGTTTCCATTTAGAATATAGTGGTCCCCGTCTTCTTTGGCCGTCGTTTTCAAAGCAAATGCATCTGATCCTGATGATGCCTCTGAAAGACCATAGGCCCCAATTTTATCAGTAGCTAATTTAGGAAGATATTTCTCTTTAAGGGCATCATTAGCAAAATTCATAAAAAGGTTAATACAAAGAGTATTTTGAACATCAACAAGAACCGATACTGAAGGATCAACTTTTGCTAGCTCTTCGATGGCCAATACAGACATAAAAAAGGAGCTCTCAACACCACCAAATTTTTCAGGTATTTCAATGCTCATAACTCCAAGATCAAATAGCTTTGGTATAAGATCTTTTTGAACCATTTGCTCTTCATCCATTTTCATAACAATGGGCTTAATTTCTTTTTGAGCGAAGTCACGCACTGTTTCAGCAAATAGTTTTTCTTCTTCAGAAAGAGTTGTTAGGGCAAGATTAACACCTTGAGTCATAACTGGTCCTTTTTAACATGAATTTAGATGATTTCTACTACCATGACAGCACCTAACCTACAACTCAAAGACAGAGTCTTCTTGAAAGGAAAGGACCACATCGCTATAATGCCAACAAAATCTTAACGCGAGCCAAAAAATATGAGTACACCTAAAAACACCAACCTTCGATTTGTAACTGCATCTTCTTTATTTGATGGTCATGATGCATCTATTAATATGTTCCGCCGCCTTTTCCAAAAGGCCGGAATTGAAGTTATTCATCTAGGTCACAATAGAAGTGTTCAAGATATTGTAACCACTGCCATACAAGAAGATGCTGACGCTATTTGTATTAGCTCTTATCAAGGCGGTCACATGGAATACTTCAAGTACATGGTAGATCTTCTTAAAGAAAATAATGTTGGTCACATCAAAATATTTGGTGGAGGGGGAGGTACTATCCTTCCAGAAGAAATCGATCAACTCCACGAATATGGAGTTGCAAGACTATACCACGCTGAAGACTCACGAAAGTTAGGACTCGATGGAGTCATTGGCGATATCATAGAAAAAGCTTCTAAAGTCGAATTTGATATTAAATCTTACGACCCTATTTTATCTAAAATTGAAAGTAAAAAAAATCTTGATCAAAGAGAGCTTGGAAAAATAATTTCTCTTTTTGAAAATGATCACTATATTAAAATCAAAGAAACTGAGCCCTTAAGAAAAAAGCTTATTCAAACAATAGAAAAGGCCAATTATAAAAAACCTATCATCTTAGGCATTACTGGACCTGGTGGGGCCGGAAAAAGTTCACTTACAGACGAACTCGTAAATAGATTTCTTTACACAACAAAAGAAACAAGAGTTGGAATTCTTGCTTACGATCCTTCAAAAAGAAAAACTGGTGGAGCTCTTTTAGGTGATCGTATTCGAATGAATAGCATTTATGACCCTAGAGTATATGTTCGCTCCATCGCAACCCATGGACAATCAAGAGAAGTTGGTGGAACGATTAAAGATATCCAAACTTTGTTCCAAGCTGGTGAGTTTGATGTTCTTATTCTTGAAACAAGTGGTATCGGCCAGGGCGATAGCGCTATTGTCGATTTCTGCGATAGATCTATTTACGTTATGACTAGTGAATATGGGGCCCAAACACAACTTGAAAAAATTGATATGATCGATTTCGCTGATCTTGTGGCCATCAATAAGTTTGATAAAAGAGGGGCCGAAGATGCTCTTATGGACGTCCGCTTAGTTTTTGCTCGATCTAGAGAAGTACCAACAGCACCTGATAATCTTAAAGAACTCCCTGTTTTTGGAACAACAGCTTCTAGTTTTAACGATCAAGGTGTTAACCAATTTTTTAATTGCCTTATAAATTTAATCATGAAAGATGGACACCTCGTAGATCGGTATGATTCTGAAGCTTTAAAAGGTCTTAAAAATAATATGGACTTTTCAATCGTACCTCCTGATAGACAAAACTACCTGGCAGAAATCTCTAAAACGGTTAAAGACTACAAAAAAGAAACTGCTGAGTTACAAGAAAAAGCAAGTGAACTCTACAAGCTAAAAACGGCAAAATCACTCGCTAATAATTCAGATATAGAAACTATTGTTGAAAAGCTTGAACAAGAATTAGGACAAAAAAACCTTGGCCTCATCGAAAACTTTGATTCTCAAAAAGAAATTCTTGAAAAAGATAATTTTGAGTATGAGGTTAGAGGTAAAAAATACTCAAAGCCATTATTTTCTACAAGTTTATCTGATAAAAAAATCCCCAAGATCGCTACTGCTAGCTTTCTTGACTGGGGTGACAAACTTAAATTCATGAGAGATGAAAACTATCCTGGACACTTTCCATTTACAGCAGGAGTTTTCCCTCTTAAAAATGATGCCGAAGATCCTAAAAGGCAATTCGCGGGAGAAGGTGGACCTGGAAGAACAAATAGAAGGTTTCACTATTTATCCAAAAACGATTCCTCTAAAAGGTTAAGCACGGCCTATGACTCCGTAACTCTTTACGGAGAAGACCCAGCTCAAAGACCTGATATTTACGGAAAGATAGGAAATAGTGGTGTAAGTGTAGCAACACTGGATGACATGATTACACTTTTTGATGGATTTGACCTCACATCTCCTTCAACGTCAGTTTCTCATACAATTAATGGCCCTGCTCCAATGATACTTGCAATGTATTTTAATGCTGCTATCAATACTGAGGCCAAGAAAAAACTTGGTAAAGACATATATCAACTTAGTGACCAAGAATTATCTGAACTCAAAAAAGAAGTCCTGCCAGTTGTAAGAGGAACAGTACAGGCCGATATCCTCAAAGAAGAACAAGCTCAAAACACTTGTATCTTCTCGAGCCCCTTTGCCTTAAAAATGATGGGAGATATTCAAGACTATTTCATAAGAATGAATATTAGAAACTTCTACTCAGTAAGTATTAGCGGTTACCATATCGCAGAGGCCGGAGCGAACCCAATAACACAATTAGCTCTAACAATGTCCAATGCCTTTAGTTATGTTGAGTATTACCTTTCTCGAGGTATGGATGTGAATGATTTTGCTAAAAACCTATCCTTCTTTTTTAGCAACGGAATGGACCCTGAATATAGCGTTATCGGACGAGTTGCCAGAAGAATCTGGGCCATTGCTATGAAGTATAAATATGGGGCGAACTCTCGTGGCCAGAAACTAAAGTACCATATTCAGACTTCTGGACGAAGCTTACATGCTCAAGAAATTGCCTTTAATGATATCCGAACTACACTTCAGGCCCTACTGGCCATAAATGATAACTGTAACTCTCTTCACACAAACGCTTATGACGAGGCCATAACAACTCCAACCGAAGAATCTGTTCGAAGGGCCATGGCAATTCAACTTATCGTCCTTAAAGAGTTTGGTATGATGAAGTGTGAAAACTCAACTCAAGGCTCCTTTTATATTGATTATCTTACAGACTTAGTCGAAGAAGCAGTACTGAATGAGTTTGAGTCTCTGTCTAGAAGAGGTGGTGTTCTAGGGGCCATGGAGCATCAATATCAAAGAAACAAAATTCAAACTGAGTCAATGAAGTATGAAATCATGAAAGCACATGGAGATTATCCTATTATTGGAGTCAATACCTTCCTTTCTGATGAATCTGAGTCAGAGTACGAGGACACTGAAGTTGTTCGTGCAACAGAAGAAGAAAAACAAGACCAGATAAAAAGAACCCAAGATTTTATAAACAGAAGTGGTCAAAAGAATCAAGAAGCTCTTGATCGTCTTCAAAATAAAGTTCTTTCAGGAGAAAATATCTTTGAAGAACTGATGGATTGCGTGAGATACTGCTCACTAGGACAAATTACCCATCTTCTTTATAAATGCGGGGGGCAATATCGAAGATCTATGTAAAATAGAAAAAATAACTCCACTTTTTATTAATGGCCAATTCACTCAATCCAAAAGCTCAAAGCTTATAGATGTTTTTAATCCTGCTACGGCAGAACCTATTACAAAACTTGCTATGGCCACGGATCAAGAACTTAATCTAACTGTTCAAAAAGCAAAAGAGGCCTACAAAGACTGGAGTAAGACTCCTGTTCATCAAAGAGTTCGTTACTTAATGACCTACCAACAACTTCTTAAGGATCATATTGACGAAATCGCTGAAGTTCTTTGCTTAGATACGGGTAAAACCAAAGAAGATGCAAAAGGAGAGATTTGGCGAGGTATTGAAGTCGTTGAGTTTTCCCTCAGTGCTCCTACCCTACTGATGGGAGAGACAATTGAATCCGTAGCCTCTCAAATAGAGTGCCTGAGCTATAAATGCCCAATAGGTGTATGTCTTGGTATTACTCCCTTTAACTTCCCGGCCATGGTTCCTTTATGGATGTTTCCTATCGCTTTGGCCGCAGGAAACACATTTATACTTAAGCCTTCTGAACAAGACCCTCTTACTCCAAATATTTTAGCTAAACTCATTAAAAAGGCCAAAATTCCTGATGGCGTCTTTAATATCCTTCATGGTGGTGCTGATCAAGTGAATCTACTTCTTGAGCATCCAGATATTAAAGCAGTATCCTTTGTAGGTAGTTCTGTCGTGGGCAAACACATTTATAAGAAATCTTCAGAGAACCTTAAAAGAGTTCAGGTTCTTGCTGGAGCAAAGAATCACCTTGTTATTATGCCTGACGCTGATAAAGAAAAAGCTCTCAACGCTTTAACGGCCGCTAGTTGTGGGGCCGCAGGACAAAGGTGTATGGCCATATCCGTAGGAGTTCTTGTTGGGCAAGCTAGTGAATGGATCGATGAACTCAAAGTGAAAATGGAATCCCTTAAAGCTGCAAAAGACTATGGCCCAGTCATATCAGCTACATCTAAGCAAAGAATCGAAGGCCTAATTGGTGGAGCGGAAAAAGAAGGGGCCAATATTATTCTTGATGGTAGAAATCATCCCAATAAAGGTTTCTTTGTTGGGCCTACTATTATTGATGACGTAAAAATTGATATGGAAATATATCAACAAGAAGTTTTTGGCCCAGTACTTATTCTTCTTAAAGTCGATAATCTCCAAGAGGCCATTAATCTCATTAATCAATCTCCCTATGGTAATGGAACAAGTATTTTTACAAGCCTAGGAGCTGCCGCTTCTCTGTTCAAACATCAAATTGAAGTGGGCCAAGTAGGGATAAACGTTCCTATTCCGGTTCCGTTACCGTTTTTTAGCTTTACGGGCTGGAAACAATCATTCTTTGGAGATTGCCATGCTTATGGTAAGCAAGCATTTCAATTTTATACGGAGACTAAAACTATTACTGAAAGATGGTTTACAGATACAGACTCCAATCAAATGAATATGACAATTAAGTTGGAATAATAATATGAGTGCAGACGTTTTTACAGAAGTAAAAAACCAGATTGGTATTATAACATTAGATGCTCCAAAAAAGCTTAACTCTCTTGATCTTGAAATGATTTTAGCAATGACTCAAAGTCTTCAAGAGTGGGAGAAAGATCAAAATATTAAGGCAGTTATTTTAAAGTCATCTCAAGAAAGAGCATTTTGTGCTGGTGGAGATGTTAAATCTCTTTATCACAAGATGTTAGAATCATCTGATTTTGCAAAGACTTTTTTTAAGAAAGAATATTTCCTCGACCACTATATTCATCAATATAAGAAACCTATCATATGTATGGCCCATGGGATTACAATGGGTGGAGGAATAGGGATAATGAATGGTTGCAGTCATCGTATTGTAACTGAAACAACTTTAATGGCCATGCCTGAAATCACTATTGGTCTTTTCCCAGATGTTGGAGGGACTTATTTTCTTAATAAAATACCTCATGGACTCGGCCTTTTCCTGGCCTTAACGGGAGCAAGAATAAAATCAGGTGACGCCTTAGCTTGTAAACTGGCCGACTTTTTAATCCCATCAAAAGAGTTAGGTCCATTGGAAGAAAGGATTTTAAATTCTCAATGGACTGAAAATAATAAAGAAAACTATAATATACTACACCGACTTATTTCTGAAATCCATGACCCTAGCTTAGTCATGATAGACCTTGATTCATTAACCGAAGAAATAGAAAAACTTACATCCTTTGACACTTACGAAGAGCTTGAGTTGGTATGGAAAAACCACAAGTCAGATAATGAGTGGATTACTAATGCCTTAGAAAACTTTAGAAAAGGCTCTCCCACTTCTGCAAAGGTAATATTTAAACAAATAAATGAAGGAAAAAAACTAAGCTTAGATGAAGTTTTCGAACGTGAACTTCACATGGCCTATACTTTTTCTGAATCAGCTGATTTTAAAGAAGGGGTTAGAGCTTTATTAATAGATAAAGATAATAACCCCAATTGGGCACCTCTAGCTGAAGATATAAATCATTATTTTAATTAAGGAGTAATTTATGATTTTCACTGACCTTGAAACCCTTTTTTGTGAAGAAAAAGATGAAATACTTGTTATTAACGTAAATAGACCTGATAAACTAAACGCTCTTTCTGTCGATGTTCTTAATGATTTGAGAACTATCTTAATCGAAATAGATCGTGATTTTAGCTATAAGTACAAAGGCATCATCTTGACGGGTACTGGAGATAAAGCATTTATTGCAGGAGCGGATATTAAAGCAATGGATACAATGGATGCAAAACAGGCCGAAGAATTCGCTCAACTTGGTCAAGAGGTCACCTTATTAATGGAAGCCTGTCCAATCCCCATTATTGCCTGTGTAAATGGTTTTGCATTGGGTGGAGGCTGTGAAATGGCCATGGCCTGTGATTTTATCTATGCCACTCAAAATGCTTTATTTGGACAACCTGAAGTTAACTTAGGACTTATTCCTGGCTTTGGAGGCACACAAAGACTTATGCGTTATGTAGGTGTAGCAAGGTCTCGAGAACTTATCTACACAGGAAGAAATATAAAGGTCGATGAAGCAAAAGAAATTGGCCTAGTCCAAGAAGTTTTTTCGAACAAAGAAGAAATGATCAATGCAGCTATGGAAACGTTTAAAGCTATCAAATCCAAATCTCCTCTCATTATATCTAAGTGTAAAGAAGTCATAAGAAAGGGAGAAGGACTCGAAATAAACAAAGGCCTAGCAATAGAAAAGGAAGGATTTAGGTTTGTCTTTACAACCGAAGATAAAAAAGAAGGTGTGAAGGCCTTTTTAGAAAAAAGAAAGCCTCAGTTTCAAGGAAAATAACGATTAAACTTTTAATGCCCTATTTTGCTTACTTTCTTGTTCATCCTTGGACGAGGAAGTTAAGCATTTTCATGCATACTATTTTTGGTCATAATAAAGTTCTTTTCTTTCATGATCCTTCTGACCCTCATTCTCATCTGGCCTTAGAAAAAGCAAAAAAAATTAAAGATATTCAAATTATGGAAGTTTCTCCTCCTGTGTTACCTCAGTGGATGATGGACTACAAAATCAAAGATGCACTGATCTTATCTCAAGTTTATGATATTAATTTTCAACCCGATAAACTTCATCCTGGTGCATCTACAGGAAATAAGCTTCTCCACAAACTTGGTCATTACCAAGGCGCCATGTTTTATTATAAAGGACAGTGGTTCTCAGGGCTTGATAGGATTAATTTTTTATTAAAGCAACTCTCCATTGAACCCCTTAGTCCTCAATGGCATAAGATTTCTAAAGTTCCTGGAAAAACTCTTCAATTTTTCTTTAGCTTTAGAAGCCCCTATTCTTTCTTAGCGATTTATGAAGTTGAAAAACTTATTAAAGAACTTAAAATTGATATTGAATTTAAACCTCTTCTTCCTATGGCCATGAGAGGGTTTAAAATTCCTAAATCTAAAAAAATGTATATTTTTAAAGATGCTGCACGAATCGCTCACCATAGAAATATTCCATTTGGTAAAGTCTGTGACCCCCTAGGTGAGGGAGTCATTAATGTTTTAAAGCTTTTTTCCTTGGCCAAAGACAAAAACCAAGAACTTTCTTTTTGTAAAATCATGTTTGAGGCCATATGGGCGAAAGGACAAGATGTAACAAAAATTTCTACACTTACTCACATTCTCTCTGCCTTATCTTGGAAACAAGAGGAAATTAAATCTGCTTTAGAACAAGAAATTCCTGAAAGCTTAAAAGAAAATAAAGAGCAATTAAAAAGTTATGGTCTTTGGGGAGTGCCGAGTTTCAAATGGGGAGAATTCAGTACTTGGGGTCAAGACCGAATTCCCCTGCTTCGCGAAGTTATTAAGGCGTCTTCTTAAAATACTTAAGAAACTCAGAATCAGATGAAAGAATAAACTTACTCTTTTCTTTCATGACTTTTTCATAAGCTTCCATAGAGCGCAAAAACTCAAAGTAGTTTTTTCCTTTTGAAAGGGCCTGGTTGTATATTTTCATGGCCTTGGCCTCAAGCTTACCTCTGATTTCTTGTGCCTTTCTATAGGCGTTAGACTCAATCTCTTGAAGGTCTCTCGTAAGTCGACCTTCAATCTTGGCCTTTTCACCTTGCCCAAGTGAACGAATTTTCTGAGCAATCTTTTTCCTTTCAGAAATCATTCTTTCATAAACTTTTGCTTCAACACTTTTTTCATAGCTTATTCTACGAAGTTGAACGTCAATAAGTTCAATACCAAGGTTATTTAGCTCTTTTTGAGCTGAATCAACAATCATTTGACTAAGTTTTTCACGTCCAACGTTAATTTTTTCAACTTGTATATTAGCAAGAACTTTAACCTCTTCGCTTAAATCTTCCTTACCCTCGCTAATAATCTTCTTCATTTCCTCAACTCTATCTATAATTGTATTAGAGTTACGTACGACCTCGACAAGGTTATGATTTGAAACGACATCTCGTGTGGCACCATCGATAATACTATCAAGACGCCCCTTGGCACCATTTTCATTTTTAACTGTTTGAATGAACTTCAGCGTATCAATGATTTTCCAACGTGCTGTTGTATCAACTTTAATATACTTCTTATCCTTTGTAGGGATTTGATTAGGATATCCATCCCAGTTTAAGATTCTTTTATCAACAAACCTCACATCTTGAATAAAAGGAACTTTGAAATGGATATTGGCCTCTGTAATAGGATCCCCTATTGGTCGACCAAATTCTGTAATAATGGCCTGCCGTCCTTCATCTACAATAAAAGCAGAATTAGACAAAACGACAAGACCGATAAAGAAAAAGAGTACTGTAATTATTGTTTTATTCATAATTCGCTCCTAAGGCTTTTTAATTTCTAGTTGATTAAAAATAGGGAGAACACCTCTAACTTTAGGATCAATCACTGTTAGATCATCTAAATTAGTGAAGATCTTCTCCATCGTTTCAAGATAAATTCTTTTTTTAGTAATATCAGGGGCCAGGTTATACTCTTTTAAAACAGCTAGAAATTTATTAGCATCTCCTAGGGCCTTATTCACCTTTGCCTTACCATAACCTTCTGCCTCACTAAGAAGTTTCTCAGCTTTACCTTTGGCCTCAGGTATAATCTTGTTATAACCTCTCTCAGCCTGGTTAATAACTTTTTCCTGCTCTTGTCTAGCAGCATTCACTTCATTAAATGAGTCCTTAACACTTTCAGGAGGGTTAACATCTTGAAGCTTAACTGTTTGAATCGAAATACCCATTTCGTATTTATCAACTAATTCCTGCATCCACTCTTTAGCGTTAGCTGAAATCACGACTCTACCTGTAGTTAAAACTTCAGTAACTAATTTATCCCCAACAACTCTTCTCATGATGGATTCTGATATATCTCTTATGTTTCTTACGGGATCCTTAGTTTTAAATCTGTATTTAAAAGGATCTGAAATTTTATATTGAACAACCCACTCAACATCAGCAACGTTAAGGTCTCCAGTAAGCATCAATGATTCGTTATCAAAACTAGCGGTATTATATAAAGTTCGTGTTCCTACTTTAGATTGAGTTCTAAACCCAAATTCCACCTGATGAACAATCGTCGTTTTAATTTTCTCCACTTTATCTACAAATGGTATTTTAAAGTGAAGCCCTGGAGAGGTTGTATTGATATAACGACCAAGTCTTAAGACAATCGCCTCTTCTTCGGTATCAACCGTGTACATAGAAGACTTCACTGTAATGGCCAATGCCAATACAAAGATAACGACTCCTACACCTTTAAAGTTTTGTTTGAAAGCTTGAACAAACTTCATAATTTCATCGTCAAAGCCACCTGGCTCACCATGTAAATTCATAATTCACTCCTATTTAGTGATAAGAGTGAATATCAAATTAGAGTGGTACGGTAAAGGAAAGGTTAATTTGGGCTACGCTGCTTTTTTGCTGCGCTTATCTAAATCGTACTTTTCAACCTTCATAATGAGCGAGGCGCGACTAATGCCAAGTTCTTTAGCTAGTTTTGATTTATTAAAAGCACATCTTTTAAGCCCTTCTTTAATCATAAGTGCTTCGAGTTGCTCTAATGCAGGTTTTAATTTTCCACTTGTTTTAATCCCATCATCTGAGCTTAAAGATGAAAAATTAACTTCTAAGATCCGGGGACTGATACAGTCTGGATGAATAACTTTCTCCTCTCCTGAGAGGACAACCATTCTTTCTACTTCATTTTCAAGCTCTCTAACATTACCTGGCCAATGATAGCTTAAAAGCTTTTCTTTGGTGGCCCTTGCTAGAGTTTTAATTTGACCACCTTGTTGTTCACACTTTCTTTTGAGAAAGTATTCAAGAAGAATGTCTACATCTCCTTCTCTATCTTTGAGCATAGGAAGATTTAGAGTAATGACATTAATTCTATAAAATAAGTCTTCTCTAAACTCACCTTTTTCCATCATTAACTTTAAATCTTTATTTGTAGCACAAATAATTCTCACATTTACTTTTTTAGGCGTCGTCCCACCTACAGGAATAAAGGTTCCTTCTTGAATGACTCTTAATAGCTTTACTTGCATTGATGGAGAAGTATCTCCAATCTCATCAAGAAATAGTGTTCCTCTATCTGCCGTTTCAAAGAATCCTTTTTTATCTTTAAGAGCACCTGTAAAGGCCCCTTTTACGTGTCCAAAGAGTTCACTGTCTAAGAGGTTTTCATTAAAGGCCGAACAATTTATGGCCAAGAAGAGTTTATCTTTTCTTGGAGAATTATAATGTATGGATTTAGCAACCAATTCCTTACCTGTACCATTAGAACCATTAATAAATACGGTACTCTCGGAATTTTTAATTCTGTCTAATAGAGCATACACTTTTTGCATCGGCTTAGATTTACCTATTATATTATGATACCTGTAGCGATCAGAAAGTTCAGATTGCATGGATTCAATGATTCTTGCTTTATCACTTAGACCTTTTTCATACTCTGACACTTCCTCTCCAACGAGCTCAACGAGATCCTTAATTCGTGAAATTGCATCATTATCAAGTCTTGGAATTTTTTCCACGGCCTTTTCTACTTCATCTTTATCAGCACCTGCTTCAACCATTTTATCCACGAGTGCCTTCATTTCTTTTTTGGTCATTGATTCTTTAGCAAAGGGATATGCAATAAAGCACCCTTTTGACTCACCATCGGATTCAATTATTATCGCGACGGCCTTAAGGGGAGTAAAAAAGGTATCAAAAACTTCTACGCCTTTATTATCTAAATTATCACTTATATTTTCGATATCTTGTTCAATAATTTTAAGTCCATGATTGAGCTCGAGTTGAACCTTAAAGAAGTGAGAAACAAACTCATGGCCTTTATCCATTTGTGAGCTTCTGAGCCGGTATTGATTATCAGCAAAAAGACACTCTAAACCGTACCAGCGTCTTATAATTTTTTGCATTTTCTTTACAGCGTGTAACTTTCCTAAAATTTCCCAATCCAAAGCTACTCTCCTTATGACTAAATATTAGACGCAGCTGAATTATTTTTCGGCAATTAAGATCTAAAACCTTACTGATTTGAATGACTTTTATACAAAGCTATTCAACAAACTTTATTGTTTTTTTGAAAAAATACTGCCTAAGTAGTCGGAAAAATAGACGGAGTCCCATTCTTGGGGACCGACAAATTTCTTGACCATTATTCCTTGGGCATTGAAAGCATAGGTTTCAGGAACTTTCAGGGTTCCAAACTTTTGAAGTGAATTCCCTTCATTGTCTACGGCAACAAGAACGTTGGAAGGAAGCTTACCTATTCTCTTTGAAAGAAAGCTTTTAACTTTGGCCTCGTCATCATTGATAGCGAAAAGAACTGCTGTTAATTTATTCTCTTTTTGAGATTCTATGAGCTTCATAAAACTAGGCAACTCTTCTTCACAGGGGCCACACCATGTGCCCCAAAAGTGAACCAGCACTCCTTTAGAGTCTTTAGGAAGAAGATCTTGGAGCTCGCCCTGTTTCTTAGAGTATATTTCGTTAAGGGCAAAATTAGGGAGCTCCTTTAATACATATTCTTCACTTTTATCAAAATAGGTAGTCATATTATTATGATGGTAATGAGAATAGAGAAGAGTGCCGGAACTCAGAACAAGGGCCAAAAAAAGTTTAAATGATATTGATGAGGTCATAGGCAAAAAAAAGGCCTTCTAAGAAGGCCTTAAGTTATATTAATCTACGAGAGATATATAGCTCATTGGAGCGTTATCACCGACTCTGCCTTCTGGAAGCTTTAGAGTTCTTGTGTAACCACCAGCTCTGTCTTTAAACTTAGGAGCAATCTCATTAAATAGTTTAGTCACAGCAGACCTGTTATTGTTTAGTCTAGCATAAGCTAATCTTCTGTTGGCCACTGTATCTTCTTTGGCCAAAGTAATAAGTCTTTCAACATATGGTCTTAGTGCTCTACATTTTGTATGAGTTGTTTTAATTTTCCCGTGATCGATAATCTCTGTTGCTAGGTTACAAAGTAAAGATCTTCTATGCGCCGGGGTTGTTCCGATTCTGTATTTTCTCTTTTGATGTCTCATCTCTTACCTACCGAATTATAAAGCGTTATTATCGCCTTCTTGATTGTCTCTAATTTCTTTCATTATACTGTCAACTTTCATTCCAAGCCCAAGCCCCATATTGGTAAGGATCTCTTTAATTTCATTAAGAGACTTTCTACCAAAATTTTTGGTTCTTAGCATTTCACCTTCAGTCTTGGAAACAAGCTCATAAATATATTTAATATTTGCATTTTGTAAGCAATTTGCACTTCTTACAGATAGCTCAAGCTCAGAAACAGGCTTTAAAAGAGCGTTATTTTGAGGAGCTGCAACTGCTTGTGGCTTAGACTCAAGCTTGGCAATTTCCTCTTCATCTTCAAAGTTTAAGAATACGGCCAACTGATCTCTTAGGATCTTTGCAGAGTAAGCAACTGCTTCTTGAGGCTCCATACCAGCGTTTGTCCAAATCTCTAATGTAAGCTTATCGTAGTCAGTTCTTTTACCAACTCTAGAGTTTGCAACAGTATAGTTTACTCTATTAACAGGTGAAAAAAGAGTATCAAGATAAACCCAACCTACAGGAAGATCGAATTGTTCTTGGTTATCAACTGCTGTTACATAACCTTTACCTCTAGCAATCTTAAGCTCCATTCTGATAGATCCACCAGAAGAGACGTTACAGATTGTTAGGTCGGGGTTAAGAACTCTTACATTATTATTTTCTTGAATATCCTTAGCCTGAACAGGACCTTCTCCAGATTTTTCTAGAACAAGAGTCACTTCTTCTTTGTCAGTAAGCTTAAACCTTACTTCCTTAAGGTTAAGGATAATTTCAGAAACTTCTTCTTTTACGTTATCGATAGTTCCGAACTCATGGGCAACGCCATCAATTCGAACAGCAACGATACCAGCTCCCTGTAGGGAAGAAAGAAGAACTCTTCTTAAGGAGTTTCCAAGTGTTTGTCCATATCCTCTCTCAAGAGGCTTTGCAACGAACTTACCATAAGAACGAGTCACTACATCGTTATCGATCTCAAGGGCCACCGGTCTAATCATATTTGTCCAGTTTTTTGAAACAAAAGTATCCATATTTTTATTCTCCCCAGAATTTTAACTATTACTTTGTATAAAGCTCAACAATAAGGTGTTCTTCAATTTGAGAAGTAACATCACTTCTTCTTGGAAGATCCTTAACAGTAGTGCTATATTTTCCCTTATCAACATCTAACCAAGCAGGGATTTCTCTCATACTATTTGCCTCTAAAGCTCCTGTTAACTTAACAGATGATTTAGATTTTTCTCTTAAATTAATCACATCACCAGCTTTAAGAAGCATCGATGGTATATTTGCCTTCTTACCGTTGATAGTAAAGTGTGAGTGCTTTACAAGTTGTCTAGCTTCTTTTCTAGAAGCAGCAAATCCTGCCTTATAAATAATATTATCAAATCTTCTTTCTAATAAAGTAAGAAGGTTCTCACCAGTAACACCTTTCATAGCAATAGCTTTAGAAAAGATGTTTCTCATTGGCTTTTCTTGAACACCATAAAGTCTTTTAAGCTTTTGCTTTTCTCTTAACTGAACACCATAGTCAGAAATTTTAGTTCTTCTTTGCCCGTGTTGCCCAGGAGGGTAAGGTCTTCTTTCGATAGCACACTTATCTGTGTAGCATCTCGTTCCCTTAAGAAAAAGTTTTTCACCTTCTCTTCTACAAAGTCTACAAACTGATCCTCTATATCTAGCCATATCTTATACCCTTCTTCTTTTAGGAGCTCTACACCCATTATGTGGAATTGGACTTCTATCTGAAACAGATGACAATTTCATACCTGCCTGAATAACTGCTCTAATAGCATTTTCTCTACCAGCACCAGGTCCTTTTACTCTTACTTCACAAGAAGTCATTCCATGCTCAACAGCTTTTTTGGCCGCTTCGTAAGCTGCTTGTTGAGCAGCAAATGGAGTTGATTTCTTAGACCCTCTAAAACCTAATTGACCAGCACTTGCCCAAGCAATGGCCTCACCCTTAGGGTCAGTAAAAGTAACGATAGTGTTATTAAATGACGCTTGAACATGGCAGATCCCATGAGCGACATTCTTTTTAACTTTCTTTTTTCCAGTTATTTTCTTTGCCATCTTTATTATTTCCTTAAATTATTACTTCATTTGTTTAATAGATTTTTTACCTGCAATTGCAACGGCTTTACCTTTTCTTGTTCTGGCATTTGTATGAGTTCTTTGACCTCTAACAGGTAAACCTCTTCTATGTCTTATCCCTCTATAACAACCAAGATCTTTAAGTCTTTTAATATTAAGACCAACTTCTCTTCTTAGATCCCCTTCAACCTGATAGGCATCAGAGTCAAGAATCTGTCTGATCTCATTAGTTTCTTCTTCAGTAAGATCATTAGAGTTTTTATCTAAATCAATATTAGCTTTAGTCAAAACTTCATTGGCCACAACTGGACCCACGCCATATAGTGACTGAAGAGCGATTCTCATTACTTTGTTTCTTGGTATATCTACACCCAGGATTCTTGCCATTTTTTGCTCCTAACCTTGTCTTTGCTTATGTTTTGGATTCGGCTTACAGACAACTCTGACTACGCCTTTTCTCTTAATAATTTTACAGTCTTTACATATTTTCTTAACTGATGATCTTACTTTCATGACCTATTCTCACCTTATTTATTCTTTGGTTTACTTCCAGACCCCTTAGATCTGTATGTTATTCTACCTTTCGTTAAATCATACTTACTAATTTCCACAAGCACCCTGTCTCCAGGAAGTATCTTAATAAAGTGCATTCTCATTTTTCCACTTATGTGGGCAATGATACTGTGTCCATTAGGAAGTTTTACCCTAAACATCGTATTAGGGAGAAGCTCTGTAACCTCTCCTTCAACCTCTATGATGTCTTTTCCTGCTGCCATTTATACCTTTTTAAGCAATCTTAGCTTCATATATAAATCAACCCAATAACGCAAGTCTATTAGGCTTCTATACCAATCTTTACCCGAGGGCCGCCTTAACTTTCTCTAGTATTTCTAGGGGTTTAAGCCCAGCATCAACACGTACCAGTTTATTTTTTCCCTGGTAATATTCCAAAATTGGATCAATCGTCTCTTTAAAAACATTTAGTCTGTTTCCTACAGCTTCTTCTGTATCATCTTTACGATGTACCAAATCACCACCGCACAGATCACATTTTCCTTCTGTTTTCGGTGCCTTATGGATTAAGTTGTAGATGGCCCCACAGCTGCCACAAGTTCTTCTATTAACAAGTCTCTCTTTAAGAACATCAAGATCGATGTCAAAATAAATTGCCTTAGAAGGAAAGTCTCCAAGAACAACCTCGTCAAGCGCCTTAGCTTGGTCTATTGTTCTAGGAAAACCATCAAAAATATAAGCTCCGTTAGTAAGGTCACAATTATTTTTTAATAGCTCGAGAACAATCTCATCACTAACAAGTGCCCCACGGCCCATAATATCACTAACTTTTTTACCTAACTCAGACTCTTTTTGGACCTCGGCCCTAAGAAGATCTCCTGTAGAAACATGATTAAATCCAAGATCCTCAACCAAATTTTTGGCCTGAGTTCCTTTTCCACTTCCAGGAGCACCTAAGAAAATCGCCTGAGTCATCACTTAAAATCTCCTCTTGCTTCCGCTATATTTACCTCTTGATTTATAAGAGGTTTCATATTTTTCAGCGAACATAAAGGATTGGATATTCATCATAACTCTGATCGAAACACTTACAAGGATAAGTAAACTTGTTCCACCAAAACGAGTTTGCTTGCCCGTGATAAGATCAGGAGTAACACATATAAAGATAAGAAAAAGAGAGCCGAAGAAAGTTAACCTGTTTAAAACGAAGTCTAGAAATTCTTTCGTCTTTGTTCCAGGTCTAACACCAGGAATGAAGGCATTATTTTTTTGAAGCATCTCAGATATTTTCTTAGTCTTAAATTGAATCGGAGCATAGAAGTAAGTCATATAAGCAATTAAACCTGCAAAAACTAGATTAAATAGAAGCTCACCTGGATAAAGTGACTGCTGAATCGTATCAAAGTAAGGCTTAAGTGGACTTGAAGGATCTATAAAGCTCGCAAAAGTAGCAGGTGCTGCAAGAAGTGATGATGCCAAGATTGGAGGCATAACACCACCAGTATCAACTCTTACAGGTAGACTCTGGGCCCCACCATATACGCGATTATGCACAACTTTTTTGGCATATTGAACTGGCACACTTCTAAATGATTTCTCAATAAAAGAGACCACATAAAAAGCTACTATTATGACCGCAAAAGTTATGAGTAATGAGAAGCCTGAAACTTCACCACTACGATATAAAGTTAAATTTTGTATAACCTCAGAAGGTAATTCAACGGCGATACCAGCAAAAATGATAAGAGAAACACCATTCTCTAAACCATATTCGGTTATCCTCTCACCCAGCCATAATAGGAACATAGTTCCAGCAGCTAGAGTCACCATTGTCGATAGTCTAAAAAGCATTCCTGGCTCAGGAATTACAGGTGCACCTGACGGGGCCTTAAATCCTTCAAAGACTGCTGCCATCCCATAACCTTGAATACAGCAAAGAAGAACTGTTGCATATCTTGTCCATTTTTGAATCTTTTTATGCCCTTCACTATCTTCTTGTAGCTCTTGAATCTGAGGAATCACTTCCCCTAAGAGGCTGAAAATAATTGAAGTTGTAATATAAGGCATAATCCCAAGTGCTAGGACAGAAAACCTTTTAAAAGCACCACCACTGAAAGTGTTGATAAGATCAAAGATCCCACCGCCGCCTTCGGCAAAGTAAGCATTAATGGCCGCACCATCCACGCCTGGTACGGGTACTTGAGCTGCAAACCTATAAACGGCTAAAAGAATAAAAGTCCAAAAAACATTACGCTTTAATTCTTCTAACCTTGAGCTTGAAAACATACTTGTTACCTTTATTCGATGGAACCACCGGCCTTCTTAATCAATTCCATGGCCGAGGCAGAAAATTTTTCAATACCTTTAAATTTTAAATTCTTGGTTAGTTCACCCTTACCAAGAATTTTAATTGGTCTTCTTTTTTCAATACCCTTAAGAAGTCCAGCTTCAATTAGAGCTTCTCTTGTTACTTCATCTCCGTTGAACTTTTCCTCAAGTTCACCAAGATTAATAACTGAGTATACTTTTTTAAATGCAAAGTTTTTGAAGCCCTTTTTAGGAAGCATAATATAAAGAGGCATTGCACCTGACTCAAAACCAGATCTCACATGACCACTTTTTCTAGCCTTTTGACCTTTATGCCCTTTACCAGCTTGAGTACCTTGACCAGAACCCTGACCTCTACCCAATCTTTTGGTATTTCTATTAGCGCCTCTTGGACTTGATAAATTATTTAAGGTTAACATTTCCCACCACCTTATTCATATCTGAAGTCAAGAAGATGAATAACTTTTTTAATCATCCCTCTAACTGCAGGAGTATTCTCTAGTGTTTTTTCATGACCGATTCTTCTGAGCCCTAAGCCTCTTACATTAGCTTTTTGACGCTCATTAGATCCGATCGTACTTTTCTTTAATTTAACTGTAATTGTTTTATGGGCCATAATTTTACCCTCTCACTTTCCTTAATCTTACTTAAGCCTAACTTGTTTAACTTCTATCCCTCTAACTTTAGCGATTTGCTCCGGAGATCTTAATTGCTTAAGAGCTTGGAAAGTCGCCTTAACAACGTTATGAGGGTTATTTCCTCTTAAAGACTTGGTTAAAACATTGTGAACCCCAGCGAGTTCTAAAATAGAACGACACGCACCAGCAGCTTTAATACCTGTACCGTCTGCAGCTGGCTTAAAAAGGATTTTTCCAGCATCAAACTCACCTAGAACTTGGTGTGGAATTGTTCCTCCATCTATAGGGACATTGATCATATTTTTTTCAGCAGCTTGAGTTGCTTTTCTGATTGCTTCAGGAACCTCTTTTGCTTTTCCTAAACCAAAACCAACATGACCTTTTTTATCACCAACAATGATAAGCGCGGAAAAGGAAAACCTTCTACCACCTTTAACAACCTTCGCGACTCTATTAACTGCTACAACCCTTTCTTCAAGATCTGGGTTTAAAGACTCAGGTCTCTTTTTCTTAGGAGAAGGTCTTCTTGTTTTAGCAGGTTTTTTGCCTTCTGGAGCTGCTTCTTTTGCATCATTGTTTTTTACTTCTTTTTCATCAACCATATCAAAGCCTCTAATTTATTAAAATTTAATTCCATTTTCTCTAATTGAATCAGCTAATGTAGTAAGGACACCTGTGTACTTGTATCCGTTTCTATCAAAAACAACTTTATCAATATTATTTTCTTTAAGCTTAGACGCCACTTGAGCACCAAGAACCTTGGCCTTGTCTTTTTTACTTCCACTCGCCTCAACGTTTTTACCAAAAGACTTACAAGTAAAAAGAGTTACTCCTGTCTCATCATCGATGGCCTGAATAAGAATATGCTTATTTGTCTTATTAGGACAAAGTCTCGGCACATCTTTCGTTCCAGAAATAGTCTTTCTTATTTTAAGCTTTCTTCTGGCCCTTTTGGCCATTGAATCATTTTTAATTTTTCCAATTTGCTTTCTCATGTCTTTTTACCTCAGCTTATTTAGCGCCAGACTTACCAGCTTTTCTAATAATATGCTCTTCAGCATACTTAACACCTTTACCTTTATAAGGCTCTGGTGGTCTGAAAGATCTAACTTTAGCGGCAACTTCACCAACTTGTGCTTTATCAATTCCAAAAAGTTCAATTACGTTTTTATTAACTTTAGCAGTTATACCCTCTGGTAGATCATAATTGATCGGGTGAGAGTAACCAAGGTTTAGCTCAAGAACTTTACCTTTAACTGCTGCCTTATAACCAACACCATTAAACTCTAAGTTTCTTTGGAAACCTTCATTCACACCTACTACCATATTATTGAGTAGGCTTCTGGTTGTTCCCCATAAAGATCTTGATATTTGACTCTCATTAACAGGAGTAACTACAATCTCTTTATCTTTCATTTCAATTTTTACATGTTCCGTAAAATTTGTTACCAGCTCACCTTTTGGGCCTTTAACAGTTACACTAGCACCATTAATGGTCACATTGACTTTATCTGGAACAACTACAGGGTTTTTCCCAATTCTAGACATAATTAACTCCTACCAAACGTTGCAGAGGACTTCACCTCCGACCTTTCTTTTCTTAGCCTCTCTTGAAGAGAGTACACCTTGGGAAGTTGACACTACAGAAATACCTAGGCCACTCACTACTCTTGGTAGACTTTGGTAGCCACTATATTTTCTTAAGCCTGGTGTCGACTGTCTATTTAGTCCCACTATAGCATCATCTTTAAATACAACTTTAATCTTGATATCACTTGGTGCTTTGGCGATGATTTTAAAAGATTTGATATAACCCTCTTCTTTTAAAACCTTGCAAATTCCAGCCTTGACTTTACTCGCTGGAAAATCAACCCTATCTTTACCCGCGGCTAAAGCGTTTCTCATTCTTGTAAGCATATCAGCAATAGGATCTGTCATCATAACTCTTGTCTCCTCAATTATTTACCAACTTGATTTGGTCACTCCAGGGATCATCCCTTTTAAGGCCAATGATCTTAAACAACATCTGCAGAGTTTAAAAGCTCTATAAAAAGCTCTTGGTCTTCCACAAACTTCACATCTATTTCTCTGTCTACAGCTAAACTTTGGTTTCTTTTTTGCCGCTACAATTTTTGATAATTTGGCCATTATCTATTTCCTTTTTAAAATTACTTACTAAATGGCATCCCAAATTGGGTTAGTAGTTCTCTTGCCTCTTCATTATTCTTTGCGCTGGTAACAATAGTGATCCCAACACCCCTTACTTTATCAATTTTATCGTAATTGATTTCAGGGAATATAATTTGTTCTTTAATACCAAAGGTATAATTTCCTCTTCCATCAAAAGCTTTTGGAGTAATACCTCTAAAGTCTCTAACTCTTGGAAGTGAAAGGCATACGAGTCTCTCAAAAAACTCATACATTCTCTCTCCTCTTAAAGTAACAGAAGCTCCAAGGGCCTGACCTTCTCTAAGCTTAAAACCAGCAATTGATTTTCTTGCTTTGGCCACTACCGGCTTTTGACCTGTTATTGCAGTAAGATCATTAATGATGCTCTCTACTACTTTAGAGTTAGTTACAGCATCTTTAGTCATGCAATTGACAACGATCTTTTCTACTTTAGGAATATTATGAACATTTTTGTAACCAAACTTGGTCTGCATGTTCTTCTTAATTTCTTTGTTATATAATTCTTTAAAAGCACTCATCACTAATTCCTACCTACTTCTTATCCAAAACAGAACCACAAGAAACGGCAACTCTAACTTTTTTACCATCTCTCGTTTCAATTCTAACTCTAGTTGCTTTTTTTGTTTTAGGACTCATAACGCCTACATTTGAAAGATGAACTGGCTTTTCAATATCAGCAATTCCACCTGCAGGGTTTTCCTGAGACGGCTTAAGTGCCTTTTTCACCATGTTCACACCTTCAACAAGAACCTTTTTATTTTTAAGGTCAAGCTTCTTTACTTTACCTTGCTTACCTCGGTCCTTACCGGTTAAGACAACTACTTCATCTTCTAATCTTATCTTTTGCATACAATGCTCCTTAAAGCACTTCAGGAGCTAGAGAACAAATCTTCGTAAAGTTTTTGTTTCTAAGCTCTCTTGCTACTGGTCCAAAAATTCTCGTTCCAACGGGCTCGTTATTACCACCAAGAATAACAACACTATTAGTATCAAACTTGATATAAGATCCATCTTCCCTTCTTATGGGGTAAACAGTTCTTACGATAACAGCTTTTTTAACTTCACCCTTTTTAATCTTTCCACCTGGGCTAGCTTGCTGGACAGCAACGACTATAATGTCACCCAATCTAGCAATCATTCTTTTAGAACCCCCAAGAACTTTAATACACTTAACTACTTTAGCTCCTGAGTTATCTGCAACATCTAGTTTTGTCTGCATCTGGATCATAATTTAACTCCTATTCAGACCTATAAGCCTGTCTGAATAACTTTAACAAGTTCCCATCTTTTCAGCTTCGAATAGGGTCTTGATTCAATAATACTAACTCTATCACCCGCTTTTGCTGCATCTTGAGCATCATGGGCGTGGTACTTTTTAGTTTTAGCGATAAACTTATTATAGACAGGGTGCTTGTACTTTCTCACAACCTTAACAACAATAGTTTTTTCAGTTTTGTCGCTGACAACTATACCTTCTAATTTTCTTTTAAACTTTTTCTTATTTGCTTCTGTCATAACTATCTCGCTTACGCCTATTTATTCTTATTTTGGTTTTTGGCAGTTAAAAGTTTAGCGATATCTTTTTTATACTCTTTTAATAAATGAGGCTTTTCAATTCCTGAAGTCGCCTTCTGCATTCTTGCCTTAAAAAGATCTTCTTTTATTTGAGTCACTTTTCTTTCAATTGCAGCATCATCCATTGTTTTTATTTCTTTAAAATCAATCATAACAACCTCAGTTAACCCTCTATTTCTTTTTTAATAATCTTCGTCTTAACAGAAAGCTTATATTGGGCCAATCTTAGTGCTTCTAGAGCTACCTCAGGATCAATTCCTTTAACCTCAAAAATAATCCTTCCAGGCTTAATAACGGCAACCCATCTATCAGGTGAACCTTTACCTTTACCCATCCTAACTTCTGCTGGCTTACTCGTAAGGGATTTATCAGGAAATACACGAATAAATACTTTCCCACCCCTTTTTGCCTTTCTATTAATAGCAATCCTGGCCGCTTCAATCTGTCTGTTTGTTATGAACCCACAAGTCGTTGCTTGCAAGCCAAATTCACCAACTGATATAGTATTTCCACGGTAGGCCTTCCCTTTCATCCGGCCTTTTTGTTGCTTTCTCCACTTTACTTTTTTTGGACTTAACATTTTTCAAACCTTTATTAATAGAGCTCTCTACTTATAGATCTCGCCCTTATAAACCCAAACCTTAACACCAATGATTCCATAGGTTGTTTCCGCTTCAGCTGTATCATAATCAATATCAGCTCTTAATGTATGAAGAGGAACTTTTCTTTCTGAATAACCTTCGGTTCTGGCCATTTCAGCGCCACCTAGTCTTCCTGCTGTTTTAACTTTAATACCTTTAACACCAGCTCTAAAAGCAGATTGCATCACCTTTTTCATCGCTCTTCTAAAGGCAACCCTTTTTTCAAGCTGTTGGGCAATATTTTCAGCAATTAGCTTTGCCTCAGCATCTGGTCTTTTTACTTCCATAATATTGAAGATCAAATTTCCTTTAACCAACTTAGCAAGGTCATTTCTAATCTTTTCAATTCCAGCACCCTTCTTACCGATTGCCACACCTGGCTTAGCAGTATGAACAGTAACTTTAGTTTGGTCAGAAGTTCTCGAAATTTCAGTTTTGGCAACAGAAGCATTCTTCATGTTCTTCTCAATATATGCTCTTATATTAAGATCTTCGTGAAGTATTTCTGCATATCTATCTTTGCTATACCAAGATGAATGCCATGTTTTAATATATCCGAGTCTAAAACCGTATGGATGTACTTTTTGTCCCATTCTATGCTTCCTTAAGTTCTACTGTTACGTGGCTACTTCTTTTTCTAATTCTAAAGGCGCGACCCTGAGCTCTAGGCTGGATCCTCTTAAGAGTTGGACCTTCGTTAGCGAACGTGTTCCCGATAATTAAATTTTCGAGATCATATTTACCTTCTGAATCAGCAATCGCAAGACCACTATTTATTAGTTTCGTTAGCATCATCGCAATTTCTTTTTTCTCATTATATCTAAGAACTTTAAGGGCCTCAGAAGCCTTCTTATTTCTAACGAGATCTAGAACTGCTCTCACTTTTCTTGGAGCGATACCTACATTATTTGCCTTAACTACGACGGCCATCTCAATACTCCTTATTTCTTACCTTTCTTATCAGCGCCATGACCTTGATAATTTCTTGTAAGAGAAAACTCTCCAAGCTTCATCCCAATCATGTTGTCAGTTACGTAAACTGGAATAAACTTTTTCCCGTTATGAACGGCAAAAGTTAGTCCAATAAACTCTGGAACAATGGTCGATCTTCTTGACCATGTTTTAATTACTTTATTCCCTTTGTTTCCTTCATCTTGAAGGGCTACTGCCTTTCTTAGAAGGTGTAGGTCAACAAAAGGTCCTTTTTTTAATGATCTAGCCATACTTATATCTCCGACTATTTCTTAGTTCGTCTTTTAACGATGAACTTGTCTGTTCTTTTATTCTTTCTTGTCTTATAACCCTTAGTTGGTTGTCCCCAAGGAGATACTGGGTGTCTACCACCAGAAGTACGTCCTTCACCACCACCGTGTGGGTGATCAACTGGGTTCATCGCCACACCTCTAACCTTAGGTCTTTTACCTCTATGTCTATTCTTACCGGCCTTACCGATAACAATTTGCTCATGCTCAGCATTACCAACCTGACCGATTGTAGCTCTACAAGACTTTTGAACTTTTCTGAGCTCACCCGATGGTAATCTTAAAAGAACCATCTCACCTTCTTTGGCCATAACTTGAACATAAGCTCCAGCTGTTCTTGCCATTTGCCCACCGGCACCTGGGTAAAGCTCAACATTGTGAACAAGTGTACCAACCGGAATCTCTGTAAGCATTTTTGAGTTTCCAACTTTAATATCCGCATCGGAAGACGCGATAACAGTATCACCTACATTTAGTCCCTGTGGAGCAAGGATATAGTTCTTAAAACCATCCGCATAACTTAATTGAGCTATGTGGCAAGTTCTATTTGGATCATAAAGGATAGCTTCAACTTTTGCTGGGATATCTAATTTATTTCTTTTGAAATCAATAACCCTATACTTTTGTTTAACACCACCACTTCTTCTTCTTGTCGTGATTCTGCCGTCATTATTTCTCCCTGAAGTTGCATTTTTAGGAGCAATAAACTTCTTGAGTGGCTTTACACCTTTAGTAAGGCCTTCACTTGTCTGAACGGCCATTTCTCTAATTGCTGCAGAAGTTGGTTTAAATTTTCTTATAGCCATATTCGCCTCAGTTTAATTTAGATATCTTTAAAAAATTCAATCTTTTGTCCTTCACTTAGCTGAACAAAAGCTTTTTTAGTCTTTGAACTCTTCTTAACGTTCGCTCCAAATCTCTTCATTTTTCCTGGATTGATCTGAGTTTTCACATCAAGAACTTTAACATTGTAAAACTTCTCAACTGCATTTTTAATTTGATGCTTGTTGGCTTTAAGGGCCACTTGAAAACCATATCTATTAGTTTTCTCTGTTATTACAGCTGATTTTTCAGTTATTAAAGGTTTCATAAGTACTTGTTCTATATTTGCCATATTAACCTAGCCTTTCTAGAAGCTTCTCTAAAGCTTGCTTTTCAATGATGAGGTTTTCATACTTAAGAGCATCATAAATGTTGAAACCATCAACACCTACTCCATTTGCATATTGTAAATTTCTCACTGCTCTTAGTGCTTGTGAAGCATTATCAGTTGTAACTACTAAACAAGGAAGAAGACCTTTACCATTAAGTAGAGTGTTCATCTCTTTTGTCTTACCGTTACTTTCAAAGCTCTCAAGGACTGTTAGTTTCCCTGAGTTTAGCTTATCAGCAAGAACTGATTGTAGTGCTTTGCCCATCATCTTCTTATTTACTTTTTGAGTATAATCTCTTGGAGTAGGGCCAAAGGCAGTACCACCACCTACCATAAGAGGTGATCGTGAAGAACCTTGTCTAGCGCGTCCAGTTCCTTTTTGCTTAAATGGCTTAATACCACCACCAGAAACCTTGGCTTTATTTTTAGTCATAGCAGTTCCCTGTCTTTTCTTGGCCAACAAGGCTTTTACTACTTGGTGGACAACAGGAACCTTAATATCTTCCTCAGTAAGACTCACATTTGTGTTGAGCTTAGAGGCTGCTTCAAATTTTGAGTTTAATACATTTATATCGGCCATGGATGCTTCCCCTATTTCTTCAATGCTTTGCTAATTTTTACAAAGCTATTTTTGGCCCCAGGAACAGATCCCTTGAGTAGCATATAGCCCTTATCAAGGTTTACTTCCTGGATCTTTATATTTTGAACTGTTTGAGTTTTATCACCTAAATGACCTGGCATTTTCTTGCCTTTAAAAACTCTACCTGGAGTCGCTCTGTTACCAATAGAACCTGGTCTTCTGTGAAAATGAGAACCATGTGTAGCAGGTCCACCGGCAAATCCAAACTTCTTAACAACACCTTGGAAACCTTTACCTTTTGATACGCCAGTAGCATCAACATAAGAATTAGCTTCGAACTCTCCAAGAGTAATTTCTTTACCTAGGTCATCTTCATTAATGTCAGAAACTTTAATTTCAGCGAAACGATTAAAGAAACCTTTAACGCCTGCTTTTTTCAAGTGACCTTGCTTAGGATTGTTAACAAGTTTTTCTCTCTTTAATTGATAAGCAACTTGATAAGCATTGTAGCCATCTTTAGAAGCTGTTTTAACTTGAGAGATAAAATTAGGAATAAGTTTAATTACGGTTACAGGAACGTGGTTACCACTTTCGTCAAAGACTCTGGTCATACCAGCTTTGACCCCGTAAAAAGATGTTAAATTAACACCTGTAGCTTTATCTTCAGCCATTTTTTCCTCCACAGCATCACCCTAATCGCAGGGATGCATGCATGGTTTATAATTAAGCTCTATTGCTAGAAGCCAACTAAATACTAATATTTAATTTCTACGTCAACACCTGAGGATAGGTCTAATTTCATTAGGCTATCAACGGTTTGTTGCGTAGGGTCGAGTATGTCGACCAATCTCTTATGTGTTCTCATCTCAAACTGCTCTCTAGATTTCTTATCTATATGCGGCGATCTTAGAACAGTAAATTTATTAATCTCTGTAGGCAAAGGGATAGGGCCAGCTATTCTAGCACCTGTTTCTTTTGCTGTTTGAACGATTTCGTTCACAGATTTATCAAGTACGCTGTGATCGTATGCTCTTAACTTTATTCTTAGTCTTGTCGTTTTCATTTAACCCTCTGAACCACAAATGAGACATGGTTTTAATTGCTAAGGAGGCCCTTTGTCAAGCACGTCCCGTATTTATTTTAAAAATATTTTCACCTAGATGAAAATTCCTCTCTTTTCTAGAATTGCTTTGGCCAAATCCTGCCCAAGTGGCTCATATCTTAGAAATTTCATTGTAAAATTTGCACGCCCCTGGGAACGTGACCTAAGATCTGTACTGTAGCCAAAAAGCTCTAGAAGTGGAGCTTCCGCTTTAATAATTTCTTTATTTTGCTTTGAATCTATTGAAATAATCCGACCTCTTTTGGCATTAAGGTCTGAAATTACTTCTCCTGTATATTCTAGTGGTGTAATGACCTCTAGATCCATTAAAGGCTCTAAAAGCTTTAACCCTGCGATTTTACAAGCTTCTCTAAAGGCCATAGAAGCTGCCATCGTATAGGCTACATCTGATGCTGTTTCTTCATCATATTCGGCCTCAATAAGCTCTACTGATATATTAATAAGTGGGTATCCTGCCATGGCCCCGCCTGGAGCGGTATCCAGAACACCTCTTTTAACAGCTTCAATGAGCTCTAATGGTAGCTCTCTTTTAGTTAGTGAGGTCTTAAACTCTACTCCTAGCTCACAAGTACTTGGACTAAGTTTTAGAGTAACGGCCCCTTGGTTTATTTTTCCACCAAGCTCTTTACTAAACTCACCTTTGGCCGTGGCCACATCTTTAATACTTTCTCTAAAAGAAACTTGTGGCTTTCCTTTTCTAATTCCTACTTTGAACTCTCTTTCTAGTCGGTCACAAATAATTTCAAGGTGGAGCTCGCCCATTCCAAAAATAAGAAGCTGACCTGTCTCTTTATTAGTTCTATGACTAAAAGAAGGATCTTCAATTTCTAATTGGGCCAAAGTACTCATAAGTTTTTTTTCATCAGCAGCTGTTTTTGGCTCAATAGCAATTGAGATTACAGTTTCTGGAAAATCCATTAAATCAAAAAGGACTGCTTTTTGTTCTATACAAAGTGTTTCACCAGTTACCGTGAACTTTGGACCTGACAGAGCAACGATATCTCCCGCATGAGCGATATCAATTTCTTCTCTTTTATTTGCATGCATTCTTAGAATTTTTTGTATTCTTTCTTTTTTCTTTTTATGTGGATTATAGACTTGCTGACCTTGATTCAGTTGCCCTGAGTACACTCTAAAATAAGTTAGTGTTCCTACAAATGGGTCTGATGTAATTTTAAAGGCCAACCCACTAAAGGGTTCATTTTCAGTTGGCTCTCTCAGAACCTCTTTGTCATGATCTTTAGGGTTATGTCCCTTAATGGTTCCTCTATCAAAGGGAGACGGTAAGTAATCAATAACAGCATCTAATAAAGGCTGCACTCCTTTATTTTTAAATGCGCTTCCACATAAAACAGGAATAAAATCTTTTTCAATAGTCGCTGATCTTAAAACACTTTTTATTTTATCAATGGTTACTTCTTCACCATTAAGAAAAATTTCAGCAATATCATCATCAAAATCACAAAGAGTTTCAATCAACTCTTCTCTTCGTAATTCTACTTCATCTTTTAAATCTTCTGGAATTTCTTTTGTCTCTACGGTTGCACCGAGATCCGTTTCTGAAAAATAAAAGGCTTTTCTTTCGACAAGATCAACGAGACCTTCAAAATTATCTTCACTTCCAATTGGAATTTGAATAGCACAACAGTGTTTTCCAAGCTTTGTTTTGATTTCTTCTAAACAGTTTTCGAAATCGGCCCCAACTCTATCCATTTTATTAACAAATGCCAGTCTTGGTACGTGATACTTATTGGCTTGTGCCCATACTGTTTCTGATTGAGGTTCAACACCACTAACAGCATCAAAAAGACCAATGGCCCCATCAAGAACTCTCAGAGATCTTTCTACTTCAATAGTGAAGTCCACGTGTCCTGGTGTATCTATAATATTAATTTCGTAGTCTTTCCAAAAGCAGGTGGTTGCTGCTGAGGTAATTGTAATACCTCTTTCTTGCTCTTGGACCATCCAGTCCATAGTAGCTGCACCATCGTGAACTTCACCGATTTTGTGACTTTTTCCTGTATAGTATAGGATTCTTTCTGTTGTTGTAGTTTTACCGGCATCAATGTGTGCCATGATGCCGATATTTCTAATCTTTTCTATTCGATTATCCATCATTAGATACGAAGATTAAGTGTAAACTACCACTTAAGGTGCGCAAATGCTTTATTGGCTTCGGCCATTCTGTAAACATCTTCTTTCTTCTTAACTGCTCCACCTCTATTTTGGTAGGCTTCAAAAATCTCTTCAGATAATTTACCCATCATAGTTTTTCCACCTCTTTGGCGGGCATAATCTCTAATCCATCTGATTGCTAGAGATTGTCTTCTTGCTGGTCTAACTTCTACTGGAATTTGGTAAGTAGCACCACCAATTCTTCTCGACTTAACTTCAACAGCAGGCTTAACATTAGAAATTGCTTTCTTAAAAATCTTAAGTGGTTCTTCACCTGTTTTCTTTTCTAGCTCCTCAAGGGCCCCGTAGAAAATCTTTTCAGCTGTAGATTTTTTCCCACCAATCATAAGTGAGTTGATGAATTTTGTTACAACTATATCTTGATAACGTGGATCTGGTAATACTTCTCTAGTTTGTGCTCTATGCTTTCTACTCATAATAAACCTCTCTTCAATTCTGTGAATTTACTCTCCTATGACCGTGAGTTTAAGTCATAGGAGTGGACTGATATAAAATCTTATTTTTTAGGTTTTTTAGTACCGTACTTAGAACGGGCCTGGTTTCTTTTATCAACACCAGTGGCATCTAGTGCCCCTCTAACGGTGTGGTATCTAACCCCTGGAAGGTCTTTAACTCTTCCACCTCTGATAAGAACGATACTGTGTTCTTGAAGATTATGTCCTTCCCCACCAATGTAGGAAGTTACTTCAAAACCACTTGTTAATTTAACCCTACAAACCTTTCTCATAGCTGAGTTTGGTTTCTTTGGAGTTGTTGTATAAACTCTTGTACAAACTCCTCTTCTTTGAGGACAAGCCTTCAAAGCTGGGGATTTTGTTTTAATTACTTTATCAACTCGACCTTTTCTAATTAGTTGGTTAATTGTAGGCATTGCCTTTTGCTCCTTAATTTTAAAATCTTGCCCTAACTATCATGACACGAAGGACAAGATCAAGTCTTTTTTATATAGTTAGTGTTACTTCCTCTTTGTTTTCTGCAACAGTTTCCTGCTCCTCAGTAACTACGGCCTCATAATTCCAGTATCTTGCGATACCAGTACCAGCAGGGATAAGTCGTCCCATGATGACGTTTTCTTTAAGCCCTCGAAGTTCATCAAACTTCCCTTCAAGTGCCGCTTGAGTAAGAACCTTAGTGGTTTCTTGGAAAGAGGCAGCTGAAATAAAGGAATCTGTTGATAGTGAAGCTTTCGTAATACCTTGAAGAAGTGGCATTGCTTGTGCTGGTGTTTCTCCTTCTTCAAGAGCAGCATTAGCATCACCAAGATCAAGTTTTGAAACGAAGTCACCAGCAATAAGGTTTGTATCACCAGCATCCATAACTTGAACTTTCTTAAGCATTTGAGAAACAATAACCTCAATGTGTTTATCATCGATTTTAACACCTTGAAGTCTGTATACCTCTTGTATTTCATCTACAATGTATTTAGCGAGAGTTTTAACACCCATTACTCTGAGGATATCATGTGGATTAGATGGACCATCCATAATCGCATCCCCTGCTCTCACATAGTCACCTTCGTTTACAATAACATAACGACCTTTTGGTACTGTATATGTTACAGGCTCACCTCCATCATCAGGTCTAACGATGATTCTTCTGTTTCCTCTAAGCTCAGGACCAAACTCAATCGTTCCAGAGACATCAGAAATCTGAGCAGCATTAGAAGGCTTTCTTGCTTCAAAAAGTTCAGCAACTCTTGGAAGACCACCTGTAATATCTTTAGTTTTAGTTGTTTCTCTTTGAGCTTTAGAGATCGCTTGACCAGCTTCAATTGCTTGGCCTTCTTGAACAACAATATTGGCGCCAACTGGAAGTCTGTAGATAGCGCTTCTTTTTGTTCCAGCAACTGTCATCGGAGCACCACTTTCGTCTACAATAACAATTCTTGGTTGAAGAGATGGATCTTTTGATTCAATAACAACTTTATGGGTTAATCCTGTAACAGCATCAACTTGCTCAGAAATTGTCTGACCAACGATAAGGTCTTCAAATTTTACAAGACCATTAACTTCATTCAGAAGTGGAATCGCAAACGGATCCCATTCAAGAATCGTATCACCTGGTTCTACATTATCACCTTCAAGTTTAACTAAACGTGCACCGTAGTTTGCAGGGTATTTCTCTTTTTCGGCCCCTTGATTGTTTTTAACAATAATCTCACCGGCCTTACTCATAACAATTTTAGTTCCATCTTTAAGAGTAGCTATATTAACTTTTCTGAACTCTAGAACACCAGCTGTTTTAACTTCTGTCTTATTAACTTGAGCACCAGCAGTTGCTGTACCACCAACGTGGAAAGTTCTCATCGTTAACTGTGTACCTGGTTCACCAATTGATTGAGCAGCAATAACACCTACTGCTTCACCAACCCTAACCATTCTTCCTCTTGCTAGGTCTCTACCAAAACAAGAAGCACAGAAACCATGTCTTTGCTTACATGTTAAAACACTTCTTACTTTAATTTGGTCAATAGAGTGTTCTATTAGTTTTGGAATATCATCTTCAGTAAGAAGGTGATTTTTAGGTAGAATCTCCTCACCATTCAAGTTGACAATAGCACTTGCCGTTACTCTTCCCATTGCTCTTTCAGTAACGTGCTCAACAACTTCACCAGCATCAATTCTAGATTCAAGAACGATTCCATCGTTTGATCCACAATCTTCAGATCTAATAATACCGTCTTGAGCAACATCAACTAGTCTTCTCGTTAAGTAACCAGAGTTAGCTGTTTTGAGAGCAGTATCGGCAAGACCTTTTCTCGCACCATGCGTAGAAGCAAAGTACTGAAGAACCGAAAGTCCCTCTCTAAAGTTTGATGTAATTGGAGTTTCAATAATCTCACCACTTGGTTTGGCCATGAGTCCCCTCATACCAGCAAGCTGTCTCATTTGAGCTGTTGAACCCCTGGCCCCAGAGTCGGCCATCATAAAGATCGCATTAAAAGATGGAGCTTTTAGAGTATCGCCTTTCTCATTAGAGAAAGTGTCCTCTGAAAGACCGTTGAGCATAACTTTAGTCAAAGCTTCATTTGTTTGTGCCCAAACATCAACAATCTTATTATAACGTTCACCGTTTGTAATAGAACCTTCGTTATACTCTTCTGTAATCTGATCAACTTCATCATACGCAGAACCAAGAATTGATTCTTTTTCATCAGGAATAGTCATATCGTGAATATTGATAGAGATCCCTGCTTTTGTTGCGTTTTGGTAACCTAATCTCATAAGAGCATCAGCAAGAAGAACTGTATCCTTCTCTGTTCCTACTCTATAGGCTTTATCGATAAGTTTACCGAGAGTCTTTTTATCTAAAATTTTATTGATATCATCAAAGGCAAGACATTTTGGAATAACATCATAAACAAACGTTCTTCCTACTGTTGTCTCAACCATTTGACCATTAAGTCTCACTTTAATAGGAGCTTGAAGGTGTAAGTTACCCGTATGATAAGCAAATTGAGCTTCTTCTCTAGAAGAGAATACTTTATTGTATCCACGTGCAAATGGTCTTGGTCTTGTCATATAGTAAAGACCAAGAACGATATCCTGTGTAGGTACAATAATTGGAGTTCCATCTTTTGGAGATAGAATATTATTTGTACTCATCGCAAGAACACGACACTCAACTTGAGCTTCAATTGAAAGTGGAACGTGAACCGCCATCTGGTCACCATCAAAGTCAGCGTTAAATGCTGTACAAACTAGAGGGTGAAGTTGAATGGCCTTACCTTCAATAAGAACGGGTTCAAAGCCTTGAATACCAAGTCTGTGAAGAGTTGGTGCACGGTTAAGAAGAACTGGGTGCTCTTGAACAACCTCTTCAAGAATATCCCAAACTTCTTGCTTTTGCTGATCAACCATTCTTTTGGCCACTTTAATTGTAGTACAGTGACCTTTTTCAATAAGCTTATTGTAAATAAATGGCTTGAAAAGTTCGAGTGCCATAAGTTTTGGTAAACCGCATTGGTGAAGTCTAAGACTTGGCCCAACCACGATAACCGATCTACCAGAGTAATCGACCCTTTTTCCAAGAAGGTTTTGTCTAAAACGTCCTTGCTTTCCTTTAAGCATATCTGAAAGAGAACGAAGTGGTCTTTTGTTAGCACCAGTAAAGACTTTTCCTCTTCTCCCATTATCAAAAAGAGCATCGACTGCTTCTTGAAGCATTCTTTTTTCATTTCTGATAATAATTTCAGGAGCATTAAGCTCTTTAAGTCTTTTTAAACGGTTGTTTCTATTTATTACTCTTCTATAAAGATCATTTAAATCAGAAGTTGCAAATCTACCGGCCTCAAGTGGCACTAGTGGTCTAAGATCTGGTGGTAAAACAGGAATAACATCCATCATGAACCATTCAGGCTTATTATCAGACTTTAACAAAGACTCTACCACTTTAAGTCTTTTAACAATTTTAGTCCGGTTCATTTCAGTAGTTGCGGCCCTTAGACCTCTTCTAAGCTCTTTATTTTCTTGGTCAAGATCAACTTTTCTAAGAAGTTCTTTAATTGTTGATCCACCCATACCAGCTTCGAACTCGATTCCTTGCTCTTTAAGCTCGTTATATTGTTGCTCAGAAATAACACGGCCGACTTCTAGTCCACCTTCGATATTTTCTGCCGCCGTTTTTGTAACAATATAAGCTTCATAATAAAGAACCTTCTCTAATTCTTTTAGAGTAAGATTAAGCATAGCGCCTATTCTCGAAGGAAGGGATCTAAGAAACCAGATATGGGCAACAGGGGCCGCTAATTCAATATGTCCGCAACGTTCTCTTCGAACTTTTGAAAGTGTAACTTCAACACCACACTTCTCACAGACAACGCCTCTGTGCTTCATCCTCTTATATTTACCACAAATACATTCGTAATCTTTAACAGGTCCAAATATTTTGGCACAAAACAAACCATCTCTTTCCGGCTTAAAAGTCCGGTAGTTAATGGTTTCGGGCTTTTTAACCTCGCCAAAAGACCATTCACGGATGGTGTCTGGTGATGCCATTTTTATTGAAACGGCATCAACACTAACTGGATCTTTTGGTTTATCAAAAAAGTTTAAGAGATCTTTCATAATTTTATTCCCTTATTTATTTTATTTCTATTCGTTTAGCTCATTATGGGTTCTTCAAGACTTGATTCCTCAAGCTTGATATCAAGACATAGTGCCTGTAGTTCTCTAACCATAACATTAAATGATTCTGGTAGACCTGGCTCTAGTACTTGTTCACCCTTAACAATAGACTCATACATTCTTGTTCTACCGATAACATCATCAGATTTTACCGTTAGGAATTCCTGTAGTGTATAAGCCGCGCCATAAGCTTCAAGTGCCCAAACTTCCATCTCCCCAAGTCTCTGACCACCAAACTGGGCCTTACCACCAAGTGGTTGCTGAGTAACTAGTGAGTATGGACCAGTTGATCTGGCATGAAGTTTTTCATCTACAAGGTGATGAAGCTTTAGCATGTACATTGTTCCAACAGTAACGTCTTCAGCGAAGGCATCTCCTGTCAGTCCATCAAAAAGAGTTGTTCTCCCTGATTGATCTAGCTCGGCAAGATCAAGCATATGGTGGATGCTATCTTCAGAAGCACCATCAAAGGCCTTTGTTGAGAATCGAACACCTAAGCTTAGTTGTTCTGCAACTTCTCTTACTCTTTTATCAGTAGCTTTTTTAAGCCATTCTTTTGTTTCATCATTTTTGTAGATTTCATAAATGAAGTCTTTAAGCTCGTTAATTTCAACTTGCTTTTCAAGCATTATACCTATTTTCTCGCCTAAACCTCTACCGGCCCACCCAAGGTGAAGCTCAAGAAGTTGTCCGATGTTCATACGCGAAGGAACACCAAGAGGGTTTAGAACGATATCTACTGGCGTTCCGTCAGCAAGATAAGGCATATCTTCTCTTGGAAGAACGTTAGAAATAACACCTTTGTTACCGTGTCGACCGGCCATTTTATCACCCGGCTGAAGCTTTCTTTTGATTGCAACATAAACAGTGACTTTTTTGATAACTCCTGGAGGAAGCTCGTCTCCTCTATGAAGTTTTGCAATATCTTCATTTGCTTTAGTTCTTACTCTATTGATTCTGTTTCTAACATCAGCAAAGTATTCAGAAAGTTTTTCTTCAAGACTTACTTCAAGAGGTAGATAACCAATAAGCTCAAATGGAATACCTGCTAGAACTTCTCCTGTCAGATCACTTCCTTTTGGAAGAAGCTGAGTTGTTCCATCTTCAGATACTAAAGCATCAGTTGTTTTATGACCTTTAAGCATTGCTGCTATTTTACCAATAGACGTTGCTTGAATGGCCTTAATTTTAATTCTTTCATCTCTCCGGATTAGGCTTGTTTCGTGATCGATGATCTCTTTAGATCTAGAACAAAGCTCAACACCTTCTCGTGTATAAACTTTTGCATCAACAACAGTTCCTCTTACAGAAGAAGGAACTCTCAACGATGTATCTTTCACATCACCAGCTTTATCACCGAAAATGGCCTTAAGAAGCTTTTCTTCAGGAGATAATTGAGTTTCTCCTTTTGGAGTAATTTTACCAACTAAAATATCCCCAGGCTTAATGATTGAACCGATTCTGATAATTCCGGCTTCATCAAGATGGGCCAATGCTTCTTCACTAACATTTGGAATATCTCTTGTGATTTCTTCTTTACCTAGCTTGGTATCTCTAGATTCAATTTCAAAACTTTCAACATGAATTGAAGTAAAGACATCTTGAGAAAGAAGATGCTCACCAATAAGGATAGAGTCTTCGTAGTTATAACCACCCCAAGGCATGAAAGCGACAAGAACATTTTGTCCAAGGGCAAGATCACCTAAGTGAGTTGCTGGACCATCAGCGATAACCATACCTTTAGTAACCTTATCACCTTCTTTCACTAGTGCTTTTTGGTTATTACAGGTATTTTGGTTAGTTCTTTGATATTTTACAAGTTTGTAAATATCAATCCCTGACTCACCTTCTGAATATTTATCTCTTTGAATAACGATTCTTGTTGAATCAACAAAGATAACAGTTCCACTTTCTTTGGCCGTAATAATAGCACCAGAATCTTTAGCAACAATATGCTCAACACCAGTACCAACAATTGGAGCATCTGTTTTTACAACAGGCACGGCCTGTCTCATCATGTTTGATCCCATTAAGGCCCTGTTCGCATCATCATGCTCAAGGAATGGGATTAAAGAGGTTGCTAAGGAAATCATCTGAGAAGGTGAAACGTCCATCAGTTGAACTTCTTCAGCATCAACAAGAGCGAATTCACCGGCCCTTCTCGCAGCTATATGATTTCCAACGACTTTATCATCTTGCACATAGTCTTTTTTAGTTTGTGCAATTGTTTTTCCTTCTTCTTCAAATGCAGAGAAATATTTAAACTCTTTTTTCATTTCTCTATTGTCTGAAACAACTCTGTATGGAGTTTCAATAAAACCATATTCACTTACTCTGGCAAATGTGGCCAAAGAAGTGATCAAACCAATATTCGGTCCTTCAGGAGTTTCAACAGGACACATTCTTCCGTAGTGAGTGGCGTGAACATCCCGAACCTCAAAACCAGCTCTTTCTCTAGTCAAACCACCTGGTCCAAGAGCAGAGAGCCTTCTTTTATGCGTAACTTCTGAAAGAGGGTTTGTTTGGTCCATAAACTGAGATAATTGAGAAGAACCAAAAAACTCTTTAATAACAGCTGCCACAGGCTTTTGGTTAACAAGATCATATGGCATCATGGTTTCAATTTCTTGAATGGCCATTCTTTCTTTAACGGCCCTTTCCATTCTTACTAAACCAACTCTAAATTGATTTTCTAACAGTTCACCTACAGCACGAACTCTTCTGTTACCAAGGTGGTCGATATCATCAACTTTACCTTTACCATTATTGAGTTCCACGAGGTATTTTACGGTTGTAAGAATATCTGTTTTAGTTAAAACAGTATTTTCAACAGGAACATCTGTTCCAAATTTATAGTTGATCTTCATACGACCAACTTTAGATAGGTCGTATTTGTTCTCATCAAAGAAAAGACCATTGAAAAGAGTTTCTGAAGCTTCAACACTTACAGGCTCTCCAGGTCTTAGTCTTTCAAATATTTTTGTTACAGCTTCATCATAGTTTTCAGTTTTATCAAGTAGTAGTGTATTTCTAATTTGATCACCGAAATTAATCATGTCGATATAAAGACATTGAACTTCATTTATACCAGCATTGAGAAGCTCACCAATTTTAGCTTCAGATAAAGCCTCATTGGCCATACAAAGAACTTCACCTGTTTTTTGGTCGAAGATATCTTCAGCTACAACACGGCCAACAACTTCTTCAAGCTCTAGAGGAAGCTCTTTCAAGCCAGAATCTTTCAGTTTTTTAACTGAACCTCTAGCAAACTTCTTCCCTCTTTTAACAAGCACATCACCAGTTTTAGGATGTAAAATATCTTGATTCGCTCTTGTTCCTATCAGTAGGTCAAAATCTAGGGTTCTTGAGTAGTTACCCTTTTTATCTAGTTTTACAATCTCCATGTTATAAAACTCTTTCAAGAGTTCAGAGGTCGTATAACCAAGAGCTTTTAAAACAACAGTTGCGTGTAATTTTCTTTTTCTATCAATTCTAGCAAAAAGAATATTTTTATGATCAAACTCAAAGTCTAACCAAGATCCTCTATGAGGAATGATTCGAGCTCCATAAAGAAGCTTACCACTTGAGTGTTTTTTCCCATTATCATGTTCGAAAATAATCCCAGGAGAACGATGAAGTTGAGATACGATAACCCTTTCGGTCCCGTTGTAAACAAAAGATCCTGTAGGGGCCATAAGAGGAATATTCCCTAAATAGACTTCTTGTTCTTTGATAGAAGATACAGTTCTTTGCTCATTTCCATCTTTATCAACAGTCACTTCATAGAAAACAAGCCTAACAACAACCTTTAAAGGTGCCTCAAAGCTTAAACCTCTTTGTCTACATTCCTGTACACTATATTTAGGCTCTTCAAGAGCGTAACTCACAAACTCAAGAGATACAGTCTTATTAAAGTCATAAATAGGAAATACACTTTTAAATACAGCTTGAAGACCTATATCTCTTCTCTTATCAGGGGATATATCCCTTTGAAGAAAGTCGGTATAAGAGTCGATCTGTAGTCCCATAAGAGGGGGAGTTTCTATGTCTACCGGAGTTTGAGCAAACTTTTTTCGGTACCATTCATTCGGGGCGAAAACCTTTGTCATCTTGGCTCTCCTAACAGGTTTAAATACTAAAAGGCATGAGAGCACATATGCCCCTCATGCCTGAAAAAAAATCGTTTGAAACGAATAAATTATTTAAGCTCAACCTTAGCGCCTGCAGCCTCAAGTTTTTTCTTAATTTCTTCAGCTTCAGCTTTATCAACGCCTTCTTTAACTGGCTTAGGAGCACCTTCTACTAGTTCTTTCGCTTCCTTAAGACCTAGACCAGTGATTCCTCTAACCTCTTTAATAACGTTAATTTTCTTAGCACCTGTTTCAGCAAGAACTACAGTAAATTCTGTTTGCTCTTCAGCTGCTGCAGCAGGTCCAGCTCCACCAGCAACTGCTACTGGGGCCGCAGAAACACCAAATTTATCTTCTAATTCTTTTACCAAGTTAGCTAGATCAAGAACAGACATATTTGATACGTGTTCCATTAGTTGTTCATTTGTAATACTCATTTTAATTCTCCTATATTCTAATCTTTATTTTTTTGCTAAGCGACATTATGAGGCAGTCGCGCCCTCTTCTTTTTGTTCTTTAATGGCATGCATAACTCTTGCAAAAGCAGACACTGGGGCCATGAAAGTGGCCAACAATGTACCAAGCATTTGGTCACGACCTGGCAAGTTAGCCAACTCAACAACCTGTTCCTTAGTAAGTTCTTTTTGCTCGAGAAATCCGGCCTTAAGATCTATAAGTTCTAGATCTTTACCTGCTTCCTTTAAAACCTTAGCTACTGCAGCAGCATCTTCAAAAGCAAAGGCAATCGCATTCGTTCCCTTTAGCTCTTTAAGTGCATTTTCTGCATAAGTTCCTTCGGCTGCTTTGCCGAATAAGGTATTTCTAGTGATAACAACCTTTCCACCTGCTTCTCTTACTTCTTTACGAATTCTTACGGAATCATTTGCCGTAATACCGATCAAGTTTGTAAGAAAGAGGCCTTGGGCTTTATCAATGTCACCCTTAAGTCCATCAATGACGGTTTGCTTTTGCTCTTTATTTAGCATTAGCACCTCCTTAAATTGGGAGGGAGATTTCTGGCAGGAATTATATGGTAAAAACCAAACCGACCTTCATCAACCTCTAAGTTAAACAAGCTGTGCAGCTTGTAATGTATCTATTTTTACACCTGGTCCCATAGTTGTACTTACAGTCAAAGACTTTAGGTAAATACCCTTTGAGCTAGCAGGCTTCGCTTTCATAATTGCTGTCACAATGGACTTATAGTTTTCGGTTAACTGCTCAGTAGAAAAAGATTTTTTTCCTATTGAAACATGAACGATACCATTTTTTTCAGTACGGTACTCAACCTTACCGCCTTTTTGTTCTTTAACGGCCTTAGCAACATCTGGAGTTACTGTCCCTAACTTAGGGTTAGGCATAAGCCCTCTAGGTCCAAGAACTTTACCAATTCTACCTAGCTTACCCATCATATCTGGTGAAGCAACCATTCTATCAAAGTCAGTCCAACCACCAGCGATTTTAGCGATAATATCATCACCACCAACAAAGTCTGCTCCAGCAGCTTCTGCATCAGCAACTTTATCTCCACTAGTAACAACACATACTCTAACGTTTTTTCCTGTTCCAGCTGGTAGTGCCAATGCACCTCTGATCATTTGATCTGCGTGTCTTGGGTCAACACCTAGTCTGAAAGCAAGATCTACAGTCTCATCAAACTTAGCAAAGTTTGCTTCTTTAACAAGATTTAGAGCTTCTTCAAAAGGGTACTTTTTTTCTTGATCTATTTTGGCGAGCGCCTCAAGATACTTTTTATTTCTCTTTGCCATTTTTCCTCCCGGTTCAAACGAATGGCATTAAAGCCAATCTCCCGTAAAAAATATAATTAGTAATCTAATTTAAGACCCATACTTCTAATGGATCCTTCAATTGTTCTCATTCCTGCTTCTTTGTCAGCAGCTGTAAGGTCAGGCTTTTTGGCCTCAACAACTTCCTCAACAACTTTTTGAGGAACTGTTCCGGCTACTTCATGACCTGGCTTATTAGCTCCACTTTTAAGCTTTAGCTTTTCTTTAAGTAAATAAGACGCTGGAGGTGTCTTAGTTACAAAAGTAAAAGATCTGTCTGAGTAGACAGTTATAATAGTAGGAAGAATTGTTCCCATGTCTTTTTGAGTTTTGGCATTAAAAGCTTTACAGAACTCCATAATATTTACACCTTTTTGACCTAATGCTGGTCCAATAGGTGGTGATGGGTTCGCCTTTCCTGCTGCAATTTGTAATTTAATAAAACCTGTAACTTTCTTAGCCATTGTTTAAGCTCCGTTAAAAATTAAGATATTTTTTCAACCTGTGAAGTATCTAGTTCCACAGGAGTTGGTCTACCAAAAATGGATACACTTACTTTTAGTTTTCCTTTCTCGTTAACAGCCTCAACTGTACCGACAAAGGAAGCAAAAGGTCCTTCAATAACCTTAACTGACTCACCTTCTGTAAAATCAACAGAAGACTTAGGTCTTTTATATCCATCCTTAGCTTGATTAGTCATATAAGCGGCTTCTTCATCACTGATTGGCGCCGGCTTATCCTTAGTTCCACCAACAAAACCTGTAATCTTGTCAGTATCCTTAACTAAGTGCCAGGTATTATCATTCATTACCATTTTAATAAGAACGTAACCTGGAAAATATTTTTTCTTGATGGTTCTTTTCTTTCCACCAACATTCGTAGTCACCGACTCTTCCGGTGCCATGATATCGGCGAAAAATTCCATCATTCCGTGATTAACAACACTTTCTCTAAGTGTTTTAACAACTTTGTTTTCTTGTCCCGTCATTGTCTTAGCTATATACCACTTAAAATCAGCAGTATCGCCCTTAGCGAATCCATAATTACCCTGAAGCTCATTAAGTTGCTCTTCATTCTCTTCAGTTTCTTCATTAACAGCTAATTCAGCTTTTGTATTTTCTTCTGTCATTTTGTCATTGTCCTTAATAAACAAGTGATAAAAGTTCTTGCGACAAAAAGTCGATGAGTACAAAGAGACCACTCACTATTGAAACACTTATTACGATTCCAACAGTTACTTTGACTACAGCATCGTTTTCTGGCCAAACAACTTTAAGAAGTTCCCCGTAAACCTCCTGCATGTGCTGGAGTGCTTTTTTATTTTTAGCGATAACAATAAAAGTTATAAGACCAAGGAGGACTCCAAAACCTTGTGAAAAAACAAGGAAGTTACCAACCTTTGCTTCTAAATCAAACCATTCACTTAACTGCTCGATAAACCTAATAGTTACAAAGCCTACTAGAATACTAACACCAGCAATAAAAGCATTAATCCACTTTTTACCATCTTCACTTTTGATGATTGTCATACGTCTCTTACCCTCATATTTTGGTAGATTGATTTAAGTCGCCAAAAAACCAGTCTCCCTTATATGCACAAATTTGACCAACTTGTCCATAGCTTTATTTGACTTTAATGAGTACGAAAATATTTTAGACGCGTCGCAATGCCAAATAAAACCTCCGATCCCCCTTTTGGGCGAAAGAGGAATGACGATCACTAAGCTGACGCTATGCTTTATAGGTGATTGCAATTATTGGAAAGGGTTATCTCTAGGTTAAATTAGATCGGGAAATAATTAAGTTATTGGCGGGCGCAGAGGGACTCGAACCCCCAACCTACTGATTTGGAATCAGCCGCTCTACCAATTAGAGCTATACACCCGAAAATAAGAGAAAAAAAGGCCGGAAAGAATCCGGCCCTTGTTATTTTATTCTAATTAAAGAATTTCAGAAACAGTACCAGCACCGATGGTTCTACCACCTTCTCTGATCGCAAATCTTAACCCTTTCTCCATAGCGATTGGGTTAATAAGCTCAACACCAAAAGAAGTGTTATCACCTGGCATGATCATCTCAGTACCTTCATTCAGAGTAACAGTACCTGTAATATCTGTTGTTCTGAAGTAAAACTGAGGCTTGTATCCTTTGAAGATAGGAGTGTGTCTTCCACCCTCTTCTTTTGTAAGGATATAAACTTCACATCTAAATTTATTGTGTACAGTTACTGAACCTGGCTTACAAAGAACTTGACCTCTTTCAACGTCTTCTCTCTTTGTCCCTCTAAGAAGGATACCACAGTTATCACCTGCTTGACCTTGGTCAAGAAGCTTTCTAAACATTTCAACACCAGTAACGGTAGTTTTTTGAGTATCTCTAATACCAAGAATTTCAATTTCTTCACCAACTTTAATGATACCTCTTTCAACTCTACCAGTAACAACTGTACCTCTACCAGAAATAGAGAATACATCTTCAACAGGCATTAGGAAGTCTTTATCAACAGCTCTTTCAGGAGTTGGGATATACTCATCAACTTTAGCCATAAGCTCAAGAATTCTTTCTTTACCAATATTCTCATCTCTTCCTTCAACAGCAGCAAGAGCTGAACCAGCAACGATAGGAATATCATCACCTGGGAAATCGTAAGAAGAAAGAAGCTCTCTAATTTCCATTTCTACAAGCTCAAGAAGTTCTTCATCATCAACTTGGTCAACTTTGTTTAGGAAAACAACGATAGCTGGAACACCAACCTGTCTAGCAAGAAGGATATGCTCTCTTGTCTGTGGCATAGGTCCATCAGCAGCTGAAACAACAAGAATAGCACCGTCCATCTGAGCGGCACCAGTAATCATGTTTTTAACGTAGTCAGCGTGACCTGGACAATCTACGTGAGCGTAGTGTCTGTTACCAGTTTGATACTCTACGTGAGCTGTATTAATTGTAATACCTCTAGCTTTTTCTTCAGGAGCAGAGTCAATATCTTCATACGATTTTGCATCTCCCCCCATGGCTTCAGCTAGTGTCATTGTGATAGCAGCTGTAAGAGTTGTTTTACCGTGGTCAACGTGACCAATTGTCCCAATGTTTACATGGGGCTTACTTCGATCAAAAGTTTCTTTAGACATGACTTGGTCTCCTTAAAAATAATATGTCTCAAATAAACACAATCCGTTAATTATCTCAGAACGTTTATAGTATATTAAAAATTAAGTCAATATGACTTTAATTCAAAAACCCAAAAATTCCCACAGTTTTATTATGGAGCTCACGGTGGGAATTGAACCCACGACCTCTCCCTTACCAAGGGAGTGCTCTACCACTGAGCCACGCGAGCCCTGAGATCTTAAGTTAATGCCCTTATTTTGATGATAAGGATGGAGCGTGCGACAGGGATCGAACCTGCGACATCAACCTTGGAAGGGTTGCACTCTACCAACTGAGTTACGCACGCCCAAAAAAAATACCATTTAAGTTTCTACACTTCGAGATCCGGCTTTGGCAAGATTTCTTTTGGCATTAATTATGGTGGCGAGTGATGGATTCGAACCATCGAAGGTGTACACCGACAGATTTACAGTCTGTTGCCTTTGACCACTCGGCAAACTCGCCTTTAATTCTTGAAGATGGAGCTGGCTATAGGACTTGAACCTACGACCGTCGGTTTACAAAACCGATGCTCTACCAACTGAGCTAAGCCAGCACAAATCTTCAAAGAATCAGACCGTACTTATAATGGCATTAAATTATTGTGTAAAGAAAATTCTGCTGAATTGATGCTTCAATTATCGATCGATTTATTTTTATGAAATTATCGTTCATAAAGCTATGACTTCCCTAATAATAATGCTACGTGTAGGCAGCGTAAGTATTTCAAAGACCAAATACTTTTTCCATGGATACAGCACTAGCTACGGAAACATTAAGTGACTTCATTTTTCCTAACGGACTTAATTTACCCTTCTTGCTGATACAAAACTCAACCGCATTAGAAAGACCTATATCTTCGGCCCCTAAAACCAAACAGATAGTTTTTTCTTGAGTTCCTTCTAATGTCTGCTCAAGTGTTTCTTTAGCATGTTCAGATAGTCCAATACAGGCCACATCCTTTTGCTGAAGCTTTTTGATCATTTTTGCTAAATTCGAACAAAAGTGAATTGGAACCTGTTCCGTTGCTCCAGAAGCAATTCTAAAAAAGCTTGGATTTAAAGTCACACTCCCCTTAAGAGGAAAAATTACGGCATCTACATTATAAAAAGAAGCCGTTCTTAAAATTGCGGCGGCATTTTGAATATCTGTAACCTGATCTAAAATAACGATTTTTCTCTTAGTCTCAACAAGTTTATAAATTTCTTCAGCTTTTAATAATGGAAGTTTTTCACAAATTAAAAGTACCCCTCCAGGAATTCTTGAATAATTAAAATTATTCTCTTTATAAGTCTTTTTGCCAAACTCCTGAAAATCATGAGGTCCCATGACTTCAAGTTTGGTTTCAACTTTTAAAAAATCATCCCTATTGAGCTTTTTTTTAATCTCACTCCATCCCTTTTGAGTGGCCACGACTTTTTCAACGATTCTTTTAGGGTTTTTTATGGCCTCAATAATACTATGAGGGCCTACTATATAGTTAAATTCCATTACTTTAATTCTCCTAGGGTTTTTATTAAAGTTGGAATTAAATCTTCTTTGCTAACTTTAATAACTTCTTTAGACTTTCTTAGTTTTATTTCAAGTAATTGATCTTTCTTATAATCTCTCTCACCTAAAACAACCCTAACAGGTAGTCCTAAAAGGTCAGCATCTTTAAATTTGAACCCTGGGCCTAATTTTGGTCGATCATCATAAAGAACTTCTATATTTTTAGAAAGCATTTCCTTATAAATTTCATCTCCTAGCTCATTCATTTCTTCGGATTTTACGATAGTACAAAAATGAACATGATAAGGAGCTATAGATAAAGGCCAAATAATACCATCTTCATCATGAGATTGCTCAATGGCCGCAGCGACAGTTCTGGTCGTCCCGATACCATAGCAACCCATAAATGGGTGAACTGCTTTTCCATTCTTATCAAGAATCGTGGCATTCATGGCCTTAGAGTATTTATCGCCTAACTGAAATACATGGCCAACCTCTACTCCACTTATTTGCTCAACTTCACCCTCTTTTCCATTGATACTATGTATGTCACCGGCCTTAGATAACCTAAGATCAACGGTTTCTATTTCACTTAAATCTCTACTAGGGATGAAGCCAGTGATATGAAAATCTTTTTTATTGGCCCCAGTACAATAAGCAGCATCCAAGTCTATTTCTCTATCAATTAATATTTTAATATTATTAGTTTTTATTTGATGAGGCCCAATATATCCCTTTTCAAGACCTAGTTGGACAATTTGATTGTCGGTGGCCGGTTTAATATGATCTGCTTTGGCCCAAAGATTTAATTTAATTTCATTAAGTTCATCATCCCCTAAGAGTACGGCCAGAACAAACTCCTCCTGATCATCTCTAATGACAGAATAAACCAATGATTTTAAGCTCCTATGCTGGGGATATTTTAGCAATTCACATACTTCTTCAATAGTTTGAGTTCCTGGAGTACTTACTTCCTTAATTTCCGGAGAACTCATATCAAAATCAAGTTTAGGTCTCTGGGTTTCGGCCCTTTCTATATTTGCGGCATATCCTGTGGCCTCACACTTAATAACTTTATCTTCGCCTGAGTTTGCTAAGACCTGGAATTCGTGAGTCTTTTGCTTACCATCGGCCATAGCACCTGCATCTGCTTCAACTGCTATAAAATTTAAACCTATACGAGAAAAAATTCTCTCATAGGCCTTATACATTTTCTTATAGCCTTCTTCCAAGCACTCCCAATCAGCATGAAAACTATAGGCATCTTTCATAGTAAATTCTCTACCCCTCATTACACCAAAGCGAGGTCTAATTTCATCTCTAAATTTAGTATTAATTTGGTAGAGGGTTACCGGTAATTGCTTATAAGACTGAATCGATTTTTTAAATATATCTACAACCGCCTCTTCATTTGTTGGGCTTATGCACAGGTCACGACCTGCTCGGTCTTTTGTCTTAAGCATAAGTGCACCCATAGCATCCCATCTACCAGACTCTTGCCATAATTCACCTGGGGTCACTACAGACATAGTAACTTCATAACCTTCATCTTTATTGAGCTCTTCTCTAATGATGTTTTCAACTTTTTGAATGGCGCGAAGTCCAATTGGCAAATAATTATAAATACCTGCTCCTGACTTATGAATCAGTCCTGCCCGAACCATGAGTTGGTGGGACGGAATCGTTGCATCGGCCGGTGCCTCTTTAAAAGTTTGCCAAAAACCTCGTGAAAGTCTCATATGAAATCCTCTTTTTGATGAAAATTCACTATTTTTTGCGGAAAGTCTATTAAAAAAGTGGTCCTAGAGCGACTGGTAAATCAAAGGCCTCAATGGCCTCTTTTTCAAGCGATGGGGCCGATACAATCTCATATGCATCAGTTGTTTCAAGTAGCTTCCGACAAAGCAAATTATGAAGATTGTGACCTGATTTATAAGTCGTAACTTTTCCAGCAATTTCATACCCTAATAAGGCAACATCACCAAGAGTATCAAGAATCTTATGACGTACAAATTCGTCGTTAAAGCGAAGACCATCTTTATTCACTACTCGATAATCATCTAAGACAATAGCATTATCTAAAGAGCCGCCTTTTATTAGGCCTTTTCTTTTTAAATTATCTACATCTCTAAGAAGGCCAAAAGTTCTGGCCCTAGAAATTTGATCGATAAAGTTTATACAGGAAAAATCAAAAACTTTTCTTTGGGTTTTAATGAGAGGATGAGTAAAATTAATGACAGACTCTATAACAAGTTTAGAACTAGGTTCAAAACGTGCCCATTTGTCTCCAACTTTAACCTCTACTGGTTTTAAAACAACTAAAAACTTCTTAGGTTTCGTTTGAGAAATCAGTCCTGTCTCTTTTAAAAGAAAAACAAAAGATGCACCCGATCCGTCCATAATAGGTACTTCGGGTCCAGAGATTTCACAATAAACATTATTAAGGCCAAGTCCATAAAAGACAGAAAGTAAGTGTTCTATAGTATGAACACTATTTTGTCCTTCTCCAATGGTTGTATTATTTTCAGTAGCGCCAACGTTATGTGCGCAGGCCTTTAATATTGGAGCATTTTTTAAATCAGTTCTTCTAAATTGGATTCCACTATCTTCTGGAGCAGGAAAGAGCTTTAGCGTCACTTTTTTTCCGGAGTGTATTCCAATTCCGGTGATGCTTACTTCTTTTGCCAAGGTTCTTTGATAAAGCACTTTATCCACTTCCTTTATGCTCTGCTTCTTTTTGATAAACTAAAAAAGGCTTATTAATAAACAATTATACTTTAATGAGCAAAATATTAAATCAAATTTCTTATTACCCATTTATTTAAAATTTATGAGATAATTGATCAAAACGTTTTAGGAGTGTTTTGTGAGACTTATAACTTTACTTAGTCTTATTATATTAACAAGTTGCGCATCAAGGCCTGTGTTGTATCCCAATAATAAACTCAAAAATGTTGGTAAAGAACAGGCCAACCAAGACATTAATATCTGCATGGAAGAGGCAGAGGCTTACTTAGACTCTCCAACTGGTAAAAATATATTAAAAGGTGCAGGTGGTGGATCTCTTATTGGTGGTGCAATGGGGGCTGTTAGCGGCATCTTTCGAGGGGATATAGTTGGTGGAGCAGTTAGAGGTGCGGCCATTGGAGGTGCTGGTGGTGGTGCTGCCGGAGCATTAACTCCAGATACGATTAAAAAAAGATATGTTAACTCCTGCCTTCAAAAGAAAGGTTATCGTTTACTGGGGTGGGACTAATGATTTGGTTTTCTAAGGCAAATTTAGAAGAAATTAATAAAAGAGGAAATGATACTCTAACCTCACACCTTGGAATTATTGTTACAGAAATTGGTGATGACTATATTAAGGGGACTCTAAATGTCGATAAAAGAACAATACAACCCTACGGTATCCTCCATGGTGGAGCTAGTGGTGTTTTTGCTGAAACTTTAGGAAGTATTGCTAGTAACCTTTGTATCGATAATAACGAATATGTAGCAGTAGGACTTAATCTCTTTGTCTCACATATTAAAAAAGGTGTTAAAGGTGAAATGCTTGAGGGAGTTTGTAAACCTAATCATCTTGGTAAAAAAACACATATATGGGATATAGAACTTTATAATGAACAAAAACAACTTATATCAAAGTCAACTCTCACAACGACAATTCTACCTCGACATAAGCTAAAAGATTAACGAAATAGAGGAAGTTCATCACCAAATATTTTTCGTGATTTTTCACCAAGCTCTCTTCCTCTCGGTGTTCTAATGAGAAACCCCTCTTTTAAAAGAAAGGGTTCATAAACATCTTCAATATTATTTTTATCTTCACCTAGAGTGGCACATAGAGCATCTATGCCTACTGGCCCCCCAGAATAAAACTCGTGTATTACTTCGAGAATTTTACGATCCATCCGATTCAAGCCATTATCATCAATTTCCATTAAGGATAAAGAGCTATTAACCTCCTCCATACCCACTTGTGGTTTATTATTTACTAAAGAGTAATCTCTAACTCTTCTAAGTACTCTATTGGCGATACGTGGTGTCCCTCTTGAGCATGTGGCCATTTTAAGTTTGGCATCTTCAGATATATCCAGCTGTATTTTAGCGGCATTATTAGAAATAATTTGAGCAAGCTCTTGAGGATTGTAAAAGTCGAAATGCATATGAGCTATAAATCTATCTCGTAATGGGTTTGATAATAAACCACTTCTCGTCGTTGCCCCTAATAAGGTGAAAGGACGTATATCAATTTGCATAGTCCTTGCTGAGGGTCCCTGCCCAAGCATAATATCAAGTCTAAAGTCTTCCATGGCCGAGTACAAAATCTCTTCAACAGTAATTGGTAATCTGTGAATCTCATCAATAAAAAGGACATCTCTAGGCTCAAGGTTTGTAAGAAGGGCCGCCAAATCACCTTTTTTTTCAATGGCGGGCCCGGAAATCACATGAAGATTTGAATCTAGTTTTTCTGCAATAATCATGGCCAAGGAAGTTTTCCCTAATCCGGGAGGGCCACTTAAGAGTGTGTGATCCATTGCCTGCTTTCTCATATTGGCCGAATCCACCATAAGAGAAATATTTTCTATAATTTTTTTCTGTCCAACATACTCCTCAAAGTTTTGAGGTCTCAGTCGATTTTCATGAGTAATTTCTTCATCTTTTAATTGAGCATCGAGAATATTCTCTTCCATCGCTTAGAATTCCTTTAATACTAAATGAACAAGTTGTTCTGCTCGAGAAAGTTTATTCTCTACCATGAGTTTTTGTAGTGAAGGAATAACCTCATCCTCCTTAAATCCAAGCTCCTTACAAGCAAGAAGGGCCTCTTGAAGAATATCTGAGTTATTTTCTGTAATCACTTCATTTTGTAAACTCGATGATTGAACTGTTCCAGAGTTGAAATAAATATTCACTTTATCCACTTTTTTCTTCAGATCTAGAATAATTTGTGAAGCAGCTTTTTTTCCTATTCCTGGGGCCTTGGCCAAAACATCAGGTTGTTCAAAGGTAATGGCCGTTTGGATTTTTTCAACACCTAAAGAGGAAAGGAGCATATAGGCTGACTTCGGCCCAATTCCTTTGACTGTTGTTAGCAGCTCAAAAAGCTTTTTCTCTTTGAGACCGACAAAGCCATAAAGATCCTGTGCATTTTCTCTTACAATATGGGAGATATAAATATTGATTTCTGAACCTTCAGCAACGAGCTGATTAAAATAAACTTGGTAGCCAACTCCGTTAGCTGTATGGATTATAAGGTCATTTCCGTCGCAAAAAAGAACTTCACCTGTTAAGTGGCCTATCATTTTGTCTTCCTCCTAAAAGTCCGTGACATAAAGCTATCGCAAGGGCATCTGACTCGTCATGGGTCTTGAAGGCAATTTTTCCAAAAACCATTTCTAAAACCTTACTAACGCCTTGCTTTGACGCATGACCATCTTGAGTCACTGTATTTTTGACAAGAGTTGGGGGGTATTCGTACATCTTATATTTAGAGCAGGCAGCAATCATGGCCCCTCTTGCTTGAGCGAGCTTGGCCAATGAGCTTACGTTTTTAACATAAATTAAGGACTCAAAGGCGACTTCATCGGGATCTATTCTTAAAATAAGTTCTCTTAGATCGGCGTATATATTTGAAATTCTATAGATAAAGTCTTTTTTTGCATCGAATTTAATTACGCCAGATTCGATATAATGGAATCGTTTCCCTTCTTTTTTTATTAAGGCGAAGCCGGTTTTAATAGAGCCTGGATCAATCCCTAGAATAAGTTGGCTCACTTAGGCAGCCTACCTTTAATGTATGTGCCTAAATAGAACATTAAAGACCCACCAATTAATTGTAGAAACTCTATTTGTCCGTAGTTTCCTTTATCAATTCCAGAGAATAAGCATAGGCCAACGGAAGCAAACCCAATCAATTGAAGCCCCAAGCCTATATAGAAAAACATTTTTCACCCAACCTTAATAAAGCCCTTGCATTTCTGGCCCTTTTTACTACTATGCTGACTTCTTTACCAATAATAAGATGAAAGTGGTATGACGCAGTTACTAAAAGCAAAACCCGCTAGGGAAAAAGAAATCCAGGTCCTAAAAGATCAAACACAAGAGCTTGTCGAACAAGGTTTGACTCCCTGTCTAAAGGTCATTCTTGTGGGCAATAATCCGGCCAGTGTTATCTACACTAATAATAAGAAAAAATTTGTAGAAAACTTTGGAGGAAGTTGTGAAATTATCAAGCTTGCTGAGTCCATCTCGGAAAAAGAGTTTTTAGAGCAAGTTGAAAAAATCTCAGAAAATCCTGATGTCCATGGTTGCTTTGTTCAATTACCACTTCCAGAACAACTTAAACATATTGATGTAGGCCAACTTATTCCACCAGACAAAGATGTGGATGGTTTTCACTCTGAAAATATAACTGCCATTTTTAAGGGTGACTGTGGAGATACTTCACTGGCCCCTTGTACTCCTAAGGGAATCATAACCTTGATGCACCATTATGGTGTTGAATTAAGTGGTAAGGACTGTGTCGTAATTGGACGCTCAGAGATTGTTGGTAAACCAATGTCTATGCTTCTTACCAATTATAACGCAACAGTTACTCTTACACATTCAAGAACTAAAGATTTGCGCAAGTTTACAAAAGAAGCTGACATTATAATCGTCGCAATTGGTAAGGCCAAATTTTTAGATGAGAGCTATATTTCTAATGATAAAAATCAAGTCATCATAGACGTAGGAATGAACCAAGATGAAGATGGTAAACTCTGCGGAGACGTTGATTTTGATAATATAGTTGAAAAAGTTGCTAGCATCACTCCAGTGCCTGGTGGTGTCGGCCCAATGACCATTCTTACCTTAGGTCAAAACTTGATTAAGGCCACTAGACGGACTTTAAAATGAATGAATTAAAAACAACTATTTTAACTAATGATCATCTTGAGTTGAAAGCTAAAATGGCGCCTTTTGCTGGATACAATATGCCCATTCAGTATTCATCGGTAAAAGAAGAAACATTAGCTGTGAGAAATAACGTTGGTGTATTTGACGTTAGTCATATGGGGGAGTTCTTCGTCGAGGGTGAGCAAACAATCGATTTTATAGATCATCTCATTCCTAACGATTATAAAAACCTTTCCATTGGAAAGGCAATTTATTCTCCTCTACTTAGAGAAGATGCTACCATTATCGATGATCTTATTACTTATAAACTGTCTGAAAATAAGGCCATGATCTGTGTTAATGCTGCCAATATTGAAAAAGATTGGAACTGGATAAGTGCTCAAGCTTCTAACTTTAATATAAAGCTAACAAATCATTCCGATGAGATATCATTGCTTGCCGTACAAGGACCTAAAGCTGAGCAGTCCCTTAACTCTCTTGGTCTCGAAGTAAGCGATGTTCCTACTTTTGGTGTTAAGTCTTTTGAAAATGGAATCATTTTGGCCAGAACAGGGTACACAGGAGAAGATGGGTTTGAGGTATTTTGTCCTAATGAAAAAGTAAAAGAGCTTTGGTCTAATCTTCTTAGCAATGGTGTTATTCCTTGTGGTCTTGCTGCTCGTGATGTTCTACGTCTGGAAGTTTGTTATCCACTATATGGTCATGAACTTAATGACGAGCTTACTCCCTTTGATACAGGTCTAAAGTGGACGACCAAAATGAATAAACAAGACTTTATTGGTAAAAAGACGCTTGAAACTTATAATCCAAAGTTTAAGCTTATCAAATTGGCCCTTGATAAAGGGATACCAAGAGAAGGTTATGATGTCCTTAACTCTAACGGGGATATTATTGGAAAAGTTACCTCAGGGACAATGTCCGTTACCTTAAATAAAGGAATTGCTTTGGCCCTCATTGATTCTCAAAAAGTGCCAAATGACGAAAATTATCTTATCAAAATAAGAAAAAATAATTACCCTGCTATATATTTAAAAAAACCTTTCGTGGTTGGAGGAAATAAAAAATGAGCAATACACCATCAGAACTAAAATATACTCAAGAACATGAATGGGCAAAGCTAGAGGGAGAAGTAATCTCTATTGGTATTACTGACTTTGCTCAATCTTCTCTTGGAGACATAGTATTCCTTGAATTACCAGAAGTTGGTACTACACTTGATAAAAACTCTGCTTTTGGAGTTGTTGAGTCTATTAAATCTGTTAGTGATTTATTTAGTCCTTTGGCCGGTGAAGTTACTGAAGTTAACTCAGACCTTGTTGATTCGCCTGAAAGCATCAATGAAAATGCATATGATAACTGGATGATTAAAATTAAGCCGGCAAATGTAAATGATTATGAAGGTCTTATGAGCGCTGAGCAGTACTCAACGTTTTGTGATGATAACTAATGACAACAAATCAGACATCTATACAAATTTTAAATACTGCTATTATTAAAAGTAAGGAAAAAAAGATTGATAGCTCTTTTGACGAGAAGCTATCAGCTCTTTGTGACCGACCAGCGATAAAAGCAATATCTCTTGCTATCTCTCACTTAAGTGAAACTGAAAATATCTCAAGAGATCGAGCAGCAATGGAAATTGTTAGTACTATTAGAGGACTCGATGAGAGCTGGCATGATTATCTTCTTATGGAAGGTATTCATAAAGTCAAAGAAAGCCTTAAAGAGACAGATTAGCCTTTTACAACAAATCCCCATTCAATAATGGCCTTACCATCAACAAGCATTCCTTTAGGGGGGTTAGGAAATGGACCGGCCTTATTAAAAGACTCTATTGCAGCATCATCTAACTCTTGAATACCACTAGTACTTTTAAGAATAACACCTATGATATTCCCTTTAGAGTCGATTGTAACTTTAAGAGATGTTATTTTTGCATCACTAGCTATTCTTCTTCTTTTTTTATAAAGGACTTTAGCTTTTTCTTGAAGGAGACTACCCCAGTGTTGCTCTAACTGTTGACGAATCCTAAAGTAAAATCCATAAAACTTAAATTCTGTTGTATTTAGCTTTGTAAAATCACCAAGAGGAACATTTTCCAAATAATCATTATTACTAGAGAGCCCTTTCTTATTTTCATTGCCGGCCTTATGTCCTTTGGCAGCAGCCTTGGAAGGCTTAATATATTTTTCTATCTCTATATCCTGAATAGCATTAAGATCGGAAAGTGTAGGAAGCTTTGTTTTAGACTTTGAAACTTTTTTGGGTTTTTTAAGTGCTTTTTTTCCTTGGACTCCCTTGAGACCATTTTTAACGCCTTTACCACCTTCATTGAAACTTTTAACTATCTTTGCCTTCGTTTGACGATCATGGACCTGAGTCTTTTTCCCTAAAAATATATTTTCCTTAGGGATAGCTTTAAGCTTACTTTTCTCACTATTTACGATTTGTTTTTTCTTAGAATCTTTAAGAATTAACCTTATTTTTTCTGTTTTATTCTTTTTAACAACTTTATCTAGGCCCGCTTTTTCGAATTGAACAAATAGAAAAATTAAATGTAGAAGCAAAGATAAGAGAAAAGGCAGATAAGACTTTATATCTTTTTGATAAAAATAAGATCGAAGATAGTTGATAGTTTTAGTCAGCCAGTTCACGCGTTGCCCTCATTAATGAGGTATCGGCTGATTATAATAAGACTAAAAAGTGCTCTTCTTAAAAAAGCAAAAGAGCTATTTTAACCGTTATCTTTCGCTATAGTAATCGTCATCTTCTAGTATTTGATCAGAAGGGACAGGCTCTTCTGTAGTTTCAGTAACTTGAGCTCCTGGCTCAAATCCTTCTACAAAGGACTCTGTGAAGTTCAGCCTTCTCTCGCCCTGTGAAGCTGTTTTCCCTGTCTCTTTATTAATTTGAATATTAATAATACCTGAGGGCATCGAAAAATCTTGCTCGCCATAACTATCAAGAGCATTTCTCATATACTCTTTCCATATAGGGAGTGCCGATTTCGCACCCGTCTCTCCCCAACCTAAGGTTTTGTTATCATCAAAGCCTGTCCAAACGCCCGTTACAACATTTGCTGAAAAACCAATAAACCAAGCATCTACGTAGCTATTTGTGGTTCCCGTTTTACCACCAATAAAATTACTTACTTGCCTTGCCCCTCTCCCAGTACCATTTTGTACAATCCCTTTTAGAAGATCACACATAATATAAGAAAGGCGTGAGTCATAAACTTGATTTTCATCTAGGCCCAAATGAAAAGGATTTACTTCAATTTCTTTTTCTTTTTCAAGCTCTTCTGTTTCTACTGTTTCGATTGACTCAGCTTCAACCACAACTTTTTCTAAAGCAGGATCTTGCTCTTCATTTTCTAAAGAATTATTTATGCTATAGCTTTTTCCATCTCTGTCTACGATTGAAATAATTGCTCGTGGTTTAATTTTTTTACCTCCGGAAGGGAAAATGGCATATGTAGAGACAATATCGAGCAATGAAACACCAAAGGAGCCAAGAGCAAGGCTAAGGTCTTCGTCAAGTTTAGCATTGAACCCAATTCTTTTGGTAAAATTCAAAATATTTTCAACGCCCATTTTATCAGCAAGCTTAATTGTAGGTACATTCCTACTTTGCTCAAGTGCATTTCTAAAGGTTATTGGGCCTTTAAAAACACCGTCATAATTTCTTGGTTTCCAATTCAACCTCTCATCGACTCCTGCAAGTGCTTCTGGTGCATCCAAGAGGATTGAGGCAGGATTAAAACCATGCTCTAGGCCTGCGGCGAAAAGAATAGGTTTAAAAGATGATCCCGGTTGTCTTTTAGATTGAATCGCCCTGTTGAATTTAGAATCAATATAATTAGTCCCTCCAACTAAAGAGAGAATCTCACCACTATCAGGCGATAGTGAAATCAAAGCTGCTTGGGCATCTGGGTTTTGATCTAGTAGCCCTTGGAGGTAGCGCTCTTTTTTAAGAAGCTCTACCTTTTTTTGTAGGCCTTTTGACTTAGTTGTATTCAGCCTTTCTTTATAGCTACTATATATGTGCTTCCAGACTCCTGTATTCTTGTTCTTAATTTTTACTAGGATGACATCACCGGGGGAAACTATTGTGGAAGGTTGTGTTACATAAGGCAGAAGGTTTTTTTTCTCACTAATCACTCTTTCATGGGCCCATTTAAAACCATCGTAATTTATAATTCCACTTAGCCCACCGATGCTAAAAAAGATAAGCCTGGCCTTGTCATTAACCTCAGTAACAATAGCTTCATAAGTTTCATCTATTTTTAAGATATTAAAGAGTTGATCTTTTTCTAGGTTACCAGAAAAAAAGTTTCTCAAGTCAACTTCACTTTCAAACTCCATTCTCTTATCTATTATCGACTTGAAGTCCTCTTCACTAGGCTTGTATTGAAACTCTTTGGTACCTTCCTCAGTCAGTAAAAAATACGTAGACTCATTTGAGATCTTAGAAAACCTGTCTTGTTTCTCTTCCTCAGTAATATTAAAAAGGGGTTCAACTTTTCTTATCGGACCTTTAAAGCCTTGCCTTTTATCGATCTTCTTAGCACCTATTAAAACTTCTTTTTCTGCTACCTTTTGAAGCTCATAATCTATGGTTGTTTGAACCCTAAAACCTTCTGATAGAAATTTCTCTTTTGAAACTTCATTAACGACCCTTTGAAGTACCCAATCAGTAAAATAGCCAGCTTTAAAAAAAGAAGATTTCCTTAAAGAGATTTTAATTTTCTCTTTTACCGCCTGCTCATATTCAGTATTGGTAATCTTACCTGTTGCAAGCATTCTTCCTAGTACATACATTTGTCTTTTTTTAGAGTACTCAGGGTTCTTATAGGGACTATATCGTCCTGGTGCTACCAAAAGTCCCGCTATCAATGCTGCTTCTGCGATACTCGTCTCTTCTAACTCTTTTTCAAAGTACCCTCTAAATGCAGTTTTAACTCCATAATAACCTCCTCCTAAATAGACTTGGTTAAGATAGAGAAATAAAATTTCATTTTTTGTAAATTTCTTTTCAATTCTCTGTGCCAACAAAAAGTCTTTAATCTTTCTCGAAATAGAACGTTCACGACTCAATAGTAACGACTTTGCTACTTGCTGAGTAATGGTACTACCACCTTGAACAACTCGGCCTGCTTTAATATTTTTTATCAAGGCCCTTAATACACCTAGATAATCGACTCCTTTATGTTCATAGAATGAATCATCTTCAGCTGACAAAAATGCATCTATAATTATTTTAGGAATATCTTCAAAAGCAACGATCTCTCTTCTCTCAATACCTAACTCTGCTAAAACCGTTCCATCTTTTGCTAAGATTTGACTAGGGATGGCCGGTCTATAATCAGCAAGAGTTTGAATCTTTGGAAGATCCAATGAAAAGTAACCAATAACAGCACCAACAGTTAGAGAACCCAATATTATAGAAATAAAAAGTGTATAAAAAATCTTTGAAAATATTTTTTTCATAAAGTTATTCTTTTCTTGGGTTCTTATCCCAATGTTTTACCATATCAGCGATATCATTAACAAATAGGGCGCTTTGCTTCTCAGCTTCTTTCATATACGGCATAGGGTCATCATAAGAATCCATATCAAAACCCTTACTACTTAGACCAATAATTAATTCCTTTTTTAATATTTTTTCACTTTCTATCTTTGAAGATATTTCTGAAAAAATGGTACCCAGGTGTTCATTAGTGCTTTGAAAGCTAACATCTCCATTAATGACATCAATACCAAGGAGTAAATTAACACCTAACTTTTTAAAAAATTTATGACTAAAAAAGTTAGTTTTCTCAATCATGTTATAGGCCATTATTTTGTCGCTAAATCTTTTTAAGTGGCTTCTTAAAATATTTCTTAAATTTCCGCTACCATACAGACCGTTAATCTTACGAGAAGAAGGTAAATAAGTTGTTGTCTCCAACTCTTGCAATGTTTTACTTTTTATACGTGAAATCACTATTTCATCTAAAAGCTTTAACCATTTTGTAGAGAAAACAGCTTCCCCTTTGGCCTCATTAAAAAATTTAAAAAATAGCCACTCCATCTTTTGAGTTGTCATTCCGCTCGCATACATGGCCGCTATAACAGCACCTAACCCATGCCCCGACAAAAGGTGAATCTTAATATTTTTCTTTCTAAGATGTTTAATTAAAACGATATGGGCAACTGCCTTATGCAAGCCGGGGCCAAAAATCATACCAACAATTGGGCCATTTTTTTTTCGTAAAGCGACCTGTGATTCTTGCCCTATACTTGGGTAAGGTCCAATAGAGCTCTCCACGAATTCAGTACTTTTAATTTGAGGATTGGCCCAAACCTTGGGAGATCCTAAATTGACTGTATTATATTCTGTCTCTAAAGTGTCTTTTTGAACAATTTCATTTTTTGAATAAAATCGAGAGCAACCAAAGAATATAAAAATAATCAATATATACTTCAAACTCTTAACCTAGATCTTCTTCTTTCAAATCTTTACTTAATTTGGTGATTTTTTTCTCAGCTTGATCTAAGACTTTTTTACATTTTTTATAGAGGTCCATCCCCTGTTCAAACTCTTTAAGGCTCTTTTCTAATGAGAGCTCTCCTGACTCAAGCTTTTCTACAATTCCCTCTAATTTCTCAAGAGACTTTTCAAAATCTATATCGCTTTTATTCAAAATTCCCCCAAAAACGTCATAATTTTGACCCTTTATAATGGTCAAGTACCTGATTATCCCAAAAGTATGGGCTAGATTACATTAAGTAGCCCCTTGTTTCCATGGATAAATTTTCCTCGTGTAGAGTTTTTGGCACATCGCTTGATATATTTTACCTAGGGAACTCACTCAGGAGGGTTTTTGAAAGAATTATGGGTACCACTTTCCGGGGCCTTGGCCCAGCAAAGAAATGTGGAAACGATCGCAAACAACGTGGCCAATGCCAATACGGCCGGATTTAAGAAAGATCTTCTTACATTTAAGGAGCATCTTACTCAGTTCGAAAAAGGCTATTCGGAAGACATCAATTTACCCCATAAGGAATGGGCGCCTGAGGATTTTTATAAAAGTTATGGGGCCGAGCACGGTTTCGTAAAAGTTGATGGAAGTTATACAAATTTTGAACAAGGGCAACTCACACCAACAGGAGCTCCTTTAGACTTGGCCATTAATGGTAAAGGATTTTTTGAGGTATTAACTCCTAACGGAATTAGATACACACGTAGAGGAACTTTTAGTCTTGGCGCAGAGGGATTTCTAAGAACTAGTGATGGACACTTAGTATTATCTAAACTTGAAATACCAGAGAGTATTGAAGGTCAACAAGCACCAAATGTAGCTCGTCCTGAAGAAAGAGGGATTAATATTGGTCAAAATGGAAAGCTTATAATTAATCATCAGGGTGAAATTTTTAATAATGGACAAAAAGTTTCAGAAATCTCGGTTAGAGAATTTAAAGATATCCAGGCACTTAAAAAAGAAGGGAATTCATTTTTTATAAATGATGACAACAAAAATATAGCGGCCCAAACAAACTCTTTAGTTTATCAAGGTCACGTCGAACAAAGTAATGTCAATGCTGTTCAAGAGATGACAAACCTCATTCGAGCAAACAGGCACTTTGAATCAATACAAAAAGCGATTAAGACTTATGACTCAATGGCAGGTAGATCTTTAACAGAACTATCTAAATTTTAGATCCAGGAGGGATCTTATGAAAATTCTTTATTTTGTATTACCTCTCGGTTTGTGGGTCATGAATGATGCATCGTCGATGATTAGAGCTCTTAATACGGCAGCGAATGGAATGGCCTCTCAGGAAACTGAGGTCAATACAATTTCCAATAATATTGCAAACCTTAATACGAATGGTTTTAAAAAAGGAAGAGCAGAGACTGAGGATCTTCTCTATCAAACGATAGAAGAAGCAGGTGGCAGAACGAGTGCGGACACAGTCAAAAATGTTGGTGTTCAAATTGGAACAGGCTCACGAGTTAGTGCTGTCAAAAGAAATTTTGCGCAAGGTGATCCTAAGATGACAAATAATCCATTTGACCTCATGATAAATGGCCCAGGCTTTTTTGCTATTACTCTTCCCAACGGACAATTAAGATACACTAGAGACGGAGCATTTAGCGTTAACTCAAATGGTATTATTGTTAACAGAAATGGCTATCCTCTGGCGCCTGGCTTTAATATTCCCCCTGGCACCAAGTCCGTAAATATTACTGATGATGGAACTGTCGAAGTCTTTTTTACTAATCAGGTGGAGCCTCAGAATTTAGGTCAAGTGCCAGTCTTTACATTTATAAATCCACCGGGTCTTCAAGGAGAGGGAGGAAACCTTTATCGCCCCTCAACAGCAAGTGGTGTTCCCATACAAAATATAGCAGGACAAAGTAATGCAGGTAGTATTCAACAAGGCGCCCTGGAATCTTCCAATGTAAATATTATGGTTGAAATGACAGATCTTATTCGTGCTCAAAGGGCATATGAAATGAACTCAAAAGTAATGGGAGTTGCAGATAAAATGCTCCAAACGGTAAACAGTTTAAAATGAAAAAAAGTTTAGTTTTACTTACTATTTTCTCTTCCTTTAGTTTTGCATCTAAAGCATGTTTGATTGAAACCTACGATCAATTAATTTCTGATAGTAATCAACTTAACTCAAACAAACATTCATTTATAAAAAAGACGACTTGCTCAAAAAAAGTTTCACAAAAATTCATTCACCTTATCCGTGAAGTAAGCGGAACTATAGATCAGCGAAAAATTAATCACCTACTTAAAGAAGACGGTCTCAATAAAAAAATAACAATCAGGCCTTTAAAAGTAAGAATCATTCCCTTATCTCAATTCTTACGAAATAATATAAAAATTCCAAATCAACTCATTTCTTTTGATAATATCAAAATCTTAGACCGTAGCATTGGTTTTGGTATTGATTATTCCCAAGGACATAATATTAATTGTAACAATTGTGATCGTCCTGGGTTAAAAAATATCTCTATTAATATCGAGGGTGAACAGCCTTTATGGTTAAGCACAACTTTAAAATTCAAAATTAATGCGATAGTCGCCACTAAAAACATATCGCCATCAATAAGGCCTTTAACTGATAATCAGTTCAAGATGAAAAGTATTTTTTCTGATCGTCCCGATAGCTTTTTCACAGACCTCAAGCTCATGAAGTTCTATAAATCTTCAAGACCTATTTCAACCGGAAGCGCAATTAAAAAAAATGATGTTACCAAACTAGACCTTGTTCAAATAGGTAAACCAACGTCCATAATTCTAAGTGGTAGTGGGTTTTCAATTTCTTCAATTGGAATACCAATGGGCAACGCTAAACTACATGAGAACGTAAGATTAAGAAATACTAAAACGAATAAAATAGTTACAGCTGAAGTTGTTGACTTTAATAAGGTAAAAATAAATTTATGAAAAATCTAATTCTTACCATTTTACTGATGTCTTTATATGGCTGTGCATCTTACATAAATGAAATGCATAGAGATTTAGACCGTCAAGAAAATCTACAGAGGCCAAGACCAAACATAAATACTTTTGATCAATACCGTCGTGATAATAAGGCTTCAGGAAAAACAAGCCTTACCTCTAAATACGTTAAAAACTTACGTCCTTCTGTAAAAAGAAAATATGTACCTAAATCAAGGGCCAAAGCAGAAGATTTATATGATAACCAGAATGTAGGTAGTTTATGGTCAGGCGCGGGCAATGATAGCTATCTCTTTACCAAAAATACTGAAAAACAATTAGGTGACATCATCATTATTGATGTCTTTAAAAAATTTAAAGATGAGATCGTACTTGAATTAAAAAGAGCTTTCCCTGACCCGGCCATGGCAGCAAAGGATAAATCTAAAGATGATAAGCCCGCCCAACCTGCCCCTACAGAATCAGGAGCTGGCGAGAAAGATAATTCAAAATCAGTAGACCGAGTTTCCGCTGTAATTATTGAAGAAATTAACCAGGATCATTTATTATTACGAGGTAGGAAGTCTCTTTTATATAAACGAAGAAAAAGACTTGTTGAAATACAGGCCTTAGTTGCAAGAAAAGACATCTCTGATGATGACAGTGTTTCTTCCAATAAAATTCTTGAATCTAGTGTCCATGTATTGAGGTAAATATGAAATTAATAGCAATAGCATTAACATTATTCTCACTAAACTCTTTTGCAAGTCCGGCCAAACTTAAAGACTTAGTTACTGTCAAAGGTGTAAGAGAAAACCCCATCATAGGATATGGATTAGTTATTGGACTTAATGGTACAGGTGATAGTGGTGGTGAAATAACCAACAACTCCTTAAAACGTATGTTTCAGAAGCTTGGTCTTAACCCTCAAAATGAAGTTAGCTCAAAAAATGTTGCGGCGGTTATTGTCACTTCTAAAATGGGCGCCTTTGCAAGAATAGGACAAAAACTAGATATTAATATTTCTTCCATTGGTGATGCTGCTTCACTGGCCGGGGGTACACTTTTAGTTACTCCTCTAAAAGGTGGCGATGGAAATATATATGCTGTCGCTTCTGGACAACTTTCAATAGGTGGCCTTAAAAATGGGGCCAAGTTTGCTACGAGCGCCACAATACCTAATGGGGCCATCGTAGAAAAAGAAGTTGAGCTTAATTTTGATAGAAAAAAATCTCTACGCCTAAGCCTAAAAAATCCCGATTTTACAACAGCTGCAAGGGTTGAAAGAACTCTTAACGAAGAACTTGGCGGAAAGTATGCTATTTCAAGAGATGCAACAACTGTGGATCTTATCATCCCAATGCACTACCAACGTAAAGTTGTTCAACTCATGGCGATCATCGAAAACTTTAATATTGTTCAGGATGTAAAGGCCAAAATCGTAATAAATGAAAGAACCGGCACTATTGTAGCGGGCGGTAATGTCATGCTGAGGCCTGCGGCCATCAGTCATGGAGACTTAAGTATACAAATTGGAAATGAAGGCGAACAAGAAGGGGCCGAGGGGCAACCCAAGAGGCTATACTTTATGGAAAATAAGGCCAAGTTAAATGACGTTGTAAAGGCCCTAAACGCTTTAGGGGCCACACCAGAGGATTTAATATCCATTTTTCAGACCCTTAAGAGGAATGGATCTCTTGTTGGTGATATAGAGCTACTATAATTTTTACATCATATGTAAAAATATAGGGAGTAATGATAAAATATAGAAAAGGGACATGATGACCCTTTTTAGACTATGGAAGGACTATGGATATTAAAAACTTCATTAATAAAGGAGTAGCTTTAAATAAGCACAACGCCCCTATTGATGTCCATAAGAAATCAACGACTTCTAACCTCCAATATGTACCCGAAGAAATAAAGAAAATAGCACGTGATATGGACTCACAATTTGCCAAATTAATGATTCAGAAAATGAAGGCAACAATATCACGTAATGAAGAACAGAGCACGGCCAACCAAATCTATGAAGGCTATCTCAGTGATGAATATTCTAAGGCCATGGCCATGCAAAACAATGGTAGTGGTGTACAAGAGCTTATTCTTGATCAGATTTACCCTCATCGTTATCGTAATAAAATAACATATGACCATTACCTAAAAAATCAAAAAGACTTAATCGAACGTTTCAATAAAAACAAAATCGAATTAGAGGTACAAGATGAGTAAGATAAGCAAACCAAAAGAAAGAAGTTTTTTCTTTCCTAAGAAAAGAGAAACTACAACTGGTACAAGAAATAGACTCGAAAATGATAACAAAAAATTTGATTCTCCAAAGCAGTTAAGAAAAGAAAGTCTTATCCAAAGAGACACTAACGTCACCATTAATGATGGTATTAAAGATTTTTCAAAAATTAAGCGCTACGCTAATTCTGCACCAAGTTTAGATAATACTGAGAAAATAGAATCTTTAAAGCAACAAATCGCCAACGGTACTTATAAAGTAGATATTGATGCTTTAGCAGATAGTATAATGGATCAAAAGTTTTAGGAGCCAATAGATGAACATTTCAAATGACCAACTTAAAAAAATGACTGATGACCCGCTAGCAGAAATTATTTATTTCCAAGTTACTGACCTATGGAAAAGATTTTGTGAAGAACATACAAGATTATTTAATGCTACTTGTGATGAGTACGAATGCCTTCTTGATAATGATATTAATCGACTCGAAGTTATTATTGAGAACAAGCAAAAAATAATTAATAAAATCACACTACTTGAAAAGTTAAGAAAAGAAGTTATTGATAACCTCAATGAGACTATAAGAAACCGTTACAGTGGCCTTTTAGGTGAGAATAGAGAAATATCATCCATTAAAGAACTGCTTATCTTTACGACTAAATTTGAGAATATAAAAAATTATAATCACCTACAACGGTTTAATAATCTTCTTGTTGATCTCATTGAAAAAATTCAAGAACAAAATAAAAGAAATCAATTGTATATAAATAAAGCTGTGAGAAACCTAGATGATTTAAAAAAAGGCATTATGGGAGAAAGACCATATAAAACTTATAACTCTCTAGGCGCAACTAAATACAATACATAAGGATAACTCGTGGCGGATATATTTAGCATAGGTAGATCTGGTTTAAGCGTCTCAAAAAAAGCATTAGAGACTACCTCTCATAACATTTCTAATGTAAACACCGAAGGCTATTCCCGCCAAAGAACTCTACAACAAGCCAATGCCCCACATCTTAAAAGTGGTGTAATTATGGGAACTGGTGCAGATGTTAAAGCTATTAAAAGAGTCCACGACCAGTTTGTAGAAAACAGACTACAAAGTAGCCTTTCTGAAGATGGTTTTTACAATGAACGCTCTATAGTCCTAAAAGACATTGAGCAAATATTTAACGAAGCCGACGGCGAAGGCCTTAATCAAATTCTCACAAAATTTTTCAACTCATTTAGAGAGTTGGCCAATAACCCTGAGGATGAGAGTATTCGATCTCTTGTTCGAGACAATGCCATTATGGTTTCTAGAGACTTTAGAAGAGCAAGACAGGCACTTGATGATCAATCGATCAATATTGATAGAAAGGTCGAAACTTTTGTTGAAGAAACAAATTCATATCTAAATCAAATTACAAAACTTAATCAAAAAATCCGAAACCTCGAAGTTTCAGGAAATGAAACAGGTGATCTTAGAGACGATAGAGACCGCTTATTAAAGCGATTAAGTGAGTATTTTAAAATACATCATTATGAAGATAACCGTGGCAATTTTAATGTAAATATTGATGGAGTAGGTACTATTGTTTCCGGTGTTAAAATGATTGGTCTGCGTGTGGGACGCGTTTCTAAAGAAAACTCTCTCAATAATATGGAAGGCTCTCTAATGCTCTACTTTGAGGGAAGACCTTCCAACCCTATTACTCATAAGTTTAGAGGGGGTCGTATGGAGGCCCTCATTAAAACCAGAAATGAAGACCTTCAAAAACTTCAAAGTAACCTGGATAAAATAGCCTTTCAGCTATCAAAGGCCGTTAATAATATTCATAATCAAGGTTTTGCTTCTAGAAGTGTAGAGGTCTCTCCAGATGGCTCTGTTTCGCAATCCGATGATAAAGGTCCACTCACTGGAATTAATTTCTTTGAAAATATCACTCAAGAAGATGGGGCCTCACATAAAATCTTTGTCAGTGAGCCAATTCAGTCTGATCTCACAAATATTGCAACAGGGTTAGCTCCAAATAAACCAGGGGATAACAGAGTAGCTATTGCCATCTCTAAGCTACAACACCAAAAAATACTTCATAATAATACAACTACATTTGAAGAAGAATATTTAAAATCCATAGCTGATATCGGTCTAAAAGCAGGAAAAGCAGACATTGATCAGGAGCAGTCTAAATCACTCTTAACTCAAATGGAAACCATTAGAGAGAGAATTAGTGGTGTTTCCATTGATGAAGAGGCTTCTAACCTCATACGATATCAGCGGGCGTTCGATGCATCAGCTCGAGTTATGAGAACAGCTGGTGAGTTATTCGATACCGTCCTCGGGATAATGCCATAGGAGTCATATGTCACGAGTATCGGAAAACAGTAATTCAACAGCGCTTAATTTTAACTTAAGTAAATCTAAGTCTCGAATGGAAGATCTCCAGTTAAAAGGCTCTACGCTCAAAAGAGTTAGAAAGCCAAGTGATGATCCCATGGCCAACATAGAGGCGATGACGATTACCTCTAGGAATAAAGATAATTCTCAATATTTAAAAAACGCCTCTCTGGCACAACTTCATCTGAATGCAACTGAAGATAGTCTTGTGCAAATTACAGAGACCCTTATGAAAGCAAAAGACCTTGCTATTCAACAATCTTCTGATTTCTATGATGATAAAATTAGAAATAATATTGCTAATGAGGTTCATCAATTAAGAAACCATGCTTTATCTGTTGCCAATAAAAGGATTGGAAATAAATATATTTTTGGTGGGTTTTCCACATTATCTAAACCCTTTGAAACTGATGGATCTTATACAGGCGATAATGGTCACATCACAATTGAGATTTCAAAAGACTTTTTTGTTCCCATAAACTTAACTGGGGAAGAAGTCTTTTTCTTCTCAGACCCAGTATCATCGAGGACCCCTAGTCCTTTAGATGAGTTCCCTATTTTTGAAAACTCTAGAAATAAAATCTTTAAAGACGAGTCACCTGAGGAAATTAAAAAAAACCAAGAGTTCATTGAAAAAGGAAGAGAGCTTGCTTCTACTGATCCTAAGTATCAGACCCAAGGCTACAAAAATAAAAGTAATATATTTGCCTTATTATCCATGCTCACCTCTGCGTTAGAAAATAATCAGCCAAAAGTCATACAAAACCTTTTAGTCAAAATGGATGATAGTATAAGCCGGTTGATTACAATGCGAACTAAGATTGGTTCTATCTCGCGAAGCGTTCAGAATTCTGTTAACTCGGTCGAAATGGACACTATCAACAATAAATCTAGAAAAAGTGAGCTTGTTGACGCAGATATTGCTGACTTATTCTCAGACATCCAGAAAAACAATGACACGATGCAAGCTGCATACAAGGTCGGCAACGCCACAATAAATCAATCTTTGCTAGATTTCATAAAATAACGAAAATATCGCCCTTTTCACTTGATTTTTGTGTAGCAAAATAATATATGATGCTCCATTGTACTTATCAGGAAGGTAATTAAACCTTATTGGAAATTTTATGCTAGTTTTGACACGGAAGCTCGGAGAGAGCATAGCCATTGATGACCATATAAAAATCGTCGTAGTTCAGATTAAAGGTAAACAGGTTCGTTTAGGTATAAAAGCGCCTAAAGAAACTAAAATCCACAGAGAAGAGGTTTATAAGGCCATTCAGGACCAAAACCTTGAAGCATCTAAAGCTGATAGCAGCATTTTGGACTCCCTTAAAGACGATCTTTCTAAGAAATAAATTCCTCCTTGCCCTTCTTACCATCTGACTGTTAAAATCAATCAGGTAATTTGCTTCAAAGGGCCCACTGGAGGACTCATAGTGAAAATTCAAACAAGTAGATTTGGTGACTTAGACGTAGACAAAAAAGATATTATCACTTTTAAAGAAGGGATATTAGGCTTCGAAAACTTGAAAAAGTTTTTCGTTGTCGATCCAGGTGATCAAACTTTAATTCTATGGTTACAATCAATTGATGACGAGGCCACGGCCTTTCCTATTATTGAACCTAAAATATTTAAGCCAGACTACTCTATTTCTTTACTTCCTTCAGAGCTTAATAGTCTTAACTTAGAAGATACAAACGACTCGTGTGTTTACGCAATTCTTACGATTCCTTCTGATGTTAAAGAAATGTCGGCCAATCTTAAGGCACCTGTAATCATTAATAATAAAACTAATTTTGCAAGACAGATTGTTCTTCAAGACAGCAAGCTTGAAATTAGATTTCCTATGTACAACCAATTAAAAATGAATATTGGTAATGCCTCTGATGATTCTAAAAGGACTGTTGTTGAGCTTCAAGAAACTCCTGAGAATCAAGCAAGTGATACAAATCTCAATTCTGAAAAAGAAGTTTCAAATAGAAAACCACAACTAGAGGCTTAATTAAGCCTCGTTTCCGTGGCAGTTCTAGAAAGATTTAAATACATTGATGCATCTTTATGGAGAGGATCTTTTGTTAAAACCCTCTCCCATTCAGTTTGTGCCTCAAGAACATTTCCATTAGCATAATGAAGAACTCCAAGAGCGACTCTTGCCTCGAGGTATTCTGGATATTCGGTTTTTAACTTTCTAAGTTCCTCGAAGGCCTTCCCAATAAAGCCTTTTTTAGCATAGACTTTTGCGATTTTAATTCTTGCGACAAGGTTCTCTGGGTCTAATTTTATGGCCTTATTATACTCAAATAAAGCTTCATCAAAACGATTATAAGTCATATACAATTCAGCGAGCTCAAAGTGCCTCATTGAAAACTTTTTATTTATATGAACATCTTCAATTTTTTCATTAGTTTTTTTATTTTTAACCCTTTCATTGGCCATTTCAAAAATTTTTCTACCTTCGTCATATTTTCCAATGTCGTTATATAGGACAGATAAACTAATTGAAGCATCAGTATGACATGGATCTATTTCTAAGACTTTCTTAAAGGCCTTTATCGCCTTACCTACTTCACCTCTTGTGTGAAAAATATTAGCGAGAAGAAAAAAAGCTTCTTTATTTGTACCATTTTGTTCTATGGCCTCATTGAGAATACTTCTGGCCTTATCAAATTCATTATTATGAAAGTACTTTTCACCTAGCTTAACAAGTTCCGTCTCTGTCAACTGTGTCATGCTCACTCCTTGGTGATATTATTTTGACACGTTTTATAGATTTCTTGAAGCATTCGTTTATAAGCAGGATCGATTAAAGACTCAAATTGATTAAAATAGTTTGCGCAACCTTTGAAATCCTCTAATTTGACTGAAGTTACAAGAACTCTTCTAATCGCATGGTTTCTTAGAACTTTATTATTAGGAAACCTTGCAAGAATATCAAGGTAACGATAACGAGCAGCACCGAAAACATCTGTTTTATAATAAAAGTCTGCAATATATTTTTCTTTTTTCTCAATAAGATCCTGACACTCTTTAATTCTCTCTAGAGCGTCCTTGATTAACTTAGACCCAGGATAGTTTCTCAATAGCTCATTATAGTACTTTATGGCCTGATGAGCGGGCGTTAGATCTCTATCAAAGGTAGAAGGTATTTGCTTATAGTAAGACTCTGCAATTCTAAGATTTACATAGTCCATTCTTTTATTTGTAGGGTGTAAGTCCCGAAACAGAGTATAGGCACTTGCTGATTCAACATAATTTTCTTGCTCAAAAAGAATATCAGCTTGAAGTAACTCTGCATGAGTTGAGTAATAACTATAAGGATACTGACTTCTTAATTGATTAAGTCGTTCATTGGCCAAAATATATCGTCCTTCGACAATCATTTCTTTGGCCTCTTTAAATAAAACTTCAGCTTCTGTTTTACCTTTCGGTCGCTCTGCAGCACAAGAAAGGAACAGAAAAAGAGTACAAGTTAAAATTATATGTATAGTTTTCATGGCCTTCGGAGATTATCACCAGTGCAAATTAGTGTCTAGTAGTCCCTTGTTTCATATAGCTCTGAAATGAGCTCTTGAAGGATTAGTTTAACGGCAACGGCCGCGGGTATTGAGACAATCATTCCTATAAGTCCAAAAAGCTGTGAGCCTAAAATAACGCTAACCACAACAACCACTGGATGTAGGTTTACAATTTTGGAGACTAGCAAAGGAAAGACAATGGCCAAATCTATAGTATTAGCAACAAAAAATAAAACCCCTACCGCCCAGAAGCTACTTGTAAATTCAAACTCAGCATAAGCAACAACGATGGCCGGTATTGCTCCAAGTAAAGGGCCAACATAGGGAATAATATTTGTGATAGCAGCAATAAGCCCAAATAAAAACGCAAAATTTAAATCAATAATAAGCAGGCCCGAAGTTATTATAACGCCAATAATTGAGGCCTCTATAAACTTTGCAAAAATATAATCCCCAAGGTTTTTATTAAACTGGTGGTGAAGGTTGTAAAAACGCTCAAATATTGAGTTTGGTGTAATTCCTAAAATAAACCGTCTGAACTGGGCATCGTCTTTAAGCATAAAAAATAGGAAAAAAGGAATAACAAGCGTCCACTCTAGAAGATTGCCTAAATATTTTGGTATGCTCATAAGAACTACTTTGGAAGTATTAGTACCCATCTTTAAAACTTCAATGGGAAACTCTTCTTGCTCAAACTTAAGGCCAAACTTTACTTCAATCTGACTTTTAACGTCCTTATAGCCCTCTTTTAAATAGGTTTCTACACGGGGTAAAAATGAACGGAGTCTTTCAGCTTCTTGAGTAATAGTCGGTACAACTTTTATAACGGGAAATATTGAAAGAAACAAAAACATCCCAAAGACAACAGTAACAGATGTATTACGGTTCAATTTAAACTTCATTAAAAAAGGCACTAAAGGTCTAAACACTAAATATACGATATAAGCAACACCAATGGGAATTGCTAGCCTTGGCAATGAAAACAATGCCGCGATCATGCCCAAAAATAGGGTTATAAAAAATATAATTTTTAAATGTTCTCTTTTAGGGAGATTCATATTGGGCCAACTTCTCTTTTAGTTCTCTAACTTCGAAACTAAGGTGCTGAATTTTATTTGCAAGAATAACCGAAACAGCTTGAAGCATCTTAGTGGCTATAACGGGGTAATCCTTTATGAGTTCAAAGAGGTCTGGTTTAAATATACCAATAAGCTCTGATGGTAATAGGGTTGTCGCCTTGCCTGAACGCAAGCAATTTTCTTGAAGCAGTGCCTCTTCTCCAAAAAAGGAAAACCTATCAAGTATTGAAACCATATTACCGGATTGATTAAGAGAATCTTCAATAACCTCTACCTTACCGCTATAAATGAAATAAAAACCAATACCAATATCGTCCTTATCAAATATAACTTCATTTTGTTTAAAGCTTCTTTTATGCATAAAACTCGAAAGAATTTTAAGCTCCCAATCTGAGAAGTGTCTTAAGATTTCAAGTTGTCTGAAGAATTTTGGGATAGAATATTTGCTTCGAGATAATGGTCCTGCCTGCCATAAATATTTAAGCATAGGGATACGCATTTTTTCGGCATCAATATTTTTACTTCCCTTACTTTCAAAAGAGCTCATCTTTTTTTCCTAATAAAGGGCCATACCTTTTTTATTAACCCATCCTGCTAATAACAGAGGACTTTTTATAAATAACCAATCCCCACTTCTTTTCCCAATAATTACTTTAGTACCAGGTTTTAGCACTCCTCTTTCAGCAAAGACGCTACTGGGGCCTTCATAGAGGTTAACTTCTTCTAGATTGATCGCATACTCAAGCTTATCAAGATAAAGTTTTTGAAAGGCAAGAGGTAGAAAAGATCCAATCACGAAAGAGCTCATAATAATGTAGTTCTTTAATACTTTTAACCTATTAAGAATAAGAACGATCAACAAAAGAATCAGACTAAAAAGTAAATAAACATCTTGAGGAAGAGACAAAAAATAATTTGTTGATTTATCCACAAAGTTTTTTGAATTGCTAATATCAGTTACGTTAAGGGCCTGTTTTGTCACTTCAAGGTTATGAAAGACTTGTGTATTAACAAATCCTTCCTTAATGGCCTTTTCAAAATTATAACGACCTGCTGCGTAATTCTCTTTTTTGGAGTAGAAGGACCCTAAATTATAATGAAACACACCTGTTGATAGAGAATCTTTATTCTCAAGAAGCCAATTTATACCCTCTTGATACTCTTGTTTCTTGTAATACTGTTCTAATGACTTTAAATCTTTTTTTATGCTAGAATCCGCCATGGACTTATTATCATCTCTTGCACCACAGAAATCAAGGCAAACCTTATTATGAAGCTTGGAGTCGACACACCTGAAATTAAAACTAAAATTGATGAACTCTTTTCGGCCATTCTTGCAGAGCAATCTCAAGTAACGGGATTAAAAGGGCCAAACCCAGAAAAGAAACACCTTGTTGAAGAATATTTAGCAGATTATGCAAAGAATAAAGGAAGAGGATTTTTTTTCAATTACCTCTCTTCGGGTAAAGGGCACGGACCATTTACAGAGCAAATTGATGAGTCTGTTAAATATGATCTTATTGGTGGAATTGGACCTAATATCCTAGGACATTCTCACCCTCTTTATATAAAGGGTACACTTGAAGCGGCCACAACGGACACCATCATGTGTGGAAACCTTTTGTCCTACCATGAGCCGGCTGAATTAACTAAGACCCTGCTAAACTCAGTATCTCAATCAAGACTTAAGCACTTCTGGTTTGCTGGATCAGGAAGTTTTGCTAATGACAATGCACTGAAAATCATATGGCAAAAAACAAGTCCTAAAAATAAAATTATTGCATTTGAAAAGGCCTTTGCTGGTAGAAGTATCGCTACTCAAGAAATCACTTTTAACCCTGCTTATAGGCAAGGCATGCCTCAACACTTAAATATTGAGCACGTCCCCCACTTCAACCATTTTGAGAAAGAAAAGTCCCTAGAAGAAACAATGAAACACCTCAACAACATTTGGGAAAAAGACAAAGATAATGTTTGCGCCCTTATGATTGAGCTGGTTCAAGGTGAGGCCGGATTTAATTACGGAACAAAAGAATATTATCAATCAATCTTTAAGTGGGCCAAAGAAAAGGGCCTTTATATTATAGTCGATGAAGTGCAAACCTTTGCAAGGACAAGAGAATTATTTGCTTTTCAAATGTTTGAGCTAGATGAGTATGTTGATGTGGTAACTATAGGAAAGGCCTTACAAGCATGTGGAACATTTTATACTGAAGAATTAAACCCTAAGCCTGGTCTGATAGCCGGAACTTTTAATGGTTCTTTAGCCGCGCTTAGAGTAGGTAACCTAATTGTTAACTATTTATTAAATGGTCACTTTTATAGCGAGTCTGGAAGGATGAAAAAAATAGAAGAGAGCTTCATCTCGAGACTCCGCTACCTTTCTCAAAATAGTTGCAAAGGAAAAATAGGATATATTGGCGGTATAGGAACAATGATATCTTTTGAAGTTGGTGACGCTTCTAAAGCGACAACAGATGAGTTTATTAAGGCCTTATATAAAAATGGCATTATTTGCTTTTCTGCTGGGAAAGACCCCTTTAGAGTTCGTTTCCTTCTACCGACCTGTCTAACTGATGATCATATTGATGAAATCTTTGAAGTTATAGAAACATCAATATTAGAAGTGATTAAGTAAGTATGTTTTTATTAAGATCTGTAAAAATGGAGGATTTAGACGACCTTTTTGAATTGAGTAAGGTTATGAACTTTATTAATCTTCCTCCTTTTAGAGATATGATTGAAGAGAAAATTAAGTCCTCTGTTCAATCTTTTTCAAAGCCATCTCCGAGACTCTGGGAAAATCATTATATTTTTGTTTTAGAAGATACAACGATAAAGAAGGTTATTGGCGTTTCCATGATCCATGCTCAACATGGAACGGAGGATGAGCCACATTTCTTTTTTAAAGTTGGAAAAATCAGAAAATTTAGTGAGACCATTAACACTGGTTTCATACATGGGACACTTAAATTTGGATTAAACACTAATGGCCCAACTGAAATAGGTGGATTGGTCCTAAGTCCTGAATATAGAAACAATCCTTATAAACTAGGTAAGCAGCTCTCTTTTATTCGTTTTCTTTACATCGCTTGCTTCCCAGAAAAATTTAAACCAGATATTCATGCCGAACTTCTTCCTCCTTTTGATCAAGATGGTAACTCCCCATTGTGGGAAGCTATTGGGAGAAGGTTTTTAAATATGGATTACCCTGAAGCTGATATTTTAAGTCGAACGAATAAAGAGTTTATATTAAATTTATTTCCTCAAGAAAAAATATATACCGTTCTCTTACCGATTGATGCTAGAGACTCAATTGGTAAAGTTGGTAAAGAAACACAACCTGTTAAAAAAATGCTCGAGCGCATTGGATTTAAATATACTAACGAAGTTGATCCATTTGATGGTGGCCCCCATTATAGAGCAAAGGCCAAGAACATCTCATTAGTAAAGAAAATGTTTGAAGCTCCTATAGTTTATAATGAAAATATTAGTGAAAAAGAATCTAAGCCTTACTTACTTTCTTTTGATCATCCTGATCACCAATTTACTGCCATTATGATTTATGGTCGAGCAATCAAAAAAGAACGTATTGAAGTAAATCCCGAAGTATTAAAACCGTTTAATCTGGCGGAAAGACAAATTTGTAGAGTCATTCCCCTCTAGGAGTCATATGAAATTCGAACTTAAAGGTGATTATTTTAATAATGAGTGGGTTGCCCCAAAGACAAAAGGGACCGATTCAACTGAACGATTCCTTCTAAAAAATTCTCCCTGTGATAATCAAAGTTTATGGATGTGCCCTATTGATTACCGCCATATTGACCCCCTTGTTGAATCAGCAGCAAAGGGCCATAAAGTATGGAGAGGAACCTCTTTTGAAGATAGAAAAAATGCTCTTAAAAGATATCAAGAAAAGCTTCTTAGCAAAAAAAATGAAATCGCTGAAGCTATTAGTTGGGAAACAGGAAAGCCTTTATGGGAATCTCTAACTGAGGCCGGTGCTTTAATTTCAAAAATAGATGTCACCATAAATGATAGTCTGCCTAGGATATCAAATAAAGAGATTGAAGATATCTTACCTGACACCAATGGACATATTATATACCGACCATTAGGCCCTTGTTTTATAATAGGCCCCTTTAATTTTCCATGCCATCTGGCCAATGGACAAATCACCAGTGCTCTTTTGGCCGGTAATAGTATTATTTTTAAGCCCTCTGAAAAGACATGCTATAGCTCTCAGCTCATGTTTGAATGCCTTGCTGAAGCTGATTTCCCAAATGGAGTCGTTAATTTTATTCAAGGTGATGGAGAAAGTGCATCTCGAATAGTGAAGCGTAAAGAGGTGAAGGGCATCTTTTTTACAGGATCAAAAGAAGTTGGAAAGCTTATTTTAAAACAGACCTCTGGCTCTTTAGATAAATTAGTAGCTTTAGAGTTAGGCGGTAAAAACTCTTCGATTATTTGTAAGGATGCCCAACTCGATCTTACCATCGAAGAAGTTCTTAAAGGTAGTTTCTTAACAACTGGTCAAAGGTGTACTTCAACTGCACTTGTGCCGATTCATCGATCCATAATGGATGAGTTCCTATCCAAGTTCCATGATTTGGCCAAAAAGCTTATTATTGATCACCCATTTGAGCATGAGAAAGAGCCTTTTATGGGACCTTTAATTGATGAGCTTGCCGTGAAAAATTATCTGAATTTTATTGGCATGGCCAAAAGAGAGGGAATCGAAGAAATTATGAGAGGTAAGAAAATTGAGAAAAAACATAACGGCAACTACGTTACTCCATCAATTCATCTTGCCGAAAAATTTGATAGTTCATCTCTTTTTTTAATGAGCGAAATTTTTGGACCTAATTGTACCTTTGTTCCTTTTGACGAACTTGACGAAGCTATTGCTATAGCAAATGGAACTGAATATGGCCTTGCTGCTTCTATATTCACTAAAGATATTAATAACTACAAACACTGTATTAACGAAATCGAAACTGGATTAGTAAACTTAAACCGTTCTACAGTAGGGGCCAGTTCTAGGCTGCCTTTTGGAGGTGTCAAAAGTTCTGGCAACTATCGACCTGCGGCCGTGACAACAATTGACTCCTGTGTCTATATGATGAGTAGCCTAGAGTATAAAAAAGACAGTGGTAGTGGATTAGAAAGTATTAAGGGGCTTGATCTTTAAAAGTGGTCTTTATCAATGAGAATTCCAGCTTGACCGCTGGATTTCTCATCCTTTTGCTCTTCATGTGAAGGAGAAGCTTTTTTAAGTTCTTTATTAGCATTTACCTTATAAAGGTCTTGGATCCCTTTCTCTTTCAACTTTAAATTGGACTCTTTGAGCTTATTTCTTTGGGCCAGCACAAAGGTACTTATGGCCTCATCTACACCCTCATCAACTAATTTTTCTTGCGATTGGACTTTTTTCGGGGCTTCTACTTTTTCTTGCCTAAGCTCTTTTAATTCACTTTCTTTTTCTGTATTTAGGCCTAATTCATTTTCTAATAAACTTGTTAGGGTAACCTTATTAAAGGCAACAAACTCATCAGTTAAATCGTTAATTTCTTCAGGTATTAAAAGTCTTAACGCCTCAGAAATTATTTTATTTTCTTCTATCAAATTAGGTTCCTCACCTTTATTTTATCGGATAAAACGAAACGGCGCATAACAATAATTCAAATAGAATTCTGGGTGCTTAGGCCGGTTATATGAAGAAATTTTGTTTATTTTCTAAAATTTAGCTGGACATATACCCCCTATTTAAGGTTATATTCCACCCTATCAATTACTGGGGTATGGCGCAGTGGTAGCGCAGTAGACTGTTAATCTATTGGTCGTGGGTTCGAATCCCTCTACCCCAGCCATTTATATTTTATCTATATCAAACTCATCACCAAAAACTTCCTTATCAAGCTTTTCTGAATAAGGATCTACGTCTATATCTTCCATTAAGGCACATTTACTCCCATCATTTCTCACAGCAACTTTGTCATATCTATGAGGTTGACTGGAAAGACTTCCATCTGGTCTTCTAGCGGTTGGGTCTAAAACCAAAACCCCTCTTTTAACTCTATCGCTAGACCATCCCACGCATAAGGTCACGTCATTCTTAGGATTCATCGATTGTATCTGAATTGTCATATCTCTAATAAGCCGGGTTAAAAATGGACTATCTATAATGATCTTCCCTAGTTCTGCCCACTGTTCAGCACTTTCTTGGAGCGTCGGTATAGGTGTGAATTTAGGGTTTTGATTTCCTTCCTTAACTTCTTCACTAAATCTTTTTTCTAAATCTTTATCTATACCTTTAAGCTTTTTAATAAAATTACTGAGTACAGATTTATATTTACCTTTAACAAGTGTAAAAAACTTAGACTGAAATTTATTGTCCACTTTAGTAAGGTAGTTATTAATACAATTGTGCATTATTTTAT
>JBMSGH010000002.1:0-173815 GCA_049415445.1 Bacteriovoracaceae bacterium | reverse complement strand
ACGTTCGTTTTGTTTGACCATCTCCATAGTGTTGTTTTAGAGATGTTCGTTTGTTCTACAATATTATCAAGAGCACCATCATACTTCTTAATAATATTAGATAACTGAAGGTAGAGCTTTTCTGCAGCAACCACGATTTATCCTTTTATAAAATTATGTTGATCTGCAAATACCTAGAGAAAAGATAATTTTCAAATAAATGCACGGAATAAAGAAGAAATTACAAGGCTTAAGTGATTGAAATTACACTATACTTATTGTTTCGCGTGAAATAGTTCATTATTGATAAATCAAGAACACAAATAAGGACAAACTGTCCCGACTCAATAAGAGGCATATTGCGCAGATAGCAATCAAAATCTAGAATGCGGTCTATTAAAACTACTACTTCATTTTTTTAAGGAAGGTTATATGTTCAAACTTATTTTATTACCAACTCTATTTCTTATGAGTATGGAATCTTTTTCAATGGGATCAAAAAGAATGAAAGTTCCTGCCCCAACAAAGCAACTTGCCGAGTACGTTGTTATCCTAGGTATCGATGGTCTTGGTGGACATAATTTGAAAAAGGGTGACCTTTATAAGCACCTTCCAAACCTAATGGCCTTAAGAGCAAATAGTGCTTGGACTGAAAAAGCTGCGATCGATTTATTTTCATTAAGTGGTCCTAACTGGGCAGCAATGCAAACTGGAAGTAGATCTAGTAAACATAAAGTCTTAAACAATGAATGCCAGCGCGGTAAAGGTCTCCCTACTATTTTTGATCAAATCAAAAAGTATAAACCTGAACTTACAACGGCAACAGTGGCAAACTGGGACAAAATTGCTTGTTACTCTAAAGAAGGGTCGATTGATACGAAAATTAAGACTCAAAGTGATGAGGCAACAACTGAGAAAACAATTGAGTTAATTAAGAAAGAGGCACCAAACTTTTTATTCGTTCACTTTGATGATGTTGACCACTATGGACATTCTTCTGGAAAGGGAAATACTCCAGAGTATAATACTGCTGTTATTAAAACTGACAAAAGAATTGGGAAAGTAGTTAAGGCCCTAAAAGAAAAAGGGATCTTCAAAGATACATTAATCATTGTTGTTGCTGACCATGGCCACGGATTATATGCTGGTGGTCACTCTTCAGGACTTCACCCTGTACCTCTTTATTTACACCACAAAAACTTTATTAAAGGTGAAATGAAAAGAAGAGTTATTCCTTCAAAGCAATTAAGAGTTAATCTTGTTGCTCCAGTATCTGCTTATTTCCTTGGAATTCCAGATGCTAAAGAGTGGCAATACTCTTCAAAAGCACTTCTTCCATACATCTTAAATTAATAATAAGCCTTATAATAAATTTTTTCTTATTTTTATTTAGACGAAAGAAATAAGGTCGGTGACCTTATTTCTCTCTATTCTTTCAAAGTATTTTTAACTATCTGATAGCCATTATTAACATGATGACCGACGACTTTGGCCGTGGCCCTAGTCGCCTTATAAATCTCGGTTTTTGTTTTGCTTGGCAAATAAATTTGCCCAAGACTAACCATAATGAGAACTGAAAAAGAAAAAAGAATTAACTTCACCATAGTACACTCCTCTTTTATTAAATTATAAGTCCTGTTTAGTTGAGTAACTATCGGGTAAATGATTCTTTGCGCAAAATTGTTGACAGAGTTAGTTGACTGAATAATTATGGGAAAAATCAAAAAGGAATCCCTATGTCATACCCTAAAAAAATTATGATTCTCGGCTCTGGTGAGCTTGGAAGAGAGGTCGTTATATCTCTAAAAAGACTTGGAAATTACGTTATCGCGGTAGACAGATACGAAGATGCTCCGGCCATGCAATTGGCCGATACATTTGAGGTTATTAGTATGCTCGATGGTGATGCTCTTGAAGGTATCATTGAAAAACATAAACCAGATTATATTGTCCCTGAAATTGAGGCCATTAGAACAGAGAAACTAATGGAGCTAGAAAAAAAAGGGCATAACATTATTCCAACAGCAGAGGCTACATATCTAACAATGAACAGGGTTGCTATTAGAGAAGTTGCTGCAAAAGAGCTTGGCCTAAAAACAGCTAAATATGCATATGCTACAGATGCTAATGAATTACGTGATGCCATTACAAATAATATTGGTCTTCCATGTGTTGTAAAGCCTGTTATGTCTTCAAGTGGAAAAGGACAATCAACAGTAAAAACCGAGGCAGACATTGATCAGGCCTGGAAATATGCTGAAGAAGGAATGAGAGGTGATGAACAAAAGGTTATCGTAGAAGAGTTTATAAAATTCGAATCAGAAATAACTTTATTAACAATTAAACAAAGAGATGGTGATACACTTTATGTAAAACCTGTTGGGCATAGACAAGAGTCAGGAGATTATAGAGAATCTTGGTTACCTGCCCATATGTCTGAAAAGGCCCTTCAAAAAGCTCAAGAGATGGCCAAACAAGTAACCGACAGATTAGGCGGCGCTGGATTATTCGGAGTTGAGTTTTTTATAAATGGCGACGATGTTATTTTTAGTGAACTCTCCCCTCGTCCACATGATACAGGAATGGTAACATTAATATCTCAAGACCTAAGTGAGTTTGATCTTCATGCTAGGGCCATTCTAGGTTTACCAATACCTAAAATTCAATACCATTCGCAGGCCGCTGCAAGTGCCGTCATTCTCGCTGATCGAGTTGCAAAAGAAGTACAATATAGCGGCCTTGAAGAGGCAATGAAGCTTGAAGATACTGAGCTCAGACTGTTTAGAAAACCAGATTCGAGACCTAACCGTAGGATGGGAGTTGCGCTTGCAAGGGCAAACACAATTGAAGATGCTATTGATTTAGCAAAAGAATGTGCTTCGAAAATTAAATTAAGTTACAAAGAATAAATATGTTTAAAGAATATGATCAATATGATGGACTCGCCCTTAGTGAACTTATTAAAAACAAAGAAGTCTCTAGTAGTGAAGTTTTAGATGCTGCTATCGATAAGGCCGAAAAAAACAAAGATCTTAATGCTATAATTAGGCCAATGTATCAGGAGGCCAAAAATGAGCTTAAAAACCTTAAGGGTGATGGCCTATTTGAAGGAGTCCCTACCCTTTTAAAAGATCTAATTATTCATTACAAGGGTGTACCAACAACTTCTGGATCAAAAGCACTCAAAGATTATCTACCTACGCAAGACTCTTACTTCACTGAAAGAATGAAGAAAGCAGGTCTACTGATCATGGGTAAAACAAATACTCCGGAGTTTGGAATTAAGGGAACTACCGAACCTGAACTTTTTGGGCCGACGAGAAACCCATGGGATAAAACGAGAACTCCTGGTGGTAGTAGCGGAGGAAGCGCAAGTGCCATTGCCGCTGGTATTGTACCTTTCGCTCACGGTAATGATGGTGGAGGATCGATTCGAATCCCCGCTAGCCATTGCGGTCTATTTGGACTTAAACCAACGAGAAAAAGAACACCACATGGGCCATTCTATGGTGAAATTGTAGATGGTGCCGTTTGTGATCACTTTATTACTAGATCTGTTAGAGATAGTGCTGCTTTATTAGATGTTGTGGCCGGTGATGATCCGACAGGTGTGTTTAATATTGAGGCCTACAAAGGCAGCTTTCTCAAAAGTTTAGAGGCCCCCCAAAGAAAACTTAAAATTGGTTATAAGTTAGAATCTCCTATTGGTGGACCTATATCCGATGAATGTGAAAAAGCACTCAAAGAGACGATAAAAATTTGTCAAGACTTGGGTCACGAAGTTCATGAGGCATCACCTAAGTTTGATGGCCTTGAATTAGCTAAATATTTTCTAATCCAATATAGTGCCAGTAATTCATTTACCTACGAACAAATTGTACGTGAAAAAGGTGCTTCTTTTGCAAAAAACAATACCGAATTAGAAACACAAGTATTGTGTTTAATAGGAAAAACCTTTACAGCACAAGATTATGTTCGTGCACAAGATTTCAAATTCAGGCTATGCAAGAGCTTTCATCACTTTCATGAAGATTATGATCTTTTTCTAACACCAACAGTAGCTCATAGTGCGGGTAAACTTGGAACTCACACCATCAGCTTTGTTGAAGAGCTCGCTTCTCGAGTTGTACTTAAGCTAGGAGCTGGAAAACTTCTTATGGCAACAGGTCTTGTAGATAAGATCGCCAAGCAAAACATGAATAAGGTGCCTTACACTCAGATGACTAATATTAATGGTTTTCCTTCAATGAGTGTACCTCTACATTGGACAAAAGAAGGTATGCCGCTTGGATCTATGTTTAGCGCTCGATTTGGTGATGAGGTTACTTTATTACAATTGGCCGCCCAATTAGAGGAAGCGAAAGATTGGAAACAAAGGCGACCTACTCTTTAAGAGCTCTTAAGAATTGTTTTCTCTTTCTTATGTTTGTGTCTAGATCCTTATTGTAATCAAGCTCTAAACTTATGGAAGAGACATCCCTTTTACCTTTGAATTTCAACCTAGAGTGCTTTAGGGTGTTGGCAATCACGGCCCTTTGCTTGGCAGCTTCTATTTGCCTTTGACTGACCATCTCTGTATTAGATTTTTGCCCACAAGATACTATAAATAATAAGATAAGATATTTCATAATCTCTTATCGGTAAAACAAACAAATCAATAAAATTTACTGCTTAGGTGGTCTAAAGTTTTTCTTAAGATAATCAAGTGTATATAAAACTTCCTGTGAAAAGCTTCTATTTTCCACGTAGGCAACTGAAATTGTATTTTTCATAGAAGTTTTTGGGCCCTCAATAATTCTTATCTCGTGACCTCTTCTTTTAAGCTTTGCAACCACATGCAGTGGTAAGATGCCAGCTCCCATACCACGAACTATCATACGAGACATTCCATCCACATCCATAAGAGATGCCTTAATCTTAAAATTGATATTTCCCCATTTAAAATGATGTTTAAACCAAGACTTTAAAACATACGCATCGACAAGGTAATCGATATAATCAAGCCCCTCAAAGAATTCTTTTGTATACTTTGATTTACCTTTAAGGTACTCACTCGCTACAACTAACTCTAAAGTTTCATCATGAATTTTCTCAGTTTTAATAGCAGGGTCAAAAGAGTACTCATCAACATAAGCAAAGTCTATCTCCCCATTCAAAAGCAGTCGGTTCATCTCTGCAGAGTGGCCATAACGTAGTCTAAAACTTAATTTTGAAAACTTTTTACCAAGCTCAACAAGTAAAGGTAATATAAGGTTATTTCCAAATTCAATGGGAATCCCAATTGACACAATTCCTTCAGGCTCTGTTTTTTTCCCTGTAATTTGAATTAAGGAGTTTTCTAAATTTAATAAAGAGCTCTTAGCATTCTCGTATAAAATATCGGCCGCTTTTGTAGGTAAAGGCCTATGCTTGATCCGGTCAAATAATACAACATCCAAAAGCTCTTCTAAGTTTTTAATATTTTGACTAACTCCGGATTGAGTCATTCCCAACTCTTTTGCCGTTTTAGTCATTGAGCGTGTTTTATATACAGATATAAACACTTTTAAAAAATTAAGGTTAATTTGATCAATAAGCATAACCATAAGATAAGATTATATATAGCCATAATCAAATATAATTTTAACTTATAACCTATTTACATTATAAGCAGAGAGTCTAAAAAAGGAGGCTTATATGAAATTGTTTTTATTAGGAGCACTATTTTCACTCAATCTTTATGCTTCAATTGCCTTCGAAGTTGAAGGCTTAATTGAACAAAATCAGCAAGTTATACTTCTACCACAAGGTGAAAAGGTCAAGATCTCTTACTTCTCTCCTGGAGTGGAGTCGTGTTCAAAAGGTAGATTTCTTATTGTAAATAGCTTGGTTGAGCCAGAGCAATATGAATTAATCAAAATAGTTCGTTGTGATCAGAATCTGGTATGCCCTAAGATATTTGAGCCCGTATGTGGTGAAACCGATTCAAGACAATGGACTTTTGGAAATGCCTGTGAGCTTTACGAAGCAGGTGCCATATTTATTAATTACGGCGCTTGTGAGTTTACTCCTTCAGCTTCAGGGATAAAGTAAGGATAAACTTGGCCACTGGCTCATCCCCCAACTTACTGGGTACAGTAGCAACTATTTCTAAAGGGAAGTTCTTACGTTCACCGCTTTTAATAACATCTTGGACAAAGTCCTTGATTTGAGCAGCTTGATTACATGTAAATACCGTATCTCCTTCGGCCCTCTTATAGTAGTCGGCCTTCATATCTTTAAAGAGTAAATGAACATTCCTTTTACTATTAATTATTTCCTTCATTGCCGCTAACCCACCGGTTACATCTGCTGCGACAGTCATCGCTCCGATATACAAAACACCAAGGTGGTTTTTGTTCCTCCAAGAAAATGGAACCAAAAGCCGACATCTTGAATCTGAAAGCTCTAGAACCTTAGGTCGTACAAAAAAGATCATAGGAATCTTTAAAATACCAAAAAGAGTAACCATTAAATTATTTCTTAGATTTACCGGCAGCTTATTCATTAAGCCTGATCCCATCATCATAATTATTCCTTTGATAATTCTTGGGCCCTTTCGTACGCTTTATCCATGGCCTCATTAATTATATCTTGCATAGAACGATTTTCAAAAACTTTTAAGGCCTCATAGGTCACACCATTGGGTGATGTTACATTATTTCTTAGTTCCTGGGCCCCTTCAACAGAGTCGAGTAGTAATTTAGATGCTCCTAAAAAAGTATGAGCCATTATTTTTTTGGCCATTAATGGATTGATATTTCTTTGTTCCATCTTCTCTATCATTATTCTGGCCCACTCAAATACATATGCAGGCCCTGACCCACTGAAGCCCGTCAAAAAATCAATTTCGTCATCATCCTTGGCCTCATAAGTAAATGAAGTGCTTGAAAGCAGTTGCATCGTTTTATCAAGCTTTTGCTGTTCAACATTTTCTGATTTACACCATAACGTAACTCCTTCACCTATTTGGGAGGGAGTATTGGGCATAGTTCGAACTACCTGAGATACAGAAAGATCATTTGATATCTTTTCTAGAGAAACCCCTGCCATAAGAGAGACCACCAAACATTCTGGGCCGAGACTAATAGACTTACAAAGCTCAGGGAATTGTTGTGGTTTACAAGCGATAAAGTATAAATCACAAGCGGGTATATCATCGCTGTTACGAATGGCCGTTGCCCCAATTTTTTGGGCCAAATCCGCTGCGCGGTTATAGCTAGGTGTAAAAGTAAAAACTTCATCGGTTTTAATGGTATCAGCTGCCCCAACAAATAATGCTTGGGCCATTTTACCACAACCTAAAATAGCGATCTTCATCCTAATACTCCAAGCTTAAAGGCGCTCCGTGCCTCATTGTATTAATAGCAAATGAACGAACATTAATAAAAAGAAGAAGAGTTGCCTCAAAGTCATCAACAGAAGGACAATCAATTGGTGTGATAATCTTTTTTAATGTGTTTTGCTTTCTTTGGTTATTTATTATTTTAGGCAGTAGCAGCTCTACTTTTTCTGCATTCCCATCAATAATAATAGTTTTAAGATCTTCTCTTTCAAAGATTAATTCTAAAACTGATTCACTTGGTAAAAATACATCCAGTGATTTTTTGGTAATTCCTTGAACTCTAAAAATAGAGACTACTCTATTCCACCATTTCTCACTGTTTTTATTTCTAGCTAGGACCGTTACACCTATTCCAAGAGAAAGAGCAGTAAGAAATTGAATAAGAGTTGAAAAGTGGGCCCTTTTCTCATGGGCCACAATAACGACTCTTTTATCAGAAAAAAGATAACTGTTATGACTTAACTGTCCAGGTATAGTCCTGTTAGCAATAGTTCCATAAATGAGATTCTTATGCTCATTTTTCAACCATTCTTTATAATCTTTTAAAACCTGCTTATTCTCGGCATAGATGCCAGTAAAAATGTTCTCAAAGTTAGTAAGAACTTCTTCAAGTCCTCTTTGAACCTTTAAAACATTTTCTCTTTTTGTCCCTTTCACCTTTGAGCATAAATCCATGACATATTCGCTTCCTTTTTGGTCACTCAACGATTCTTCAATAAGGCTTTTGTTCATGGGCAGGTTAATAGGTATATTATGGAAGATAGGGAGATAAAACTTACCTCCTGCCTTGGGCCCTGTCCCAGATAATTTAAAGCCACCAAAAGGTTCAATGGCCACTCTAGCGCCAGTTATGCTCCTGTTCACATAAATATTTCCACTCTCAAGCTTATTGGAAAGGTAATCAATATCATCTTGAGACTGACTAAAAATACCACCTGTTAAAGCATAATTTGTAGAATTATAAAGCTCAACAGCTTGATCTAGATTCTTAAAGCCAATGATATGGATAACTGGGCCAAATACTTCTTTTCTACAATGACTTCCTTTTTGAAAAGCACGCTCTACGGGCAACTCAATGATCGCTGGGCCTACACAATAACCTTGATCTACATCTTTACTTCTATCAATATGGACAACTCCTCCATACTTAAGCGCTTCTTCTGTAGCATCAATAACAGTTTCTTGAATCCTTTCCATATCATGATGAGAAATAACAGGGTTCAAAGATGTCGACATATCAAAAGAGCATCCAACTTTTACATCTTTTGATGCTTCTTTAAGTCTTTCGATCAAACGATCTTTAACTTGATTATCAACTAAAATTCGAGAAGCGGCAGAACACTTCTGACCTGCATGTCCATAAGCTGAATAGAGTATTCCGGCAACTGTCTCATCAATTTCTGCATTCGCCGTAACAATTATTGCATTTTTACCACCCATCTCAGTAACGACTTTAACTGGGGCCGAGTAATTAAACACTTTATTCTTATAAGTTCTTTTGCCTGCTTTTTCGGCAATCATTGTTCCTACGGCCTTAGATCCTGTGAAGACGTAAGCAGAAACTCTTGGGTCTTGAACTAAGGCATCACCAACATTTTCACCAAAGCCAGGGATATGAATAAGAGCGTCATCTGGCACTCCACACTCATGAAAAATATCTACAAGTTTTTGTGCAATAAGGGGTGTTTGTTCTGCAGATTTTAATATAACTGAGTTACCGGCCACTAGTGGGCCACAAACCATTCCACAAGGAATGGCCAAAGGAAAGTTCCAAGGGGTTATCGCTACGACTACTCCACGAGAACTAGAAGAGTGGTGTTTCTTATGAAAGGCACCTTCTTCACGTGCATAAAAATTAAGAAAGTCGATCGCTTCATCAACATCTGCTAATGCTTCAGAAAATGTTTTTCCCGCTTCGTAAACAATTAGAGCAGAAAGCTCATTTCTTCTCATTAAAAGTTTTGTTGCTACCTTAAACATGATAGATGATCTTTCTATCCAACTCGTTCGAGTCCAGTCACCTTCATTATAATACTTTAAAGATCTTTCGATAACATTAACGGCATCTTCTCTTTCACCAAAAGCAATTTCCCCAACAACAATATTAGGGTCCGAGCTCGAATAAATCTCTATCGCACTTTTTCCTTCGGTGAATTCATTCTTATATACTTTACCTAAATCTTGCTTTTTAAACTTTTCATGGGCCTCTATTATGGGAGTAAGTTCTTCATCAAGATACATACGCACTGGAGCTACATTTGAAAAGTCTTCGCTAATCTGGGCAACAGTGGAGTCGAAGACTGAAGCATTTTGAGAAATTTTCTCTAAATGTACTTCTTCAGGTCGTTTGATCGCATTTTCATTATTATGTGACCTCATTATCGTTAAAACACCAACCTGAGAAGAGTTCTCCATAATTCTTCTTACCAGATAGGCCATTCCAACAAGCAAGCTTCCCACTGGCACATAGTTTCTTGTAGGCCAACCCATCTTGGCCAGAGCAACTGATAAGGCTTCATAAGTCATATGTAAGCATTGATGTTCAATGACTGGTGAATCAGGAAATATTTCTTTTCTTACGGCCTCAGCAAAACTGTGATCAGCAAAGTTATGAGAAGCAATACAAAGTTGAATGCTTTCGCCACTTTTAAGTATTTCAAATATGAGTTGCCTAAAATATACATCGGTTTCTTCTTTATTGAGAAATTGAGGAGCATTATGCCCATGGGCCTCGGCCTCTATAGTTTCGGCATCCCAATAAGCACCTTTAACTAAACGAATTGGCATATTTATTTTTCTTTCTTTTGCCAACTCGATAACATCTTTCAAATGTTTAAGACCATCTCTTAAGTACGCTTGAACAACAATACCTGTGGCCTCAAAACCCTTAAGCTCTTCAGTCTCTTTTAAGACTTTACTGTAAATCTTAAAGACAATGTCTCGATAGTGATAGTGTTCAGCATCTATGTTAATGAAAACATCATGTTCTTTTGCAAGGGTAAGAATTTCTTTAAGCCTTGGTGCAACAAGATTATAGCTATAATCAAAAGCATAAGGTTTAAAATCTGAACAAAGTGCACTTACTTTGATAGAAACATGAGCTCTATTTATTCCTGCTTTATTCTTCTCCCCTTTTTTTACATGTAAAGAGAATCCTTTAATAAGTTTAATAACTTCATCTCTATAATTATCAGCTTCTTTTTCACTTACAACGAGTTCACCGAGCTGATCTAAAGTAGCATCCCTGTTGCTCTTATAAAGGTCTTTGAGTCCATCTTTGGCCTTTTCTATGGTTTCTCCTGCGATAAATCTTTTGGCCATCGTTCTCACAAGAGATCTCACGATCACTGAAAGTGTTTTGGCAGGTAGAAAATATGCTACAGCATGTACTATTTGGAAAAACAGCTTAAGAGTTGTAGATAATGGCGCCTGATCCCCAGTTGCCTTCGCTTTCTTGGCACGAGTATGATCTTCTAATATCCTTCTTAGGGCCTCCAGTAGGACTCTTTTAACCTCATTTCCTTTTTTGTCATAATCGAGAGAAGGTAGAATCGCTAAAAATTTCAAAAGATGAATTCTTAAAATCGCATAATTCGCAGTTAAACTTAAACCGTAATCAGAAAATTGTTCAAATATTGATGGTGAGTATTCTCTTATTTTTAAACGAAGCTTATTCATCGTTTCGTTACAATAGTCATAGGTTTTTTGAAAATACGTCAAATCAGTTAGATCAACTAAATCACTCGTTAATGTTATCCGCTGACTAATAGAAAGAGAGTCCTGTGGTGATAACGTTGCTATTTTTGTCACATGATTTTTAAAAGTTATAAACTTTGAATTATCCTCATCATCATAATGATGACAAAGATAGAGTTCTTGTGCCAACTTGGCTCCACTAATTCGTACTTCTTTTTCATCTGAGAAAACAGCTACTAAAAATGGGACTGATTTAAAAATGAGCTGCTCTCTAAAGTTTCCAATTTTTTTTGAAAAGATAGTTTTTAAATAGTTTTGTAACTCCAGAATTGGTTGGTCATCAACCAATAAAACCTCACTAAAGTCCTCATCAAAATAAAGATGAACTGAATCGTAAACAATGGTTTTAATTTCTGGGATGGCGATGTTTTCGTGTCGCATAATCATGACCTCAATAACGTTTCTAGATTAAGGTGTCTTATGTACCCTAAAGAAGAGAAACTGACTATATGAGAAGTCGCTTTAATGCTTCGCGCTAACTAGCTTTTGCTTTTATTTTATCCTTAGATTTTATGGCCTTAGAATGTACAGCATGGGATTCACTCCACAAAAGTCCAAGGCTATTTCGAAAAGTATCCTTAATATTTTCAACAATTACATCACTGCTAAAAATACTATTAATAATATTCAGTCCAATAGACAGAATGATTCCCAAAATAGATGTGTTCATTGAAAATGCTATTTTTAACAGAAATTCATCCATCGTCTTTTTTGTCGCCTCAAGATTTGATAGGTCCATACCATTAAGCTCTGGTAGAGCAAGCATTATACCTATAAAAGTTCCAAAAATACCTAACACCACAAAAATATTAGGTAATACACTTAAGACTTCCGAGATTGTTTCCAAAGGTGCAACACCGTAAACCTTTTTAAAAACCGGGTTAGATTTAATTAAATAGGCCACGATTTCATTAAAGTCAGGTTTGTTTTTGCTATCAGAACAATATTTTGCATGATTGAGAGTATCGTCAATCATTCTTCTACTGCCCTCTTTTATCAAAAGAACCCTATCCGAAAATGAAGTTAATCTGTCTAACTTTCTTCTTTTAAATTTCGATTTAAAAACAAAATGTTCTTCAAAGGAATTCCAAAGAACATTTTTTACGATTTCATAAAAACCTTTTCCAAGCCCTGTCTTTTTACCTGTAACTGCATCCATAGTATTAATTTCAAAATGATTAACAAAATCATTTAAAAGCTTGACTGTTATGTACGCTCCAAAGCGAAAGACAATCGCACCTAAAAATAAAATCAACATGAATGGAACTAGATTCTCACTAGAATAGAGTAGGATTTTATTAAATATTTCTTGAGAGACCATAATAAGCCCTCCTTTAATGAAGTTTAAACCTTAATTTAACAACCTGATATTTAGTACAATCAAACTTCATACAAAAATCAGGCATCTCCCCCAAAGACTCATATGATTCTCCTTTGGGTAACTGTCCTCGATGAAAACCTTCTCCACTTACTTTTAAAAGAGGAAACATTTTATTCTTATGTTCAAATACAACACTAGGGTTGTTAAAAAGATGATTAAATATTTTTTTCGCACGATTATAACTAAGATCAACATTAATATTCATGGCCTTCCTTATAGTTTCAGGATCTGAGAACATCATATTAACAAAACGGCCCTGTAGAGTTGGTGATGCGCTACCGACGACTTCAATTTCTTTAATAAGTTTCGAAAGTTCTTTATCCCCCATAACGGCCTTAGCATATTTTGAAATAATGGATTCTAAGTCGAGCTTCATCTCTTCTTTGAGGTTATCGCTACCAAAATCAAAATAGACTTTTTTAAAGTTAAAAGTCAAATCACCATTTATTCGATTTAATGATGTATTTAATCCTTGTCCTTTAAAAGCACTTTCAATTCGCCCAATAAGCTTCTCTTTAGCGATTTTCAAGCGACTTCCTTCTTCTTTGAAACTGGCCAGATTCCTTTCAACATTCAATTGATTTACCATCAGAGAGGATAAAAAGCTTTGCTGGCCCTTAATCTTTTTATTTGCGGAACCTAATTTTTTTTCTAATTGTCCTAAATTATTTTCCAACTCTAGTATTTTACTTTCATTTTGTCCGCGTTGCTTTAAAGCAACAGATAATTGAGAACTAAGAATTTGAGTCATGTTTTCTTGCGCCAAACTTGAGTCTTTTCTATTTTTTAAAAACATCAATTCCTTTTTAATATTTTTAATTGTTTTACTTAAGTCAGAGTTTAAAACCTCTACACGATGTTTTTCATCATAAACATGATTCAACCTCTCTCTCATCTTATCAATTTCACTTATCTTTTGAGAGCCTATCTTTGCAATCCTATCTTCGTAGCTTTTTTGTAGCCTTAGGTTCTCATTCACTTTTTGTTGGAGTTGCTTTGTTATCTTTTTTATCGCCTTGTTTTGTTTTTTATAGCTCTCAGTCATCAAATCAATATTCTTTTTAACTGACGCAATAATCCTCTTTTTTTTCATTAAATCTTCGTAATAATCAACTTCTTGAGATTTGTAATAATCAAGTTCTCTTTGGATGAGCTTATTTTCATGGTTTTTACTGGCCAACTGGTTTTGATATACTAAGCTGGCCCTTTTTAAGTCTCTACCTTCGATAACTTTTTTCGATAGTTCATTTTTCATTCCAAAGTGAGAGTAAAGAGAGCTTTCCACGATTGCTCTGTATTTCTTTAAATTGATCTCCCTATCAATGGCAATATCCAACAACTTTTTTTGTTTTTCTTTAATCTGAACGGCCTTTTTTTCAAGGCGAGCTAATTTATTTAATTCTTTTTTGAGTTGTTTTACTTCTTTATGATTTGAGCTGTATGCGACATTAACAGTATTAAAGCGTGCTATTGATGTAAGAGAGCTTAATTCATCCAATTTTTTTTGGGCCTGTTGCCTCTCACTCAAAGCGATCAAACCTGTTCTTAAAGAATTCACAGAATACATAATCAGAAATAATACGGACAACAACATGAACAGGTCGCTCAATGAAGTAAAATCCATAATTCTAGCAATTCGTTTTTTCTTCATAGAAGAAAACTCCTCTTTTTTAAGACTATCATCAGTTAGAAATTCTAGAGAATTAATTAAGCAATAACTTAAAAGACAATGAATTTTATTGAAAGGATTATGCAGATTAATCTATTTACATTTACTTAGAATTTGCTGCTCAATAAATTTTATTCTATCAGATCTTAAATCATCTTGTTGCAATAGCATGTCAGCAAAGGTTTTAGATGGAGTGACAAATTTTATATGCATAGGCTCTACCTGGAGATCAAATTGTTTCTTTACGCCCTCCTCAGTTCTTCCCCTCTCTGTCTTATCACGTAACAGCCTCCTGTTAAAACGAGTGTCAAAATCGGCATCGAGAAAAATTTTATAGTCAAATAAATCCCTTATCTCACTATTATGAAAGATAAGGGTTCCATCTATCAAAACAATTTTTATTGGGTTAAAAAGTGTTGTTTCTTCTTTTCGTGCATGGTTTACAAAATCATACTGTGGAACATTTATTGACCTATCTTCTTTTAGATCCTTCAAATGCCTTTCAAATAGCTTCCAATCTATACTATCAGGGTGATCAAAATTTACACTACCTCCATCTTCATCAAATCGATCAGATTGATCAATATAATAATTATCTTGGAATAAAATATGACAATCTTTAGTACCTAGAGAATCAAGAATTGCTCGTGCTAGCGTTGTTTTCCCTGAACAACTTCCACCTGCGATACCTATAAGCTTTGATTTCATTTTTATAAACCTAGTTATTATAGAGACGAGACCCTACATCACCGATTCCTGGAACTAATAATCCTGTTTTATCAATAGAAGACTCAATCGATAGAGCAAACACTTTTACATCTGGGTGAAAGTGAAATAATTTTTCTACCCCAGACTCTGCGACAGTAATAGTTAATATTGTTATATTTTGTAAACCGTATTGCTTTAACCTATCTACTGCGGCCACAATAGTATCAGCAGTAGCTATAACAGGATCTAATAAAATAGCATTTTTACCTTCACTGTCACCAGGTATTCTAAAATAGTACTCTACCGTATTATTAATAAATTTATCTCTATAAATTCCAATATGACCAGCTTGCGCTCCGGTGAGAACAGATAACACCCCATCCAGCATACCATTTCCTGCTCTGAGAATTGAAATAACCATTGGAAAATCTTTTACTCGAGAAAATGAATCTTTTGCTAATGGTGTTTCGATTTCCATTGTATCCATTTCTAAATCTGCAGTTGCTTCAAAAGCTAAGTAACGAGATATTTCTGACATTAAATTTCGAAACTCAGATGAATTACAATTTTTATCACGAAGCCTAGAAAGTTTATCCAGAATAATAGGATGTTTTATTAAAGTTAAATTTTCTTTCATTTAATTATCCTTAAAATATTGTTCCATCTCTAATAATATCTATGGGAGGAATACCTTCTCTCAATTTAAAGGCCAATTCTCTACCGGCCTTCCATGTCCCCCCCTCCAACGTTCTTACCAAAGGAAAGGATTCTTCTGTCTTACCTAGTCTTTCTCTAATTGAATTATGAATTTTATCTAATAAAACTAGAGTAATGGCCCTCCACTCAATAATTATTTCATCGTTTGCTTTTTTCTTGGAGTTTAGATCAACTCCTGGTCTTGGTCTTAGATAACCCGTATCAATAAATAATCCACCATTTCTATATTCAGCTAATCCAGTGAGCTTTGAAATATTATTAATTTTATAATTATTATTAATGAGAAGCTCAAAGATGGAATATGTTAGCCATTGGGCGAGTTTATGAAAAGGAATATAAGAAGTTAAATCATCACGACTTCCAAATGGTGGATAATGCCAAACATCTCCATATCCTTGTCCATCAACTTGATCACCTTGTGGCCAAATATCTTTTAGCTCAATTAATATTTTATTTAAAAACTCAGGACCACTTATTTCATATGAATCCAATGAGTTCAGTATCCCACTTGGGCGATTATCTTTAAAGGTCGTACTATTTATTAAAACCTCACCTAAAGCTTTTAATAAGTTGAGCCTTCCCTCTAAACCTTCAATAGGATTATCAGTACTAATCTGCAAACCAGTACTAAGCTCATTTAAATCCAGACTTCTTAAACCTTCTCCTAAAACTTTATAAGGTAATCCAAAAGTTCCTTTTTCGAACATCTCTAAAGAAGCCAAAGCAAGCCCTTCACTTCTTCCATAAGACATATCCTCATCTTTATAAGTGTAACGCCACTGTGAACCTGCTCCCGCATCAAGAAGAACACTAATAAAGCATAAATCTAACAATGAATCAGTACTTTGCTCTTTAATTTTGTTAAGCCGCTGCTTTCCAATATCAAAGTGCCGCCATCTACTATGGAAAGGAATATCAAAACTAGGGTAATTTTTTTTAATCTCCTCCCACACAACATCTACGGTATAATCCCATTGTTTTTCATCTATTAGAAAATGAGTCTTACCATGTTCAATAGATGAAAAAATTCGATTGGACTGCTCACGAATAGTATTGGGCCAAAGTAGCCAATCTGTTTTCTTATTCAAATTTACGACCCTTTACCTTCTCTAGGTATTTATCATCTCTTTCAGTTTCATCCTCATTAAAATAGCCTCTTGCCTTTTTGGCCTCTATTTCAACCATTGCATCTTCTGGGATGAGATCATTAGGAATAGTGACACGATTCTCGATTTCAATTCCACTATTTACAATGGCATCATGTTTCATATCACTCATAGACATAAAGTGATGTATTTTTTGAACACCAAACCAATGGAGGACATCAGGCATAAACTCTTGGAACCTAGCATCTTCAACACCAGCGACACATTCTGTTCTATAAAAATAATTTTTAGCGGTATCGCCTCCTGGCTGCTTTTTTCTTGCGTTATATACGAGAAACTTTGTTACCTCTCCAAGGGCCCTACCTTCTTTTCTAAAATACACAACAAGCCCTACTCCTCCGTTCTGGGCCCTTTTAACAGCTTCTTCCAGACCATAGGTTAGATAAGGTCGACAGGTACAAATATCAGATCCAAAAACATCGCTTCCATTACATTCATCATGTACTCGACAAGACAAGGTAACATTCTTATTGCTCAAATCTTTAGGGTCTCCAAATATATATGCTGTCGAACTACCTATCGGTGGTAATAAAACTTTTAAATCATGCCTTGTTACCAACTCAGGAAACATTCCACCTGTTTCTTCAAACAAAACCTTTCGTAAATGCCCTTCTTCAATACCAAAACGCTTAGCAATACCTGGTAAATACCAAACTGGCTCTATGGCCACTTTAGAACACTTAATCAGGCCATCTTCTTTTACAATTTTTCCATCCTTAGACAATCTTCCTTCCTCAACAGACTTTTTCAGCTCTGGTATATCAAGGTGAGCTTCTGTCACAGCAATACTAGGCTGAATATTAATTCCTTTTCCAATTAAATCATTAAAGTGATCAACAACTTGGGCGCCCCAAGGGTCTATGGAAATAATTTTTTCAGGGTCATACCAAGACGGATGAGGCCCTATTTTGAAGCTACCTTGGGTATTTTTTAGATCTGGCGTATGATACTTATCATAATTACCTTGTGCCATTGAGAGAGCACGATAGACTGTATAGCTTCCGCTGTGGGTACCAATAACATTTCTATGTTCTCTAGAGTTTAATGTACCAACAATAGGCCCTCTGGTTTTTGGATCCTTACTTCCCCAATCTAAACTAATGGACTCATTATAAATTTGTTTGTGGTGAGTTGCTAAAATAATATGCGGCGATTTTTTATATTCTTCCATGAATCATCCTTGATACTCTTATTTTAGAACGCCGCTTCTGTTTTTGTGTAGCCCGATTGCGTTATTAAGGGAATTTCATATACAATAGTCATATGTTAAAAGTACTTCTATTTCTTATATGTTCCTTTAAATTAATGGCCAATTCTCAATACACTTTTAAAGATCTACAAATTCTTCATGATCAAAAAAGCTTTGTTGAATATCTAAACCATGCTAAGGATATCCCACCAACTCAGAGAGGCCGTGTATGGGTTGATATGACCCAAAAAATGGGTTTACTTCTGATTGAAGATTTTACTCAAAGAGACCTTATTAACTATGAAAGCTTTAGAAAAATTGAAGATTACTCTCTTTGGCCAGTTTTTAAATCTGACGAAGTTTATCAGATAAAAAGAGAAGAGTTTGCTTTTAAATTTTTTAAAAAGTGTACCTCACCAATTAAAACTAGCTGTCTCGACTTTATAAGAAACTTTTGGTCTAGCTCACGTAAGGCACCCGATGTTGGCTTTAAATTAGCAGAATTGTTGTATAGCACTTATCCAGGAAAAACATATTGGAACTTTATTGAATCGGCCTTACGTAGTGATATTGCTTCGTTTGAATGTCATAAAGACTATATTTTTATTCCACTGTTTGAAAAAGCTGCAAAAGTAGTGACCACCAAATCTAGTATTTTCGATGCTAAGGTTAAACTTCAAGACATCACAAACCAGGACTGTTATAAAAAAATATATCCTAAATTAAAGCATATCATGTCCTACAGTCCTCTTATCAAAAGAAAAGAAGAAGCATTCCTATTGCTAAACATATTTAATCAACTTCAAAAAGACGAAAAAGAGCGTTTTTTAGTTACTTATCTACTTTCAGGCCCAACCCAAGGTGATACATTTAACATGGCATGGAATAACCTTAAGATGCTCCAGGAAGAGCCAGAGAAGCGAAAAAAGCTACTCATGGATATCATGGCCGAAGAATTTATACCTGATTCACTTTTTAATACTTCCAACATAGATAAAAAAGTCACTCTCATAGAGTTTATTTCAAAGAGCTTTCCAGAACTTTTGGAGTCATACGCGAAGACATGTCTTCATTATTACCAAGGAAAAGGCGAATATCCTTATGGAAACCCTACTCGTTATTGTAAGGAATTTATTCAAATATCAAATGGTAAAAACTGGATTTCACCAAAAACAATTCTAGAAATTAAAAATTCACAAAATTTGTAGAAAAAAAAAGGGCCTCAAAAGAGGCCCCCATTAAAAATCGTCTTAAAGCTAAACTTAGCTTAGGTGCTTACCAATAAGTCCAGCAAGTTGGAACATGGTAACTTCTTTCTTTCCACCAAATACTGGCTTAAGATTGTCATCAGCTAAGATATTTCTTTTGTTCTTAGGATTCTGAAGCTTATGCTTTCTGATGTATTCCCAGATCTTCTTAATAACTTGAGTTCTTGGAAGAGCTTTACTTCCAACAACTTTAGCTAGAGCAGTAGAAGGAGTCATTGGCTTCATAAAAGCAGCATTTGGCTTTCTTTTAGTTTTGGCCTTCTTCTTAGTAGCTTTTTTCTTTGTTGTTTTTTTCTTAGTAGCTTTTTTCTTTGTTGTTTTTTTCTTAGCTTTTTTCTTAGTAGTTTTTTTCTTTGTTGCCTTCTTCTTGGCTTTTTTCTTTGCTACCTTTTTCTTTGCTACCTTTTTCTTTGCCACTTTCTTCTTAGTAACTTTTTTCTTAGCTACTTTCTTTTTTGCTTTTTTCTTTGCCATTTTCAACCTCCGTAAAATTAGACAAACTGTTTATAATAAACCTACATATTTATTTACATTAAAATTATGCCAATAGCTTTTCTCATATGTCTATAGATAAAAATTAATTTTTTACTCAAGTTCTTTTAACCATTCAACAACGTGAGGATCGACTTGGCTCCTCTGTGTTCTCTTGTAGCCATGACTTTCATTCAAAGAATACATTCTAAAGTTATCAATTCTACAATAGTGATAAATTCTTTTCTCCTTAAGTTCACGTGCTTTAAATTCAAAAAAGTCTTTTATTTGATGATTATAACCACTGCCTTTCAGATGCATTTTCAAAGATGTATTTTTCGTCTTGAGCCCTTCTGGATCGACCTTCAAGAAAACAGCTGCAATAACTTCACTGTTGAGTTCAACCGCGTAAAGGTCCCATCCATCTTTTATTTGCTTTTTAATTTCAAGGACTGTCCAATCAAACCCCGGAGGGTCAGTAAAGGCATCTATATTATAATCATATACTGATTTAATTTGCTGCTCAGAAGAAGCAGCAAAGAAGCTTAATGTGTTTTTTTCGATCAATTCGCCCATTATCTTCCCTGAATCGGCTAAAAATTAATTAACTAGCTAATTAAAGACCACTCACGTATGCCGCAAGATCTTCAAAATCCTTTTTACTGAGATTTTTAATATAAGGCATCATTTTCTCATTCTTTCTGGTTCCTTTTTGAAAGGCTTCGAGTTGAGAAAGTATGTACCAATCATATTGACCACTTATTTTAGGCCCTTGCTCCTTAGGGTTACCCTGGCCAGCTTCCCCGTGACATTGAATACAGGTAGCATAGAGCTGTTTTCCTTTCGCTGCATCTTTTCCAAATGAATTTGATGCAAAAATTAAGGCCATTATAGGTAATAAATATTTCACAATGAGTATCCTGATAATTAAATTGTTAAATATAATATATACTAAGGAATTCAAATACAATAGTAGTTTGTTTTCCGTTTTACTAAAATAAGATTAATTATCATTTTTTGTCAAAAGATTATCTATGATTACTAGCCAAGATATTAAAAAAAGCCTTAGTTCAGAACAAAAAGTCTGCCTTGTAGGACCTTTAGTAAAGAATTACCGACCTAAGCTGATGCCTCACCTTCTTGTAGACGGAGGTGTAAAGATCAAGCCAGAGCTCAAAAATATCCCCCATTGGAGCATTGGAGATGGTGATAGTTCTCACAGTAAATTAGACATTATGCTCAATAAGGATAAGGATTACTCAGATCTTAAGGCCGCTCTTAGGTGTCTCCCACTTTCTATTAAGGAAGTTTACCTTAAGGGGTTCTTGGGAGGTAGAAAGGACCATGAATTACTTAATTTTGGTGAAGTTCATCATTTTTTAAAAAACAAAAAACAAGTAAGGGTGTATTTCTCAAATAAGGTCAAAGCCTACTCAGCAGGCATACATGATATCAAGATAAAAGGAAGTTTTAGTCTTTTAGTCTTCGAATCAGCAAAAGTGGCCATTAAAGGAGATGTAAAATATCCCTTAAGAAAGAAACATATTACTCCATTAAGTAGCCTCACCTTGAGTAATTTTGGATCAGGTGCAATAAACATTGATTCAAGTGGCCCCTTTTATATTTTTCTAAACTAAAATATAATTATCTTATGAAAAGATACCCTTTTATCGATATAATAAGAGGACTTGCTGTTTTTCTTATGATCATCTTCCACTTCTCTTATGATCTAACGTTGTTTGGTTTTGCTAGTTTTGATGTAAATAAAGACCTATTTTGGTGGATCTTTCCAAGGGTAATCGTCTTTTTATTTATGTTTTCGGTGGGTATTTCGATGAAACATTCACACGGTGAAACAATTAGATGGAACTCATTTTTAAAAAGATTATTAAAGCTGGTTGTTCTTGCTGCATTAATCAGTCTATTTACCTATATATATTTTCCCCAAAGCTGGATTTATTTTGGTACTCTACACTCAATTGCGTTATGCAGTATTATCATTCTCCCTTTCTTAAAGTATCCAAAGTTCTCATTATTTGTGGGCTCTTGCCTTATAATTGCTTCGCTAGTTTTTAAAGTTGATATACCTTGGTTTCTTTTACCTCATGCCTCTATGGATTACATAGCTCCTTTCCCATGGGTAGGTGTCTGCTTACTTGGTATTTTTGCTCACTCTGTAAACCTACACCACCTTCCCATATCAAATACTGTTTTTTTGAGGCCATTAAAGTATATGGGTAAGCATTCACTCCCTATTTATATGGCGCATCAGCCCATCCTGTTCAGTATCGTTTGGATATTTAGTAAATTGGCCCGATAAAGCTTGAAAAAAGATATTCATGATGCCATCTTAGCGCAAGGTAAATTATGGATATTGCAAGACTTTATAATAAGGTCGAAAACACATTCGGGTCACTTAAATTCGCCGTTATCATCATTATGGTTTTTACAATTTTTATGATTGTAGGAACCTTTGCCGAAAGTTATTACGGTACAGAATTTGCCAATAGGCTTATTTATAAAAAATGGCCATTTATGCTGATTCAATTGGTGATGTATCTCAGTATACTTATGGCGACTTTTAAAAGGTTTCCATTTAGAAAAGCATACTATGGTTTCTATACACTTCACTTAGGACTACTTCTTATATTTAGCGGATCATTTGTAACATACTATAGTGGGATTGATGGTAATATCACGCTTGTTCCAGGTATCCCAAGTCGCTCTATTGAACTTCCTAAAGATCAGGTCAAACTAAGCTTTGGTGAAGGCAATAAGGCCTTTGTTATGGATCTTCCCGAATCAGCGACAAAGCAAGAGCTCAATGTTGAGTATAAGGGAATTAAGTTTCAAAACTTCCTTCCCTATACAGAAAATATTACTGACTGGGTCAAATCCAAACAAAATTACTTAAGTGCAAACTATACCCTCAGTAACGATATGGTTGCCCAAAACTTTACGTTAACTAATAATCCTGAGGCAAAAGACTTTACAAGTACACTCTCCCTAGGACCTTTAAGTATTCATTTTTTACCCGATGTTCTTCAACCTTGTTTTTCAAAAGAAACATCAAGTAAACTTATTATCTGGAACGCCAACTCAGAAAGCTGCTTTACTCCAGAAGATTATAAAATTGAGATAAAAACGACATCTAAAGGGAATCGATTTCTTGTTGTACCTTATGAGGGTAATCTCATAAGCTTTTTCCCTGATTTCTCACCTTATCCCGTTAATGAAAAGTTTCAAATACAGCGAGATAACCCACTTAAAATTTTTAGTAAAAAACTTTTTGAAACATCACCTCATCTATTTCTTTTTGGAAATGGTGTCTCTTATTTTGAAGATGGGTCATGGACTACAGAAAATATAAAAACCGATGAAAGCCTATCCCTTCCTTGGATGGGATTTGAAGTAACGCTACACAGAGTAGAAAAGTCCTTATATCCAATATTAAGACCTAAAGCGATACTACCCATTCAAAAAAATAGTGAGATTGTTAAGGGAAATCAAAGGGCCATTGAACTAGAATATGAAAATAAGAAGTACTATGTTACTGATAGTAAGCCTATCGTCCTAAGATCAAATCAAGACTTTATTAAAGTAAGCCTTCAGAAGCAAAAACTCGATCTGCCATTTGAGTTTCTATTAACTAACTTTAAAATGGATACCGACCCTGGAACTAATAATCCTGCCAGTTATGAGAGTTTCATCCAACTCTTTTCAGGAAAAGAGGGCTCTCAAAACCATCACATTTATATGAATAATCCACTTAAACATGCTGGGTTTACCTTTTATCAAGCTTCTTATTTTAAAACTGAAAACTCAGGCCATGGATCTGTATTATCAGCAAACTTTGACCCAGGAAGACCTATCAAATATTTTGGCTCTCTCATTCTTGTACTAGGTACTATGTGGCATTACCTAATTAGAAGAAAAAAGAAGGCCTCCTTTTTCTCTAAAGGATCTTAAAGATGAAAAATCTTCTCCTCTTAATTTGTCTTTTCAGCTCTTTAAACATTTTTGCAAATCCCTGTGCTCCTAATATTGGTAAGCTCCCTGTATTAGAAAAAGGAAGGGTTAAGCCCTTAAATGTCCTTGCTGAAGAAACTTTTCAATTTCTCAACCGAAAGTTTTCAATAAAAGGCCAAAGCATTTCTCAAACTTATTGTAATTTTGCGTTAAAAGATTTCTTAGGAAATAACGACCTTAAATTAACGGCCATTATAGAAAATAACCAAGTTAGAGAGTTTTTAGGTGCAAAAGAAAACACCCACTATGGTGAGTTGAGCTCGAGGCTCAAAGAGATTAACCGAGAGATTATGCTCCAAAAAGAGGATACTGCTTACAAAAGAAGCCTTGAAGATTTAAGAAAAAAAATCACATTATATTCAAATATGACTCTCGGAAGGTCTTGGACTATTCCCATTGAGAGTCCAAATAAAATCAACTGGTCACCAATCTCAGAGTTCGCCTTAAGCCCAGATGGTAGAACCTTTCTCGATATGGATGAAAAAAAGGCCATCAATTTTATAAACGAAAAAATAAACAGTGTTGAAAAATTTGAAGGTGACCAGTTTATAGTCGAGCATTTTTTTAGGAACCTCAAATTACATAAATGGTCTCTCTATATAAATCTTCTCGCCTTTGCCATTTTATTCGTTACAAAAAAATTCCCTTTAGTTCTAGGCCTTAGTTTTTTGAGCGTCTTGGCACAAACACTACTTATCATTTTAAGAACCTATGTAAGTGGAAGGGCCCCTATTACAAATATGTATGAAACTGTAATGTTTAGTGGTTATGGCGCCCTTGTTATATCACTCATTGTTGGACACTTTACGAAAGAAAAGCTTTATGTCTACGTAGGTCTTTTTTACAGTCTACTTACTTTGATGATGATGAACTTTGCAACGGGTATGTTGAGCGATACGATCTCACCTCTCGTGCCTGTATTACGAGATAACTTTTGGTTAAGCACCCATGTAACCACTATTATTCTAAGTTATGGGGCCTTAGCATTAAGCTGGATCTTGGCCAATTATCTCATCATAAAAACGAGGTTTTCTAATATTGATAAAACAAAAGCAAAGTATGTTAATTCCCTTATTTATAACTGTCTCAAGTTTGGTGTTATTCTTCTCGCTGCTGGTATCATTTTAGGTGGCGTTTGGGCCGATTATAGCTGGGGACGTTTCTGGGGCTGGGATCCAAAAGAAACTTGGTCACTTATAGTACTTTGTATTTATATGGCGATTCTTCATGGAAAAGGAACGAGTTGGATTACCGACAATGTATTTTCACACCTTGTCGCTTTAGGTTTTCTCAGTGTAATGATGGCATGGTTTGGAGTTAATTATATACTGGCCTCTGGCCTTCACTCCTATGGTTTTAGTCAAGGAGGGGCCATTTTCTTAGGTTCTTTCTTCGCTATTCAGATAATAATCCTTGTTCTGACTTATCGAAAAGATGCTTATTCTTAAAGTTTACTAGTTACCAAACTGAGATTAGTTAAGTTATTCTGCTGAAGAACACTTAAAACTTTAACTATACGATCATAGACAACATCTTTATCAACCCTAAAATCTACAGCGATTTTGGGGTCCTTATAGCTTTTAATAACATTAGAAAAATCATCTAGAGAGACTTCTTTTTTATTAACAACAAATTTATCTTTACTAAGTTCAAGTACTAGTTCTTTTTTATCACCTTTTCCTTCAGAAGCGCCCTCAGTTTTAGGTAAATTAAGGGCCAGTATATTTTGATCATTCCTAAATACTGAAGTTACAATAAAAAAGATGAGTAAAAGAAACATAATATCCATTAATGGAGTAAGGTCTGGAACAAGTTCATCTCTGCGTCTATTCTTTTTCATTTTTACACCATGTAATCTTTAGAAACGAAAGAATCAAGGATCTGATCTTCTAACTTAACTTCAAAACCATTTAACCAGCCACTAAGATAGTTATAAAAAACAAAATGAGGAATAGCGACAATAAGTCCACCGACTGTAGTTACTAATGCCATAGAAATACCACCAGCAAAAAGTGTTGGATCACTTAACCCATTAGAAGCGATAGATTGGAAAGCGGATAAAACACCAATGACTGTTCCTAATAACCCTAAAAGCGGTGCTACAGTTGCGATTATTTTAATCGTTGAAAGGCCTTTCTCTAATGCATGAGAGAATGTATAGACTTTATCTTTGGCCACATCCAAAAGCATTTTCTCAGACTTAAACTCTGGGTTTGACTTTATAATTTCTCTAAGAATTTCTTGAGCACTTGTTTTGATATGTTTCTTTTCACTATTAAAGTGTAGTAACTTCCAAAAAATAAACGTAAAGCCAACTACATTGATAGTCAAAAGGAAGTACATAATAGTGCCTCCGCTGTTAATATATTCTAAAATAGTCATATTCCTCCCCTAGAGATAAGTGGCATTTTTATTATACGTTTTGGTTTTTAATTTTTCTTCTAGAGGTAAGAATCGCCTAGGTATCTAAATTATTTAAATATGGTCGATTTTCTTTTATTTGATTGAGAACTGAATCCCAGAGTGTTTTTCTTAGTTGAAGAGACTTTAGTGCTACTTCATAGGCCTCAGTCCACTTCTTAGTATCATCTTGGCACAAGTATTCAATAATTCTTCTGGCCAAAGGTCCGTGCTCATTTTCATCTAATTCTATATGGCGTTCTAAGTAATAATTTAGCTTAGGGTGTTTATATGAAGTATTTAGAGTATTTTTGGTAATGGCCTTGAACATCATTGGAATGATGTCCTCTCGTCCAAAGAAGAAGGCAGAAGCCACTTTATGGGCACTGCCCTCACTGACGAGGTCTAGGTTAAATTTAGTAAATTGATATATTTCAATTGGTAACTTTCTTACTTCTTTTCTATCAATAAAATCTAAAACTTTACTATAGTCGGCCCCTACTTCATCCATGGCCTTAAGATAGAGGGTGAAATGATCACAATAACCGCCCTCTCCATCTTCATCACTTTCCTCGGCCAGAACGATTTCATTAATAAAGCGGACAATCTCTTTAGGGTATTTACTAGGTAACCATGGTGTATTTGTACTAGCAATTTCATTTTGCAAAGACTTTAATAAAGACATGAAATCCCAAACAGCAAAAACATGATAGGACATAAGCGAAGCAATATCTTTTGCCTTATTAATATTTTTATAAACTGGATGGTTTTCTAACGAAGCTTTAATTGCTTCAAGCTCCGCTTCTTGAAATTTCGTAAAACTCACATTTGCCTTTAGTTTTCAAAGTCATCATAAGTTTGAGAAAATTTCAAATCATTAGACTTTGTGAAAAACCTTCTAACAAAATACTGTCCGGATCGTATAGTAGTAATAAACCCAAAACCTTCAACTTTACGCAGCGCAGAGTAGACTTCCTCTAGACTTAGATCTAGGGCCTTCCCCATCTCTGTATGGGACATAATTTGGCTTATTCCATAGGCCTTATAGAGATTAGGCCTACACCATACCTGACGGTATAGAAACAGCAAGGTCATGATCTCAGGCCTTGTGAGCTTAAAGTCTTGGAGTATTTCATCAAAGAATATATCCGGTATTTTAGAGTATGTTGGCCTAAGAGAGCTATTTTTATGATTCTCCTCCTTTTTATAAGAGGAAATCTTCTCCCTTGATTTATGATCCGATAAAATAGTGTCTAAGTTTGCCATTGAGTATCACCCTCTCCAGATTAACACACAACAACAAAATGCCGTTAGTAGGAAAATTTTACCGGACCCTGCGGCACTTCTGCCAGCCTCTGATGTCATTTTTACACTTGGCCGCTGCTTCAGTACAAGCAGCATTATAGCTAATTGAATTTTCTATTTTAAATACTTTTCTTCGGTTACCAAAAAAGCCTCGAAGTTCATAGGTACAAGAAAAGTTCTGATTATTAGCTGGTGGAGGTGGAATAGGCTCCTCTCCCACTTTCATGATAGCTGAAACTTTTGTGGAATTTACCTCTGGATTTCTATAGTTTCTTCCTGATTGGTCATTAACTTTTGTTGGAAACCATATAAAGTCAGGGTGAGTATCATTAAAATTGATATTATTTTTCAAATAAACACTCTTTCCACTTTTAGTTTGATGATACCAAATTCCATCTCCTACAATACGACCAGCACTCTTTATGAGTTTTCCATCACTCGTCACAGTTACAGGGGCATCAAAGTACAAATAAAAGGCCAGAGACCTTCCTTTGTAGTGGTGACTTACAGCAAAGTCTCCTATCATAAAATTATCATTAGTATCCTTTTCATAATTGAAAGGGTCACTAATCTCATGCTCCCACACTCCATCTTCGGCCCAGTAGATATTGGCCTTCAATAATACGGGATACACTTTTTTACCATTTTTCACCTTTGGATCTTTAATATTACTTTTTGCAATAGGAAGCAATCTGTATCCCGCTAGGGGCTGATTCCATACTTGATCACCTGTGAATCGGTCAATCACAACTCCTACTTTTTGCATTCCTAAGTAGTTTGTAAGTATGAGAAAAAATGCTTTTGGAGTTACATCCCAAAAGCCATCATAAGCAGTATAGTTTCTTCTATTAATTATCTTTTTAGACTTCTTATGGTTTTTATCAAAAATCCATTCATTATCTGTCTCAACAGATTTGTCTGTATTACCTACAAACAAACTATAATTCTCCATATAAAGTTCACTCATTAATGCCTTTTGATCGGCAATATTAAACTTTATACCTTTTTTAACAAAAGACTTTCTCGGTTCATTCTCTTTGATCGCAGCAGCGGCCCAGGCATTACAATGTCCCCACCACCCCTGGCAACTCTTCTTTTGCTTTTCAGTTTTCAAATTATCACAGGTATGATTTTTCTTTTCCCAGGAACTTGTTGTTCCATCTTTAATTTTATGAAATTTATCAAACTTTTTTGAGGGTGATACAACTTTTTCCGTTGAACGTGGATTTTCTGGTGCTCCATGATCAATTCCATTATTTTTATAGGCCCACCAACTACCGACCCAAGGTGCTGTCGCAGGACCTCCAATTCTATAATTGTTAAATAGGTTTTTAAAATTAGTATTTGCACTCTTAAAAGACCCCATGTCCGCATTAAGCTGCCACGAGATAAGGAGTAAAACTCCAACTATAAACTTAGTCATATCATCACCTTATTTTAAAATTGCGAAAAATTTGTCATTCTCTATAGTTGTCGGCCAATTCTGCGTACCACACCAAGTAGACTCTACAACATTTCCAAGAATGTCTTTATGTTCATAAAGTGTGGCCTTCTTACAAACAGGAGTCTTTACTTTACTTTTAACATTGAAAACCACAAAAAGGTTTTTAGGTAGTGGTACGGCATCTTTACCTTTATTAATAACAGAACTATTTTTAAAGTTCGGCAGATCAATCGGATACATTGATAATCCCGAAGAACTATTATCTCTCGAATCCGTTTTAATATTTTCTGTTCTATAAGGTTCACGTCCTAACTTAACGGCATAATCAACAGAGTGACCATAAGGTCTTAAATACTCATCCAAGTATACTCTCACTCTTAAGATGTCGTCCTTTTTAAGGTCGAGAATTCGTTTTCCAAAAAACTTAGAGTGCTCTTTTTTTACTTCGAGCACTATACATTTTGTTGTTGAGTCAAAGTTTTCGCCCCCAAAAAAAAGGTGTGTCGCAAACTTTCGCGATTTAACTAAACTTACACATCTGCCTTTTTTTAAAATCTTAAAATTATAAGTTAATGGAGAATGATAAACCGTTCTCGAATCAAGGTATTGATCTCTTTCTTGTTCATCCATATCACTAAGCGGTGCTTTATCAATGTATTCGCTTTTGCCCATTCTCATATGATTATCAACGGCCTTGGGGAAAACAACCATCTTAAAGTTTTTTAATTTATCTACATCGATTCCGTCGCTAATACCCGCAACAGACCGTGAAGTCTGACCTTCGAGTTCAGCAAAGGCCTTATCTAATGACTCTTGGTAAGCGCTCTGTGTAGCACAACCTGATAAAATGAATAAAGCCGTAAGGGGTAAACATACTTTTGAAAACATAATATTATTGCCTTGTTAGTTATATTTCCATTATCGGAGTCTTTGACTCAACTTTAATAAAAAAAAAAAACAATAAATTATGTAGAGGATTAAAATAAAAAGGCCCCAAAAAGGGGCCTTTATCAAAGAAAATTTAAATAAGAATTATTCATTGGCCAGTTTTTCTGCCCTTTCCTTCATTACCTTTTCAGCAATGTTTGGTGGTGTTTCAGAATACCTAGCAAATTCCATAGTATAAGATGCTTTACCTGCTGACATTGATCTAAGGTCACTAGAGTAACCGAACATTTCTGAAAGAGGTACTTCAGCATTAATAATAACTTCTCCACCTGGATCAGTTTCAGAACCTTGAATAACACCTCTTCTTGAAGAAAGGTCACCAATTACTGAACCTTGATACTCATCTGGAGTTGTAACTTCAACTTTCATGAAAGGCTCAAGAAGACATGGATCAGCATTTTTAATCCCTTGTCTCATGGCTTGTCTTGAAGCAATTCTAAAGGCCAAGTCAGATGAGTCAACATCATGGTGCTTACCATCTTGAAGGAAAACTTCGCAGTTGATTAGAGGGAAAGCAGCAAGTGGCCCTTTTTCCATAACATCATTGAAACCTTTCTCACATGCTCCAATAAATTCACCTGGAATTGATCCACCTTTAATTTCGTTATGAAACCTAAACACCTGATCTTCAGTTTCTTTACTCTCTTCAGCAAGGGGTCTAAGAGTACCAACAACGTGAGCGAATTGACCCGCACCACCAGTTTGTTTCTTATGAGCATAATCAAACTTCGTCTCACCTCTAATTGTTTCTCTGTAGTTGACCTGTGGGGCACCAACAATAACATTGGCCTTAAACTCCCTTTTAAGTCTTTCTACATAAATCTCAAGGTGAAGCTCACCCATACCTGCAATTCTTGTTTCACCTGATTCTTCATCAGTATAAACGTGGAAAGTTGGGTCTTCTTTAAGAAACTTTTGAAGTCCTTTAGACATCTTAGCTTGTTCGTTTTTATCAGTACATGAGATAGAAAGCTCAATAACTGGAATTGGAACATGAATTCCTTCACATGAGATATTCGTTAGATTTTCGTTGGCAACAAATGTATCACCAGAAGCACAATCTACACCAACGAGAGCAATGATATCACCTGCGTGGGCCTCATCAATATTCTCTCTATCATTTGAGTTCATACGAACCATTCTACCAATTCTAACTTTTTTACCAGTTCTTGTATTGTAAACAGATTCACCTTTATTGATTCTACCTTGGTATATTCTTGTATAAGTTAATTGACCAAACTGTTCATCAGTAATTTTAAAGGCCATCATAACAAGATCACCTTCTGGATCTGGTTCAAGGTTTACTTTCTCATTTGTTTCAGAGTGAACAGCAGTAGGTTTTGCACACTCAAGAGGAGAAGGTAGGTATCTTGCAACTGCCTCTAATAAAGTTTGAACACCTTTATTTTTGAAAGCAGAACCTAGGAATACTGGAGTAAGACCTAGAGAGTTAACACCGGCCTTAACAGCTCTATGAATTTCCGCTTCAGTAAGTTCATTACCTTCAAGGTACTTTTCCATTACTTCATCATCAAACTCAGCAACTTTATCAAGCATTTCTGCTCTAGCTTCTTCAACTTTGTCAGTCATATCAGATGGACATTCCTCTATTCTGATATTTTCTCCATTATCACCATCAAAGTAGTATGCCTTTTTTGTAACTAAATCGATAACACCTACAAAGTTTTCTTCAGCACCAATAGGTAATTGCATAAGAACAGCGTTATGATTTAGCTTTTCTCTAAGAGCAGCTACGCCGTTAAAAGGATTAGCTCCCATTCTATCCATTTTATTAATGAAACACATTCTAGGAACTTTATATCTCTTCATTTGTCTATCAACAGTAATAGACTGTGACTGAACACCAGCAACAGAACAAAGAACAAGAATAGCACCATCAAGAACTCTTAGAGACCTTTCAACTTCAACAGTAAAGTCAACGTGACCTGGAGTATCGATAATATTAATCCTAGTATCTTTTTCCACACCTTCAGCAAAAGTTGTTCCTTTGCCTTCTAGACCTCTCCAAAATACTGTCGTTGCAGCAGAGGTAATTGTAATACCTTTTTCCTTTTCTAGTTCCATGTGGTCCATCTTGGCACCATCACCACCACCACGAACATCTTCAATTTTATGAATTGTTCCACAGTAGTATAGGATTCTTTCTGTAAGAGTAGTTTTTCCGGAATCGATGTGGGCCGAAATCCCGATATTTCTCGTTTTGGCCATGAGTTTCATGAATATTCTCCATTCAAATAGTTGAAAAAATTAGCGGAATCTTAATTGATGGGGCCCACCCCGTCAATCAATTACACAATCAATAGTAAAGAATTCCGAAATTAAGGATATAAAAATAACGATTTACAATATGTGTCTTATTTAATATAGGAAGATTCTTCAAATTTTAAGGATTTAGTATGCCTCTGGATATGGATAAAAGATTACTGTACGAGGGTGTGAAAGCTTTGGTTGACAATAAGGGTCATAAGCACCTCCAACTCCCTCAACAAAAGCTGTTCACCTTATTTAGTATCGCTTTTCAGTATTTTCTTTTCAAAAGTACTAAATCACCCGGCGCTTATATTATTAGAATAGAAGATTCTTCACTTGCAGAAAAACTAGCAAAAAGAAGTAAGGATAGCTCAACAAGAAGGTTTCTTCAGGCACTTTTACTTCCACGAAAATTAAAATATGGGAAAAGTATCTTTTTTCTCGATTTTTTCCATATAGGAAGCTGGAACCTGACCAAGGCCATACCTGAACAAAAAATGAAGGGTGCCCTTATTGTTAAAAACTCTAAGGATCGACCTATGGAACCTATGATTGAAAGTGAAGATGAAACAGAAGAGTTTTCTAGTTTACCAGAAAATTTCTTTTTAACTTCACTACTAGATATAACACCTGAAACGATTACTATTTCTCATAATGGAAATATTGACGGTCTTCAGTCTTTTAATTTTGGGTTTATTCAAAAGGAAAAAGAGAAAGTTCTTAAGGGTGTAAAAATAAGCGAAGATATTAAATGGAGCGAAGAAGATTAATGATTAGGAAAATACTTTTCCTGTAAATCTTTAAAAGTTCCATTTATCCTTAACTCCCTAAAAGCAATATTTAACTTAGCAATTATTTTTGGATCAACGCCCTTATTAAATGCCATATAAATATAAACCTTCTCCTTTGAAGTATAAGCTATCTTATAGTTAGTAAAACGTATTAGCCTTGAGTAGTGATTAAAGGTCATAGATTCTGTGGCCCATAAATCAATCTCATCTCTTTTAAGTGCCAAAGCAAGCTGCTTTGAGGTTGGCATTTCTTTTGTACTCAGCCCATTAGAATTCAATAGTTTCCCAAAAGAACCAAAACGTCGGGCCCCTATTTTAAGTCCCGTGGCCTCTTTTAGATAGTTTATCCTAAGGTCCTTACTACGCTTTCCGACAAGAACCCATTCGTTCGCAAAATAGGGCCCCACCCATTGAAATTCATCTTCAACTGAATTTGTTCTCTCAAAACTTAAAATAGCATCAATTTCGCCATCTTTTAGTGCTTGTAAGTTATGAGCTGTATTTTTCATTTGGAATTTATATTTTAATCCAAGACTTAAAAAAACCTTCTGTGCCAGTTCAATAGCATATCCTGAAAACTCTTTTTTATTTTTGTCCTTAAAGTGCAGCAAAGAATTGTAATCACAATTTATGACAAGCTCTTTGGCATGTATTTGGAGAGAAAACGTTAAAATAAAAATTATAAGGCCGACCATGTTTTCATTTTAGAACAAAAGAAGGCCTTGGTCTTAGTGTTTATTGAAAAGTAAGAATTTAAGATTTGAATTTGGCAAGGCCCCATTCGGTTCCTTGTGTTGATTGGTACAGAAATGATTTAAGATCAAAAAAACACCGACCAAGGCTAATTTTGTACCAATCGGAGTGTTGCCTTATATATAAGCAAAGGGCGTGCCAAGTTTGTCTATATAGATTTCAAATACTTACCTAAGACCAAAAAGAAACCATTGGAGTTATTTAGAACCACCAAGTGACTTTTTGTCTAAAAATAGGCCCCAGCTGTGACGACAAGCAGTGTAAGTATAAAGGAGAAGTCTTGTGAAAATTATCTTTCTTACCCTGTTTTTATCAATTTCTTGCGCCGGACCTCAAAGGGATGTGGCCTCAACAATGCAAACTGGTGATGAACAGTTTTGCCATACTAATGAAAATGGATTCTCCCAGTGCCACTATGAATCACTAAAGAAGTGTTATGCTGCAATGGAGTTTTTGAAAGGAAGCTGCTCAGTTAGGTGAGCTTAAGAAAAATCTCTTTTAAGACCTTCATATGTTCTTTGGCCTGATCTAAATTATAAAAAGAAGAAAAAGAAAAACGTATAGCGTTTCTCGCCAAGGCCTCATCTAGGCCTATGGCCAAAAGTGTTTTATTAGGCGTGGATAGACCTGAGGAACATGCTGAGCCTTTTCCCACATCAAAACCGGCCATATCCATGGCCGCTACAAGCGTATCGCTTTTAATATCAGTAAAAACAGCGAAGATTGTGTTGAGGTTTCTATGAGAAGAGTTCTCACCAACAATTATTATTTTATCTTTAAAAACACTTTTTAACTCTTGCTCAAAATAACGTGTGGCCTTTTTAAGCGGATCTGGTGCGAAATTACTTTTCACAGATTCCAAGGCCAGTGCAATAGACTCAACTCCCATGGCATTTTCGGTACCTGAGCGGTACCCGTTTTGCTGAGAGCCTCCTTCAATTAAAGCATTAAACTCGTACCCTTTTTTCAAAAAAGTAAAACCTATACCTTTAAGAGCGCCAAATTTATGCCCGGAATAGCAATAAAAATCAAGCTCCGCTAAAAGCTTATCCCAGTCGCCTATCTTACCAACTGCCTGAACTGCATCAACATGTATTAAGGACTTTGTTTTATTTTTAATCTCTAATGCGTGTTCCAAAGGCCAGACTACTCCTGTCTCATTATTAACCCATGTGTAATTAACAAGCTTTGTACCCTCAACTTGGTTAATTTGATGAATCACTTCATCAAGATCAATGTCACAGTTATCTTTAATGCTAAGACAATGCCCTTTAAATCCAAGAATATTAAGAAATCTTTCTTGGGCCTTCGCGGCCGCATGATCTGACTCAAAATAAAAATAATGAAATTCTCGGTTCTCTTTCTTGGACTCAATTGCCAATGATTTTACGACACTATTTATTCCTTCGGTCGCTCCTGAGTGCCATAAGATCTCGTGAGACTTACCAACACCGAAGTTTTTAACCACCTTGGCCTGTGCATTTAAAAGAGCGATGCGGGTAGAGCGTCCTGAAGCATGTTCTGAGCTTGGATTAAAAAAAGAAAAAACCCCATCAGAGAGCCAGTTTAAAACTGAATCACATAATGGGGATGTTGCATTAAAGTCAAAGTAAATACGATTATTGGTTAATCTCTCCAAAAGGCTTCCTAGGATTATCTTCAGTAATTGGCTGAGAATTAATTTGGTTAGAAGCTTCTATATTAGCATTTATACGATTCTGTCCAGCATTGATTGCATCTTGGATTTCTGTTTCCTTAGACTTTCTAACAAGATCACCTAGTGAAGTTGTTGAAAGATACTCTCTCATAATAACACCAAGGTTTTGGAAATAATTACGAGAAAGATGATATTCAACAGTATTGGCCATTTCAGCTTCAGAGCCGAGAATGTCTTTGGCCGGATTTATGTTTTCTCCAACACAATCAAGGATATCTTTAATAGTAATTTCATCCATTGATCTAGAGAGTACATAGCCACCACCTGGTCCTCTTACAGACTTAACCGTTTGGCCATTTCTAAGCTTTCTAAAGAGTTGCTCTAAATAGTGAAGAGAAATGTTTTGCCTGGTTGAAATCTCCTGTAATCTTACAGGGTTACCATTACTGTGTGCAGTAAGATCAAGCATGGCCCTAACTGCGTAACGTCCTTTTGATGTAAGTCTCATTGGTCATCCTCCATAAATCCAAAGAAAACTGAAAACTATAAATTAATTTTTCAGCGTAATTTCAAGTTCTTCCATTGGCCTAGAAATTACAGGTTATATAAGGGAGATAAAATTTCTTCCCTCAAGTTTAGAATATTATCACTCGTCAAAATGGACCACGTCAACAGCTCAATTATTTAGAATCTAACAAAATTCATCCAATTTATGCTTAGGCTCAGTTAAGAACTCTTAACTTATCAATATTTATAGGGTTTTAAGGTATCGAAAAAATAAAATATAACATACTCTTACATCAAGGTAGGCATTACTAGAGCGTTTTTATCGGAATAATTTTCCTAATATAAAGGCCCTAAATCTTTTAAAGAGTAGTTTCTTGTGATGTCATCTTGGTTTAATTTTTGCTCATTTACTTGGATATCAAGTTCATAATATGAAAATTCTTCTCCAACCTCATTTTGAATTTCCTTCAAAAAAGGTCTTCCCCACTCCACAATAAAAAATTCTTTATTCTCTAGATACAAAGGAATTTCTAAATGGATCACCTCTTCAGAATCTTTAAGTCTAAAAAAGTCGGCATGTGCGATACCGCCTTTCTCGTGAACGATACTATATGTTGGAGATTGAGTTGGATCAGAATTGTTTCCAATAAACTTTTTAGTAAAGGTTGTTTTTCCCGCGCCTACAGGTCCAGAAAGAATAAGAACAGCGGGCTTATCTAAGATATCTCTCACTTCTGAAACTATATACTCTAAATCATTTTCTAATACTTTTTTCCAAGCTCGTAATTCTTTCATTAAATACCCAAAAGATAAAAGTTTGTATTACCTTCTATTCTCCATTTCAATGAAAGTTTTAGAAAGGTGATCAATAATTGCCCCTGCAGTCATACTTCGCGACCCTAAGCTTTGAGTAGCATACTTTCCTGAAAGAGAATGGGCCATTACACCTAGACAAATTGATTCATAAAAGGGGTCTGGTTTTCTAAATAATTGACTCTGGGCCCTTTCTGGCTTCACCTGCCCCATAAGACCACCGATTATACCGGCCAAAACATCTCCACTTCCACCAGTGGCCATTCCATCATTAGGAAAATAATTGATAAAAATTTCACCTGAAGGAAAAGCAATAAATGTACTTGAGCTCTTTAGAACGATACAACAATTTAGTGAGTCAACAACATCTTTAATAAGACCTATCGGATTCTCTAATACATTTTCTTTGTTTTGAGACGTAAACTGAGCAAACTCTCCAATATGGGGAGTTATTACAGTAGGGGCCTTTCGAGACAAAAAGGTGTTTTTATCTTTGTCCAAAGATAAAACTTTTATAGCATCCGCATCTAAAACAACAGGCCCACTAAAATTATTCAAAACATAAAGTACAATTTCGCGCGTATTTTCACTAAGACCCATTCCAGGACCTATTACGACGGCTTCATACTTTTCCATATCCCTAAGGTTACTTTCTACGACTTTTTCATTTTCTGTCGATGGAATGACACCAGTCATAACTTCTGGCAAAACTTTTGATGATAAATCCAGATAATTCTTCTCCCACGTAACTGCAGTGACTAAACCTGCTCCCACTTTTAAAGCGGCCTCTGAAGCCAAACACAATGCCCCACAAAGACCAGGGCTACCACCTATTACGAGGACATGGCCAAAGCGGTTTTTATGATCAAATTTATTTCTATTTTTAAAAAGCAGGCTATTTTCAAGTGGGTCCAAAAGAAACTTATCACCACCATTAAAAAGTTCATTTGGTATTCCTGAATAAAGCGAAACTATATTGCCACCGAGCTTTGCACCCTCACCAATATAGAGTCCAACTTTGGGCAAACAGATCGCCAAAGTGACATCTGCGTAAATAGCAGTACTGCTAATTTCACCAGTGTCTCCATTTACACCTGAAGGTATATCAACTGATATCGTCTTGGTTTTATTTGTGTTGATAATATTAATAATCTCAAACAAGTAATTCGATATAGGACTTCTAAAACCAGTACCAAGAATTCCATCAACAACAATATATTCATCCTGTGTTTGGGTAAAATAGGAAGATATTTGTTCAACATTTCTAATCTCACTAATTTTAACACCAAATTTTTTGGCCATGGAGATTTGATTCACTAACTCATTTGATCCTTCATCAGGAAACAATATAAAGGCCCTACAAACATATCCCTTATTTTGTAGGTTTCTTGCTATTGATAAAGAATCGGCACCATTATTTCCCTTTCCTATCATGAAAACAATCTCACCATATTTCTTATTGGACAGGTGATTATCGACAATATAATTAGCACCACTAATTCCAACGGTTTCCACAATCAAGCCTTCTGTAAAACCGTACTCCGATGATGATCTACTCTCGATCTCTTTCATTTCATTTTTATCAACAACTCTCATGTGCAATCTATCCTTTAATTAAGGTCACCATTTTGCCGACGACCTGAGATAATCCTTCAAAGACACTTTGTGAAATAATCCAATGACCAATATTATATTCTTCAAATAGCCCCTGCTTAAGAAGAGGAGTTGTAGACTCTAAAGTGAGACCGTGTCCTGCATGAACATGAATTCCACTTTCTTTTAACTGATTATAAGTACGCTCAAATTGATTGAGATAGGGATGCCAATCTTTTTGTTCTAGAAATAATTTAGCGTAATCGCCAGTATGAACTTCAACAGCATCAATAAACTGAGCTAACTCGATAGCTTTCTTATTAATATCTTCATTGGCCTCTAAAAATAGAGATATTTTGACTCCATTGATTGAGGACTTTAATTGATCACAAGTTTTTTTAATTTTTTCAAACTGATTTATATCTAAGAGATTAAGCCCACCTTCTGTGGTTTTCTCTTCTCTTTTTTCGGGAACAAGACATATCCAACTAGGACTGGCTTTAATTGCTATTTTTGTTATATCTTGAGCGCATCCCATTTCTAAATTTAGCGGTTTATTAAACTCATCTGTAATGGCCTTGACATCAAAAACATCTTGATCTTGAATATGCCTTCTATCTTCACGGAGGTGAATAGTTATTTGATCACAACCACTTTTTAGACAGACTCGAGCAGCATCATCGATACGAGGATAAAACTCCCCTCTGGCTTGCCTTAGAGTGGCCACATGATCGATATTAACGCCTAGACGGGACATTATTTTCTCCTAAGCTAGTTCTTTAGAAACAAGGTGAACGAGTTCATTGCAAATTTCTTCAACTTTTACTTCACACTCACCTTCAACCATAACTCTAGCAAGAGGCTCTGTTCCTGAGTATCTCAGTAAAACACGACCTTTACTTCCTAGTGAACTTTTCACTTGATCAAGTTTTTCTTGAATACTTTCCACGCTATCTAAAGGTGGTTTATTTGTAACCTGTGCGTTCTTTGTAACTTGAGGGTAGAGTTTTACCTCCTGAACTAAGTCTGCCAAAGTCTTTTTATAATATTTAATGCATTCTATTACTTTAAGTGCACCAATACAGCCGTCACCGGTTGTTGAGAAGTCTTTAAAGATAACGTGACCAGAGGGCTCTCCTCCTAAGATTGATCCGTTTTCCTTCATAAACTCGATAATATATCTATCACCAACTTTAGTACGAGCAAACTTTAACCCTAAAGAATTAATATAGTTCTCTAGGCCTAGGTTACTCATAACCGTACCTACGACAGTATCACCCTTTTTCAGATAGCCTTGATCAAGCAATAATTTGGCAAATAGACCTATCACTTGGTCTCCATCTATGACTTGCCCTTCTTTATCAATAACAAGAAAACGATCGGCATCCCCATCAAGACAAATACCTAGGTCTGCTCGATATTGGTGAACGGCCTCTTGTGCCTCTTCTGGATGTAAACTGCCACAATTAAGATTAATATTCTCTCCGTTTGGAGAGGTACCTAATGTAAAGACTTCGGCCCCGAGCTCTCTAAATATCATAGGTGCAATCTTATAACCTGCACCATTTGCACAATCGAGCACGATCCTCATATCTTCAAGATCAAACATATTATCAAAAGCATTTTTTGTATGAACGATATATCTACCAAAAACCTCATCCAACCTTTTTGCTCTACCTAGCGTATTACCAAGGTGCTGTGGCATAAGTTCAGGGTTAGATATATATTGTTCAAGCTCACTTTCAACATGATCTGGAAGCTTGAATCCATTATGATCAAAAATCTTTATACCATTATCACTATAATTATTATGAGAGGCAGAAATCATAACCCCTGCATTGGCCCTCATTGAGCCCGTTACGAACGCAACTCCAGGTGTTGGAAGAGGGCCAGTAAGAACTACCTCTCCTCCTTGTGAGCAAACACCTGCAGAAAAAGCTTGTTCAAGCATATAACAGCTAAGACGAGTATCCTTTCCTACAATTATGATAGGTTTATCCTTATTATTTTTCTTCTGAAAATAATAAGTTACGGCCCTACCAAGCGCCGTGGCTATTTCACATGTCATTGGGTAGACATTCGCCTTTCCTCTAATTCCATCAGTTCCAAAAAGCTTTCTCTCAGTCATCCCTTCTCCTATAATTGGGGAACAAAAACCTTAATATATTCAGGGTAAATACGCAAAAGCTCAACACCTTTTGGGAGTTCTACTTCAACTTTTGCATTTAAGGCACCCTTTTTTCCTTGGGGTGTAATAAGTTTCGTCCTTATTTGCTCTTGTTTGAGCAGATAATCATTAGGGACTAAGACATCAAGCGTCATAGAAGAATGCTCACCCAGAATCTTAAAGGTTTTGGGAGCTTTAAAAGCAATATCTTTAAGTCTCTGCGCCTTTTTTTCATGGCCAATATTAAGGGTGATCTCTGTTTTAAAAGACTCATTAAAATAATAACGCGGATTCGATAACAATATAGGCTTTGAGAACGTTTTTGAGATTAAAACCTTCTCCAAATCAATCGGACTGGTCGAAACTTTATCTAGTTTTTTGAGGTTCTCCCAGGCCCCAAAAACCCTGATTTTTGAGGGGTTATACCCCACCTTTTTTATTAAAAGGCCTGGCCTTAGTTCTCCTATAAATTTTGCCTCAATCGGAATGAGCTTACTTCTCGTTTTGGATAAACTGATTAAAATATTTTGAGGTGAATATTCCACCAATTCAATTCCAAATGGAACTGGTATTTTTCTTGGTGCAATTGAGACATTAATTCTTTTTACTTTTTTAGATATTAAATCAATCAAAATGCGCGGGTCATAATCGTCAATTTGTTTTAAAAAAAACTTAGTCCCTTTTAATTTAATTTTTATTTTTTCAGCGCTAAGAGCAGATATACTCATGCCTTCAGGTTTTTTAAAGGTCAAAGGTATTTCTTTGGTCATCGTATAAGTTCTAGAGTTAAGAACGTAAAACCATAGTAAAACGGCAATACCAAATGATAAAAATAACAACTTTTTATTCAAGGGCAACTTCCTTTTTACTAGAATGATTACCCTTTATCCAAAACTTAAGAATCTGGGTCCTTAAATCTTGTATGTTTTTGCATAAAATACATCTGGCATTATGAAAAAGCCTGATCTCATGAGTTTCCTCACTCAACGTAATAATGACAGCATCAGTAACTTCTGCAAGACCCAAGGCTGCACGATGCCTAGAGCCAAAGTGTCTGATACTTTCTACAGTCCGAGATAAAGGTAAGAATATTCCAGCTGCCAATATCTTTCCCTTACCTACTGCTATAGCGCCATCATGGAGAGGTGAATCATTGCAGGCCAGCGCAACAAGAATATTGGCATTAATTCTCGTCCCTAACTGTGTTCCATTAACGGTATAGTTAGATAGACTTTGAGCATTTTCAAAAAATATTATTGCCCCATCGCCTTTTTCTTTTAACAGCCTAATGGCCTCAATAACTTCCTCAATATCGTGGTGAAAACGATTTTTTTTAATTCCCCCAAGACTTCCAGAGGTTTTAAAAAATGAGGCCAATCCATTACGAATTTGGTCCTGAAAAAGAACAAGAATAATTATAAAGATGGAGTCGAAGAAGTTAGAAAGTAGCCAATTTAATGACTCAAAATGGAAAGTTATACTTAAAAGGAACAGAATAAAAAGAGAAATGAGTCCAAGGACAACCTTAGTCATTTTCGTACTACTCATAATGGTTAGCGCCTTATAAATTAAAAGGGTCACCAAAATGATGTCAAAAATGTCGTTCCAATCGACTTGGGCAAAGATCAAATTTATTAGATCAAACATATAGCAAACACACTCTATTATGATTTATAGGGATACTCAAAATAAATTTTAATTTATGGTGACGTTAAGAATCAAAAATGGCGTGATGGTCTAAGCTGCTTTTTTAACTTTACTAGGATCTTCTGTTGAGGCCTCAAGGCTTTCGAGAATCTTATCGCTAATTAATAATTTCTTTCTTAATGCTTCTCGCGATATTCCCATTTCCTTAGCGGCCTTAGATTTATTTCCATTATTACGTTTAATTTCCTGTAAAATCATTTCACGTTCTGCTAATGCCACTCTATCTTTGAGTGCTAATTTAAAGTTAGTAATATGTGGGATTTCTCCGAACACTCTTTTTTTAGCAGACACATCTAAGATAGGAACAGCACTATTTTCAAGTTCAATCTCTGAAATAACATGGGCCTTTGGATAATATAAAACGGCCCTTTTTACGGCACTCCTTAATTCAGTAATATTACCAGGCCAGTCATATTCTTTAAACTCGTCCATTACTTTTTGTGAAAAGCTTTTAAGGAGAAGTCCCTGTTCCTTGCACTCTAGTTTGAGATAATAATCTACAAGTAGTGCAATATCATCAACTCTTCTTCTTAAGGGTTCTAAACTAATAAGTGCTGTTGACATATACCTATAAAGACCTTTATGAAAACGTCCTTCATCAACAAGGGCACCTGGGTCTGATTTACTTGTAAAGATTAATCTAACATCTAAAGAGTATTTACTTCCTGGGATACCTCTTTCCATTAATATTTCATAAAGTTTGGATTGGATATCTGGAGGAAGCATATCAACATTACTAAATATTAATGTTCCCTTTCTACACTTTATAAGCTTTGAATCTTTATCATCAACTTCCCATTCATTACCCCAAATCTCTTTAGATAATGCCAAATGATCGGGGTTTGAGCAGTCTATTACTTCTAATAAATTTAATCCTCTTTGACCTTCGCCATGTATAATTTTCGAAAGCAATTTTTTCCCGACACCCTCTTCACCTAGTATGAGCACAGGAGTATCAACATCCTTTAGTTTGATTATCGAACTTCTTAAACTCGTTACGTGATTCGTATTTCCAATGATCACATCTCTGCGGTTATAAGGTGTACTAAACCTTCTTATAATTGACTTTTCCGACAAGGGAGTAAAGTTGTGATATACGGAACTAAAAACGAGAGAGAGAACTTTCATTATTTTTTCATCTTCTACAGTAAAACGATCTTCATTTTTTTTATTTAAAACCTGAATTACACCAACTATCTTATCCTCTCTATTATGTATCGGGTGACATATAATCGATCGTGTTTGAAAATTTAATTTTTTATCAAAGAAAGGGTTAAACCTAGATTTATCATTTTTTACGTCAATATTAAGGGCTACGCCTGTCGTAAAAACAGACCCTGCGATTCCTAGACGGTAATCAAAATGCAAGTTAAGCTTTTCTACACCCATCGCAGCGACGGCCTCTAATTCATTTTGTTCAACATTAATTAAAAAGATGGTGGCCCTCGAAGCATTCATAACACGACATACTTCTTCAAGAAGGCTTTGAACAAAACCTTCTTTTGACCCAATGAGAGAAATATCTTTAAACAATGAAAGGAGTAAGCTAAATGTTTCAACTCCATCAGTTACTTCACTATAAGGTTCATTCAAGGCTGACTCTAGAAGACAGCTTTTTAAACGATCTTGGGTAAAGCCATTTACAAAATACTCTAAAAACTTTTTTAACTTAGGTTCTTCATCCAATTGAACACCATAAATAATATCCTCGTCTTCTAAAGCATTGGAAAAAGAGCGAACAATATTACCAGTAAGATCAAGGTGTAGCTTTTTAAATTGGAGAGATATATAGAGCGACGTACCCACAGATAGTCTTTCTTTAGATTTAAAACCAAGCCCTGTCATACTAATATCAATAAGAAGAGCATCATCGACATAGATTCTTTTGCCAAACTCATTATCCTTTTCGACTAAAAAGCGCAGGTTATCAGCTTTCTCAACAGGTATTCGAAAGGATTGATAAAATTTAAATTCACTGAGACCATCAAAAACACTCAAAGGTAGCCCCCTAATTACTTGATATCGGTTTCTTGAGTGTTTTGCTTTAGGTTTTTATCTAAGTGTTTAAAGTCACGTAGTTATAACTAAATATTATTGGATTCTGTTTGAGCATCAGCAGATAAAGGTAAATCATCACGAAGGTCATGAAGAAGAGCTGATTGAAGAGCGGGCTTAAACAGCTTCCAAAACTCTTTATGTCTTCTGTTATCTGAACTAGGCAGCTCTAAGGTAAAAGTTGGGATACCACGCTCATTGCCAGCATAGTTACCAAGACTTCCTGGAAAAAAAGGATAGTCCTTAACCCTGTATCCTTTGGCCTTTTGACTCATGCTCTTTAATAAAGCGTTGGCCTTGTAGCCCACAACACTTTCAACATCGGAAACAAGAGTTGGCCCATCATAGTCCAGCATTGTAAGTGGTGCATGGACTGAAATAATTTTACTAGGTTTATACCTTTTAATCAGATTAACTTGGAAGACAACTTCCGGTTCAGAGAGCGGACGATTTCCCGGAAATCTTCTTTTATCACTTCGATAGCGCTTTTTCCAAAGCCTAATGGCCATATCGTTCCAATCGGCCGTTGGAAAGTTTCTATTTATATCAATATGCCTATGATTCGTTCGTGTAGGATGTTTTTTAAAGAATGAGTCTGGATTTACAATAGGAGCAACAACGATATTTCTTTGACTATAGTGAGTATTATAATTTTCAATAAGATAATAAATTAAATCGAAGCAGAATTTAATAGGAGTGATCTCATCACCATGAACTCCACAAAGAACCATTGTTGTATCGATATTCTTTTTTTTCCTACTTTCATCTCCAAAACTAACCCATATTAAAGGATCACCAAGAACAGAGTTTCTAACATGGTGCCATTTAATTTTATTACATCGACTAAGTCCCCATCCCCAGTGAAGAAACTTTTTATTCACTTTTTTGCAATATTTTTTTACATTTTCATTATTATTTAGTTTATTCCATTCGTAACGAACCGGCTTAACTTGCTCTACAATCTTAGGCGTAACAACTTCCTGTTTTTGTAAAACTGGTGCAGGGGCCTCTTTTTTTTGTTTTACAGTTTTATCAATTAAATTCAAAAAATCGATATTAGAACAAGAGGCAAACAACAAAGAGGTTATACTTATTAATATTAAACTTTTAAACTTCTTCAAAGCAACCACCTTACGAGTTTCGACAACTAGTATATAGGTAAAAAGTGAAACTTGGCTTAAATCTTATCAGATAATACGAATCAATAAAACATTTCTTACCCTAACTCAATGCAATATTTCTTGTGTAAAGATCTAGCATTGTTTATTATGTTTTAAGGAGATAGACGCTATATGAAGTATGTAACACTTATTTTTCTAACATTTTTTTCTTTGGGCGCGCAAGGTCAAACAGATGAAGACCTACAAAACATGTCCAAAGAAGAGCTCATCAAAAGATATAAGCAACTTAAACAACAGGAACAACGAGCTGTCGAAGAAGACTTTGGTTTTGGCCAAATATTTAAACAAATGAATAAGAGCTTTAAAAACCTATTCAATGATCCATTTTTAAGAGGACTAGAAGAAGATGATTTTGGAGGGATTGGGATTAGAAGTGATCTAAACATTAAACAATACGAAAAAGATAATAACTATATTATTGAGATTGATACGACTAGTATCGATCAGGAGTCTTTAAAGATAGATATCAAAGCCGGAATAATTAGTGTTAAAGGTAAGACAAGGATTGAGAAGAAAAACCAACAAGGTGGCGGGCAAAGTTACATGCAGTATGAATCATCATTCAGCAAAAGTTTTCCTATTCCACGTGATGCTGATGAAGAAAAAGTACAAATTAAAAATGAGCAACAGTCTGTTAAAATAATTTTTCCAAAAAAGAAAACTGGAAAGATGATATAGTTACTGAACTTCCTTTTGATTGAAGTGCTTAAGATCCTCTTCTTCGATAAAAATATTTTTATTATCACCTCTTATCAAAGTGTCTTCAATATAAAATGGTATTCTTATGGCCCGATATTTTTTCCCATTAGTTAACCTAATCCAGTAACCTCTCATCACTTTTTCGGCCATTACAATATTGATAGGCTTAATACTTACCACATGATTTAGGTTTAGAAGAATCTCTTCTTCTCTTTCCCTAATAGGTTCATTTTCTTTGATTGATAGTAATGTAAACTTAGCAAATTCCATTATCACCTCTAAAATTAAACTAGCTGTTTATAGCATCTGGAATCAATTCATTCCAGAAAAATCCCTATCTTTAAAAAAATGACAACCTAATATGCACCTGATTATAATAGGTTGAAGGAAGCAAACATGAGTAAAAAATCGTTATTAATAATACTTACTATCATGGCCCTGTTAGGTGCAAAGTGGATTTTGTGGGATATGGAGGTTTCCTCTGGCAAAAGAGTAGGAAATCTCACTAAAATCTCCAAAAAAGGAAAGTTCCCATTCTTTAAAACTTGGGAGGGTACACTTGATGAGGGAAGTGGAGATAAATTAACTTCCTACTTTTCAGTAAAGGATGAGGCCATCGCTCAAGAGCTTTACACCTACGAAGGAAAAGAGGTCATTCTTTTTTACACTCAGCACATACTAGGTTTTCCAAGAGAGACAAACTATATCGTGGTAGCATGGAAGCCAAAAGAAGAACCTGTCTCTGAAAAAGTGATAGAATCATCTTCTGAGGTAGTCACTGCATTGTCCAAAAGTTTGTTCTGTAGTTTTTTAGGGACCTTATATGTAGACAATGATTTATATGAAAAAGTTAAGGGCCATATCTCAAAGCATAACCCTTATATTTTAAAGCAGTATAAAACCTGCAATGACTAAGAAATAATATTGGCCATGGCCTGTTGAAGTCTTGCTTTATCAAGAGGTTTAGATAGAAAATCTTTTGCACCTAATGAAGAGCATTCGACTTTCACACTTGTTTGAATATCGGCAGAAAGAACAATAGTAGGTATATTAATTCCTTTCTCGTTCATAGCTTTTAATAGGCCCATCCCATCTAGTTCTGGCATTAATAGGTCCGTTAAGATGATATCAGGTGTTTCATCTTCTAAAATCTTTAGTGCGGCATTACCGTTATCGGCCTGAAGCACTTCATGCCCCCATTCAGTCAAGCTTCTTACGATTCCTTTACGTTGATATAGAGAATCTTCTACAACTAAAACTTTTGCCATGCACACTTCCTTTTGATGCCAATAACAATATATATTATTTTACAGGACTCAAAAATTAAATCCAATAGTTTTTTGTTTGACATACAGAACTTTTGTTTTATATATATAAGTCATGTATTTATGTTTATGTCATTCCATTAAATCTGAAGCGGTTAAAAGACTTACTAAAAAGGGCCTAACTTATGAACAGGCCATTAAACAGCTTAAAATCGGTACTGATTGTGGTGGCTGCTTAAAGCAAGTGTCGCGTAGCATAAAAAAGCATTCCTCTCAATAACTAGTTGTTTATTCTAAGCTTAACACCTAGAATACCCGGCTATGATTGAAAAAAATAACATCGTAATTGAAACCTTTGCTATGGGCAGTTTTGCTTGCAATTGCTCTTTAATCTATAACAAGCACACCAAAGAATGTATTGCAGTTGACCCAGGCAACGACTACAGCTCTTTTATGAAGCTCATTAAAGACCGAGAACTTAAAGTAAAAAAACTTATTCATACTCATGCTCACTTTGACCATATTGGACGAAGCAAAGAAATCAAAGATGCTACAGGTGCAAGTATTTATCTGCATAAGTCTGATGAAAACCTTTATAGCTCACTTAAACAACAGGCCATGTTTTTTGGCGAAGATGTCGGCGAAACCGGTGTTATTGATCATTACCTTAATGACGATGAAGAAATCTCATTTGTAGAAGAGACTAATAAAAGTATATTCAAAACGATGCATACACCAGGGCATACACCTGGCTCCTGTTGCTTTTACACTGAGGAGCTTGATACTCCTCTTTTATTTTCTGGAGATACACTCTTTAAAGGGTCCATAGGCAGAACCGATTTTCCAGGCGGGAATTACGATGAAATCATGAAGTCGATAAAGCAGAGACTGTTGTTACTTCCCGAAGAGACAACTATCATCACTGGACATGGCCCTTCTAGTGTTATTCACGTTGAAAAAAAACAAAATCCATTTCTCAATTAGAACCACCTGGTGTTCTCATAAGTTCAAATCATCCACGTGGCGAAGAAAAGATAGTACTTTGCTGCCATTTTTTTCTAATCCTCTTACATTGAACTCACAACAAGGGAATCAATATGATTTTCTTCAAACAAGGAGTTCAAATGAAAATATCTTTATCAAAAACTTTTAAGGCACTAGCGCTTGCAACAACACTTGTGTCTAGCTTTGCATCTGCTGATGACATTTATCTTGGTGAGCCAGGCTACGGTGGTAGCGGTTGTCCTGCGGGAACAGCTTCAGTCACTCTATCTCCAGATAGTAAATCTCTAAGTATTCTTTTTGATGAATACATGGTTGAGGCCGGTGGACGGAAAACAATGGCCCGAAAGTCTTGTAATATTGCAGTACCTGTTCACGTTCCACAAGGTTTTAGTGTTTCCGTCATTAATGTTGACTACCGAGGATTTAATTCTCTTCCACGAGGCGCACATTCAAGATTTAGTGCGGAATACTTTTTTGCCGGAAAACGAGGACCTAAGTTTGTTAAGTCATTCCGTGGAGCTTTAGATGATGAGTTTTTACTTGAAAGTAACTTAACTGCAACTGCTTTAGTTTGGTCTAGATGTGGTGCCGATGTTAACCTTAGAGTAAATACTTCTATGCTTGTAAGAACAAACAGATTAAGAGATATGGCACTAGCAACTGTAGACTCTGCGGATATGAATGCAGGGCTTGTTTATCACTTAAAGTGGAAAAGATGTGGAAATGAAGGATTTCACAACGATGATCACGAATACTCAAACCATGACTACCAGCCAGAGCCAGTTAGAAACCCATTCCCTAGAAGAAGATATAGATTCTAAAAAAATGGCCCCTACTAGGGGCCATTTTCTTTTTATTTAATCTAATTTAGGTCTCGGTAACAACGAGACCATTGCTATTGGAATTATAAGAAACATTGCTCCAAGAAAATAAGGTGATGCTGAACCATACTTCCAATACATAAGCGAGGCCAACAACGGCCCGATAACTCTTGCCAAGGCCCCTAAAGATCTAAATATCCCAATCGACTTACCTTGTTCTTCAACTGGAGAATAAAGAGAAACAAGTGAAGTCAAACAAGGAATGGCCATCGCCGCACCTATCGCGAGAAAAAAGAGACCCATGTATAAGAACCAGGAATTTTGAGTAATACCAATTAAAAATAAACCTGGAATGATCGTGATAAGACCAATCAAGGCCATTTTTTTCTCACCTACTGTTCTTGCTTTTCTTCTTACAACCCCACCTTGAACAAACGCAATAATAAAGCCGATAAATATAAACATATAAGCATTATCAAGCGAGGAATAACCAAGTCTCTCTACGGCCAAAAAGGTAAGAGTAAACTCCATACCTGAAAAGGCCAATAAAAATAAAAAATGACCAAAGTTAGTTAAATTAATTTCTGAGTATGGTAAAGGCTTAAAGAGCACAAGTGGATTAAAACTTCTTTGTACTTCAGATTTTACATCTCCAGTAGGTAGAGTTTCTTTAAACTTTTTATATAAATAAACAAAGTTAAAGGCCGATAATAAAAAGGCAATGAGTGCTGGTACCGAAAATGGGTTCACACCATATTCTGCAAGGATGGGATAAATCTTAGTTAGGTCTATTAAACTAAATAACCCACCTAAAGCTGGGCCAATGATAAAACCTAAAGCAAAGGCTATCCCAATTGTCGCCATTCCCCTTGAACGGTTCTCTTTCTGTGTAACATCCGCCACAACGGCAGTGGCCGTAGATATATTACCTCCCATAATTCCGCCAATAAACCTGGCCAAAACTAGTAAAGTAAAAGATCCGGAAAAAAACCATAAGACATAACTAAGAGCAAGCCCTGCCACAGAAATCAATAATACAGGTCTTCGTCCAATTCTATCACTTATACCACCCCATAAAGGAGAAGCAATAAATTGAAGAAGTGAGTATAGAGCTCCTAAAGCTCCTCCAAACAACACGATTGATTGTGTATAAGTTGCTCCCGTTCCAGATGTTATTCCCGTGATGGAGTCGAAAATAAGCTTAAGAAAGAAATTATCTCTATCGACTTCAAGGTAGTGCTGTGCCAATTGAGGGAAAAGAGGAAAGATTATTGAAAAACCTACTAAATCAAGAAATAGGGTTAAAAACACAATTTTAAGTGCTGTCTTGGCCTTATTATCTAAAGGAGGTGAGTCCATTTTTTGTTCTGGCATGGCCATATAATCTTCCTTTTCTAATTCATAATAGGACTCTTCTCTCTGTTCTGGAGTACCATATGAGTGATCTTTTACAAATTTATAAAACTCTTCGCACCACGTATCATCGTCATTTAAACAAGGAATTAATTTGACTTTAACACCTTGGTCTTCAACATCTTTTTGTAGTTCATGTCCAATTTCATCAATAGTTTCAAGACAATCAGCAACAAAACTAGGACAATAATAAGCTATTTTCTTATCACCTTTTTCAACCCTATCCATAGTGAACTCATCGGTATAGGGTGTTAACCATTCCTCTGACCCAAAGCGGGACTGGAATGTCATAAAAATTTTATCCTTAGAAATCCCCTGAATATTCTTTTTAAGTAAAACAAACGTTTCAAAGCAATGCTTATAATAATCATCGCCTTTATATATAACTCTTCTTTTAGGAATTCCGTGAAAAGAAATAATAAGAGAGTCATACTCACATAACTGAAGCTCGTTATTAATGTTTTGAAGACTACAATTAATAAAGGCCTTTGATTTATGAAAGTTCGTAAAGAACTCAAATGGAGGAATTCTTACTCTCGTTTTGAGCTCTGTGAAAAAGAAGTCCATCCCAGAGGCTATAGTACTTTCACTATATTGGGGAAACATAGGGATAACAACTAACTTTGTCGCTGGATTTCGGTCTTCTACAACATCCTTTTCCCAACTATCCCATATATCACTAACCCTTGGAGAGCTTAATAAATAAGCATAATCAAACTCTAACCTAGGGTCTTGATTTAATGCTCTTATTTTTTCAGTAAATTTTTTTGTATTGGTTCTTAAAGGAAAATCCTCACCATCCCAAATTCTTGAATAGAGCTTAGCTGAGCTCTTCGGTCTAAAGGGAAGAATAAAAAAATTAAGGATGATTTTCCATAGGAATGGATTAATATCCACCACCCTAGGGTCGCCAAGAAATTCCTTTAAAAATACCTTAACATCCTGAACTTTAGGCGTTTTAGGAGATCCAAGCTGGACAAATACCACTTTGGTTTTCGAAGTCATTATAATACCTTCACCCTCTCTTTACTTGGGACTTTACTTGATATATGCGTTAAACGTAAGTAAAAGCTATTATTTTATAAAGATTTAGGGAACGTCATGGCAAGAACAAAGAACGCATCTGATAAAGGAAGATCTCGACAAGAGTTAGAAGGTTTCTCACTGGGTCAAAGCCATACAGAATACCCCAGTGACTATGACCCTGCTCTACTAGAGGCCTTTGATAACAAAAACCCCAAGGCCTATGCCTGGACAAGCTTTCTTTGTACTGAATTCACTAGCTTATGCCCTAAAACAAACCAACCAGATTTTGCAAAAATAACCATTAACTATATAGCAGACAAGCTAATGGTAGAGTCTAAGTCCTTAAAACTCTACCTCTTTAGCTTTAGAAACCACGGTGATTTTCATGAAGATTGTATTCAAAAAATCTGTGATGATCTCGTTAGACTTATGAAACCTTGCTATATTGAGGTCATTGGAGAATTCACTCCCCGTGGAGGCATCGCCATTTATCCATACTCAAGTTATTCCAATGGTGATGAAGAATATGCTAGGCTTAAGCAGGATCGTCAGGCTAATTACGCGCCTGGTAAATATACGATGCCTTTTAACAGGATTTATTAAGGAGAAGTTATGGGTCTTGGTGCTACAGAAATTATAATTATCTTGGCCGTAGTTTTACTATTTTTTGGAGGTAAGAAATTGCCTGCACTTGGAAATTCATTAGGTAAAGCAGTTACTAATTTTAAAAAAGGCCTAAATGATAAGGATGATACCTTAAACTCCTAGGATTATTTTCATTTGTTCGACTACTTGATCTGAGTCAAAAGGCTTCTCAACGATACCTTCAACTCCTTTAGCTTTAAGCTCATTCAAGTCTAAAGTAATATCTCCTGTTAAGAGAAAAAACTTACACTCATTAAGCTTTTCATTTTCTTTAACCTTCTCTAAAACTTGAAGTCCCGTTATCCCATCATTAAGATTTTGATCACATAAAATAATATGAATATTATCAGTATTGGCCAACTCAAGTGCCTTATTTCCATCCGCTGTGGACTGAACATTAAAGCCTTCTAGTTCAAAAGAGTCTGCAATTAGCTCAAGTAGATCTGCTTCATCATCAACAATTAGAATAGTAAAATCCGATGGCCCCATATTAGCTCCTCAAAATATCAGCAATATAATTTTAACATGGAACGGTTTTTATAAAATAAAAAAAGGCCATCATATCAAATAAGATGGCCTTTTATTTTTTGAAAATTTCTATACTTTTTTATTCGATTATTTCTAGAACTGCTCTCTTCTTAAGCTTTGTTGAAGCTGCATTTAGAATCGTTCTAAGTGCCCTGGCCGTTCTTCCTTGTTTACCGATAATTTTCCCTAAATCTGACTTATCCACTTTTAATTCAACGACAGTCGTTTGCTCTCCGACAATCTCATTAACATGAACTTGGTCAGGCATATCTACAAGAGACTTACTTATAAAGGCAATTAACTCTTTTAACTCACTCATAATCAATGCTCCCTAGAAAGAACTTAACAACTAAGCGATCTGAATCTTATTTTTTTTAAGAAGAGTTCTTACTGTATCAGAAAGGTGTGCACCATTTTGAACATATTTTTGAATTTTATCTACCTTAATACCTACAAGAACTTCTTTAGCGCTTGGGTTGTACTGTCCAAGTCTCTCAAGATTTCTACCGTCTCTTGGATTCCTGCTATCTGTGGCCACAATTGTATAAATTGGGGCATGAACTCTACCACCTCTTGCTAATCTAATCTTTACCATTTCTACTCCTACAATTTAATCCCATTAAGATCATGAGAGCCTAATGAGGTTAACCTAATTAGTCAACATATACTTATCTCATTAATAATGCAAAGTCTAAAAATATTTCTTACCCCATTTGCCGTGTTTTTTACCTTTCTTGGCTTTGCCGCTAGGCATCATTGGGTTTCCATCCATTCCTGGCATCCCCGGCATCGAAGGCATTGCTCCCCCCTTCATCATCTTCATAAAACCACCCATCATCTGCTCCATTTGCCTGAATTTTGCTAGGAAATCCTTTACGGCCTGAACTGTACTTCCAGAGCCTTTGGCAATTCTATTTATTCGAGACTCTTTGATGAGCTTGTAGTCTTCTCTTTCTTGTTTAGTCATAGAGGAGATTATAATCTTCATTCGCTTCATTTCATTTTCAGCTGGGCTAAGATCTCCTACCTGCCTTAAAACATTTCCCATACCTGGGATCATTTTCATAAGAGAGCCCATAGATCCAAGGTTTTGCATCATATTCATTTGCTTGAGAAAGTCCTCAACAGTGAACTTTCCTTTCTCAAGCCTTTTCATCATTTTTTCTGCATCTTTCTCATCGATTTCATCTTGCGCCTTTTCGACTAATGAAACAATATCGCCCATATCCAAGATTCTTTTGGCCAATCTATCAGGGTGAAAGAGCTCAAGGTCCTTCATCTTCTCACCTGTCGATATATAGGAAATAGGAACTCCGGTAACCTCACGTATTGATAAGGCTGCCCCCCCTCTTGCATCTGAGTCCATCTTAGACAGGACAACACCAGTTAATTCAATAGCTTCATGGAAAACCTTGGCCACGCTTACGGCCTCTTGTCCGGTCATTGCATCGGCCACGAGAAGCACTTCGGGGTTAAGATCTTTTATCCCTTGCTTGAGCTCTTTTAGCTGCTCCATAAGCTCTTCATCAACGTGAAGTCTACCAGCGGTATCGATAATAACGATATCTTTATTCTCAGCTCTGGCAAAATCAAGGCCCTTTAATGCGATCTCTTTAGGGCCCATTGAAAGGTCTGAATCATAACAATCAACACCGACCTGAGCGGCCAATGTTTGAAGCTGTTTTTTGGCCGCAGGTCTAAAAGTATCCGCAGGTACCAGAAGAACATTTTTCTTTTTCTTAGATGTTAAATATTTTGAAAACTTCCCTGAAAATGTTGTTTTACCTTGTCCGTTAAGACCTACTATTAAAATTGGAAATGGGCCTGTTCTATCAAGATTGATTTCTTGATTGGCCTCTCCCATAACCTTTGCAAGTTCATCATGCATAATTTTAATGAACTGTTCAGAAGGATCTACACCTTTGATAACCTTTTCACCAACGGCCTTTTCTTTTACTGAGTTGACAAGGGACTTTACAACTTTAAAGTTCACATCAGCTTCAAGCAATGCAGTTCTAATTTCCTTGAGAGCATCTTCAATATTCTGCTCCGTTATTTTGGCCTTGCCTTGGAGGTTTTTAAATGCATAGTGAAACTTTTCAGATAAATTATCGAACATCTCATTTCCCTTCTTTTTAAAAGAAATTTTTATAGCAAGGTTAACAGGAATAATAAAGTGGTACTCGTATTTTTAGGTGTTTAGGCACCTTTTTTCAAGGTTTCTTTCTGAAAGTATTCATCTATGAATGAAAGACACTCTTTTGGGGTTGTGGCAGTGTAAGAAAACCGCCCTTTTTTAAATAAAAGATCAAACTTTTTACCCCACATTGCAAAAATAGAAGGACATCCAAGAAACCTAGCGCCTATTATATCGGTCCAACCATCGCCTATGATAATTACATTCTCAGGTCGAGCTTCCCCAACCATACTTAATAAACCTTGGACCCCTGGCTTGATATGGTCTTCTTCAGTCCCTTTTATGGCCTTAAAGTAGTGTCTAAGGCCTACTGACTCTAAGATAATTTCTGTCGATACTGGGTCTCGCAAGGTCCAAATATAGAGACTATGTCCTCTTTTTTGAAGGTCTTGAAGTAACTCTGGTATACCATCATAGGCTTCATAATGATGATGAAAATGTGTCGTTAGACTACCAAGATTTTTTATCCAAGTACTTAATTTAAGTCCAAATGTCTTTTGAGATGCTTTTTTTGAATCAATAACAGGAGAAGAGATAAGTCTCTTTAAAGCATCGAAATTAGAAACGACGGTCCCATCAAAATCAAATACAATATGTCCTTTTTTATCTACCAACAAAGTACCCTTGACGTGGTTATACTATTTAGCTAAATCGGCTTATATGGCCTATGAGTTTACAAATAAGTTAAAGAATAAAATTAATGCTTTAAAGCAGAAGAACAAACCTATTTGTTTAGGAAGTATTCATTTTGACTCCCCATTACTTTTGGCCCCTATGTCCCAGATATCAAATGCTCCATTCAGGTATCTGATGCAAGAGCTAGGGTCTGGTGGGAGCGTTTCTGAGCTCATTTCATGTCACGGTATAAACTATAGAAATCAAAAAACACTTGATATGCTCAAAGTATGGCCAGAGGAACGCAATGTTGGCATTCAACTTTTTGGAGAAGATGCAGAAAGTATGAAAAAGGCCGCTGACTTTGCCCAAAGCTTTAACCCCAAATTCATTGATATTAACATGGGATGCCCCGTTCGAAAGGTTGTTTCTAAAGGAGGCGGCTCTGCTCTAATGAAAGACCCTGCAAAACTGGAGCACTTCTTTAAAGAAATTAAATCCGTATTAAGTATTCCTCTTACAATTAAAATACGAACGGGATGGGATAGTGATTCTAGAAACGCCCAGGAGATTGTCCATATAGCTAAATCTTGCGGTGTCGAGTTTGTCGCTATCCATGGAAGAACGAGAACTCAACAATATAAGGGCTCTGCTGATTGGGAGTATATCGAGCATATTGCTTCTGAAAATATTTTGCCTATTATTGGTAATGGCGATTTACATGACCCCGTGTCCGTAAAGCGAAGAGTAAACGACTCTCTTTGTAATGCTTTTATGCTGGGAAGAGGGCCTTTGCGCTCACCATTTTTATTTCTAGAAGCTGTCGATGATGGCAGTATTTCTTTTACGGCCAATGATTATTTTGAAGTCATCCAACGCCTCTCAAGCCTCTACGAGAATTACTTTGATGAAAAAAAGAACGTCATCAACCTAAGAAAGCATATTTTGTGGTTCTCACATGGTTTTAAGAACTCAGTTCATCTTAGATCTAATATTTTTCAAATAAAAGATCTTGAAGGTATCTTGGAGTTAAGTAAATCTTATTTTCTCGAATTAGGGGAACAAACCAAGCTCTCACAATACGACTCTACATTCATGACTTCAGGCCATGGCTAAAACAAATTCTATTTATAACTTATAAAATCTCGTAATAAAGCCGACAAAGTCTTCATGAGGATATTATTCTTTTATCTCATATTATTGAGTTCTCTAAGAGCAGAATCACCCTACTACTTTGATTGTGGGAAAACGAAAGAGTCCTTAAGGATGATTCAGGAAAATATTTTAAAAGATAAGAATGCCAGTGGAGAAAAATATGCAGATATGCAAAAGCAGTTTGATAAATCTCAAGCTAAATTGGTTTTATACAAAGGCTTAATGGAAATAAAAAACTCATATTGGCTCTCATTTAGCGACCTTAAAAAGAAAGTGGATGAAAAGGGGCTCGATAAAGCTGAAAAAGCGACCAAAAAGACCATCATAGCCGAAGAAACTTTGGATCACTTAAAGAAAAACAACAAGCAACTCGATCTTGAACAATGTCCTCAAAAAAACACTCTGATATGCTTATCTTTTACAAAGATTGGTTCTAATACGCTTAGAGAAGAACGAAGGACCACCATTGGTCTTATCAGAAACCTTCGTTTTGTTGATTCAAATGAAAGTGTTATCGAAGACCTCAAAAGAGGATTTCAAAATTTTCCTTCACTTCAAGACCGAAAAGAAAGTTTAAGAAAATTAGAAGAATTAAAGTTTGAGTTAAAGGCCATGAGGGACTGTAAAATTGAGTGTGACAAAAAACAGGCCTTATTAGATGAAAAAAAACGGAGCTTCCAAAAGCAGCTAAAAGTAGAGACAAAAAAAATCCAACAAATTAAAAATCAAGAAAAAGTAGGTAATCTTTCTCTTCTAAAAAATAACACCAAATTACTTAATTCTAAAAAAGCATCTGACAATCTCGTTAAAAGGATAAAAAGCTCTTACATTCACGCACAACTTAGAGCAAAGCTTAGAGAGAAAACAAGGTCTAAAAAAGACCAGGATATTTTTAAATTTAATATTAAAGACGTTTATCAAAATGCTTTTAAAGATCTTGGTTGTAAGGGTCAACTGACTTCCAATAACATTAACACATGCATTGAAAAACAACAGCACGACTCATCTCTTGATAAATTAATAGGTCAAGAAGAAGAAAACTTAAGTAAGATAACAGAAAAAATTAATTCATTAACAAAGTCTCCTTCTCATCAAGATATGATCAATCTTAAAGATTCTTTAATCTCTTACAATCTTCATAATTGCAAAGAGACTAAAAAAGATGGGGCCAATAAAAACTTCACTATATGTGATCCTCCAAAAGGTCTTTCTAACTTAAGTAAAATTGCCAAATTTGCTCTTGATACAGGTGAAGTTGTTGCTTATTTGGATGATGAAAAAAAGATTCACGGAAATATTAAGACAAGTACACATAACGTGATGAAAATATGTTCTACACCCTCAAATGCTAAGGCCGTTGAATCTCTAAAAGTTTTATTATGCCCAAAGCAGGCGTTAAAGCTTTCTAAAAAAAGAAGGGAGAAAAATCGTGGAACAAAAAGAAAATCATCTCCAAAAGAGAAAAAAGAGTTTAACTGGGCAGGTCTTTATGCCAACAACTATGTTCAAAGAGATGATTACGGAAGAATCATTAGCATTGTAAAAAAACCAACCACAGCAGATTATTTAATGCCTAATCTTTTAAGAAGCATGAATGAGATGGCCCCTGTTGGTGCCTATTACTTAGGCTCGCAAGGCCACTTGGATGTCATGGCCGAACAGGCCAAGCAACAAAATATTATAAATAGTTACCGTGCCACCGCTCCCCTTCACACAAAATTATGGGACTTAGGTTATAGAGGTTTTGACTCAAAATATATTGGTGGCCCCACACCTTGGTTTCCGGGGACAACAGGTATAGGTGCTCTTGGAAGGACTCACACCTTTGGTGGAATGGGAGTCTTTGTACCTTATGGCGGTCAATATGGAGGTAGATGGATTCATGGTCAGTTGAATCCACTAAATTACTCAACATTTCAATTTGGTGCCCAATACACTTATGGGCAATAAAGCGTCAGAAAACTCTGGCGATCCGATTTATTATACTTATCAAAAAGCTACATAATTTCAATGTTTTAGGTCCCAAGCACCCAAATTTTCCTACTCTCCTATAACATGTTTCTTAAAGTAAACCATCAATCAGACGTAGCCGATAAGTGGTTGAATTAAGTAGATGTAGGGTTTGAATGAAAGTAGTGGCACTTCAGCTAATATTAATAGCACTGATTACTGGATGTATAAATACGTCTCTACAAAGTGCAAAATATAAAAGACAAGGTCTTAGTGCTAGCGATAATACTGACACTAGTACAACATCTACAACACCTTCTTTTACAGCATCACAACAGCTTTACTGGTTTAGTAGCGGCAACGAAATACAAGGCACTATTACTATTTCTCAAAATACTAAGACTGTTGCCTATCTTCGTGGAAAAAGAGTACATGAGTTTTTAAGTAGTTTCCCTAAAGGACCTAACGGAATCGCCACAAGTGACATCGCTAATTTTAATCGAAATTACTGTATAGTTATGAGTTTTGATAATGAACTTACTAAAAAACAACTTCGTGTACGTGCCGTTCCCATTATACAAAGCAATTTCAGTACTGGCACAATAGAGCGTTTATTTAGAATAGACTTGGCCCCAGAACTTAAGTCAGAAAATCAAATCACTTGTGAAGGAGATCTACCTATTCTAAATAAATTTGGTGTTACCATCGGCACAAGCATGGCCGGAACTGTCGATAATGCTTTCATTCCATTTGATATCTGTGTCGGATGTCAAACAATAACACAAGCAACTAATATTACCCTCTATAGTGAAAATGAAAATATTTCCACAGGACAAAACCAACCTATAACAATTTTAAATAAAATACCTCTGTTTTCTTTAGACCTTGCTGGCATTGGACTGAGAATAGATCTTAATGCTGATAGACTTAGTGATGGAACTGAATGTAGTAACTCAAGCTGTACAGCAAAAGGTTTTGATTGTTGTTTAGAAGGCCAATGCGTAAATGACGGTAAAGAAAGGCCTAATGCTTCAACATTATCTGAATATTCACAAGCAATTAATGATACCCTTACTGACCCTCTCAAGTTCCTCAATTGGCCAACAATATATTATGTTTGCCCTAATGTCGTTCGCTTTCCTAAAGAGGAAGAAGATAACGTGGATGAACTTCTAGATGCAAAGCAAAGGTTCCAAACTCTTTTAGAACAATACCTATGTCTTGAAGAAGGAAAAAAAGAGGTTCCTGAGTACGAGGCCAATAATGTTTGTGTTCCCACAAGTGAAACTCAAACATATTTTGATCGTTACCTTGAAGTAAGAAAACAAGTATGGAAGCAGTGTGGTTGTGATGCCTTCCCTTTTCCAGATAAACCTGAAGAACCTTATTGCCCTGATTTTGGCCTTAAAGCTATTTTTAGTACAAGTGATGTCATCACGGCCATTGAGTGTGATATTCCTAATGAGCCAAATGAGCCACAACCTTTCCAAGATACAAAAATAACCCTTTCTTCAAGGACGGCCCCTCATCGTTTTTTTAGAAAAGTAGATGGTGTAGCAGTTGATGATCTTACTACAATCAAAGACAAGACATCTGTTGAGCAAGAAGGTGAAAGGTATTTTTATCTTGATAAGCGAAGTTTAACATCACCTCAAAATGACAAATGGAATATTAATGCCGTCCTTGGCACAATGGAAGTTGATTTAAGTAGTGCCGTACCTGCCAAGGTCATTAATGTTGAGTTTGATCAACGTTATATTATACAAACCACAAATGGTTTTTATACTCCATGTCCTACCTGTCGAAAAGATAACTGGTTTGATGTCTTTACGGCCTACCCCAGTAGTGAAAGAGGAAAAGGTCTTCAGGCCGTTGGATTTACGACAAGTAGAGAAGACAATGAGGGATTTAATGTCACTAGTGGTAATTATGAAGATACAATTTTTGGTAGAGCATGCTGGGTTCCACCAACAATGATTGCCATGAGCCATATGCCTAATGTTAGTACAGTCGTTCAAAGACAGAATAGGCTTGCAACTCAGTTTGCTTATTTTGCTAACGGTTATCAAAGAGACTGGTATGGCTTCAATAAAGGCGCTGTTATAGGAAGTTTTGATGGTGTCAGTTGGTTTGCGATCGGAACCGGAAGAAGGGTAACGTCAAGGTCCACTAAGCTCTTCTTAGCAATAAACCAAAGTTTTGCAGATTTAACAGATAACACTCCACTAACGGTTAATGTTATACAAGACTTAGGAAATAACGTTATAGCTGACTCCGACTATAATCCCTCTTTACAACTTAATGATAGCCGCCAAAACTCCGCAGGAACATGTCAAAGCTACCACATATGCTCAAAAGATTTGGATTGTGTTTCAAAGTTAGGTTGGGAGTATTTATGTGAGGACATTACGAGGATCAAAACAAGTTGGCCTATATTTGACTCCAACGCAAACGAAGAAGCAGATAATGAGTTAGTTAGCGCAAACTTTATAGACTTTCTCTACAACTTTCAACCCCTAGCGGGAGCAAAACGCTGTGTCTATAGAGGTGCAGGGTCTCCATGTAAGAAAAACTATAAAACGGGTCTGGTTGATAGTAAAGCAACAAGGCTATGGTCATGTGCTCCTAATTTTTACTGTGCGGATCTTGATTCTCTAAAATTTAACAATCGAGTTATTAGGGAGCCTAATGCAAGCCTCGAGTATTTATTTGGCCAAGAAGCAAACATTCTTGGAAGGCCAGAGAATTATCTCCTTTCAACAAGTTCACTTCCAAGTGAAATAAAGGGTAATATGGCCTACAATGCTCGATACAATACGAGTAATTCTGATGATTGGGGAATCTGTCGCCCTGGTAGAAAAATGGCAACGACAAGTGATTCTGACCCTAATATCGAGTCTCATAAAGCACAAGATACAAAACTAAGAACTGACTTTATTAACCAAATATCCAATTGTGATTCTTCAACTGTTGGGGCTGATCGGGTGGTAAATTGCCCTGTCTTTAATACTGAGCCATTTAAGCAAGGCTCAACATCTGAAGTGAATCCTCAATTTGGAAATTATATTTTTGATTACTCCCCTGAGGTACTTAAATTAAAACAACAGCAAAATACATGTGGTTTTGAGACAAGAGACTTATCAGGTAACTCTCCCTTTGATGAAATAGAGGTTAACCCTCTCATATTCACATCAAGAATTGACCAAAAAAGTCTTGCAAAAGATGCTTGTTTAAGAAGACCAGGTGCTGTTTGCCACACTAATCTAGAGTGTTCGCCCAACCACCTTCATGTTGAGCAAGCACTTATTTTTGACTCCAGCTACTTTGGAAATACCAGCGCCGAAACTCAATACTGGCGTGAAGAACTTGTTTGTTCTCAAGCACAACCAAAACCAGGGCCATCGTCAGAAGATTTTGGAAACTATGATATGACTCTTAACCGCTGCTGCCGTGAAGTTAATAAAACGATAACAATGCATACACAATACCTTAGGACAAGCTCTGACCCTGCCCTTATAAAAACTCAACTAGATGAAGACTTTAAGCTAGTCACTTCTAGATTGCCACAAAATGGACCCACAGCAGATGGTAGATACTCAAGATATGCAATTGTCGATTTAGAAGACCAAGCCGATGGAACAATTTCAAGTGAACCTTATAACCAGGCCCCTCGCCTTAATTTAGACCAAAATGGATACCCTCTTTTGGCCCGTCACTATCAATGGAAAACCATGAATGACACTGGTAAGAAAACTTGTTGTGGTGGTGGAATGATCAGAAAGTTCGCTGATGGAACGCATGACTGGAGAATCACCAGTAGGCTAACGTTCAATATCACAAATTTTGCTTGTCTCAACTATCACAACGACTCCCCTTTTGATATCCCCCCTAATGTATCGACCAATAATTATAATAAAGATTACGATAAAATATGCCTTGCACCTGGAGAAAAAAAGGCCCCAGGTAAAATAGGTGGTGTTACTAAAAGTAATTTTGGTGATGCTGACGAAGGTGGGTGTGCACAGGTTCCAATCGAACAAGGTGAAAATTTTAAAATAGATTTTCCATCGGATTTAATATCATCAAGAAGAACGGCAATATTAGATACGACTCCAGATGAAACTCCTTCAACAGGAAGCGTAACTCAATATGCGACACTAAGCTCACGTGTACCCTTTACTCCTACACCATATGCTCTTGCCAACTTTCCCTACTCTAAGCAGACTGAGCATCTCAACTATATAGCTGCTCCTCAGGGACCGGCCACGATCTTTTATCTTCCCTACTATATGGGAGCAAGAACACCTGGATGTAATGGAGCGACCTCAAACCCAACAACTTGTTATCAACAAATAAAAAAAGTATCTATACGATATATGAGTGAAGGAGAAGAAGTTGACACCACTCCTGTTATTGAAGCAACTCCTACTGCCAGCTCCACTGGTAACACAAAGTGTAGAGATGGACTTGAAACCGATGCAATTTTAACTGCTGCAGACAAGCTTGTAGATGATGAGGAATGGTATTGTATCTTTAGAACTCAGGATGGTTATGACCTCATGCTTGTTTCTGGGGATAAAGATAAAGGCGAGTATGCATATGCTGGTATCGTCATTGAATTTGAAGTCATGGGTACGAGTGAAGATCCTAATATTAGTGCTCTAAACGGAAGGGCGATGAATGGTGGAAACGACCTTTATTATTTAACAAAGTTAGGACGTTTAGAACTTCTTGGTATTCCTCAAATCAACTATGAACCTATTTACTGTAATAGTCAAAGAGACGAATTAGTACCAGGGATATTTAACACAGAAAATAATTTGAGAAGTGAATTTCAAGATCCAGACTTCTCATTTATATGGGATCTTACTCTTAATAGAAACGATCAAGGTTCTAATATTCGCTATCCTCATACAATCTATAATGAAGATGAATATTTTAAAGTAGATGCATCTCTTGCTAGTGATGGTAACTACCGAGCGTCTTATCAGAATAAGGTCAACTTACCTCCTGTCTTTTCAGAAAATGAGTTTATTTGTTGTCAAAAGCTGGGTGCCACAACTACCAGTGATGAATTATGTTGCTCTAACTACTCTATTGAAGAAGCTTCTACTACGACAGACCCAACCGCTGGAGGGGACGCTGAAGCTGAAGTAAAAAGAAAATGTGCACTCCCATCTGGCGCCAATTTGAATGTTTACTTTAATAGATTTGTTAGCACTGAGGGTGTCGGTACATCAGAACCTTTAGGGGGACTAACTGATGAGGACTTTATCCCAGAAACTGGAGAGCCTAAGTTTACTCAGGCAGTTTATGACAAGCTAACGGCCTTAGGGAATAAGTATTGTGGCGGTGCCAGTAATCCTGCTGCAGGCGGAAGCTCTTCAGATAGTAAGGTTCGAAATGGTGCCGCCTTTGGAAACTTTTTGGCCGAGCCAAACAATGGGTTTTACAAACAAACAGCAGGTCAAGATGAAAGTGCAATCTATAGTATAATAGACTCTTTAAAGGACCAGGATACTGACAACCAATCTGGAGCTATAGAGTTTCTTAAAGGCTATCGATGGAATCATCATCTCTACTGTCAATAATTTCATTTTTGAATTAGAATACAAGAATGAAATATTTATTCTTTTTAGTACTCTTTTGTCATGGCCTCCAGGCCGAGAACATATCTTTTAGGAATTTAAATAATGGCTGTCCTTTAAACTCAGAATGTAGTGAAAAAGCAGGTTATTTGTGGAATAAGTGGATGCTTATTCTTGAATTAAAAGATAGCAAACAAAAGTTCGCGAAATTGTCTCAATTCGTAAAACAACATGGCATCCCATTTAAAACCTGGCATTTACCCACTGAAAAGAGAAATGAGGATAAAATACTTTGGGATTCACACTGTAAAAATCACCGATCTCCCCAAAAAGATATTTTATTGGCCGATATATTTCTTAAAAATCTAACGACATCCAAAACAACAATTTATAATCAGGCCTACATGATTGATAACTCTGGTAAGCTAATCAGTTTTAAAACACCTAGGGACTATACCCCTACCCTTATTAAAAATAAGAAGCTCATCTTTACAATGGAAGAAGAAGGTCATTATTACTCACTTCATATTTCGGACAAAGATGAATTTAAGGTCTCTAAACCAATAAAAAGCGAGCAAGGAATATATGAAGTTAGGTGTCCTAAAGGTCTTATTGAAAATTTTGATAAATTTGAAGTACCTGAAAACTTATATACTTCCAAGTTCTGTCACTCGATATGGAATGCTGATAAAAATAAGTTCTCAACAATATTAATGGGTTGGAGCTGCATATAATTCCAGTGCGCTAGAATTGAATTAATTAATTTTTATTTTGTCCGATACCTTAAAAGACCTATCTTAAAGGGGCTTTTAAGATGAAAAAATACCTAATTCTATTTATTTTAATATCATGCACATCAAACTATAGGCCTGAGTCCTTTAATGAAAAAATGGCAAGATACGTTCCGAAAAAACAACAATTTAATAAAGTACCTCAAATTACTATTCAAAATAAGCCCCTAAAAAGTAGAAGACCTGCCTCCCTAAAAAAGAAAGAAAAACAAAAAGTAGCACTTAATAATAAGTCTCTTTATTTTATTACCTTATACGATCAGTATAAAAAAATGACTTCTTATACAAATAAAGACTTTAAAGATATAAAAGTTTGTCCCCAGTTTCATAGTTTACTTGTTCGAAAACCAAATATTTTTAACAAAAAAACGAAAAAACGATCGTGGAAAATTACTGAGGTTGCAAGTAAAGAAGACCACCCTATATGGAGTTTACCTCTTCAACAAAATGAGCTTAAACCTACCGTCTCTAGCGAGGTGGCCATGGGGGCACCTGTTTCAAAGACAGCACAAAAAGCGATCAATATTCACGCAGAAAAAACATTTAATGAATTATCTGAACTTTGTGAATATGGCCTAAGTGATAATTATTTTATTTATGAGAACCTCGTGGGACAGCTCTCAAAAGAGATGAAAAATATTTCTCCTAATGAAGACCTTCAAATCATGGTAAAAACATCTCTTTATTTTAATATGATACTCATAAAAACCCTTCAGAAGTCTGAAACAAAAGGGAGGGGCATTTCATCTGTAAAAGAGGAAGAAAACATATATGCAGATGAAATCATACAAAGAGCTGGCTCCGTGTGGGCCGATGCTTATCTAAAAAACTATTAATGAAATAAATAAAGTCGATTTCTTGAGCTTATTAAGGCCAGATAGTCTTGCTTGGCATCCATTTCACCATAAACAGTAGAGTATGAATGCCCTAAATACTTTGTTTCCACAGTGTTTAATGTTTGCGGATTAATAGCAAATAGCTTTCCATCTCCAGAAGAAACAATTAATTTATTTTTAAATACACGAAGTGGGCCAAGTGATTTATCAGAAAGTCTTACTTTATTAATCTCATTAAAAGTATTCGAGAACTTAACTAGCTCACCAGAAGTTGTTACGACATAAATATGATTATTATATAATAAGGGTTTACGGCTGATCGAGTAATCTAGCCTTCTAATTACAACCCCAGTACTTGGATTAAGACCAAAGAGATCACCTGCAATTGAGCTTATAAGCATTTCATTATTATTGAAAAAAGGCGTCGTATCTACATCAATAAACTTAGATCCAGTGGCAAGCTTTTTCTCCCACAGAACAACTCCCTCATCCAAAGAGAGGGCCACAACAAAACCATCTGCGAAGCCAACAAATACATTATTGTTAAAAACAACAGGGGTTGATGATCTTTGGATAGTTGTTGAAAATGGAACAGACCTTTTATAGGCCCACAGAATTTTACCTGTTTCAGGGTCTAGACAAAAGATCTTATGATCTCTGGTATGAAAAAGAACTCTACCCTTTTCAACTTTACTGACTGCTTCTACACTTCCATCAAGATCAATTGCGTACTTTAAGTTTCCGGTTAGATAATGACGACTATATACTCTTCCCTTAGTCGTTCCGTATATAATTTGATCGTTAAAAGCAACCACACGGCCATGATAAGTAGAGTTGTCCTCAGCTTCCCAAACTAATCGCCCGTTAGAGAGTTCATAGGCCTTCATTGCTCCATCATTGTGCCCACCAAATACAAGTCCTTCATGTATCAGTGGTGAGTTCAATCCCATCGGGAGATTACCAGTCTCATGTTGAGGATCATGATTTTTAATCCAAGTAGGTTTAAGAACAACCGAGTCCCTTTTAGGTGCTTTTATATGAGAGCAGGAAAGCAAGGTCAGGATAATTAAATATTTAAACATATATATTAAATTTCACCAAGATAGACTTGGGCCAACTTTTTAAGGTTATCATCAGTTGTATTATCTATGGCATACTGTAGGTTTGTTTTCGCCTTTTGTTTATCATTCACTGTTAAGTAAAGGCGACCTAAATCAAAATAAACCTTAGACTCCATCATTTTTTGACCGCTTTTAATCATTCCCTCTAAAACATCAATGGCCTCTTTAGCTTTACCAGAGTTTTCCAAAATAACGGCATGACGAGAATTCACCAAAAACGTCATGGCCGAGTTATCAAGATGAGGCTTAAATTCGTTCAATAGAGTATCAGCAGTTCCGTATTCTTTTTTTGAGATAAGATGATCTACTGTTTTAATAAGTAATGGAAATAGTCCTTTGAAATAAGAGACATCTTTACTGAGTAGATTAAATTTATCAAGATAAGGGGCTATTTTAAGCTTACCTTCTGTAAGATCTCCAAAAGTGCTTTTATCAAACTGATAGATAGCAACAGCGTAGGCTTGCTCAGTCTTTTCTTTCTGAGTTGTATAAAAACCGTAACCAATAACTCCAACAATTATTAAAGCTATAATTGCAATAAAAGGAACTTTATATTTTGCAATAGTATGACCTAATTCAGTTTGTTCAAGCATTTCATTGGTTTGACTTGATGTATCAATAGGGGATGCCATTTTATTTACTCCTAAGTAGTAACAGCTCGTAAGTTTAGTGTTCCTAACCAAAGTTGTCAAAAAAAGGGGGAAAGATTATGATAAACTATGTTCAAATAAAAGAAGTAAGTGCAATGCACCAAGGAAGGGTTATGTTGTCAAAGTTAAAATATATATTATTCATTTCATTTTTTGTTTCTACATCCGCTTTTTCTAGGGTGCACCTCAATAGACTTGGTGTTGGCTTTAGCAATCAACTTGTAAATGATATCCCCGCCATAAGCTTTAAACTGCAAAAAAACCCTGTTGTCGCTATTGGAGGCGTATTAGGTTACTCAAACTCTGACGTAGGTGGAGGATACGGGGCGGGATTAAAACTGCATCGTATAATTTTTGATGAACCTTTTCTTAATTTTTATGGCTCTATACTTGGCGCTCTCATAAAACAACAAGTCTCTAAAACAGAAAGTTACTCTGGTTTCCAATTTGATTTTTCTTTTGGCTCAGAGTTTACATTTAGAGGTATAGAGAGCCTTGGATTTAGTGTTGAGTTTGGAGTTTCTGTAAACAAACTTAAAGATCTCGTTATAGAAACAGCTGGAAATAACTTTATTACAGCAGGAGTACACTTTTATCTATAGAATATTTTTTTTAACATTTTTTATTTTAGCGACTACATTTTCACCAAAGATTCATGCGCAATTTAATCCGGATGAAGTTGGTATAGATGAATTTAACCTTAATGGTGACATCTTTAATGACTTTAATGAGGATATAGAAGCGACAAAAATAATAGAAGACGAAAGGTTTTATCGATATGGCCGTTTTTTTTCCTTCGAACTCTCTTTCGGACTTACAACATTTGATGGTAATAGAGGTGCGGCCTATGAAAATGAACCGCCAACCTATGGTATTGGGCTACACTACTTTCTGAATTTTAACACTTCTATAGGCCTTGGTTTTTCCTCTTCCAAACACCATTTTTTTATTGATGAACCTACAGTTGGCTTTGATCCAAATGGCCCTGGCTTTGTGAGTGTTAACAATTTACGATTCTGGCTATCTCTAAGGCACTATATAGATACTTCTAATCTTGGAACGGCCATCACCTACTCTAACCCATACCTCGTGGGCCGAATGGAGTATTGGTATGTTTCAAATAAATATCTCGATCAAGATATTGCTAATGTTCCTAATGATGCTGGTGGTGGCTTTGGATTCGCAGGAGGCTTTGGCCTTGAATTTCCAATCGTGCTTAAAGAGTATTACTTAGGCTTTGAATTTCTTGCTCATATAATAAACTTTCATGACAAGTTTACCCAGCGCTACCGTCCCCTTGAAGGCAATACCAATGGGTTTGATGACCTATCAGGTAATGCCTTTAGTATGATCGTCAGCTTTACACAAACTTGGTAAACGCTAGGACTTTCTTTTTTCCACATCCGAGTTAGACCTTATGATGAGATGAACTGGAGTATTCTCAAAATTAAAATGCTCCCGAATACCATTTTTAAGATATGTCTTAAAGTGATCAGGAATATTTTTTGATCTATTAGCAAACACAAGAACCGTTGGTGGTGATTTTCTAACCATAGAAGCGTATTTAACTTTAAATGGTGCCGCTCTTTTTCCTTTTATTAATAAAGGTCTATGCTCAACCATCGCATTAACCAAATGGTTAAGCTCAGATGTCGAAATACTTCTATTTCTAATAAAGATAGTTTTGGCCAAAGCCTTTTTTAACTTCTTAACAGAGTCCCCTGTTTTGGCCGATAAAGGAACAATTTCGCAAAACTCTAACCATGGTATCTTAGCGTAAAGATCAGCAAGCCACTCTTTTTTCCAATATGCGTCTTTTAATTTATCTTTATAAAGGTCTGATTTATTCACACAAAGAATAACAGATTTTCCTTTTTCTAAAGCAATATCAATAAGCCTTTTATCTTGTTTACCAAATGGTTGAGTCATTTCTGTAACATATAAAATGACTTCAGCTTCTTGTATACTACGAAGGGATCGATAAACTGATTGAAGCTCAACACTATCTCTTACTTTTTTCTGCTTTCTAATTCCTGCTGTATCAACAATACGAATCTTCTTTTTTGGGTTTTCTTCTTCTTCTGAGAGGTATTCAGACTCAAAAAACAGTTCCATATCACTTTGAACGGGATCTATCGTCGTTCCTGGGATATCACTTACTAATGAGCGGCTTTGTCTTAATAGACGATTAAGAAGAGTTGATTTACCAACATTAGGCATACCTAAGATGGCAACCTTAGATACAATTTCTTTTTCTGTTTCATCAACTTCTGGATTAAACTCTGGTCTTTTTAAAACCTTTCGATGAATATGAGCTTTGAGATCCTCAACTCCAATACCATGGGCCGTAGAAGTAATAAAGATTTTATCTTCAGGCACACCTAAGCTATAAAACTCCAGCTCTGTACCTGTTTGTTTATGAGAGTCATACTTATTTATAACAAGGTAAAAATCTTTCCCTGATGCTCTTAAGAAATGGAGAATGTCTCTATCAACATGAATAAGCCCTTCTCTAATGTCGCAAACAAAAAGTACTAAATCTGATTCTTCAACTGCTACAGCAGCTTGATCTTTCATAATATTGAAAAAGACATCGGCTTTTTCAAGCCCTTCTACACCTTTAGGAAAAAAGCCTCCTGTATCCACCAACATGATTTCTCTAGGATTATGAACATCAAACGAATCTATTTCAGCAGTATTGTAGTTTCTATCTCTCGTCACTCCTGGCCTATCATAGGTCAAAGCTTTTTCATAACGGCCCACAAACCTATTAAATAATGAACTTTTACCAACATTAGGTCGACCTACAATGGAGACGGTAAAAAGATCTTTCATCTCTTCCTCCAAACTCTACTTGAATCTACAGCACGATGAAGTCCTACCTCTTCAAGGATCATATTATTTTTAAACCAGTTAGGTGCTACTTTTACGTGAAGATTAAGATTAACCTTACCACCTGTCATGGCCTCAATCTTGGCCCTGGCCTTAGTACCGATATCTCTAATCATACTTCCTTTAGATCCCACCACAATCCCTCTTTGAGAGGCCTTGTTTACCAAGATTGATGCAGAGATATGGCTGACCATACCTAGAGTGTCTGACTTACTTTCTGTGTACTCTTCAATTACAACAGCTGCCTCGTAAGGTATCTCATCTCGTAAATGAAGAAAAACTTGCTCTCTTACGTATTCTGTAGCGAAAAATCGTTGATTTTTATTAGATATCTCTCCTCTTGGATAATGATGTGGCCCTGGTGTAGCAGCATCACAAATTTCTCCCGTGAGAAGATGAATATTATTTCCATTTTTTGTACTTATAACAAAAAATTTATCTAATGATGGAATAACCTCTTTGGCCTTATCCATAACCATACTCAAAGGAAGCTCTTCAGGGTTAGGAATAAGATCACTCTTAGTAAACACAACCCATGTTTTAACTAACTCTTTTTCCTCCACTGTTTTGGAAAAGGCAATGAATTGATCCGATATTTTTTTCGTAAGATCAATTAGTAAAAGATTTATATCGGACCCATCTATTCCTTCTTTGGCCTGCTGATTTAATCTTTTATTAAATTCTTTGTTTGAGTTATGAATTCCTGGAGTATCAATAAATACAATTTCTGTTCTATCAATCGTTAATACACAATGGATTCGATTTCTTGTTGTTTGAGGTTTTGGAGTCACGATACTTAGGTCTGTTCCAAGAAAGTAATTAATCAAAGAGCTCTTTCCTACGTTGGGAACGCCTAAAACAGAACAAACAATACTTTTGTTATGGGGGTGTTGGTCAGTTAGTAACATAATCCTAATCCTCTATAGTATATAATTTATTTTCAATTGCTTCTTTAGCAAGCTCTCTTTCAGCTTTTTTCTTTGAATACGACTCTTTTTCAAGAATCATCTTGCCCTTTATAATCAGTTTTACAAAGAATGTTTGGTGAGAAGATTCCTTAGTCTCATAAACAGGTAGTTCCTTATAGAGGGCCATAACCTTTTCTTGCAACATTGACTTTGGATCAAAGAGCTTTATCCTATCTGAGTTGAGAAATTCAACTCCATTTTTTTCTGCATATATTTTTAATACTTTTTCAAGAAACAGAACTAGCTTCTCCCATCCTTGATCTAAATAAATGGCCCCAAGAATGGCCTCAAAGACATCTGCTTGAACAGAGTCTCCAATATTTGTTTTTGATTCTCCTCTACCAACTAATACAAAATCATAAACTCTAACAATACGTGCTAACTCAACTAGTGCATCTTTATTAACTAATGAGGCCCTCAGTTTAGATAACCTACCCTCATCTAGCTCTTTAAATTGCCTATATAGCTTTTCTGAAAAATAATGAGACAAAAGACTATCACCTAAGAACTCTAGTCTCTCGTAGGAATTAAGGTTGAGTTGTGTATTTTCATTACAGAAGCTTGCATGTGTTATTGCTTCTCTGAATAAGTCTTTTTTAAGAAATTTAAATTGGAGTGTTTCTAGCAGTGTATTAATTGATTCGTGAGAATAAATGATCCCTTCAAGCTCAGTAAGGCCCTTTAAAGCATTCGCATTTACGCGCTCTGTAAGCGTTGATAAGGTCATCTCTAGTTCCCACTATATTCAATTGTCTAAAAGCTTCTAGCATCAAAAGGCATTGACCAGCAAGACCTTGTGAAACTTTTATGTTCTCGATATCATGACTGATTATTAAATACTTAGATCATGGATATATATAATGACTGATCAGAGCATACCTTTCCCTAACCTACCGAAAACACAACAAGAATTCCTTGATAAGCTAAAAATTCAGGGAAAAAGCGTCAATACAGTTAAAAACTACAAAACTGACCTCGATTGTTTTAATTACTTTTGGAAAGATCAAAAAGGTAGTCTGGATCTTACTGGCTTTGGTATTCCACAAGTTCAAGACTATGGTGCTTTTCTCGATCAAAAATATAATTCAGATAACTCCAAAAGAAGAAGAGTCCAAGCATTAAGAATCTTTTTTGATTTCCTTGTAGAAAAAGGTCATTTTAATGAGAACCCGGTAAGATCTCTTCTTACTTCTCCTAAAGTAGTAGATATCCCTAGACCTGTTCCATATATCGATCTTAAAACACTATGGTCTTATATGGTTAGAGAACTCAAATCATCGTCCGATATGGATCATGCTCTTGCCTACAGAAACGCTATGCTTTTCCTACTCATATATGGCTCTGGCCTTAAAGTATCTCACCTTTCTACATTAAAGCTTGAGGATATTATCAAGGGGCAAGAAGGTCTAAGAGTCCTCATCAATCCTCCCAAGCGCGATCCTTTTAGTATTCCACTGCCTCCCTTCTTTGATACATTTTTTTCAGGTTATAAAAACTTGCTAGAAGACGGAAAAAAACAGTCGAAGATTAATTTTGACCAGTTTTTATTTAATGCTAACCCGTATAAGATTTTGAGTGGTGGACTCTCTCCAAGAGGAATAGAAATTATCTTTGAAGACTATAAGAAAAAATTAATGATAAGCCTTACTCCAAGAAGCCTAAGACAAGCATGTATTTTCAAATGGCTTAATCAAGGAATTCCACAGAACTTAATTAAGGAGTGGATGGGTGTCGCCCCAAGCTATTCTCTTAAACCTTTTAAAGATTTATCGGCCCAAAATATTTATGAGGATGAATTCCTTGAATACATTTTTGACAAAGAGGGGCGAGTTCTCACTTAATTCCAGCGGTGATAAGCTGGGTGTCCTTCCTTTACCGCGACAAATAATCCTTCACACCTAGCAGTTTCGACATCTTGGCAATACAGTGAGGCCTTTACTTTCGCCTTATATTTATCTAACTCAACAATCTCAGAAATCATCTTTACTGGCATTTTTGATGGCGTCGGTTTCATAAGATTAATATTATAGTTGGCCGTGACAGTACAAAGAGGATGATCCAAACCTAAACCACGCATGATATAGATCGCTGCAGTCCAATTACAATGACAATCCAATATTGATCCAATAATTCCACCATTAAGAACACCAGGAAAGGCTTCATGATGATCAGATGGTGTCCAATCACATTTCAGGCCATTCTCAGAGTCAAAACTATTTATTTGTAAACCATTTAAATTGGAGGGGCCACAACCAAAACAAATGCTATTTGGTGCATACCTTTGTTGCATACTTTCCATTACTTACACATCCTTTTAATATATATTTATTGTCCGAGCTTTTCACTAAAGTACTTACTTATGCTTACGATAAGAAACACATGTTTAAAGTAAAAGGTTTAAAAAATCAAATTGCTACTCACCTTTTGAAGTCTATTTTTAGAATATATCTAATTATAGCTATTTCCGTTACTGTCATTCAAACCTTTCTTGAGTTTAACCAATTAAAAGAAGAAAGCTTAAAGGGTATGACTAAGATAGAAGAAAGTTTTAAAAAGTCACTTTCTGAAGCAGTTTATACAGAAAACGATAGTGCACAAAAAAATATTTTTTCTGGGATAAAAAAATCAGAAATAATAACTGGAATACTCTTTTATGATGAGGATAACGAACTCAAAAAGTCTTTTGGCGAATTTAAGCATAAAGAAGGTGATGAGAATTTTTTTAATCGCTTTTATTATAAGGAATTCAACCTTGAATACGATAATGAAAATCTAGGTAAAATTCAACTTTACTCAAGTCACACAAGTCTAATTGAAGCACTTAAGTATGGATTCATCCTTCTTATTATTTCTTCTTTTATCAAGACATCCCTCCTGTGGGTGATTATGGTTTTGTTCATTAATAAGATTCTTGCAAAACCTCTTACAGCTTTTGCCGCCCAAATCAGAGAAATGGATCCTCAAAACCCTCAAGAAATAAACTTTAATTATCAATATGAAAATGAAATCACCTACCTTGAAAAAAGTTTCAATGAATTGTCCAGTGAAGTTAGAAAGGCCAATGAAAGCTTGAAAGGGGAAATTAAAAGGGCCAATGATGCCGAAAACTTAGCTCAATTGGCCAATGAGGCTAAATCGAGTTTCTTGGCGAATATGAGCCACGAAATAAGAACACCACTAAATGGTATTATCGGTTTCGCCAACCTTCTCGTTCCTCAACTAAAAAATGAACAACCCATATATAAAGAATATCTTGAGAATATTCTGGCTAGTGGTCGTACCTGCCTTAAAATAATTAACAATATTTTAGATCTATCAAAAGTTGAAAGTGGTTCTCTTGAGCTAGAAAAGACAAGTGTTGATGTAAAGCAAATGATGACCAATTTTTATGGAATGTTTTTTCATCGTTTCGTAGCAAAAGAAGTCACACTTGAAGTCAACTCTTCTGAAAAAGTACCTCCAGGATTACTATTAGACGAGCTTAGACTTCATCAGGTCATTACTAACCTCATCACGAACTCAATCAAATTCACAGAAAATGGTAAAGTTACTTTGAATGCCGATATTAGACCTGAAAAAGAAGATGGATTATATTGCCTAACCATCACAATTGAAGATACTGGTATTGGTATACCAAAAGATCAAATAGATCATATTTTTAAATCTTATAGTCAAGTTACTGGACAAAGCTTTGCAAAGTTTGGTGGAACTGGTTTAGGCTTACCGATCTCTAAAAACCTTATTGAATTAATGGGTGGAACAATTAAAGTTTCTAGTGAGGTAGGATATGGATCGAAATTTACTATCACAATTCCTAACGTTAAGGAAGTCGCTACTAAAGAAGAAGTGGTTGTTTCACAATTTGATTACAAATTAGCAAGATTTCATAATGAAAAAGTACTAATTGTTGATGATGAAAAAAGAGATTGTGACCTTATGATTAAGTTTTTAGAAAACGCTAACCTTAATCTTAGCATTGCATATGACGGTAAAAAAGCTATTGAATTAGCTAAAGAAATCAAACCAGACCTGATCATCATGGATATTGCCTTACCGGTTATAGACGGACTTACGGCCTCAGAAAAAATAAAGGAAGATGAGCAATTAAAGGATATACCAATAATTGCTGTTACGGCCTTAGCAATGAAAAGTGAAAGAGAAGAGATCGAAAAAATTTGTGATGTATATCTTTCAAAACCCTTTGAGCCAAATGACTTTGTCTTGGCCATGGCAAACTTCATAAAAGCTGATACTGCTGAGGCTGAAGTAGAAACAGAAGATAAAACTACTTCAAAAGATTGTCCTTTATTTTTAAATGATGATGACGCTACTATAAAAGAAATCCCAAAACTAGTTCTCGTTCTTGAAAAACAAATGGAAGACTTCGCTCACTTAAGGAAGTATGGCTCAGTAAATGAAATTGAATCTCTATGTCGCTTTTTATTAGATTTGTCTAAAGAGTTTAACTCCCCTCGATTAGAGAAAATTGCTGAAGAGTTAAAACATTTTGTAAGCCTTTTTCTTATTGAAGACACTTATTTGAAATTAGATGATCTACCCCAGTACCTAAGTGATATTAAATCGCTTAGCGAAAAACACAACGATAAAATCAAATCAGCTTCCTAACGCTTGCTATTTTCTTGAGGAGACCTACCGACAGGAAGACCAAGGTCATGATCTTTTTGCCATCTATCAAGTGATGTTTCATCATTTCTAACTCTATAAAAATTCAAGTCCTCATCAATATTAGAAAGCCTAAATATTAACTCTCGTTGAATATTGATCTGATCCTTTTTCTTTTCTATGAGTTCATCAAGTGCAAATGATTTTTTCCTTTGGATCTCAAGTATTTTTTTATCATACTCTGCTGCTACCTGAATCTTTTTCTGATCATAGTTCCATATAAAGTGATTGATCTCATTTAGTTGTTTAAAATAATCACGCTTCTTTTTCATAAGAAGAACTCTAAAAGAGCTGGCCTCTTTAACTCTCTTGGCCAATATTTTTGCTTTAAAGTTAAGCCTTGTGCCACGCCTAAAATACTTCTCTTTCCAACAAGAAAATATGTCTTTAATAAATAGCACAAAATAATCTCCATCAACTTTTCGTACAAACCCCTGACACCATGGTGTACCAGATCTATGTACCTGAAATAAAACTTGGTCGCCTGACTTAAAGAACCTTGTATTCTTATTTTCTGAATAAATCTTTAATACACTGGCCGTCTCATCTCTATCTGTGGCCCTACCATTGAATAATGAATAATCAATATTAGGATCATAAAAGGAATCAATATCCTCTAAGACTTTTTGTTGTAGCTCTTGATTAGGATTAATTTTTCCATATAAAAGGCTTGTGAGCATCGCATAAAAAACTAATATTTTCTGTAGGCACATCATACTTATTATTATGAGCGAGAATTTTATACAAATCTAATAGGGAAAACTTGTCGTAAAAGGGCCTAAAAGCTATAAGCCTTGTATAAATCAGATTAAGGGGATCAGTTATGAAGTTTTTTCTAGATACAGGAATTGTTGATGAAATAAAAGAGGCCGCTAAATGGGGTTTAATAGACGGTGTTACTACCAACCCATCCCTAATAGCCCAAACTGGACGAAGCCAAGCAGACGTCATTAGAGAGATTTGCGACATAATCGATGGCCCTATTTCTGCTGAAGTTATAGCAACAGACACTGAGCAAATGATACAAGAAGGTCAAGAATTGGCCAAAATACACCCTAACGTCGTTATTAAGCTTCCACTAACTGAAGACGGAATCGCTGCCTGTAAGGTCTTTAGCTCTCAGGGTATAAAAACGAACGTTACTCTCTGTTTTTCAGTTAATCAGGCCCTATTGGCCGCCAAAAACGGGGCAACCTATATATCTCCCTTTATTGGCCGACTTGATGATATTGGCCATAATGGCATGGATCTTATCCAAGAAATTAGGGCACTTTACGATAATTATGGATTTAACACACAGATCCTGGCCGCTTCTATAAGGCACGCTCAACATGTCAGAGATGCTGCTCTTGTTGGCTCAGATGTGGCAACAATGCCTTATAAAGTAATGAAATTACTTTTCAAGCACCCACTTACTGACAGTGGTCTAGAGAAGTTTCTTGCTGATCATCAAAAGTCTCTAAATAAATAAAGTTTAAAAAACTTTTTTACTCAGAATTAACCGAGTTTTCGCCGAAAATTAGACTATAAGGCCCAATTATTATGGGCCTTTAGGACTATTGGTGAAGCTTGGTTTTATAAGTTTATTTTTAATCTTTCTCGGCTGTAAAACGTCTTATGATACGATCACCACGCGTATACCTGTCAGCGCTCCAGTCCCTTTTGGAACAAATAGGGCCGCTGGTGCTATAAAATGGGCCGAAGGTTATTTCCCTTTAACGCTAAGGCTGGATTCCAATCTTGTAAGCTACTATGACTCTGGAAATGAAGCTGGCCATGGGCCTCAGGTGATGGCCACAAAATGGGATAATGCACTTGCTGGAAAAGTTTTATTTAACTACGACTTTGAAGATACAATAACTCCTGCTCAATCCAATGTGGAGGACTATGATGATGGTGAACTAGGCATATATGGCATAGAAGACTGGTTCTCTGATGTTAGTAGTGATGCTTTAGCAATTACGCAATACTTTGCTGTAAGAAGAAACCCTGGTACTTCAAATGAATACCTTGAAATCATTCATGCCGATATTCTTGTAAATTTAGACTTTCTATTCTCAGACGATGGTTCCAGAAATAAGTATGACCTTTCTTCAGTCCTTCTTCATGAGCTCGGTCACTTTTTAGGTTTAGGGCATTATTTTGGTAGAGAGAACTCTGTTATGGATCCCTATATACATTTAGGAGAAGTAAAAAGGTCTTTATTCTCTACAGACTTACAGGCCATTAGAGATAACTATCCGACAATGATTAATCCGAGTAGTACTGGTGTAACAGCAACCAGATCAATTCCTGCCGAAGGGGAAGAAATTGTTAGAGGTATTATTGAGCAAAGAGCTGGTGGAAATTGTGTTCATCATAAACATTATTAATCACGTCGTCATCGTTTGAAGAACTTCACCAAAGTCTTTTTTATTTCCAATAGCAACAATACGATCACCAAGAGATAACGGGGTATCTCTATGAGGAGCAAAGATTTTATCGCCGTTATCTTTAAGAATATTAACGATGATTATTCCTTTTTCTTTTAACTTCAACTCCCCTAACGTTTTATTTAAACAAGCTTGATCTTCTTTTACGCTAAATTCTGCCACTTGGAAGAATTCATTTTTATCAAAAGGAAACTCTAAAAAATCTTCTAGATTTGGATTCATGACCGCCCTGGCCATAACAGCACCAGCGTGAGTAAAAGGTGAAATAATCTTATCTGCTCCAGCGTGAGTAAGTTTGGCCCTTGATGAGTGATCAAAAACTCTACTAATAACCATCACTTTAGGGTGAAGGTGTTTCGCGGTTAAAGTTATAAATACATTCTCCGCATCTGAGCTTACGGCACTAATTAAGGCCCTGGCATTTTGAAGTCCAGCACTTATAAGGACCTCTTCATCAGTAGCGCTGCCTTCTATAAAGAGATGTCCTTTGCTCTTTATTTTTTCAATAATAGTAGGGTTATTTTCAACGATTACGAAGTTTTCACCAGACAAAGAGAGGTCTATGGCCACTTGTGAACCTATCCGACCGTAACCACAAATTATAGTGTGACCATTAAGTCGCTCAATCTCTCTACTCATTTTTCTTCTCCCTAATACTTCATCTAATTTAAGTTCAATTAAAAAATGAACTAAGTTCGTACCTATATAAGCTATGTTTCCAATCCCTATGAGGGCCAAGATAATTGTAAAAACTCTTCCCTCGGGGCTTAATGGGTGGACTTCTCCAAAACCAATTGTGGTTAAAGTTATGACCGTCATATAGACAGAGTCTAAGATGGGCCATCCTTCTATAAATCGAAAACCGATGACCCCCAAAAAAATGGGGCCAATAAATGTAAGTGCGAGTTTAAAAAATCTTGAAAGCTTCACCCTTATTCCTTTTAGGACCTTTAGACTACTGCACTACGCATAAAATTGGAAGGTTGATGCATAGAGCTTTTCATCAAAAGTTGTAAAAACTAATCTAAGTCAGTTTATTTTTAGTAATTTCAATGCAAATTCGTAAAGCAACTAAAGGAGCATAAATGGATACATCAAAATACCAAAGTTTATTAATTGAAAAGAAAGATGAGTTGGAAAAGAGGATTAAAAGTATACAAGACGATAAAACAAGAAAAAATGGCCCTCTAGACCCAGACTCAGAAGAACAAGCAAATATGCTTCAAAATAATGAGGTTGTAGACCATTTAGATGAACTTGAGCGTAAAGAACTTGAAGATGTTGTTAATGCTTTAAGTAGAATCGAAAATAAAACTTTTGGTCAATGTACTCAGTGTGGAAACGAAATAAGTGAGAAGAGACTAGATGCTCTTCCCACTACAAATATTTGTATAAGTTGTCTTGATCAATAATTAGGTGGTCTGTACCAGCACTTAGGTCTTGTACCAGCATTGTACCCATTAACTTGGGTACAAACCCCACTATTAAAATCTGTATAACTTACCGTCTCTCTTATATCTTTATCACATAAAGAACCTGAGAAGTAGGTATCTAAACGACATTGTGGTGCAGGATGAGCATCATCCATATTCTTAACGACTCTTGGGTCTTTATTAACATAGCTCAATTCATTCATAACCCGACCATTTCTCGTCCGAATCGCTCTAAACATACTTGCTAGAGAATGACCTGCCAGGGTTGTTCTCATACATATGGCCTGTGAGTCTAGGTCGTGAAAACTACCTTCACATAAGTTTTTAACCTCTGTAGGTATCTTGATGCTATCGATATAAGACACGTTATCTTGAGTTGAAAGGTATCGTCTCATACATTTAAGGGAACCCCAGTAATCCGCTTGCCCTTCATTACTGGCCCAGCTGATGGATCTTCCACCGAAGCTACGCACATTTTTAGTTGGGGCACCACCAATATGGTGACCTACTTCATGACAAACCACTAAAGCTAATGCATCATTCGTTATAACTGGGTGACGTGCCAGACCACCACTCATAACAACATGGGCCGTAGTACCACTCAGTTTCGCATAGGCATTAACGACACTGTCTTCCCAGTCTTTTTTAATAACGAGTGTTTTTCCTTTAGATCTAAAGATAGGAGAATAAATTCTTTCAATCTGAGAAATGATTTGAATAAACTCAGACTTTGTCATGGAATTCGAGTTTGCTTTATCCCATGCAGCGATACGCAAGTCATTTTCTTCTACAATTCCGGTATTACCGAACTCATCACATGTCCACCCGTTAAAGGCCGTAAATGCAAAAAGTAAAAGAAAAACCCTTGTGCTAATAAAAACCATAATACTCCCCCCGTAGAATAATCATTAATGATCAGCACTGACATTGTAGAAACTATCAACGGAGAATGACAAGGGTTCGCTATATCAAACCTTAGGTTTTTTTTCTAATAAGTTCTGACAACTTTTAAAGTTAGTAAAAGTCTTCATCGGGCCTTAATTCACGTCCAAGAATGAACTCTGGGTTCCAAGTATATTCGCTAATTAAAGATTGTCCTTGAGTGTTAGGATGGAAACAATCTAAATTCGAAATAGATTCCTCTCCGAATTCGATAAAACTTAAATGTAAATTAAAAAAGACATTGTCTTCAAACTCTTTAGCTACTTCTTCAAGGCCTTTATTTGCTTGTTCAACTCGAGCTAGGAAAGCATCCCTTTTTTCTTCCGAAACTTTTTTTCTTAAATACTGCTTACACAATGGAACAAAGTTCCAAATTCTTCGACATTTTCTTTTATCTCTCATGGCCTCAAAAAGACTTTCCATATTAGGAATTGGTACCATAACAATTTTAACCTTAGGGTTATGATTAATGAGAGTTTGAACGGCATTTTTCATTTCAACTTTCATCTTATTGATTTTTTCGTCATGATTTCTACGTATTCGGCATAAGTTGTTAACTCCTGTCAAGATTGTAGCATAATCAATTTTTTTATCTTTCCTTAAAAGCCTTCTAATTTGTTTTTTTAAACTTCTTGTCGTTGAGCCCGCAATGGCAACATTAATTGCATTAACTTTTTTTTCTGGGAACATTTTCTGAATTTTAATATAGTGACTAGAGAATTCTTCTTCACCTTTATTTTTCCTAGGCCCTGAACCAGACGACCAATTTAATTTATCGTTACTAAAAAATGATTTTGCATTATACGCCCTTGAAACGCTATCTCCAATGGATGCCATCGTAAACTCTTCTGCTTTAACAGAGCTAAAGGAGAAGATTAATATAAGTATAATAAAGTTTAATTTCATTGTTTCGCTCCTCATTAAATCAGACAATTTACTGATAAAATAATTGTCTAAATTTAATCTTAAATTCGGGAGTGTAATATCCCACATTTATGAATAATTGGGAATATGATCTAAGATTAAAGTTCCCGTTAACTACTTTATCTTCATTAAAAATATTCTTACGAAAACCTAAATTAATGAAAATACGCTCCGTTACAAAGCGGTAAAACTCAAAGCCGTACTGGAACAGGCTTACGTACTTTTCTTCGCTGTGAACCATATTTATGTTGTTCGCGTTGATAAAACTACCACCATAACCAACTCTGCCTAACAAGGTGCCCAAAGGTGTATTAAAAAATAGCTTCATGGCCATAACTGTATCCAAAAACTTTAAATTAAAATCAGTCTTAAAACGCCTATAACCAAATGATGGACCGAATCTAAAGTTTAGTGTCCAATCTTGATGGGGGTATTCTACGTAAGAAAGACGAATACTCGGAGGAAATGATGCAGTTGTAATCCTGGTATTATAGTCTTCTTCTTGGGCCTTATCTTTCAGACCGATTTCTTGTCTTATTTTTGTTTTTAAAGAAATGGTATTAGGTATGAGCTGAAAGGCTTGGCCTATTTTTTCTAATATCACATTTCTCTTTTTCGATTTTATTTCACTAGTATATTGCTCTTCTAAGTAATCGGCATTTCTAAGATCTAAGTGAAGGTCATAAACTTCTGGGGCAATGTCATAGGTATCGCCAAATTGTTTAAATGGGAGAAAAACGATGTGCGTGGCCTTAAACCTTTTACCTATCTTAGCGCCTATCCCCTTTTGAAAATACTTCTTACCATATCTTCTATTAAGATGGTCCATTCCGAGAAAGTCCATATACACATCAGTGATCTCTGGACTAATAAATTCATCGCATTTATTTTTTCTTTTGTTAAAAACCTCTTTTTCCCAATGATCAATAATCTTCTTACTAACATAATTTGAGTTATGGGCAGGAGGGATGGCAACGATCTTTTTACAGTCTAGCGACTTTATATCTAGGTTTACGGCCACACTTCGAGCAAAGCTAAAGCACTCTAAGTACCCTCCCCTAATACTACCAATGGGATTAAGACTTTCACCAAAGTCTTTAATAAAGTCAGGGATTAAACTTTTAATAACTGGGATGCGATCTAATAAAGAGTCAGTCCAAACCATTGAGCATTTATTTTGCTTTTTTACTTCTTGGGTTTTAATAAGAGATTGTCCCTCATAAAACTCAAAAACAAATGGCTTAGTATCGTCTTTTTTTTCTTTAAGGAAAAAGGGAGTATAACCCAATAAATTGGACTCCCCATCTTCGTTTTTTAATTTATATACTTTGGCCCCTCTCGGGTAGGAATCAACGGAAACAAGCTCCTTATTATTTGTAATATGGGAGCATGATATAAGAAAGGTAATGAAAACCCACCATGGTTTTCTTATCAAACTTCAATCCTCTGATTATTTAAGCGAAGCGTGAATCGCTTTAAACCCTTCCATGTCAGTGGCCGCAATTTGCGACAACATTTTTCTATTAAGGGTTACATTTTCTTTTTTAAGATTATTGATAAATCTTGAATATGGTGTTCCTAAAAGATTAGCAGCAGCATTAATTCTGATAATCCAAAGTTTTCTCATATCTCTTTTAATGAGTTTTCTACTAACGTAAGAATAGTGAAGCGCTCTAACTAATGTTTGATAGGCGTGCTTAAATTTAGTTCTTCTATCAAAGTGAAAACCTTTAACTAGCTTTAGAACTCTATTTCTTCTTCTTCTTGCTTTAAAACCTCTACGTACTCTGGCCATTTTTATCTCCTGTTTCAAGCTTTGGGGGGCTTACCTCTTTAAAACCCAAAGACTTAGAAAGTTAAGTCATTCTTAAAGGTAAGGAAGCATTTTCCTTACGGTGTTCTCATCTGCTGGATGGACATAATCAATCTTGTGAGCTTTTTTCTTACGCTCTTGGGACTTTTTTTCAAGAATGTGTCTTCCAAACTTGCGTCCTCTTTTAATTTTTCCACTTGCTGTAGCTGAAAATCTTTTAGCAGCAGCACGTCTTGTTCTCATTTTCGGCATGTTAACACTCCTTATTCAAGTGACTCTTCTAGCAATAAACTTATTAAAAGTAAAAAGGAAAAGTGGCTTTAATACATTGCGTCGTATTATTTTTTAGGACCTTTCTTTTCTGGGGCCATTATAGCGATGATTCTGTTACCCATCATCTTTGGTGCAGACTCAACTTGGGCACCAAAACCTATAATTTTTTCAATTATTCCTTTAAATTTTTCCATCCCAGCATCCCTGTAGGCCATCTCTCTTCCTCTAAACTGCATAACAAGCTTCAATTTATCCCCATTATCAAGGAATTGGGCCGCTTTTTTAAGCTTAGTCTCTAAGTCATGGGTTTCAATATTAGGACGGTATTGTATCTCTTTTAAGGCCGAAACTACCTGCTTTTTCTTGGCCTCATTGGCCTTTTTTTGCAACTCGTATTTATACTTACCATAATCAATAAGCTTAACTACTGGCGGTCTAGCATTTGGTGAGATTTCAACTAGGTCAAGTCCAGTTTCTTCAGAAATTCTTCTGGCCTCTGACATGGATACTACCCCATAGGCCGTTCCATCATCACTAACTAGTCTGCACTCTTGTATCTTTATTTTATCGTTAACTCTCTGACCGGCATCTCTAGACCGTCGACCTTTATCCTTAATAATAACCTCCATTAAGGGTTGCAATATATTTTTTTAAATTGCCTACTTGAATGCCAAAAGTCAATGTTTCAACCTTCAACTTTAGGAAAAAACTCGAGGCATAACTGTCCTTTAAAGGTACCATACCAAGGAAAAGAAAGCCTCCATGTCGGGGCCAAGTTAATTTTTTTACCAATATTCATTCTTAGGTGTTTTTCATATTGACATATCTTTTCAAAACTATCCGGTTTCGTCATATCTATATCAATATTTACTCTCATCGAATCACCTTGTTCTAAATCAAAGATATCGCAAGGCTCTTCTTGACTAAACTGATAATGACCTATCACTTCTCTAGCTATCCAAAAGTCTTCATCTAAAAAAAAGGATTTTTCAGAAGGACTAAAAAAATAAAAATACAGCTTATCATTAGCAGGAGACAAACCTGGTATTTTATCAATTATATTTTGTAGAACTCCGACATGGTCAAAAGCTTCATGGTGGGGAGGGGTCAATTCCATAAAGACTACACGAGCATTAAAAATCTTTTGTCTGATTACATCACTCACGCTGAATAATCCTTATGTGAATCATCAAATGGTTCATAATGAATTGTGATATCCATGTTTTGAAATTCATCTAGATGTCTATTTTTAATGACCTCTTCTACTTTTTTACCAATCTTATGGGCCTCAATCAGACTCAACTTCTCATCTAAATGAAGATGGCAATCTATAAATACTGAGTTGACATTCCCCCGCGATCTGAACTTATGAACATCAACGACCCCATTAATTTGTTCGATCTCATTGAGTAATTCTTTATCAATACCAGCTCTTTCATCAAGTAGTTCAGGAAGGTTATCACGAAAAACTTGTATAGCGAGGTAAGTGAGGTAAAAACTAACGAGTAATCCAACGCCTATATCTACCCACCTTATGTTCCAATAAGAGCAAATTATAGAGATCAATACAGCTATAGATATAACAAAGTCCCCTAATGTATGTTTTGAATCCGAAATAAGAATTTTAGAACCAAGTTGTTTCCCTTTTTTTCCTTCATAGAATGAAACAAACAAGCTAATTGACATCGAAACCAGGATCGATATTAAAGGAATAAGACCAAAAGAGGCTTCTGTTTTATTCCCTTGAAATATGGAAAAAGTTTCAAACGCTATCTGTGTTGAAGAGTAAAACAATAATATAGCAAGCAGAAGTCCACCAATATTCTCATATTTAAAGTGACCATAATTATGGTCTGAGTCGGCGGGTCTGAACGCAAGAGTGATTGAAACTAAACCCAGGATATTAGAAGCTCCATCGAACATAGACTCAAGACCAGATGAAGTTAAAGAAAGGTAACCATAATCAAGTCCAACTATAATTTTTAAGACAGCAACAAAAATATTTAAGAATAAGGTTATCCATAAAACCTTCTTAATTTCTCTTTTTTTATCATCGCTTTTAATTATATCACTAGACATGAGGGTAAATATTAAACGTTAATTTTTCTAACAAATTCGTTTCATACTCTTTTACTAAAAGTTTTAATTTTTCTGCATCCGTAATCTCAATTTCCCCAAATTCCATCTTTATAATATTTTCATTTTGAAAATAGAGTAAAGAATTCTCGATTAAAGTCCAAGACATCCCTTCTTGATAACGAATAACCCTTTGCATAGATATTTCATGTGCAAAAGACTCTTTAACATGATTTTTAAACTCTTCTACCGAAAACTTTTGCTTGCCGCGTTCTTCTTTCATAACATGTAAGAGGGCAGAAGCTGAAATAAAGTATCCTTCTAAGATGTAACTTCCAGCTTTTGAAAAAACGCCTACTCTTGAAAAAATTTGATAGAAATCTTTTCTTGATAGATTTAAAAACTCTTCATAAGTGGTTATTTTCCGATCAATACAATGGCTAACTACCTTAAAGGTTTTATGAAAAAACTGCATTACTGTAGGAAGATAAAATTCATACTTAAGCTGATTACGCTGATTAATAAAAAACTCTTTAAAGGTTTCAACGGAATCTATCTTTCCATTAAATATCTTTATCCATGCTGTAGATATAGTCCAAGGAATCAGAAAGTGGTGCAATATAGTGTTCTTAAAATAAGATAACTCAAGTCGCACATTTGGTTTAATTGTATAAAAGATATGTTTTTTATCTGGACTACTAACAACTTCAACTTTCTTATTACCAATTAATATATCCATCGCTCTTTCAATAGAATTAACAAAACGATCTTTTTTAAGATTATCCGTTGTTGGTATTCGAAAATTGTAACAATAGTTTAAAATGGCCTTCACCCTATTTTTTATATCAACCCATTTAATAGCACCCGTAGGTTCTTCTAAGAGAACAAAGGCAAGAATAGAGGTAGGCGTCACAACCATATTACGACCTACTCTATTAAAACACTCAAAGGCCAATTTCTGAACTCTTGACTTAATTTCATCACCAGTCATAGTTGCAATAGATGGCGCCTCAATAGGTCTACCGACATTAATATGAATCTGCCCAAACTGATAAGAAAACATTTTAAAAATACCAAACAGATCTAACGGTGATTCTTTTTTCTTTTTGGCCCCTAACATTTCTTTGGCCATCGATCGTTGCTCAGGGACAAACTCATGATTTATACTTACAGGTAAAAAGTATAATGGCTTTTTATCAGGGATATCCATATTATGATAAGCTTCAAGAATCATTTGATAAAGCCCATATCTAGGAGAACGCAATTTACCTGTTCTAGATCTTCCTCCCTCAAAAAAGAACTCTATTGTCTTTCCCTCTTGTAGCAACCATTGCAAATAAGCTTCAAGTGTTAATTTATAAGTAATATCATTATGAAAGGATCTTCTTATAAAGAAACAACCAGACCCTCTAAACAAAGAACCTATGGGAAAAATATCTAAGTTATTTCCACCAGCAATATAGAGAGGAAAATTATACTTTTTAACCACCATGTAGTTTATAGCAATATAATCAGCATGAGATTGATGATTTGGTACCAATACGACGTTGTTTTCTTGGCAAAACTTTTTAAAGTCTAGGTCTTTTGGTGTAGTAAAATTGATGTCATCATAAAGTTTATTAAGTGAGTGATCTAACAGAGACTTAAACCTCATTATGACTTGGTCTCTATACTCATCAGCTATTTCATAGAGGTTTTTAAGGACCTTTTCTTCATTAACATCTTTACTATCCAATCTGTCTTTTAAGCGAGGATAGTTAAGAACAACTTTCTCCATACGAGTATTTCTTTCTGTTAACTCTTTTTTACCTTTAAACAATTCCATTGTTTCCTTTTACTGTCCGGAGAACTTTGCCAAATAAATAGGTATCAAAATATAAAGGATAGTATCCCTTATAAGGTAAAACATAAAAAAATAAAAAAAGGCCTTAGGCCCAGCATTAAAAAGTTTTTCAACTCCTAAAACCTGTGCCTTTTTACTCATAGCAACCATAAACTTTGTTTTGCCATAGTGCTTAAAGAAAAAAGACAAGGCACCATCGACCTTTTTATCAAAGGCCATAAAAGGCTTCTTAAGAACGGCCACTAGTCTGTTCTCGGCCGTTGGAGGAAATTTATTTTCTGCTTGTAATCTTCTCATTTTTATTATCTAAATTATTATACCTCTTAGCATAATTAAATATTTATGCAAAATTGAACCCTACAAAACCATGACAATTATCTATTCGATAATGATAGATTTAGAAATATATAAAAAATGGATGCGTTGTGTTATCTGATTTAAAAGTTATAAATCTAAACAAAACATTTAGTCTAGAAAGCTTTGGATGTGGGAATTATTTTGTTCTTTCTACCTGCCAAAGACGTCTCGTCGTTGGATTTAATCATAAAATGATTTTAGAAGCGAAAAAATGTCCTAAAAGCGAAATATATTTTGGTAATGATGCCTATCATTTTCTTCTTGAGGTCATTTGTGGACTAAAAAGTAAACTTCTTGGGGAGTCTGAAATTGTAGGACAATTTAAGCAGGCCTATAGTGAGTTTATTGATCACCCACAAAAAAACCCTCTCGTATTAGAAGTCATAAATAAATTATTCCAAGACTCAAAAAAGGTTAGATCCCAATATTTAACACACGTAGGACAACAGTCTTATGCTGGTATCGCTAAAAAACTATTAAAGAGCTCAGATTCGCTAAATGAAGTCCTTTTATTAGGCTCAGGTAGTTTGGCAAAAGACATGCTTAAAGTACTAACAAAAAAGTACAATATCTATTTGTGTGCAAGAAATGAAAAGAAAGCTGCAGGGCTCCAAAGAGATTTTGATGTAAAAGTCATTAAGTGGGAAAACAGACAACGCTGGACATCATTTAGTCACGTAATAAACACTATTGGCGCATCTAATCAAACACTGTTTGATACTAATGAATTAGAAATCTGGCGCAAAGAGCATAATACAAAGCGTCTTTTTATTGATTTAGGTTTCCCCTCCGTGGTAAAGACACCTATGACAACCGATGACGGCCTCTATCGACTAGAGGACATTTTTGGTAAAGGTGTTATTTTAGATCAGCTCAAAAATAATAAAATTGCGCTGGCCAAAGAGGAGATTACAAAGTTGGTCGTAAAAAGACGAAAAAGCTTCTACCTCCAAAGTCCTTTTGGCTGGGAGGAGTTAAAATTTGCCTAAGAAATTTATTGTTGGCACAAGAGGTAGTCTGCTTGCTCTTACTCAGTGCAATCAAATTCTCAATCAAATAACATCTCAAACAGGTGCAGAATTTGAACTTGAAATTATTAAAACTCAAGGCGATTTAAATACATCTGTTCCTCTGTGGCAGATGGAAGGTGAGAACTTTTTTACAAAAGAGCTTGATCAGGCCCTACTAAATAAGAAAGTTGATTTTGTTGTCCATTCCTACAAAGATCTAGGAAGCAAAAGACCCGAAGGAATTTGTATTGGTGCGATTACAAAAAGATTTTTTGCTCAAGACATACTTCTTGTCTCAAAAAAGACCATGTCCAACTGGCAAAATAAAAAAGAATTTATTGTAGGTACCTCTTCACCGCGAAGATGCGCGAATATCGAATATCATCTCAAGAACTTTCTACCCTTTCACGCTTCAGAGGTAAAAACATTACCTCTTCGAGGAAATGTAAATACAAGAATAGAAAAATTAATAGAAGGTCAATACGATGCAATCGTTTTGGCCTTAGCTGGCCTAGAGAGATTGGCCAAAAGTGAAGAGTCTAAAAAAGTATTAAACGAATTTATACCCCATTTAGACTATATGGTTCTTCCCCAATCCTACTTTCCTTCATCAGCTTCACAAGGGGCCTTGGCCTTAGAGTGCCTTGAAGGGAATCATCAGACTTTAGAACTTCTTAACTCTGTACATGATGAAGACACAAGTGAAGAAGTTAAAAGAGAAAGAAAAATATTTAATGAATTTGGTGGAGGCTGCCATCTCAGTGTAGGAATTAATGTCAAAAAAAATGACCTTGGATTCATGCACTTTATAGAAGGAAGTTTTGAAGGGAAAAGAGTTAATAACTCCTACTTTGAAGGATTTGAGAGTACCGATTTAGAACTCCCCCTTTTTGTTGGCCTTCCAAAAGAAAAAAGTGAAACAGGGCCAAATTTAATCTATGATGAATTATTAAAAAAACAATCATGTATCCCAGATAGACAGACGCAGAGCTCTCACCTTTTTATTTCTAGCTCTTATTGCTTTGATTACCTTAAACAAGCTTACAAAGGCCAGGGTCTATGGAGTGCTGGAACTAAAACAATGATTGGCCTTGCCAAACAAGGTTATTGGGTTCGAGGAAGCTCTGATTCTTTAGGAGAAAAAGAAGTTCTTAATTTAAAGAGCTCAATATTTCTTAATACTTTAGACCCTACACTTAAAGATAATTGGGATGTTTTAACTCACAAAGAATCTCACACTATTTTGGGTGACGTTATTAACTGTTATGAGCGTAAAACAAACACTGTCTCACAAGAATTTGAAAAGAGTTTAAAGGAAGCTGTTTCATTTTATTGGACTAGTGCTAAACAATATCAAATCTATACTGAGAAATACTCATTTATTAAAGAAAAGAAACATTACTGTGGTTTAGGAAAAACCTTTAAGGCACTCAAGGAAGAAGGCGTAAACATTCGGCCTATATATAATTTAAACCTTGTACTTAAAGGAAATCAAAATGCAGACACAAACAGAGATGTTTAATCGCTCCAAACAACTTGTGCCAGGTGGAGTTCACTCTCCTGTAAGAAGTTTTAAAGGAATGGATGAAACACCAGTATTTTTTAAGCAAGCTAATGGCGCATTCATTACTGACACTGATGATAAAGAATATATTGATTTTTGTATGAGCTTTGGGCCTCTCATTCTAGGCCATAAAAATAAAAAGGTTCAAAAAGACTTAGAAAATGCTCTCGATAAAGGCTGGAGTTATGGGGCCTGTGAGCCTTACTCACTAGACTTGGCCTCATTGATAACTGAAAATATCTCATTTATTGATCAAATCCGTTTTGTAAATTCTGGAACAGAGGCCGTCATGACGGCACTTCGCTTAGCGAGAGGAGTTACAGGAAAAAACAAAATCATAAAGTTTAATGGCTGTTACCATGGGCATGTAGATAGTATGCTCATCAAGGCCGGTAGTGGACTGGCAGGTACTGCCGAAGCAAGCTCTAAGGGAATCTCTGAGTCAGTGGCAAGCGAAACCCTAATATTTGAATTAGGAGATACTCAAGGTATCAAAGAGGCCTTTACAAATCATAACGACATAGCAGCTATCATTATTGAACCCCTGCCTGCAAATAATGGACTTTTAATCCAAGATGAAGGCTATCTTCAGTTCTTAAGAGAAATAACTAAAGAAAATGGTGCTCTTCTTATTTTTGACGAAGTTATCTCAGGATTTAGAATGGGTATGGAAGGAATGAGTGGAGTCTTAGGCATTGACCCTGATATAGTTACATATGGAAAAGTAATTGGTGGAGGGCTTCCTGTTGGTGCTCTTGCTGGTAAAAAAGCTATCATGGAGCACCTTGCTCCTATAGGCGATGTGTATCAAGCAGGTACTCTTAGTGCTAACCCTTTAGCAATGGTTGGAGGATTTTCAACTCTTTCTCAGATGACTAAAGATGCCTACCTGAAACTTGAAAAAAACGCATTAAAGATTGTAGAAACATTTAGCTACTGGCTTGAAAACTATAATCAAGGACAATTTTCACATATAAAAATAATAAATAAAGGATCTCTATTTTGGTTTACACCAAAAGCGGACATTAAGCGTGCAATAGATATCCCTGCAGACCTATCTGAGTCCTTTAAACCAATGTTTTCACTTTTACTGGAAAAAGGGATTTATCTTGCCCCTAACGCCTATGAAGTGGGGTTTGTAAGTCTTGCTCATGATGAAACTGTTTGTGCAGAATTAAAAAATAGGCTTTGGAGTAAATAAATGAAAAAAGGAAGCCCTCTTTTATGGCTCTCCATATTTTTTCTCATATTTGTCCTTCTACTAGGATTTTGGTGGCTCTATTTGCTTTCTGAAAATGGGAAAGCAATAAATCGAATGATTTTATGGGAAGGAGCAACCTTTTTTGTTCTCTTAATTCTGTCTCTAACAGGATTCATCTTACTATATGTTCGTGACACTAGAAAAAATAAAACCATGGCCGCTTTTTTCTCTAGTTTAACCCATGAGTTAAAAACACCACTCGCCTCCATAAGGCTTCAAACTGAAGTCCTCGCAGAACAATTAGAAAAATTAAAAGAAGAGAAGGCCAAAGTAATTTCACAACGATTAATTGAAGATACTCAAAAGCTTGAAATACAAATGGATAAAATTCTTCAACTCTCAAGAATGGAGTTAGGCGGTAACCTCTCGCCAACTTGTGTTGACTTGAAAACCTTTATTCATAAAATGTTTAAAACTTGGTCAAAAGAGCTTGATTACAAAATTGATTCCCAAGTTAAATCAACTTTAGTCATGGCCGATGAAATGGCCTTAGAGCTTATTTTCAAAAACTTAATTGAAAACACAATTCGTCACACGAGCTCTCATAAAGTTGAAATCACAATAAAGCAAAAAGACTCTCATTCGATAGAGCTTATCTATAATGACTTTGGTGTGTTTCAAGGAGACATGCAAAAAATAGCAACCCTATTTTACAAACACAACTCTACAAAAGGCTCAGGTATCGGTCTTTACCTTGTTAAAAAGCTTATGAGGGCGATGAGAGGTGGTTTCAGTGTAGGAAATTCGCCCTCTATTAAATTCAAACTTTTTTTTGAAAAGGGAGAATTAAGTTATTAATACGACAAAGCGAAATATTCTTATTGTAGAAGATGAACCTAATCTTGGCGAGACACTTCAGGACTATCTTAAAGACAAGGGATTTAATGCCTTATTATCTAGAAATGCTTCTGAAGGTTTTGAAATGTTTCTCTCGCATTCTCCTTTAATAGTTTTAATGGATATAGGTCTTCCTGATGGCGATGGACTAAGTTTAGCGAAGAAGTTAAGAGCTATCCGTAAAGACTTTTTTCTCATATTTCTCTCTGCTCAAAATGATCCTGAGGTACGTGTTCAAGGTCTTGAAATTGGTGGAGAGGACTATATCACCAAGCCTTTCGCCCTCAAAGAGTTAATATTAAGACTAGAAAGAATTTTAAAAATAAATACAAGTATTCAAGGTTTTCCTTCTGTCGTTAAACATGGTGATTTAATTATTAAATTTAACGATTATGAACTTATCGATAAAGATGGAAATATCTGTTCTTTATCTCAAAAAGAAAGAGAAATTCTTTATTTACTATATACAAAAATAAATGAGGCCGTGGGGCGTGATGAAATTATTAATGAGGTATGGGGGGAGAACTCTTACCCATCAAATAGAACTGTGGATAATTACATCGTAAAACTAAGAAAATGGATGGACACTGACCCCAAAAGGCCATTAGAAATTAAAAGCATAAGAGGTTTTGGTTACAAACTTGTAACAAAACAAACAAAAGAGGTAATAAATGGGATTATTTGAAGATAGAAAAGAAGCAAGCATACCAGTATGGTTTATGAGACAGGCCGGACGTTACCATGATCATTATCAAAACATAAAAAAAGATCACAACTTTATGGAGATGTGTAAAAACTCTCATTTAGCTGAAGAAATTACATTAGGGCCAATTGAAGAGTTTAACTTTGACGCCGCTATCTTATTTTCTGACCTTTTATTCCCACTAGAACAGCTCAATTTAGGGCTTACATATAAAAACGGGCCACCTGAATTAAGTGTTCATCTTCAAGATAAAAAAAGCTTTGAAAACATTAAGGTTTTAGAACCTGCTCAAGATTTTTATCAATTCCAAAAAAAGGCACTAGAACTGCTCAAAACCAGCTTACCTAAAGATAAAACACTTCTTGGTTTTGTTGGTGCTCCCTTCACTCTCTATACCTATGCTACAGAGGGTGCTCATAAAGGTAACCTGATTAGCTCTAAAAAAGGTCTTTATGATGGCCGATATCAATACTTTCTTGAGTTTCTATTGCCTCAACTAAAGGCCAATATGGAAGTCCAGGCCGAAGGCGGCGCTGATGCTATTTGCTTATTCGATACGGCCGTTGGTGAGCTTTGCTTTCGGGATTTCAAAGAGTTTATTTTACCAACACTTCGAGGTCTGACTGCTTCTTTTAAAGAAAAATACCCCGATAAAAAAATTGTATATTATTCAAAGCTGACTCATATGCATTACCTTAAAGAAATTAAAGACCCAAATATAGACGTCTTAGGAGTTGACTGGCGGGTAGACCTTAAACAAGCGCTCACAGAACTTTCAGATGATTACTATATTCAAGGAAATATAGATCCTGTTCACCTGCACCTTGAATGGAATGATTTGGAAAATTCATTATCTCAACTATGGGATGATGTGAAAGATTTAGGTAAAGAAAAACTATCTCGTTGGATAATGGGTTTAGGCCATGGTGTTCTCCCCAAAACTCCTCAAACAAATGTTTTAAAGGCCGTTGAGTACATTCATAGGAATTTTAAATATTAATGCTTCAAACGGACTATAGCAGCAGATATTCACTTTCCCATTTAATGGAGGTTTTTCCATCTCCAGGGAAACGCTATACCCTATCTCCAACGCCTTCTAAGTGGCGGCAAAGGGATATCTTAATTCAGAACTGGTTTGATCATCTTAATGATCAAGCACCATGGGATTTATATATACATATTCCCTTTTGCAAAAGTATTTGTACGTTTTGTGGTTGTAATGTCAAAATTACTGAAGGTCATGATCAAGAGGGAATTTACATTGATAAAATCATTCAGGAGTGGAGTTTTTATAAAAAAGAGTTTCCACAGGCAAAAGTAAATAACCTTTTTATCGGTGGTGGAACTCCTAATGCTCTATCAGATAAGAACTTAGCTCGACTTTTAGAAAACTTTGAATTCGAAGGCCTGAGTATTGAGTTAGCTCCTCAATTATTTACTGAGAGTCAGGCAAAAATCCTATCCCAATTTAAAGTTCGAAGGGTTAGCTTTGGCGTTCAAGATCTTGACCAACATGTTCTTCAAAATGTAAACCGTCAGCAAAAGACAGAAGATGTTTATAATGCTTTATTTTTAGCAAGAAAATATGGTTTAGGTGATATATCCATTGATCTTATTTATGGTATGCCCTTGCAAACATCTCATACGATTGAAAAAACCTTTACAAAAATTCTTTCTCAGTACCCTGATTTGGTTTATTACTACCCTCTGGCCCACGTACCTTGGCAAGCTTCTCGACAAAAGGCCTACGGACATTTTGAAAGTACTGCCCAAAAGCAAAAAAATATCCTCTATGAAAAAGGTGTCAATAAGCTTAACCAAGAAGGGTATAAAAACCTTGGGTTTAATGCATTCGTGCTTAAAGATAGTTCCTTAGATTACTCACACTCTCTTAAAAGAAATATTTGCTCTATTGGTAGTGACCTTTCATCAACACTAATCGGACTTGGTGTTTCATCAATTACATCTAATAACAAAATGTATCTGCAGAATCATAAAATTATTGAAAAGTATCTTCATAGCGATCAAAAAGAGAGAAAGCTTTTTCCTATTGGTTACATAAAAAGCGAATACGATATTTCTCTAGAAAGTATTTTTCAAAAGGTCTTTGAGGATAAAGTCATAAAGGATCAAAATTACAACTTCACGAATATGACACGCTACGGGCTTCTTGAAAAAAATAAAGGTTTTTACAAAGTAACTGAGGCAGGCCTACATTTCCTGCCTCATATTTTAGATCAACTAGAAAAACAATTACATTCCAATAATAGATATTCCTGAGTCTACGTATAAAACCTGTCCCGTTACATTATTAGATAGATTGGAAGCTAAATAAACAGCAGTCCCACCAATATCTTCAGGTGATACATTTTGTCTTAAAGGTGCTTTTTCCTCTACCGTTGCTGTAAAGCCTCTTACACCTTTAACTGCTGAAGATGCTAAAGTCTTAATAGGACCTGAAGATATACAGTTAACCTTAATACCCATCTTTCCTAAATCATTAGCAAGATATCTCATAGAAGCCTCTAAGGCCGCCTTAGCAACACCCATCACATTATAACCATCAAGAACTTTTTGAGACCCATGATATGTCATGGCCATTATTGAACCACCAGGATTCATTAAATTCTTTAAGTTATTACTTAGGCCAATTAAAGAAAATGCTGAAATATCGCAGGCCAAAGCAAAGCCTTTGCGAGAAGTCTTCGAGAAATCTGACTGAAGGTCAGTTTTATCAGCAAAAGCTAAAGAATGAACGAGGATATCAAACTTACCCCACTTTTTCTCTACTAGCTCCTTAAGCTCTTCATAGTGATCATCTTTGGTTACATCAAGCTCAAAAACAAAGTCGGCCTCAATTTCTTCTGAAAGAGGTATAACTCTTTTTTTAAGCTGATCATTCAAATAAGAAAGGGCAACACTAGCTCCTTGCATTTTAAGTGCTTTAGCAATGCCCCACGCAATAGATTTATCATTAGCAACGCCCAAGATTAGGGCCTTTTTTCCTTCAAGTAACTTAACCATGTTCTGACTCCTTATGAAAAATATATCCTACAGAACGTAAACTTTTAAAATATATAGGATTTTTTGGATCTTTTTCAAAGTATTTTCTAAACCTTACTATAAAATTATCAATAGTTCTTGTAGACATCCCAGAATTATAACCCAGCGCTCCCTTCATAATATCCTCTCTGGATACAGGAACTCCCTGATTATTAAAAAATAGTTTTAATATCTTAACTTCTTGCTTAGTTAATTTTATTGTCCCGGTGGCGGTAATACCCATCCCATCTTTGAGGCAAACCTTATTAGGGCCAAAGCTAAACTCTTCTGTGTGATCCACTCTTTTAATTCTTTTAAGCTGGTTTGCGACCCTATGCATCAACTCTTCAAGATTAAAAGGTTTTGTTAGATAGTCATCACTACCTTCTCTAAAACAGCTATTTTTGGAGCGTTGATTATCTTTAGCAGATAAAACAAGAATCGGTATCTCTTTATCTGTCTCTCTAATTGTTTTTAATACTTCTTCTCCACTTAATTTTGGCAACATTAGATCAAGAATTATCAAATCATAGTGCTCAGCTCTAAAGTAATCTAATCCCTCTATCCCATTTTTAGCGATGGAGCACTTATACCCCTCCATTTCGAGATTCAACCTTATCCCTTCAGCAATATGATGCTCATCTTCAATGAGAAGTACTTTAAACATGCCCACTCCTACTTTTTACAGGTATAGGAAAAGTAAGCGTAAAAGTAGATCCTTTGCCGTCACCATAACTCTCTGCCTTGATTTTACCCTTATGGATCTTAGCAATGGCCTTAACCAAATATAGCCCTAATCCACTGCCTTTTGCGGAGTTTTCACCTTGATAAAATTTTTGGAAAATATCTTTTAATTCACTTTTCTTAAGCCCATTACCATTGTCTTTAATTTTAAGAGCACATTTGCTTCCAATCTTATCAATGGTAATTTTTATTTGAGACTTCTTTTTATCATTATGGAAAACACTGTTGCTCAATAAGTTAGAAATCATAATATCAAAAAGGCTTGGATTTAATTTTAAATATATATTTTCATGAGTGTTATCAACAACTTCTAAGTCTGTGTTATCTAGTAATGTTGAATTTTTCTTCAAGACTTCTGCAAGTGATTTATTAATGTCTATTAATTTAAATTCAAATGTCTTTTTACTTTCATCAACTCTTGAAAAATTAAGTATACTTTCAACATTAGATTCTAATCGGCTTACATCCCTACCCATAAAATCAAAGTACTCGAGTTGCTTTTGTCGAGGTAAATCATACTTTTCTAAGGTATCTAGAAAAAGCTTTAATGAAGTAATGGGTGTTTTAAGCTCGTGAGTAAAACCATTAAAAAAGTTTTGTTGTTTCCTATAAAGCTTCACCCACTTACTATAATAAACAAATATAATTATGAGACCGGCAATTATACAGGCAACAAGCACTGCTAGCGCTATTATTACAATCCAGCTCTCTTTTGAGGAAATGGCCGCAGGGTCTAAATTAAATTTAATTATAAGCCTCTCGACTGTCTGATAAAGCTTAAAATACCAATGAATATAGATATATAGAGAGGCCACTAACGCCAAGATGGAGAAGATAAAGACAGAAAGTGGGTGGAACAGCCACCTTTTTTGACTCAACATGCCATATTTATAGCACAGTGTAAATAAAGATAAAAGTAAACTTTTTCTCAATCCCTGAGAATTCCTGTCCGATAGGTCCCTTAAGTTATGAAAGACTCAGATGAAGATAATGAATACAAAAAGTTAGTTATGGTACTTTGCCATGACTTAAATAACAGTATAGGCATTATCAAAAACAGTATTAAATTGATTAACAAGATGGGTGAACATCCTCATCCTAAGTTTGCGCCTACCATAGATAAAATTGACCGAGCAATTGAGAACGTAAATGAGCTCGTTACATCCATAAAAGATTATGAAGCAATCAAAAATGGAAAAAAAGAATTTGAGTTAGAAAATGTATCATTTGAAGATATTATCAATCACACAAAATTTATGTTTCAGGATAGAGCTGAAGAAAAATCAATTAAACTTATCTTTAAAAACGAAATCCCTGAAGATGTTTTTCTTAAAATAGAGGCGACGAGTTTCAAAAACAGTGTCATTGCGAACCTTCTCTCAAATGCTATTAAATTTACTCCTAATGAAAAAACGATCGAGGTTAAAGGTTGGCTTGATGGTGATCAAATCTTCATAAGTGTTAAAGATGAAGGAATAGGGATGCCTGAAGACTTAATAAAGAAAGTCTTTAATCCAAATGAAAAAACAACTCGAGATGGCACGAGCGGAGAAAAAGGTACAGGTTTTGGAATGCCATTAGTTAAGCTTTATTTGAATAAGTTTAATGGTGATATAAGAGTAGATTCTAAAGAGAAAGAAGGCCACCCAGACGACCATGGTACAACAATGATAATTAACTTACCGGTCACAAAAGAATAGACTATTCATTTTTTCGATATACAGTTAGTCCAGAAATAGTAATCTTCTCAAAAGCTGAATCTACCTTAATAAGACTCTCACCACTACCCAGTAACATATAACCACCTGGTAATAGTGATTCAAAGATATTTTTTACAATAGTATTCTTATTTTCAAAATCCTGATAAATAAGAACATTTCTACAAAATACTATGTGATACTTTTTTATAGGAAAGCTATCATTGAGTAAATTAAATTCTCTGAAATTTATCTTACTTAAAAGTTTTGGTAAAACTTGCCAATCTTCACTTGGCAAGTGTTTAAAATTCTTCAAGAGCATTTCGATAGGTAAACCTCTTTGCACATCTAAACCTGTATATACCCCTTGTTTTGCTTTTTCTAAAGCTCTTTTAGAAATATCCGTGGCATCTACATCAATCAGTTGGAATGCCTTTGCTCCCATATCATTTTCTATTGCCATTAAAGTAGAGAGGGCCTCCTGCCCTGTACTTGAAGCACAAGACCAAATCTTTATTAATTCATCTGGATATCTTTCCCAAAGCTCAGGAAGAATGTGGGAAGTAAGCACCATAAATGGTCTTACATCTCTAAAGAAATAAGTCTCATTATTTGTAAAAACATTAAATAAGACGGCCTGCATATCAGGAGTCATATCTCCTTTGTACTTCCAGTACAAAGCTTCAGCGTCATCTAACTGAAATATTTTTATCATGTCATTTATTCTAGGCTCTAATCGATAGAAGTCTTTCTCTGTGTACACCATGCCAGACGCTTTATGGATTATATCTGCGAAAAATTTAAATATTTCATTTGAAATCATAAGACGACCTTAATATAACAATTGATAACTCGTCCGCTTATCGTTATTTTTAATTAGGAGATTTAAAAATTAACCCATGCTGGTTTATAAAAGAAAAAAATACCTTATGAGAGAACATACCGCACTTTTTCTATCCGTTATAATAACCTTTTCCTTACTGTCTTGCTCAAGTTTAGCAAGGAAAAAGGAAAGAACTAATACCACACCGAAATCATTTTTCAGCATAAAACCCAAACAAGAGTTTAATAAGTATAGAGCTATTATTGATCAAAAACTATCTTACTTTTGTTACCAGTCAGAAAGCTTGAAAAGGTTTAAAGGTGAAGATAATTGCATTAAATTTATTAATACCGCTTACAAAACATGTATGGATAAAAATAACTGGATCGAATCAGATCAGCTCATCAAATGTATTGATAGACATCTAAATATTTGACATTCTTATTTCTAAAACTGAGAATTTAAAAAAGGAGTTACCATGAAGGCTTTAGGCATTCTTTTTATATTACCGTTCTTATTTTTATCATGTAGTTCAATTAACAAAAGTCATTTGAACTCAGGCATTCATCTTATCGTTAAAAGTGATATGAATGCTCGAATTGAAGTAGATACAACAAAAAAGTTAACAGGGTATGCTTCAGGTGTTTACCTACTTCATCTTTTTAAAATTAGCGGCGAAGCTAAATATGCTGATGGAATTGATTACGGTGATGGTAAGGCCGGATTTTTTGAAAAATGGTTTAGTAAAATTCATGATGTAAAAGCAGCTGCTAGTTATAATGCTATCCGGACAAGCAACGCAGATGTTTTGGTATCCCCTCAATATATAATTGAAACAAATAATTGGAATCCTCTATATAAGCAAATTAAAGTTAAGGTTATAGGATATCCTGGCAGAATAGTCAGTATAAAAAATAAGCTGTAATGAAATTAACAACTTTATTGGCCCTGCTTTTATACTCCCTAAACTCTTTTGGTCTAAGCTTTGACGAAAAGCTTATATTTAAAATCGTCTCTACATCATCTTCTAAAAGAACCGTTCTTATTAACAAAGGCGAGGAGGACGGCCTTAAAAATGGAGATCAAGCAAAGTTTATAAAAAAAGATGGAACGAGCTACGCTTTAGCTATAGTGAGAAAAACTAGCCCAAGTAGAAGCTTATGGTCAGTTTACAGGATTAACAGTTCTACAGAGCTGCACAAAGGCAATGTAACACAATTAAAAATTATCAAGCCCGCTAAACTTACAGTGGATAGCTCGAAACTAATCTTAGGAGATAAACCTATCAGCATCGACGTCGAAAAGACACCGATAGTTCAACCACCTGAGACAAGCGATATTGTTAGTTATAGAGATGTTAATAATTTTAAAAAGTACCGAAACTACTCAAGCCTTGAAGATCACTTTACAAAAAAAAGAGATCCAAGTGTTAGTTGGAAGAACTTGGACAAAGATGACTTTCCTTACACAGAAAAAATTAAAATAAAAAATACCACCGTTAGTGATACCTATAGAAACCTTGAGGTAAAACCATTACCAATGAAAATGGTAGATAAAGAATATGCATCTTTATCAGAAAGCAAGCTTTTTAAGATCAATAAAAAAGAAATTGAAAAGGCCTATTCATCCCTGGAAGATTTTAACTACCGTTGAGGCAATATTGAAATCATCATCTTTTCGTCACCCACAGAGTATAGATAACGAGCTATATTTCGCATAAAAAGATTTTTCATACTGGAATCTAGCTCATTATATAGGGCTGTAAACCCTTTACTAGAAGCGATTAAACTTCTTAATTTTTGTTCGCCTAAATAGTCCCTAAAGTGCAATACAAGTAATATCATAATGTCCGTCTGAGCTAACCTATTAGCAGAGGCTTCAAAAAGAGACTGAAATTTTTTATCTTTAATAATAGAAAAGGCTTCATTAGCATATACAGGACTTTCACCTTGAAGCTGCCAAAGCTTAAAATAAAAGCCTAATAGGTAGGCACGAGAAAAGCCCTGAACTGAATAATTTGAAAAATCCTCTTCTAGATCAACTAAATCATGAATTAAGGTTTGATCAAGTTTTTTTGCATATTTACCATATTTTGCAAAATGCAAATATTGACTTGTCATTTGATCACGTACACCATGCCATCCATTTTTTTTTAATATAACAGAAAAATCAAATTCTTCGGCCGACTCAGAAGGAAATGTTATTTTTGCAAGAGAATAAAAAGCCTTGTTATTAATGGCCTTAGAAGGCAAGGACTTGAAGTGAACACCAATACTTTCCATATTGACCTGAAATAGGCGAGCAAATTCTACAGGCATCTTTATAAATTCAAATTCATTCATATTTATATTTTACAGAAAATACTATGTTATGACAGAAAATTTTAATAAATCTAGAAATTAGATTATAATTATATTATGAAGCTTCCTTTATATGATGAACTCAAAATTAAGAACTTTAATGTTGAAAACTTAACTGAAAGGTTCAAAAAAGCACGAGTATGTGAATCCCCATACTATATTCATATCGATCATATTGAAATGGATGCCAAAGAAGTTATTAAAAACATTGAAGAGGCCTTAAAGATAATAGGTCTTTACCCTGGTATCCCCTATCCTTTGGCCATCATTACAAAAAAAGCAATTGATTATCACGGAAAACTAGAGTTATTTTCTTCTAAGGAAAATGTGACAAATTACTTTAGTAATTTAAAGCCTAAAAGACTAAAGGGTAAAGAAATTGGACTTCTGAACAAAGTCGATGCTCTCGCACAAAAGATCAACAATCTTGATATATACCCGATCTTGGAATCCTTTGAAGAAAAGATTCGTGATCAAAGGATATTATCCAAAAATATAGCATTTCTAAGCAAGTTAGAGCACACAAATGATCATATTAAAAATATAGATGATGAACTCGAGGATGAGTAGCAAAGATGGGAAACAAATTAAAAAATGACCTTAGTGGTTTCGAAGAAGTTCTTGATCTCGTCAATGAAAAAAAGAGAGGACAGCGAGAAGAAAAAATTGGTGCTGAATATGATATCCAGTCTTTTCTTGAATTAGAAAAAGAGCGCCTTGATAAGACATATTCATTCCTAATAGCTTTATCAAAAGTATTCAATAACCACTCTCAAATTAAGCCTTTATTAGAAAAATCCAGACAAGAAATAACAGAAAAAGAAAGTACTGTCATTAATGTTCTCATTCGAGAGAGATCTTCTATTTTACGTAATCTAGAGTTTCTTTTTGATAGTTTTTTCCCAAAACCTTAATGGATGTTTAAAATCAAAGGACCACCAAGATACTTGGCCTGCTCGTCATTTATATCATCTAAGCTGTAACCCGATAAATGAAAGTTTAATAAATAAGAAACGTAATCTGCACTAAACTTGAGACCAGATAAACCAAAGGCTTCACAAAAATCATTGATGAGAGATAATTTTGAATCTCCTAACGTTTTAGTCAGCAATATCTTATACTCTTCTATCGTGATACCTAGTTTTTTACCGTCTTCTTGACTATCTAAACTTCCATTAGCAAAGTTGGCAAAACAACTTAACAACAACGTCTCAAAATCTATTTCCTCGACATTATAGTTTGCATAATAAGTATTCGCTATATCACCAGAAGATTTCATTTTTTCTAATGTGCCATAAAAAGCCTCAAAGAACTTACAGAAACTGATAAACTCTTTTATATAAAAAGACCAATTCAAATAGCTTTCATAACTATTCACTTCGTTAGAATTATTGTCTAAGCTCGAAAATCTAATAATCGAATCGACTAAAGAAGCCTCATAGAAACTATACCAATAATCTCCAATGAAATTCTTGCTCAAATAAACTGCTGTTTCATATTTTTTTAACTTCCCTTGCTCTATTCTCACAAGGGAGTGCCCCACCAAATAAAGATCTCTAAAGTCTAGTAACTCAAGTACATTCTTTCTTTTACGAGAAGCATATTCAAAACCAAGCCTAATTCTATTCATAGTACGCAAGCTAACATTTTTTGTTGCGACTTTTCCTTTACTTAAGCTTTGTTGAAACGAAAGAGAATTATTAAGAGCATTAATCAGTGACAAGTCTAGATATTCACGTCTGGCCTTATCTGTAATAGATCTCAATGCTTGCTTTAAAATATCATGCTCTAAAATTACTGGTGTTTTAATCTCTTGAGCATTATTTTTTGGTTCTAGTTTGAGTTTTTCTGGATTTCTTCCCAAAATAAAAGAATCTACAAGACCAATATTTCTTAAAGGTGTCTCATATTTAAGAGTATCGTAATAATCCACATACCCTAAATTCTCTAATCTTTTTTTCTTTGAAAGATAGGAGTATTCCATATAATTTGAATAGTCCTCTGCTACCGTTTTAAAGATATAAGTGTAAGCTTTTTCTACACCCATTTCTGAATAAAGTAGAAAAATCATTTCCTTTACCTCATCTACATAAGTAAAGGCCTCATCATATTCAAACAATAATAAATTATCTTCTGTTAGAAAATAATTATCATGATCTGGATATTGGGGATCTTCAATATCAAAAGTATAAATATTAAGCTTTGACTTTAAGAATAGTTGAAATTGTTCACTTAGACAGAACTCTAGTGCTAAAACAGGATTATCCGTTTTTAATACGCTATAGGCTTGAACCCAAAACAAAAAGCTCTCAATAGAAACTTCATCTTTGGCCCAGAGGTCTATATCTAGTAATGCACTTCTTTGTTCAATAGAAGCCTTTTTAATGAGCTCCAACCCAGTACCTAAGTCACCAGACTTAACCGCTAAGTATAGAGGAGACAACGGAAGTGACTGAACTTGTGCAGGCAACAGGTTCATAGCTTGTTCACTAGAAATATCATAAAAAATAAGTTCATTCATAAGATGCTTTAAATAGCCAAAAACACATGAAATTTAAAGGGCCCAGGAAAATAATATATAAGGCCAAGTAACTAATATCTTTAGAGCTCACTCCAAATTTATCTATTCGAGGTATTTTGACTGATAAATGGCCTCTTCTTTATTTTTAAGTATACCTAAAATTTCTTGAACATTTTTATGACCAGGATTTAGCCAAAGCTCCCAAAGATCTTGTTTAAGAAAGATAGGGCAACGATCATGTCCTTTTTCCAAGACTTCTTGTGGAGGATCATCTGTAATGAGTGCAAAAGAAGTAATTGAGTATTTTTTGTCTGGGGACTCCCAATAATCATAGATACATGGGGCCCACATTATCTCCCTACCCTTCGGAAAAAAAGAAATTAATTGTTTTTTCCCTCCTACTTCAACCCACTCAAAAAACTTTTTAAAGGGAAAAAGACCATGGTTTCTGCCAATGAGCTCTTTCCAAGTTTTCCGTGTCGTTAGTGAGTCATAGCGGGCGTTAAAAAGATTATACTTTGACGGTACCTCGGTTGGTGAGTTATGGGGTCTAACTCTATATCGCATGGGAGTTATTCGTCTTTGAGATTTATCTGCTCCAATGACAACTGGAGCATAATAGTTAGGGTATATTCTATTATCTTGGGCCGGTGTTTTATAAATATGGCCCATTTCTTTTTTTCTTTCATCAAGTTTATAGAAAGCTTGCTTATCTATTTTGGCCTGAAAAAAATGAGAGAGATACTTAAAGTCCCTATTAATCTCAACAGAGAAACACATCAATCCCTCCAACTAAGAAGAACTTTTCCCATAGATTTTTTCTCCTCAATAAACCTTTGAGCATTTCCTATTTCTTCGGCCTTAAAAACGGTCACTTCAGGTGGCACAATATTAAACTCATTAAAACCCTTAAGTGCTTGTTCTATGGTTTCTGGATAAGAGAACATTTTTAAAAGATTAAGACCAAATACTCCTTTATTGTTATTTATTAATTTAACAATCCAAAACCAAGGCATGTTTAAAAGGGTTTTCCATTTATTGATAAAGGAAGCATTAAGAGCATTTGAAATACCTAGTGATACGAGTCTTCCATTAGGTCTTAAACGGTTAAAGTCATCTGAAATAGTGCGGCCACCTCTGGAGTTTAAAATGATATCAAATTTTTGATCTGTTAACTCAGATGCCAATAAAAGTGTTCGTCCCTTTTGCTTAAAAAGATTTTTTTTATGGGCGGAACTTGTTAAACCCACCATCTCGACATTGTAGTTTTTGAGTATCTCATAGGATAAAGACCCTAATGCACCAGTTGCACAGTCAATAAGAATCCGGTCTCCTGACTTTACTCTGGCCTGTGCCATAAAAACCATATAGCTAGTTAAATAACTCACTAAAACAGATGCGCCTTGAGCGAGAGAGTAATTTTCAGGTAAAGCAAGAGTTTGACCTTCTGGCAAAATAATTTCAGAGCAGTACCCATTAAATAAAGTCCCCGCCATGACCTTTTGACCAACCTTGAAAGAGGAGTTTTCTCCAACCTCTGTAATAATTCCTGAGACTTCATAACCTGGAGTAAATGGATAACCTGGTGCATCCTGATAAAGCCCTTTACGCATAAGACAATCAGCGAAGTTAACCCCCGAGAAATGAACCTCTATTCTTACTTCATTTGGGCCAACTTTATCATTTCTTATTTCCTCAAACTTAAAGACATTATAATCACCCTTTTTAGGTAAAATTATTCTGCGTTCCATTTTCCCTCATTATCATTTGATTATCCAATCTTGCTCTTATATCATGCCTAGCTCAAAACATAAAAATTAAAGGTCTTTCTGTTGAAAAATGATTATACCTATACTCAAAATGAAAACCCTCATATAGGGCGTGGAAGAGAAATTCTAAAGAAGTATCCAGAAGTAAGAAAGTATATTGGAAACTATCCTTTATCGGGCCTGTATATTACTTTGTTAGTTTTATTCCAATTTAGCCTAGGTTACCTTCTCAATGATCAACCTATCTGGGTTCCTATAGTATTAGCTTATATTTTAGGTGCTATTATATCTCATTCGCTTTTCGTAATGATTCATGAGGCATGCCATAATCTTATTTTTAAAAAAACTTGGGCCAATAACCTAATGGGTATTCTGTGTAATATTGGACAAGGTTTTCCAAGTTATTTTGGCTTTAAAACCTTTCATCTTATGCATCATACAAATTTAAATGAATACGATTATGATGCTGACCTGGCCTTTCACTGGGAAGCTAAACTAATAAATAACAAATCCTGGAGAAAAGTATTTTGGCTTATAGGTTTTTGTTTTGTTGAGGCCATAAGGCCTGCCAAACTAAAAAACAGCAAAGTTATTGATGGTGCTAGTATATTTAATATTATTTTAATCATTGCAACGAATATCCTTGTCTATCAATTCCTAGGAGCAAATGCATTTTTGTATATCTTCTTTTCTACATTTTTTGGGGTAGGTCTTCACCCTGTGGGAGGACGCTGGATACAAGAACATTATACATTCAAAGAGGGTCAAGAAACCTATAGCTACTATGGCCTAGGAAATAAGGTCGCCTTCAATATTGGCTACCATAATGAGCATCATGATATTATGACCATTCCTTGGGTTTATCTACCAAAGCTAAAGAAACTGGCCCCAGAGTATTATAATCACCTGATGGCCCACCAATCATGGACTAAGGTATTAATAACATTCCTGTTTAACAAAAAATTCGACCTTTACAGCAGAATTGTAAGAAATAAGCCATCTGAGGGCTTATAGGTTGACCATAGAATTTTTAAACGACACTATTATTTTTGTTTCCAAGCGTTCTATTATCATGTATTACCCTCTTAAAATTAAAGGGTTAGCTCAGTGTCGGAAAAAACAAAACCTTCAATAGGTGACAAAATTGAAAGCATCTACCACATCAAAAGATGGGGGGAAGGTTATTTTACAGTAACACCAAAGGGAAACCTTGGAGTTCTACCAACTAGGAATCCTGAAGGCCCCTGTATCGATATGCAGCGGGTCTTACAAGAAGTAAAACAGAAAAACATTCAAATCCCAGTCGTTATTAGATTCCATGACATATTAAGATCAAGAGTTAAAAACCTTAATGAAAGCTTTATCCAAAAGATAAAAGAGGCCAAATACAACGGTGACTACATTGGTGTCTACCCAATTAAAGTTAACCAAATGAGAGAAGTTGTTGAGGAAGTTTTGGATGCAGGACAAAAGTATCACTTTGGTCTGGAGGCAGGCTCCAAGCCTGAGCTTTTATCGGTACTTGCTTTAAATGATAACCCAAAATCACTTATTATTCTCAATGGATACAAAGATAAAGATTATCTGAGACTGGCCTTACTAGGCAGAAAGCTTGGTAAAAACACTATCGTCGTCATTGAAAAGTTTAGTGAGTTAAGTGACCTTATTGAGATAAGCAAGGAAATGAAAATAAAACCTCTTATTGGTTTTAGAACAAAAACTACAGTTCGAGGTAGTGGAAAATGGTCTGAGTCTGGTGGTGAGAAGGCCAAATTTGGACTTTCAATCACTGAAATTCTTAATGGTATTGAACTTCTAAAAAGTGAAGGTATGCTCGATTGTCTTAAGTTGCTTCACTTTCATGTAGGCAGTCAAATAACTAATATTAGAACAGTAAAAGATTCCGTCACTGAAGGTGCTCGAATCTACTGTGAGCTTTATAAAATGGGAGCACAACTAAAATATATTGATGTCGGTGGTGGGCTTGGTGTTGATTATGATGGTTCTCAGTCAACTAATGATTCATCTCGAAACTATGACACTGTTATTTATGCTTCAGATATAATTTATTCGGTTATGCAAATATGTGATCTTGAAAATATACCACACCCTGATATCGTATCAGAGTCTGGTAGAGCTATAACGGCCCATCACAGCTGTGTTGTTGTTGAAGTTATTGATAAAATAGATAGTACACAAATTGAGTACCCAGGTGCCTTTGAAAAAAGCGAACAAGACCATATTCTTGTTAAAAACATCAAAACGATATTAGAGTTCATCAACGAGGAAAACCTTCAAGAAAGTTTTAATGATGCCTTGGCCATTAAAAATGATACAGAAAATGCATTTAAATTAGGTGTCATTTCAATCAAAGAAAAAGCAAGTATTGAAACTATTTTCTGGAAAATTTGTAAAAATATTAAAGAGAAAGTCACAAAAATGGACTTTGTCCCTGAGGATTTTGAAAATTTCAGTGATAAGCTCTCATCTCAATATCTTTGTAACTTCTCCGTCTTTCAATCGCTTCCAGATACATGGGCCATAGATCAACTCTTACCTATCGTTCCACTCTCCAAACTCAATACAGTCCCAGAGGAGAAATGTACTCTAGTAGACATTACCTGTGACTCAGATGGTAAAATAAATAATTTTATTAATTTGGGTGATACAAAAAAGACCTTACAACTACATAATTTTAGTAAGGATGAAAGTTATTACCTTGGTTTTTTTCTAACGGGTGCTTACCAAGATGTAATGGGTGATATGCATAACTTGTTTGGTAGGGTCAACGAAGTCCATGTCTTTCTAGATGATGATTCAGAGGATAACTTTTATATTGAAGAGGTTATCCCTGGTTCAAGCGCAAGGTATGTCCTTTCGCAGATGCAATATAACCCTGACCACCTGTGTTACACCATTAAAAAGTCCATTGATAAAAAGGTTGCAACAAAGGATATAACACCCAGAGATGGCGTTAAGCTTATAGACTTTTATGAAGACTGCCTTAACGGCTACACTTACCTTAAAAAATAGACTTAGACATTTGCCTAGTCAGTTCTTAATATAGCCTACATATAATGAAAGAAATAAAGCACAAATTAGGTCTTTGGCCAATAATATCAATTAGCATTGGTTCAATGCTTGGCAGTGGTATATTTGTACTTCCAGGAATTGCTTTTAGTCTAACAGGGCCGTCTACATACCTCGCCTATCTTCTATCTGCTTTATTAGTATTACCTGCAGCGCTATCTAAGTCTGAGCTCGCCACGGCAATGCCCACTTCCGGTGGTACATATATTTATCTTGAAAGAACATTTGGTCCTTTAACGGGCACTATAGCTGGGATTGGTCTTTGGTTATCCGTTCTTCTTAAAAGTGCTTTTGCTCTTATAGGTTTTGGAGCTTATCTTTCTGTCTTTACCAATATTAATCTCAACACAGCATCTCTACTCATTCTCGTCGTTCTTGTATGCTTAAACATTTTAGGGATTGGTAAAGTTAGTAAGGTTCTTATGTTTGTTGTTTTTACCTGTATATTTGGATTATTGATCCTATCAGGTAAAGCATCATTTACTCATTCTTTTGCAAATTTTGAAAACTTCTTACCTCGTGGCCTTTCGGGATTATTTGCTGCTACTGGTTTAGTTTTTGTCTCTTTTGCTGGCGTGACTAAAGTGGCGGCCATTGCTGATGAAATACATGAGCCCGAAAAAAACCTGCCTAAAGGAATCCTGATATCACTTTTGATTGTCAGTGCTCTCTATTCTTTGATCAACTTCTTTTTAGCGGGTCAGTTTAGTATGGCCGAGCTCAGTGGCAACCTTCGCCCTATTTATGATTTTGCTGTTAAAGTTGGAGGACCTATTGTGGGTTATCTTTTTGCAGCTCTGGCAATACTTACAATGAGCTCAATGGCAAATGCTGGTATTTTAGCAGCATCACGTTTTCCATTTGCTATGAGCCGTGATCAACTGCTTCCAAGTTTTCTTGGAAAATTAGGACAAAAGTTTTTAACTCCCATAGCAAGTATCATTGCATCTGGAGTTATTGTTGCCGTGGCCATATTAAATTTAGATGTACCGTCAATTGCCAAACTTGCCTCTGCCTTTATGCTGATTATTTATATTGCCGAAAATATCGCCGTCATTGTTTTAAGAGAATCAAGAGTACAGTGGTATAAACCTGGCTTTAAAAGTCCTTTTTATCCCTGGGTACAGATCATAGGGATCATTGGACTTCTTTATATTCTTATATCCATGAAGTTAGTTGGTTTATATGCGTTCCTAGTAATATCCGTGCCCAGTATTCTTATTTTTGTTATTTATGCGAGAACAAGGGTCACTCGAAAAGGTGTCGTAGGCATTAGAGGTGCAAGAAGAGACCTCGCAGAAGATGGCCCTCAAAGTATTACTCTACCTCAACATTATGAACAGGTCGATTTCAGTCAAAAGGCCAATATTATTGTTGCTTTATTTGGGAGAGAAAGATCTCCTGAAACTTTAGTAGAAGTTGGAGCTGCCTTGGTAGGGCGCTTAGAAATGGAAGTGGCCCATCTTATAGAAGTTCCTGAGCAAACGGTCGTCAGAGACCTTAGAGAAGAGTTCACCATTGTTCGTTCTTTAAGGCGAAGGCTTAAGGCCATGGAAAGCAATCTTGATATTAAGTTGCAATATGATCCCGTAGTATCCCATGATATTTTAAAAAATGTACATGAGATCAGCTCTCGTCTAGATTGCCACTGGCTTCTAACTGAATGGGGTGGAAGAACGTCTGGTGCCTTCACTATTAATAATCCCATTGCATGGCTTAAGGATCATTTATCTTGCTCAATCGCTGTCTTTAGAGATGCGGGTGTAAGAAACTTCAAAAAGATAATGGTTGTCGTTCAAGATATTGGTACAGAAAATGTTGTACTTTCTGTCGCCAATCATCTGGCCAATGTTTTTAATGCTCAATGTACACTTATCCGTTATATTTCAGATAAAGAGAATGAGGTTCACGTAGAAGATGAAAGACTTAAATTATTTGAAGCTTCTAAGAAGCTTGAGTTTCCTGCCAACATTGTCATTCTAAGAGGCGAAGAAAAGATTAAAAGCCTTATTGCTGTAACAGCAGAATATGATCTATTACTATATTCTGATTTTAGACCCAATACTTATTTAGATAAAGTTTTTGGTAGTCGCTTTGATAAACTTACATCCAAAGCGGCCTGTAGTGTTTTAAGCTTACAAAAATATGTCCCTCATTAGAAACCAAGATTAAAAAAGACCCCTGTATGAACATCATTACCATCTGATGTTGAAACTTTAGAGCTGATTTGATCATTTATTTTTTTGTCGACTGTAAATTTCCAGAGGTAGTCATCGCCCATTAAGTCGAGTTTAGTATCTACACCTATTAAATCTTTTTTCTCTATAGAAGCAGATACTCGCTTAAACTTTTTTACTTTGACGACAGTTTTAACTCCATACTCAGAATTATGAATTTCGCCTTTTTGCTTAAAGACATCAAGGGCGTAGCTTGTCGTGGAAACTTTCGCTTCTTCTTTATTCTCTTTGTCTTGATGAGAATTTTCTTGAGATGGCCCTTTATTATTTTTGGTATTTTGCTTTTTATGGCCAACTTCAATTTTTCCCTCATTCTTTAAATTATTGTAAAAATCAGTTTTATAAAGTTTTTCTAATAATTGATTTGAAACAGTCTCAATGGCCCTTTGTTCATCGCTACTTTCAGCATGAATCTCAAAGCTCATTAAGTAAAAAAGGGTAATTGCTAAAGCTATTAATTTCATAACATCTCCTGCTGATAAACTTGCAATTTATGTGCCGCTAAATACACACGCTATTTCAGCCACTTAGACCACCCCTACGACTAGATTCTAGTCACTTTAATAGACTTCCAACAGATGTACCGTTAAAAGATCATATGAGTAAAAAAAGAGTAAAAGTAGAAAGCTTTCTTTATGCAGATTATGAAACCCTAGGGCCTGAGAACTCTGAGAACCTTTATTTACTTCTTCATGGCTTTGGAGAAAGCGGGCATAAGATGCTCAAAAGGCTTAAAGCATATCTACCACCAGACTCCCTATTATTGGCCCCTAATGGCATCTACCCTCTTCCTCAAAAGACCGAAGAAGGATATAACCTAGGTTATGCTTGGTACTTCTATGACTCCATTAAAAAGATTTATTATATTGATTATGAGCTGCCCGCTAGCTTTCTTGAAGGCCTCATCAAAACACTAGGTTGGGATAACAAAAAGCTTACTATTATTGGCTATTCCCAAGGTGGGTACCTGGCCCCTTTTGCAGGCCTTAAAATGCCACAATGTGAGCACGTCATTACCGTAAATGCGAACTATAAATATGACATGTTTTGCCCTCCTATTTCATTTCGTTTTGATGGTCTCAATGGAATGAAAGATGAGATGGTCGACCCCTATATGGCCAAAGAAAGTTACAAGAAACTTCAAGAATCTGGCGTAAGTGGATGTTTTTACGACTTTCCAGATGAGGGGCATAGATTTTCAAAGGCATTTTTAGAAAAAATAAAGCAATTAACCCAGTAAATTTTGCGCAATTCCTTTTAAATTTTGCCTAACAGGTTATAACTTTTGAAAAAAAAATGGAGTCCTTCTTGAAACTTAAAGAGCTATACCAGACAGTTAGAAAAACGAGTCTTGATATCTGCGCTCCTTTGCAAATAGAAGATTATGTTATTCAAAGCTGTCTAGAAGTCAGTCCTCCTAAGTGGCATTTGGCCCACACAACATGGTTTTATGAAACCCTTATATTGAAACCCTATCTTGATGGGTATGAAGAATTTCACCCCGATTATAATACATATTTCAACTCTTACTATAAAAGCTTTGGTAAGCATTGGCTCAGAGACCAAAGAGGTATATTAAGCCGACCACGTGTATCCCATATCATGGAGTACCGAAGTTATGTTGACCAAAAAGTATTAGAGTACTTAAACAACACACCTTCTGAAAAGGCGTTGGAGATACTTGAGCTTGGACTCCATCACGAACAACAACATCAAGAGCTGTTACTGATGGACATAAAGAATATATTTAGTGTTAACAATGTAACTTACTCTCTAGAAAAGGCCCCAGTTGTTAGACAGACCCCTGAAGGGAGCTGGAAATTCAATGAGGGAGTTTACGAGTTTGGACATAATAGTAATGACTTTTCATACGATAATGAAGCTCCCGCACATAAAGACTATATCCATTCATTTGAGTTAGATAAATCTATGGTTACCAATGGCAACTACCTCCAATTTATGGAAGATGGTGGGTACGATAAAGAGTTATTATGGTTAAGTGATGGCCTCACCTACATAAAAGAAAATAAAATTGATTCCCCATTATATTGGCAAAAATCACAAGAGGGATGGATTGAGTTTTCACTATATGGAAATAATCCACTTGATTTAAATGCACCTGTATCTCACCTTAGTTATTATGAAGCTCAAGCCTATGCTCTATGGGCGGGAAAAAGACTTCCTACTGAATTTGAGTGGGAACTAGCTGCCAAAACGATAGAAGAAAATGAAGATAGCTTTCTCGAAGCAAATACCTTTACACCAACTCAAAACTTAAGAGGCTCTTTGTGGCAGTGGACGGCCAGTAGTTATGATCCCTACCCTGGATATGGTAGAGAGGCCGGAGCTTTAGGTGAGTACAACGGAAAATTTATGTGTAACCAACGAGTTCTTAAAGGCGGCTCTTTTGGTACGGCCAAATGGCATTATAGAGATACATATAGAAACTTCTTTTACCCTAATGATAGGTGGCAATTCTCAGGGCTTAGACTGGCAAAAGATGCCTAGTTAATAACAGTTTTAGTCGGTAAATTTTAATCTTCTTGTCGTTATCTACTTTTTTTTGGTAAATTTATAAATAGAGAACCTCTTAATCATGGATGATAGGAGTATAGTTAATGAAGACAAACTTAGTAAGATGCTTTGTGATTGCTGATGATTATAAGTGGCATGTACTGACTGACTCGATTGAAGAATTTTTTGAATACACCAAAGCTTATCTAGAGCTTATGAATTCATCTAAAAAAGAAAATCATTATTTTTTCAAGAACATCTTTCTAGATGAAGTGGAGTTTAGGCAGATCCAAAAAAACATGTCTTTTCAAAATAGACGCTACGACCAAAGTAAGAAGGAATCTGAAAGCAAAGAGTGTCACTTAAGACTTGTTGAATAGCTTATCGTTTTCTTTTATACTCCAAGGCCATGAACAGTATAAATGAAATAATAAAAACAAGACGCACCATTCACAAATTTTTAAACCAAAGAGTCAATGAAGACGAGCTTCTCGACTGCCTAGAAGCATCTCTTTGCGCTCCTAACCATAAACTTACTGACCCAGTTCGTTATTATCTTGCAGGAGAACAAACTCGAAAAAACGTTTTCGATTTTTTAGTAGAAACAAAGCAAAACAAGTCAGGCCCGCTTGATGAAAACCAAATGCTTTCTTTTGAACAAAAATTTATAAACCCATCCCATCTCGTTATTATCTCACAAGCACTAAACCCAGATCCTCTCACCTCTAAAGAAGATTATGCAACCGTCGCTTGCTCCGTTCATAACCTCTCTCTATTATTATGGGAAAAAGGAATAGGTTTAAAATGGAGCACAGGAAAAAAAATAAAAAGTCCAAAGCTACACGAAATCACAAATATTGATATTCAAAAAGAATCTATCGAAGGTCTTTTATGGATAGGTATCCCTAAACTAACTCCTCCCTCGCCTCCTAGGGCAAAACTCAATGAGTTACTCAAAAGGTTAAATTAAATGAAAAACTTCTCAACCCCTGTAGAGAACTTTAAAGAATCTATTTTCGCAACAATGAGTAAACTCTCGCTGGACCATAAGGCCATAAATCTTTCACAAGGATTCCCCGATTTTGATGCACCATCATGGATTCTTGATAGTGCATGTAAGGCCATGAACCAAGGATATAATCAGTATGCTCCATTACCTGGAGTTTTACCTTTGCGTGAGGAACTCTCAGCACATTTTAAAAGCTCTTATGGAGTTCATTATGATCCCCACAGCGAAATAACTATCACCAATGGGGCCACAGAAGGTATTTTTTCTTCTCTTATGGCCATACTTAACCCTGGTGATGAAGTCATCATATTTGAGCCATTTTATGACTCCTATCTTGCTACTATTGAACTTTGTCAGGCCAGGCCCGTACCTGTAACTTTAAAGTCACCTCATTTTAACTTTGATAGAGAAGAACTAGAGGCCGCATTTTCAAATAAAACAAAATGTATCATTTTAAATACACCTCATAATCCTACTGGAAAAGTATTTAAGCGAGATGAACTTCAAATAATTGCCGATTTAGCGATAAAAAATGACTGTTATGTCATTTCTGATGAAGTTTACGAGTTTCTCACCTTTGATGAGCATAAACATATACCAATCGCAAGTATCGAAGGTATGAAAGAACGAACCATTACAATATCTAGTATTGGTAAAACATTTTCTCTTACAGGCTGGAAAGTTGGTTGGTGTGCAAGTTCTGAGAAAATTACTCACCATATTCGCATGGTTCATCAGTTCAATACTTTTAGTGTCGCTCACCCTTTTCAATACGCTTCTGTTTATGCTTTCCAAAATATAGAGCAATACCTACCAACCTATCTAGAGTCCTATAAATCAAAAAGGGATATACTTTTTAATGGACTCAAACAGGCAGGACTCAGGCCTATCTCTCCAGAAGGAACATTTTTTATTCTTTGTGAAATAGATGAAGAAGATGATATTCATTATTGTCAAAACCTAATTAAAACTCATAAAGTAGCAACAATTCCAACATCAGTTTTTCATCTCAAAAGTGAGCAAGGTAAAAAGCTTATTCGTTTTTGTTTTGCGAAGGAAGAGAAGACTTTAATTGAAGCCATAGATCGCCTAAAATCCCGCTATTAAGATAACGGATTAAATCTACTGGTTCGAGAACCTTTATAGGAACCAAATCTCTATCGACAACAATCATTCTTCTAGAGTTATTAGCACCAAAAGCTGATAGTGCGTTCCCAACTAAATGTTCTTCAAGTAACAACTCAGGGGGGGAACCTAAGTAGTCCTTTATTGGCAATTCATAAAGGTCTTTAATGTTTTTATCGTAAAAATTTTGAAATAAAATTCTATCAGTAACAACACCAACCATATCAATACCGAATTTACTTAGAATAAACATATTAGCGTCTTCTTCAACGAGATTATTTATCACTTCAGCAACACTAAGATTGTTCTCTGAAACAACAAGCCTTGAACCGACGACTCTTCTTAGTGGAGAAACTAAATTTAAAATTTTAATCTCCCCCTCAATCGGCTCCTCCTCTTTATAATCATCCTCTGGTATAAGATCATAAAAGTTCTTTTCATTAATGGACCCAAGTCCATCCAAAGACTTTTTAAATACTTTACATAAAAAAGTAATTATATCTTTTATCCAAAAGTTATGAATCACTTTTCCATCATTACCTAGAACAGGAAACACGGCCTCAGGTCTATGGTTGCATTGATTTAAAACCTTTAACAAGGGGTCCTCTAAGTGAATTTCAAGTGGGTTTTTAAAAATAACATCAATTAAAGGAGTATCAAGATCTATGCCTTTATACATAATTTCATGTAGAAAGAAACGTATTGAATAAAAACCATGAAGCATACCCTGATCATTTACCACACCAAGAGAAAGAAAATCTTTTTCCAACATAAATTCACTGGCCTGCCGACAGGTCATATTAATATCAAGCGTTATTCCATCAAACAGCTCTAGCGCAGAAAGCTCACTTAATAAAATCTCTTTTGATACTGGTGCTAACTTAGCCACTTGAGACATAAATCACCTTTAAACTTACTCTATGTCTATGGTAACCTAAGACTCCATTAGAGTGTCATAAAAACTGAAAATAAAGGTCCTGTTTAAAAATGATTCTTATAGGTGAGCTAAAAGACATAGAAATAGCAAAAAATATTGCTAAAGAACTCAAAAGAAAAAATATTGACTCTGAAATTCGGTTTGAGGCCCAGGCCCATAAATATCAATTATGGATATACCACCAAGAACATGCAGAACAAGCTTTTGACACCTATAGATTGGCCATGGGTCATTCAAAAAGCTTTGATATGCCCAAAGAATGGCAACTTATTCAGTCAATCCCCATTAAGCCCATTACTAAGACACTTATCATAACTTGTGTTATTGTATTTATCTTACAAAGGTTACCTGCCACCAACGAGCTTTTGGAGTATTTTCGATTCTCTGATAAACCAGGTGCTCCTTTATTTAAAGAAATCCTATCTGGACAAATATGGCGATTATGGACACCTATTCTTCTGCATTTTAGCCTCATACATATTCTCTTTAACATGCTGTGGTTAAAGGACCTTGGAAAGCTACTTGAACATTTCCATGGCCGTCATTTTTTAATTCTCTTCATTCTAATAAGTGCATTACTATCCAATGCGGGTCAGTATATTATGCATGGCCCTTTCTTTGGTGGTATGAGTGGAGTCGTTTACGCCATGCTAGGGTTCATTTGGACTGCAAAAAAGCTTCGTCCTAGTATTGAATACGGCCTTCCTAAGTCAGATCTTATTATGATGATCGTATGGTTTTTTCTATGTGCGTTTGATTTTATTCCACAAATTGCCAATATGGCCCATGCTGTAGGCCTTTCATGTGGGATGCTTGTTGCCGTTGGTGGATATTATAAAGGCGCTAAAAAGTCCCACCTGCTTTTATACTCATTCCTATCCATTGTTTTTACTCTTGTTATTGTTTTATTAGAGCTGAAGTAGTTTTTGACAATAGGCACTAATGAGAGTATTTTCAAGACCTGTTTTTAAGGAGACTATTCATGGCGAACAATACTAGTGCCAAGGCCAAAAAATTAAATTCCGAACTTATTGATTTTCTCAAAAACTCCCCCACTCCATTTCATGCTGTTAAAAACATGGAAGCGATACTTAAAAAAAATGGTTTCAAAGAGATTAAGGAATCCCAAAAGTGGGAGTTAAAAAAGGATGGCCGTTATTATTTGAAAAAAAATGATAGTTCTCTACTGGCCTTTCAAAGAGGTAAAAAAGACCTTCTCAAAACTGGTATTAGAATGGTTGGGGCCCATACCGACAGTCCATGTCTAAGGGTTAAACCTTCACCTAACAAGCATTTTAAAAATTATTTCCAACTTAGCGTCGATATATATGGTGGAGCTCTTTTAAACCCATGGTTTGACCGTGACCTCTCTATGGCCGGTAGGGTGAACTATATTAACAAAAAAGGCGATATTGTAAGTGAGCTAATAGATCTAAAAAGACCAATTGCTTTTATTCCTTCTTTAGCAATTCACCTTGATCGAAAAGCTAATGAAAATAGAACAATTGCCAAACAAAAAGATTTAAATCCAATTATTTTACAAAACAATGACAAAATGGATTTCCATAAAATATTAACAAAGTCTCTTAAGGGTCAAGTAAAGAAAATACTAGAACATGAAGTTTATCTTTATGATTGCCAAGAACCAAATATCGTAGGGCTTGAAGAGGATTTTCTTGCTAGTGCTCGTTTAGATAATTTACTAAGTTGCTTTATAGGTCTTAAGTCTCTTCTTAACAGTAAAGGAGATGTTCCTTCACTTCTCATTTGTAATGACCACGAAGAAGTCGGTTCTGCCTCTGCTTGTGGTGCTGAAGGCCCAATGCTGAAATCATTTTTAGAGCGACTTCTTGGTAGTGCTGAAAACTTGGCCCGAACAATTGATCTATCAATGATGGTCTCAGCGGATAACGCTCATGGGATCCACCCTAATTATAGTGATAAGCACGATGAAAACCATGGGCCAATACTTAATGCTGGCCCTGTTATAAAAATAAATAATAATCAAAGATACGCTACTAATAGTGATACTTCTTCTATGTTTTCTTTCTTATGTGAAAAAGCAAAAATTCCTTACCAAAAATTTGTTGTACGAAACGATATGGGCTGTGGTTCGACAATTGGCCCAATAACGGCAACAAGTATTGGTGTAAAAACAATTGATGTGGGAGTACCAACCTTTGGTATGCATTCTTTAAGAGAGCTTGCGGGAACACAAGACTCTCATCATCTTATGAAAGTATTAGAAGAGTTTTATAACTCCAATAAGGTTATGCCATGATTAAAAATGAAAGATTCGGTATCAATGACATTACTTTAATCATTATATTTCTATTTATAATGTTTATTAGTTTGAGCTTTTAGGTACTGCCCTAGGTTTACGATCTCTATCAACAGCAACATAAGTAAAGATGCCTTCAGTAACCTTTATATGGTTAAAGTCTCTACGAACCCAGGCCTCTATTTTTATCTTCATTGACGTTCGACCTATATTAAGTACTTCTGTATAGCACCCCAAAATATCACCCACGAGAACAGGGAGGATAAAAGTCATACTTTCGACAGCGACTGTGACTGACCTTCCTCGTGAAGTTTCTGAGGCGACAACTCCTCCTGCAATATCCATTTGTGAAAGAACCCAACCTCCAAATACGTCACCGTGGGGATTGGTATCACCAGGCATGGCCAAAGTACGTGTGGCAGGTTCACCCTTAGGAAGATCGTTACTCATAAAAACTCCTTTTATTCCATTAAATCACGACTTGATGAGTTGGCAAAGTTGATATGACCGAGTTTAATGCTCGGAAAAGATAGAAGCCGGGCCATCTCTGGCCCGACTCAAGTCAAATAAGGAAGGAGGTAAATGAAAAAAACACTAAGAACAAAAGGCCAGAAGAACGAGGCCCGAACTTCTGAGGCGGGTCGTTTTAGCAACCTTTTCTTTAAGTACTATACCCACCCGTTTTGTAATTAATGTCAGCTTCATGCAAATTAATTGTTAAATTTAAGACTTCATCCTGTAGCCAACACCGCGCAGGGTCTCGATCATGTTATCATTAGTTTTTTGTCTAATTTGAAGTACATGAGTATCAACAGTTCGAGTTGATGGATAGTTTTCCATCCCCCAGACTTTATTTAATATTTCTTCACGACTAAAAGCTCGACCTGGTTCTCTGGCCAATAATCTTAGTAACTCGTACTCCATTTTCGTCAACTCAATTTTACTACCTTCAAAATAAACTTCTCTTTTTAATCCATCGATATGAAGAGCACCTAAATCTAGATGATCTGACTCGTGTGACTCTGTCATTGATTTTTTATTTCTAAGTTGAACCCTAATACGTGCAACTAATTCTCTTGGCTCAAATGGCTTAGTCATATAATCACTTGCCCCTGTTTCAAGCCCAAGAATCTTATCAACAAGATCCGCCCGAGCTGTAAGCATGATCACAGGACTTGTGATTTTTTGGGCCCTTATCTCCCTAAGAAAATCCAGTCCCTGCCCATCTGGTAACATCCAATCCAAAATGATCATATCAAAGCTCTTAGTATCCTTTTTGGCCTGTTCAAGCGTTGTTACTAAGTCGATAGTAAAACCTTCATCTTCAAGGTAGGACTTTAAGCTTCTTCCTAAGTTTTCATCATCTTCAACGAGTAAAATTTTTGTCATTAAGACTCCTTACTTTTAATAAAGGGGATTTTAACAATAAAGCGAGTAGGATTTTTTTTAAAATCAATTGTAGCGTTAATTTTCTTCAATGAGTTCTTAACAATATTCATCCCCAGACCACTACCTTGACTGACATCACCTTTTACAAACTCTTGGGCCATTTCATTAAAGTTATTAAAATGACATTCACCCTCATCTTCAACAGTAAGGATAAGGTTATTTTTTTTATTTTTCTTTACTGTGACTTTAACTGGTGCTTTTCCATGAACACAAGCATTTTCAATTAAGTTTCTTAATATAAGTGCAACCCAAAAGGTATCCATTTTAAAATGAGAATCTTCTTTAAGTAGTTCGACTTGAATATCTTCTTCAAACCCTTCAACAATATTTATGACAAAGTCATTAACCGAATGACAATCAAAGTGGGGAGATGATTGAAAATTATTCTTATTTTGCGCCTTAAGATAATTGCGACTTGACTCTGTTAACCTTTGTAACCGATATACGTCGTTGCTCAATCTTAAAAAGCTTTCCTGTAAATCATGACCTAAAGTAGAAAATCCTTTTTGAACCCTTTCTATTTGCAAGAGCATACTAGATATAGGTGTTCTAAATTCATGAGTTAACACTCTTAGAGCGAACCTTTTATTCTCATCCTCTAATTTTTGTTGTTTAATTTTATAATAAAGTATCCAGCTTAAAAAAATAACTAAAGCTATGCAGAGAAAAGCAAAAATAAGATTACTCTTATCAGAGTTCTTCAATAAATAACTTGTGTTATACCTCCAACAATATGGGCCATCCCGAAAGAAACATTCATGGCCATCAACAAATTTCACCAATTCAAAAGGCTGCCTCTTAAGAAAGGTGTCTAAAGTTTTCTTTGGGTATATTCCATACTCCAAGGAAAATGGAGATGAAGGATTTAAAATACGCGCAAAAAAGTAATGAGATGTTAAAAAATAATCTTTACCTTTGCTTATGGAAGTTAAGGATGCCTTATTAAAATCGGCCAAAATAGAAAACTCTACAGGGAGAGCTCCAATAAAGGCCCTCACATCTTTTAATTCACTAGCATGAAAATAATTAAGATGATTATAAATCCACTCTTTAGAGTTATAAGGGGCATCTTTGGTCATAAGAGCTAAAAAAGCATAACTCACTCCTGATGGGTGCATATATGGAGCTTTTTTAAAAAAAGAATCTGAAAGCTGGTTACTAACACGACATCTATACTCTTCCCATTTTAAGACCTTGTTTTCTTTTAATGAATTGATAAGTGTTAGTACGTTAGAGAAACAACTTTTATTGGAGGAATACTTTCGTCTTGCCATATCCAATTCATTTCTGTGGTTGTTTGGAAATGGTTTGATGAGCTCAACAAACTCACTATTATTAAATAGTTTTGATATATTTAAAAAAGCACTTGGCCTATGAGTTTTTTGAAAGTGAACCTTAGACTGAATAACACGAACAATATCATCTGGTGTTGCTTCATTATTCCCTCTCCAGGACAGGCCATAATAGCCCGCCAAAAAAGCGAGAAAGACAGCAGTTAAAATAAGAGTAATATACAGTTTCATAGCTGCTTATCTTCTCTTACTTATGACGTGTAATTGTCAAAATAATGTGAAGAAATTGTAAAATTAGCTAATGCGTTAGATATCTTTACGATTAAAAGTTTTTATGGCACACCACACCCAAAAAGAAGAGGTAATAACAAAGTGCCCTATTTGATACCCCATATCACCCATAGATTGTGACTCAGGAGAAAATAAAGAGTTACCCATCCAAACCATATTACCCAATCGAGGAAATATACTGTGTGAAACCAGTGCCAAAGAACTCAATAATCCAAGTCCTTCTTTTAATATTTGCTCACTAGTCTTTATACTCACATAGAGATTAGAACAATAAATAAGAAAGAATATGATGCTGGTAAAAAATATTCCAAGTTTTTCAGAGGTGAAAAAGTTAGTAAAAACAGCAATAACTAAAGATGTAAAACTGACGAAAAATAAAATTAAAAAGCATAATAATGCCTTACTAAAGTATTCCCATGTCGATAACTGCGCCCAATTAAAAATAAATACAATTGAAATACTCAAAAGAAGAAACAGACCTAAAATTAAACTTCCACCAAAGATTCTTGATAAAAGATAAGTAGATCTTTTAATAGGTAAAACTAAAAACGCAGAAACGATATTATTATTAAGATCACTGGATATCAGTCCCGTACCCATAAGGATACAGATGAAGATCGTCCAGAATTGAACAAAAGTTAATGTAAAAGTCAGCCTTTGATCTTTAAAGTTAAAAAAACTCTCAAAGCCTGAGGCCTTAATAGTCTCTTCCATTGCCTCTAACCCAAAACTCACACCAAGTATGTAAGCAAAGGTGACAAAAAATATGGGGATCAATGTTTTATTGCGATACTCTTTAAATATAGTATTGAGAACAAGACCTTTAATCATCCATTACCACCGGTCGTATTATTAAGAAAAAACTGTTCAAGATCACTACCTATTTCAGAAAGAGCTCCCTGAAATTTAATTTCGGCCCTATCAATTATAACTATGTGATCACAAATCTTTTCTACTTCTGCCAAAATATGGGAGCATATAATAATCGTTTTTCCGGTCGATTTAAGTTCTTTAATTAAATCCTTTAACTCTCTTATTCCTAAAGGGTCCAATCCTGAAAATGGCTCATCAAAAATAAGTAAACTCTTATCACTAATATAGATAGAAGCAAGACCTGCTCTTTGCATCTGACCTTTAGATATTTTGGAGAGCTTTTTATCCCTGATTTCAGTTAGTCTAAACTTCTCAAGGACAATCTCTAGACCTTCTTTAAGGTTTTCTTTATTAACACCATAAAAATTGGCCATCATTTTGATATAGTCTTCAACTTTGTAGAATGGGAAAAAGAAAAACTTTTCAGGAAAATAGGCCAAATCAGAGCGTGATAAAGGGTCTAAAGAATCCTTGCCATTAATTGTGATCCGACCTTTTTGAAAATTAACAAGCCTAAGAATAGATTTAACCAAAGTAGTTTTACCTGCACCATTTGGGCCAAGAAGTCCCGTAATGACATTACTTTTAAAGTCTAAATTAACGTCTTTTAATGCAGTAAAGCTCCCATAATTCTTATATAGGTTTTCTACTTTTAAAATTGATTCTGTGCCAACTATATCTACCATCTCTACAATACTAAACAAAATTTACTGTTTGTAAAAACCAAATAACAAGTACTTTTCAAGTCCTTCATATAAAGGTGCTAATGACACTTATAATCCCAATATGGCACTTAATGTAAAAGCATTTTATCCCTTACCACACCCTGAGCCTCGATCTGAAGTTGAGCAATTGCTAGCCGCTAAGACATCTAATGAGAAACAGAAAAAAGATCGAGAAAAAGATGATCGCCCACATGAAAGGCCTGCTTATAGAATTTATCAAGAGGCCATACTAGGTCTAGACCCCTTTCTCGCCTCACGTTTAAAAAAAATTAACGAGCACACTCAAGACTAACATTATGGTTATGCCCATCGTTATCTTGAACAATAACTTCTCTTTTTCTGAGCAGCGTCCCCATTTTATAAGAAGAAAGATAGAAGTAATGCTTATGAGAACCATCTAATAATACATAATTACCGCCAGAGGCCTTATTGACTTCATTTAGAGAAAGGGATTTGACTTGATGACTATGAGCAAAATCACCTATCATTGTAGATCTTATCGCCGAATTACAATAGATAGAGTCAATTTCCCTTGATAATCCTTCTGACATATTGGATTTTCCCTTGAGGTGGGGATCTGGGTTCCTATCATAGCGGCAAGAGCTAACAAAGACCGATACCGAAACCATGCAGAGCAATATTAAAAATTTTAATATTATCTGATTAATAATTATAATTTTTCCTAATATCATTCTCATATTATAACTCAAACCATTCCGAGGGTCATATTCGTTTTAAATGGACATGTCTTTCATTGTTTTAGAGACCTGGTCTCTTTTGAGATCAGGTCTTATAACTATCAACTCTTAAGTAAGCCTGATTATAAGCAATGCGTATAATGAGATTTATTTTCTTACTTTAACTTACAAAAATAGTATTCTTGTGTTTTTCTTATTAAGGTCTTATCTCTCTTCATTCAAGGAGTATTAAGTGCTTAAAAGATTCCATCTCTCACTAGTTTTAGCAGTGTTACTAAATCCAATGACCATATGGGCTAACTTTCTAGATGTATCTTACTTCGTAAAAGGAAACCCTCTTATCGACACTAACGCTACAACTAGCTCACTTGATGGATACTTTATCAGTACTGATAAATTTAAAATCGTTCGTAGCGACTACCAATTTGAAATAACAACAGCATTTGGTTTAGGTGACCCTCAAGAAGATGGTAAGCCTGAATTAAAACCATATGAAGGCCCAGAAGAAACAATTTACAACGAAACTCTAGAATTTAGTCCAAGTGATGTTAGATTTGGTGCCTCGAACCTGACTTACTGGTTAGGTAAAACTGTCGATAAAATTATTGAGCTTGGCTACCTGGGTTCCAAAAAACTAAACATAAAAGTGTACTCTCACTGTAAAGACATGCTTAATGCTTACTACTCTCCAGTGGATAATGTTATTTGTGTAGGACATTTACACAAAACTCTTGGGAAAGACTCTTTAGAGGGAATGGCAAGTCTAGCTTGGGATGCAGATGTTATTGTTCATGAACTCGGACACGGTGTTTATGGCAACCTCACGACCATGACCAGAAATAATTATGTAAGCTTCGGTAATGATATGGTTAGCGCAATGAATGAAGGCCAAGCGGACTTCATGGCCCATGTGGTGACAGGTGCTGAAATACTAGCTCCTTGGATGATGAACATGGCCAAAGAATATTACAGAAAAACTGCTCCTCATATTTATCCTTACGTCAAAGACAAACAAGGTCTTAGACATATTACAAATGACTTTAAACTTAACACTCACTTTTTTGGTGAAATCCATGATGATGGTTCTGTTATCGCAGGCGCTCTTCAAAAGGTTGCCGATAAAATTGGTAAAGAAACTGCTCTAGATATTTGGCTTGAAACTATTACTAGAATTCACGAGGCCAATAATTTCTATGATTTTGGAAAAATAATGGAGCAAGTTGATGAAGAACACAACTTTGGTGTGAATAAACAGTACATCGAAGAAAGCTTCAAGGCCCATGCGATCTATGGAAACCCTGAAATGCTTGAAGGTGATATTACCGCTGAGGCCAAGATTGTTGATAAAAAAGAAGAGCTTATTGAAATCCTAAAGTCATTAGGCATAGATAAAGAAGAGACCCTTAATCAACTAACAGCAAATAATAATGGCAATGGTCAACTCGATAAGGATGAGTGTATTTCTCTTGAAGTGGCCTTTAAAAATGTTAGTGATAAGGATCTTGTAGGTCTTGAAGTTTTTATTCCTAAGCACATGGTTCCAAAAGGATTAAGCAATCAAGGTCAAAACAGAAACTACCTTGGGTTTCTTAAGCCAGGAGTTACATTCCCAGAAAAACCAAACTATAAGAACAAAAGAAGACCTTGGTTCTATGTTTGCGCGACAGAAGAATTTACGCCAGAGCAAACCTTACCAATATTTGTAAGAAACTCCGGTGAAAACACCGTTAAAATTGATGTGAAAATCAACTAATCAAATTGAAAAAAGTAATTATCATATTGGCCTTCATTATTATGGGGGCCTTTTTATACTCACAAAAAGAATCTCATACTTCCTTAATAAACCAAGATACTCAAAAACCGGTTTTTGTTCCAACAAATAGAACCCCCAAAGAGCTCACGCTCATAAAAAATAAAAAGGATGAGTTCTTTAAGAATTCAAAAAAGTCATTTGATGGCTCTTGGAGCAAGGTCAATTTTAAAAAAGAAAAAGAAGTTCTATTTAAGTCTAAAGAAAATTTTATTAAAGATGTTCTTAGTGAATACCCTTTTCTTTTAGATGATCTTCCGAAAGGGGTTAAAATAAGTGGCCAAACTTTTAATGAAACAGCTAATAGCAATATCATTATTTGGAAATACAGCTTTAATGGAGTTCCTTACCCAGGTCAAAAAGTTTTTTTCTTCAAGAAAGAAGATCAATCCCTAGGCCACCTTTTCCAAATCAATAATGATGTGCCCATTCTTCTTGAGTTCAATAAGTGTAGAGCGATGAATGAAGACAAGGCCCTTAAAATCGTTCAAGGACTTCATAAGTCAAAACTTAGCAATATCAAAATTAATAAGATGTATTTCCCTGACTCAGGTCAGACTGCAAGCCTTGGTTATGAATTCACTTATGATTTACCAGATTTAAATAACAGTTTTCTTGTGGCCATTGATGCCTGTAAAGGTAATCTTATTAAAGGCCCTCTAAGTATTCTTGAGCACTAGCGGTTTCTCTCGCTATGAGATTATTTTTAAAACTGTCCCAAAACTGATCATAAATATCATCTTGCCCAACGACCTCTTGGGCAGAGACATAGACAGAGCCTGGTAGTCCACAAGGATAGACCTTTTGAAGCTGCTGATTCATAACATTATCACTTAAGACATTTAAGGCCATACCGTGATAGGTAATAAAACGAGTAACGGCGATTCCAATTGATGCCATTTTTTTCTGATTCCACCAAAGCCCAAGTAGTTTTTCTTTGTAGGATAGATCTGTTAGGCCATAGTTTTTAATTAATGTTTCTTTAGCAATATCCAAAAGGTAGTTCATAACTTTATACACATCAAGCTTTTGTCCTAAAGAACAAATCGGATAACAAATAAGTTGTCCTGGATAATGAAAGGTTAATCCCCCACCCCTTTTTATATCATATAGAGGTATTGTAAGCTTTTGTCTTAATTCGGGATTAAAGTCGATAAGATCCACACCCTGAAGCTCTTTATTTTTCTGAAGCCCTCTACCCAAAGTAAAGCAATGAGGATGGTTACATATTATAAAAATCCTAACCTTCCTATGCTCTCTTATATAAGAAACACAGTCCTGCTGAAAATCATGGGCCAGATTATAGTCCCAATTTTTTTTCTCAACGAGTATAAAATGATCACTAAAACGCGTTACGTTCTCTTCACTAAGACCATATTGAGAAAGAGATAGCAAAGGGTTCAAACCTCCACTCCCTTTGAACGAAGGTGCTCAAGAAAATCGGCCGCCTTATAAGAGCTTCTCACCAAAGGCCCAGAGGCGACAAATTCAAAGCCAAGCTCGTAGGCCATTTCTTTTAATTGCTCAAATTCATCAGGGTGATAGTATTTTTCAACTTTAAGGTGAGAAGGCGTTGGCCTTAAATATTGCCCAATTGTTAGTATTCCGACTTCAACCGCACGAAGGTCCTGCATGCATTGTTTAATCTCTTCAATATCCTCTCCAAAGCCAACTTGGATTGAAGATTTTGTTGTAATATGAGAAAAGTTTTCTTTATAAAACTTCAAACAATCTAGTGTTTTTTGATAACCGGCCCTTTTATCTCTCACGATATGAGTAAGCCTTTTAACGGTTTCAATATTTTGAGCTATAACGAAGGGATCACTATCGCCTAGGACTTTCATATTTTCCGGTCGAGCATCAAAATCAGGAATTAAAACTTCCACCTTGGTTTCAGGGTGATCATTTCTTATTCTTTTTACCACGTTGGCAAAATGGGATGCTCCACCATCAGCTAAGTCGTCTCTATCAACACTTGTAATGACCACATACTTTAGTCCCATGGTCTCAACCATTTGAGCACTGTGATCAATCTCGTTGATATCAACAACCCCTTTAGGGTTTCCTGTATCAACATTACAAAAACGACATGCACGCGTACAAGTACCACCTAAGATCATAATCGTGGCCGTCTTAGCATCCCAACACTCACTTAAATTAGGGCAGGAAGCTTCTTCACAAACCGTCCACAGACCTTTGTTTCTTAAATTATTTTTGACCTGTTTATAATTGGATCCTTTAGGCAATGGAACTTTAAGCCAACTAGGTTTTCTTTCTAGGTCTTTAGGACGCTCATAATAAAGAGACTTATTTTTTCTTTTTTCTTGGACCTTTTTACGGGCCTTATCATAGTTATAATCAGACATATCTCATATTAGCAGTTATGCATCATTAAAACCAATAATGCCTCGCATAACCAGCATTTCCCTTTTCTTTAAGATGTGTTAATCCATATTTAACAAAAGGTCTATTTGTGAAAGTAAATTTAGTATGTGGAATCGATATTGAAGGTATTAATGAGGCCCTACTCACTAAAGGGGTCAACCCTCAAAAAGACAGAGTCCTAGAGATTGGTGCTGTTATGTGGGATGTTGAGTATCAGCAACCAGTCAAGATTATCTCAGAGCTCATTAATGAAACGGATAGACTTCCCATAACTGAAGAAGTTCAGGATCTTACAGGACTTAATGACAATATCATTAATAAGTATGGAAAAAAGGATGAAGAAATAAAACAGTTCATCAATGAACTAAAAGCTTTAATGGAAAAAGCTGATTTTATTATGGCCCATAATGGTGACAATTATGACCGACCCATGCTTGGGGCCTTCTTTAACCGCTTTGGTATTGCTCTTCCAGAAACTCCATGGATTGACTCAACAAGAGATATTGAGTTCCCTAAACCTATTATCCAAAAGTCTTTGGCCATGCTGGAATATTCACACGGCTTCATCAACCCATTCCCCCATCGTGCTCTAACAGATGTATTATCTATGCTCAAAATCGCCTCAAATTATGAATTTGATCGTATAGGCCAATTGGCACTTTCTCCCAAGGTCTTACTTGTGGCCGATCTTAAAGCTCCCAATTGGAGAAATAAAGATGAAGTCGAAGAATTTAATAGTATAAAAAATAAAGTTTCGAAGGCCAAGTTCAAGTGGAACCCTGACAATAAAACATGGTCTAAAGTTTTCCCTAAGATTTTACTAGATGAGGGAAAAGTAAGATTAGATTTTGAATACTCTATTAAGCCGCTTTAGGTCCTGCTAAAGATGTCCAACTCCATCTGTCTACGGCCTTTATAGTCGCATCAATCAAGTGCTCTCTCATATCCTCTTTAGATAATATTGCATCCGATAAATCTAAATAGATCTCTGGTAACTCTTGGTCATCGGCCGCACTTACAAATAAAACTGGTAGCTCATGCCCTATATATTCACAAAGCTCCAATCCATTCATACCAGGCATAAAAATGTCCAAAATAACCGCATCGAATTGCCCTCCAGAATCTAACTCTGCCTTTGCCTCAAGACCATTATGTGCTTGAAAGCAATGTATTCCTTTACTTTTAAAAATCTTGGCCATCAAACTTAGTGCGGAGTCATCATCATCAACAATTAGCACTGTTTTTAAATTTGAGTCACTGTTCATATCAGTACCTCCTCCATACCCCCTATTATAATACTCTTAGAGAGCTATTCTAAAATACTTTGTTGTCAAGAATTTTAACTGGCATTAAGCTCATAGTATGATCTTTTTTAAATGGGCAGTTCTCATACTTATCTTTGCTCTTGCATTTATTTCAATATGCATATTTGTTCTCTATAGAGTTCAAAAGAAAAGAGAAGAAAAAGAGGACCAGTATTTACCTGATTATATAGAGGATTTACCTCCTCCCCAAAGCTACCAAATCATAGGTCGATCACCCCTTGACCCTTTAGATGGCCCAGATTGGCCTAATATGATGGCAATGATCTCTAAGCGTTTGATAAAACATAAAGTAACGAAAGTTGTTCTTATTAACGGGACATTTATGGGCGAGGACCCTTTTGATCTTTTTCAGGCGCTTCCTTATCTACCTAAATCCATAAAAAGTTTTATTATTAAAGTCTCTACTTTTATTAGAGAACTTATTTTCACAGATGGGGCCCAATTCTCCCATAAATACCTTCAAATGCTTCAATCCTCTTTGGGTGAAGTCGATGTTCACTCTTTCACTTGGTCGAGCTCAAACCACCATATTGGGCGTCTCAGGGGTGCTTTAAAACTTCTCGAGCTCTTAAGTAGCTTTCAAGATAAACGAATTTTATTGATGGCCCATAGTCATGGAGGGCAATGCCTGGCCTTACTGACTCAAATCCTAGACAAAAAGTGGGAGTGTGACCCCTTACAACGCCAAGTTGTTAATTTAAAAAAGCTGGATCTTCTCACCTTAGGTATGCCAGCACGGTATCGTTTCAAATTAAATGAAAATATAAAGCTACTCCATCTTATTAACCACCGAACGGCCCTTCCATTAGGGGGTCATTTCACTGGTGTGCCCTTTACCAGAGATGGTGACTACCTTCAACAGTGGGGTGTAGAAGGAAGTGACAATCCTTCACCTTCTCTCAAAGATAATCGTTTAAACAAAGAGCTCAATATTGTGCTTGGAGCTGGTACGGACCCACTCCAATGGAAGAAAAATATCAAAAAAAGATCTCGTGTACCAAAAGATGGACATACGTATCTCATTGATTATGGTGATAGAGGTTTTTTTATAAATACTTTATTAGGCCACGCCATATACACTCGTAAAAGCATGATGCTTAAAACCTTTAGGATACTTGTAGATTTTTTTTATTAGGTATAAAACCTCTTACTGCTTTTATTTTTAAAACTTTGACCTGCAAAGAGCCTAGTGTTTCTTCAACGACACCTTTTATCAGAAAGCTTCTCTCAATCTGAAGCAAGTCCTGATAACATAAATAAACTCCTGGAAAAAAAACGGTCTCAAATAAGCTTGTCTCATCACTAAAGGTAGAAAACAGCATGGCCTCTCCTTTTGATGTCCTCACTTTCTTAGAAGTAACATGTAGACCAAAAAGAAGAACCTCCTTACCAACAAAGAACTTTAGCTCTTCTGCCCTTACTCTTTGCTTTATTGAAAGAACATTTTTATAAAGTGCCCAATGTGGAAAGGAGATCGCACCACCAAAAACATGAAATTCATAGTCTATAAAACGATGTGGAGAATACTCTTGTATTTTAGGAAGTACAGCACATTCATATTTAGAAACCTGCCCTTTTAAACTCGCGAAGTAAGCGTAAACTTCCCACATTTGATTAACATAAGTCGATTTTTTGAAACTGGCCAAGGCCCTTGATTTAACAAGTAGTTTAGCATCTTCAAAACTAATCTTTGTTCTGTCTAAAAAATCAGCTAATGCTTTATAGGGGCCCTGTTGTCTTTCATTCAGAATTTTTTGAACACCTTTTTGGGTGATCCCTTTTATCTGTGATAAACCGGTTCTTAAGGCCGAGAGATTTCCATAAAAGTCATAATTACTCTCATTGACATCTGGTGGAAGAATTTTTAAATCCATTCTCCTGCATTCATCCAAATAGGAAAATGTCGTATAATATCCTCCACGATTAGAGATTACCGCGGCCATAAACTCTGCTGGGTAATGGGCCTTAAGGTAGCATGACTTATATGATACCAGCGCATAACTAGCAGAATGTGCTTTACAAAAAGAATAGCCACTAAAACTTAAGATCATCTCCCAAACCTGGTTAATGACCCTTTGGAAAATCCCCTTCTTTTTTGCTCCTTCAAAAAATTTAATTTTATAATCCTGAAGAACTTCTTTCTTATCTTTTTTATCTATAATTTTTCTTAAATTATTTCCCTCTGTACTTGTAAAGCCTGAAAGGGCCATGGCCACTTGGGTCACTTGCTCTTGGTAAACAATAATCCCATATGTCTCTTCAAGAATAGGTATAAGGCACGGGTCTAGATGTTTATATCTTTTGCCATGAAGTCTTTTTACAAACTCAATAGAAAACTTATTAGCAGCAGGTCTAATAATAGAAGAAGCTATCACGATATTTTCGAAAAGTGATGTTCGCATTCTCTTAAGCAGCATCCGTGTCGCAGGTGATTCAATATAAAAAACACCCATGGTCTGCCCAGATTGTAAAAGCTCTTTGGTTTTAGGATCATTAAGAGGGTCGAGATCTTTGTAAGAGTAGTTTTTATGATGTGTTTTATTAACAGCTTCAATGGTATCTCTTATAACAGCAAGAGAGCGGTTACCTAAAATATCGATTTTAACAAGTTTCGCCAATTCTGTTTGTTCCTTTTCCCAATGAATAATAGGTAATCCTTTTGGTGTCATTTGAGTCGGAACATACTCATTTATTGGTCGAGGTGTAATAACTACACCGCCAGGATGGACTGATAATGTTCTAAAAAGCCCTTGTAAACGTTGGGCGTGTATAAGTATATTTTTCCACGTTTGATTAAGATCAACCCTCGGAAAGCGCTCTAAAACAAAATTAATTTCATCTTCACTAATACCAAAGACCTTTGCGACCTCTCTTATTGAAGATTTTCCTTGTAACGTATTATGGTTTGCTACCATGGCACAATGCCCACGATATTTTTGAAATATATACTCCAAAATTGTATCTCTTTCATCCCATGGGAAGTCGATATCAATATCGGGAGGATCAATTCTTTGCTCATTAAGAAACCTATCAAAAAAAAGATTCTGCTCAACAGGGTCGACATGAGTGATACCAAGGAGGTAACTTACAAGACTTGATGCTGCTGAACCTCGACCACAAGTTCTTGGGGAGTTTTTAACAATATCCTCAACGACTAAAAAATAAGAACTGAATCCTTTTCTAGAAATAACTGAAAGCTCATGATCAAGACGCTTTTTTGCTCTCACTAAAAGGTCAGGGTCTTTTAAAGAGTACCTCCTATTCAAACCAGCATGTGACTTTTGATAAAGAATCTTTTTACATTCTTGATCAGATAGACCGTTAAACATTGGAAAGATGATACTTTCTTGCTTCCAACGCCAAGTAATATTACGAGCAATTTTTTGCGTATTAATTAAGGCCTCTGGATATGCAGAAAAGAGCCTTTTCATCTCAAGAGGTCCATACAACCGACAACTTTTATTATAATAAGGAAGCTTAACTTCTGATAAGATCGTATTTTGATCTATGGCCTTAATTAATTCGTAGTAATAATGATCTATCTCATTTAAGAAATAACCTCTTGTTGATGCCAAAAGAGCAATACCTCTTTCTTGGGCCCATTGTTGATCGGTTTTTTTAAAATACCCTGGACACACCTCATAGTAGAGATTCTCTTTTCCTTGATGACGTGTGAGTATTTCTTTGTTGTCAGTAAATAATATCCCATCTTCAAGAAGCAAATCTAAGTACTCCTTGAATGCTTCATGATGAAGCTCTTCCATATGAAGAGCTGTAATCAATTTACAAAGTAGACCATAGCTTCTGTCAGAGTTGCATAAAACAACAACTCTATTATCTTTCCAAATTACTTCGGATCCAACAATAGGTTTGATTCCATACTTTTGACAAGTTTGAATAAAGTATTGCATTCCATAAAGACCATTCGTATCCGTTAAGGCCAATTGTTCTATAGCATTTTCAAAGGCCCATTTACATATTTCTTCAATATCAAGAAGGCCACCTAAAGGAGTATATTTTGAATGGACACACAGAGGTACCATTAACCCACCTCTTTTCCTAAACGAATAAAACTTTGGCCGTATTTTTGCTTAATATCGTCAACGACTTTTACCACTTCTTGTTTTTGTTCTTTTTGATCAAAGAGTGATAATTGCACCTCACTTTGAATAAGGTCCTTAAAACAAAGAGATAAGAATTGTACACGTACTCTTCGTTTTAGAAGGTTATGAAAAAGTTTCATCAAAACAGGTTCAACATCGTAGCAATACTGGATGGGAAACTTGAGAGACTTCTGCTTAGTCACAAATTTATAATCTATATACCTTATTGAAAGACCTATCTTTGAACAAAATAGACCTTGCTTACGAAGCTTATATAACCCCGACTCCATCAGTGTTAATAGTACTTTTTTTAAATATGTTAGATCATTAGAGTCTTCTTTTAAAAATGTTTCTTCATAAATACATTTTTCTCTCATCGGAGCAATGACAGGACTGTAGTCAATCCCTCTTGCCATATTGGCCATTAGAGAAGAACTTTTTCCAAAGGCCACTTCTAGTGCATAAGGTGAAAGTTTCAGTAAGTCTGCTATCTTTATGAGGTTTAAATCTTCAAAGAGGTTCTCACCTTTTTTATTAATCATCTCTCTCACAAAGGGAAGTGCTTCGACAGGCAGTGGAGAGAGAAAATCTTGTTCTGTCCCTCTTTGAACACAAATGAGCTCATTAATTTTTGACTTGGCCGCTACTTTTGAAACCAGTTTGTTAGCTGCACTTCCCACCGTAGGGTTAAGGCTAAAATCAGATTGAATAGATTTTAGTATTTTCACACCTATATCGCCTTCTTGCCCATATATATTCTCAAATCCTGTGAGATCGAGATAAGCATGTCCTGGATTTTCAATTTCATAAAGTGGAGTCATTTTTGATAAAAGACGCTCCTCAATTTTTCTATTCACTTGATTAACTAAATCAGGTCTTGGTGCAATAACACGACATTGTGGACATATTTTCATAGCATTGGCCAAACTCATACCTCTTTCAATCCCTTCCTCTTTTGCTTCTTGTGAGACCTCCCAAATAAGAGAGCGGTCTGAATGTAGAGGGGCCATAACTACTGGGCGAGACTTTAAAGAAGAGTCCATCACTCTTTCTATCTCTATAGGAAAAGCAGACACATTGAGGTAAAAAACCTTTCTATTTAAGGAGCTCATACCTTCTTATCCAATTATGCAGGGAATATTTTAGTTAGGGATTTTTTTGGGAATCCCATTGTTTTTTTAGTTCTTTTAATCTTCTATACTTTAATTTTCTCAATTCTTTTTGCTTCTTTTTTCTTTCTTCCATTAGTTCTTTAGACTCTTCTTTGACTTTATCAAGATATTCTTTACGTTTGGCCTTTTGCTTTTGCTTCATTTGCTCACTCATTTGCTGAAGCTTTTGTTTAGGCCTTAAGTCCTTATTTTTTTCATAAAGCATTTTTTCAAATTTCTTCTTTTGCTCAGTCGCTTTTTGGAAGCCTTCATCCTCTTTAAGTTCTTTTCTTTTTTCTCTATTATTTTTTCTCACCCTTTCTTTCTTGTTTTTAATCCTTTCAAGCTCTTTTTCTTTTTCCTCTTTTGGTCTTAATTCCTCTATGGCCTTTTCATAAAAATCAAGAAGATCTGAACCTTCTAGATGAGCTGGGTGATCTATAGTTTTCTCATAAGCAGCTTTCAAATAATTTTTCATTTGATTAACCATAACCATCAAAGGGTTAATCGCAAATTTCTTATAAAAGCTCAGAGGCCCTATGCGATGAATGGCACTACTTCCGGTCGTATGATAAGAGTGAAGTAATGGCAGGACACGATAATCGGATGGCTTAAGCCCTACGCCCGAAGTATTATCATTTTCTCGCACATGATGGGCCACCTCTGCTTTTTTCCTTGAAACTAAACAACTCTGAGTTTCTCGGATCCAATCTAAATATTTTTGATTCCTATAAATCATCCTAGTATTTCCTTACAAGGCCAGTAACAACTCCCTCAACGGAAAAATTACCTTTTTCAATTATAATAGGATTGAGCTCCTTATTTCTTGGATGAAGCTCTATTCTATTTTTTCGATGATAATATTTTTTAACAGTTGCTCCTCCCTCTACAAGGGCCACAACGGTCTGACCATCACGGGCCTCTTTTTGGGACCTCACAACGATGATATCACCGTCCATAATACAATCCTCAATCATAGAGTTTCCCTTAACATAAAGAGCAAAGTACTTGCCCTTACCTATCATTTCTTGTGGTACAGAGATCAAATCAAAGTCCTGATTGGAATCAGTCTCTATAGGCACTCCAGCAGCTACTTCACCTAGAAGTGGAATCTGGATCATATTCTCTGGTCTTTCAGTTAACTCAATAACACCTGATTCGTTATTTTTTAACAATCCAGCATTTCTTAAATACTTCACATAATCTTGAACTGACGCTTTTGATTTAAACCCAAAGTAATGCTGTATTTCACTGTAACTAGGTGACCTATTATGATCAGCAAAAAAGCTGACAATAAATTCAAAGATTTCTTTTTGTTTTTTAGTTAGGCCCACAGACACAACTCCCATACGTTTTCCATACACCTAGGTTACCGTATGTATTTCGTATGTAAACTTTTTTTTAAACTATTATCATCAATCCCTGTAAATTCAAACACTTAGATAAACAAGAAAAAACTACAAGGGAATATTTTCCATTGAGAACAATACCTGTATGTGAAATACTTAGCGTCATGGAACCGACTTGGACTGATGGATTTATCAAAAACACAATAAAGGCCTTAAAAAGATATAAGCTCAAAGGTGCTCTAATCAGATTAAAAAATAGTGTTAATAATCCTGCTGTATTCTTTGACCACATCAAATCATTAAGCAATAAGCAAAAAGTGGAATATAAAGGTCTTAAAAAAATTAAAGTTAAGGATCTGATAACAAAACAGACCATCACAAATAATTATTTTCATCAAAGTAGGCTTCAAGAGGCCAAAAAATCAGGTAGAGTGCCTGATTCATGCTCACCAATAATAATAGTAGATAATATCGTCCATGATGGTAATCATCGTATAAATATCTGTAAGCAAGCTGGAATTGAAGAAGTCGAGTGCGAGTACTACTCTTCAACCATCTAGTGATTCATACTGCTTTGGTCTAACTCAACTGTTTTTTTTTCTGGTTTTTGAAACACTTCACCTTGGTGATCATAACTATTAAAAGCAACCCAATCTTTGGCCATTGGTGCGTGAACTAAAAATTCAGGTATATTAAATGAGTTTATGATTAATTCAATATCTGGTGCAATTTCTTTATTAAGTTGATTAATACGTGCACAGAGCGTTCTATAGTCCCTTCCTGAAAGTATTCCCTCGCTCAAATACCAAGAACTATGCTGTTTAATTTTTAATTTAGCGTAGAGCTCTTTACATTTAATCAAAACAGGAAGAGAGCACTGCTTTGTGGCCCACTCAAATCTTTCAAGCACGAATCGTTCACCGTATGCTAAGGCCAGATCCTGGACGAGATCAGCACTTTCGTTAACCCATTTATGATAAATGGCCTCACGGCCCTTAGATTTTACTCTTTGCATTCTCAAGGCCAATGAGGCCTTAAGACTTTCTTCTCTAAGTTTCAAAAGTCCTAACTCTCCAGCACTCAAAAGCTTTTGTATCTTACCTGGTAAAAGGTTTTTAAGTTTATTTTTTGCAAGTTCAGAAACTTTATATCCATCAAGAAGTTCTTTAGCAACTTTTTGCATAAGAACACCATTGTCTCCTTCGGCCGTTATACCTGCATGAGCTCCTCCTATGCCTTCTCCAAATCTGTTACATGCCATATATCCCTGACCACCACTTCTTTCTCGTAGAATACTAACCGAGTTCTCACTATGCCAGGTTACCATGGCCTTTATTGCGCAACATTCTTTAACGACATCTTGTTTTTTTTCTGCGTAAAGATTTTTCACATGATTATGCCCAAAACAAAGGGCCACTGTTTCGGCCAATAAAGGAACAAATGTGTTTTGTTGAAACTGATAACTCATAATGGGAGAATCACTTTTACCTTGAGGTCCAACGCCTTTACGAGATTTTGAATAGCGATAACTGGTAAGAAGGCCCATCTTAGTTGCATTCAAAGTCATTGAAGCGATACATATCCTTCCACTAAGGAGCTGGTCTGCCATCTTTAAAAAACGGGCCCTTTTTCCCTTAACCTCGCTAGAGAACGTTCCATTTTCATCAACTTGGGAAAAAGCATCAAGAAGATGTGCTCTAGGTATGCGTACTTGATCAAAGCTAATCTTAGCATTATCAACGCCATTAACACCTATTTTCATTCCCATATCATGAATGGTTACGCCATTTTTAAGTTTAAGATCTTTATCTCTAACTTCTACAAGGAATCCGTGAACACCATAGCTTTCACCCTTAATAATAAGTTGAGCAAAGACAACGCACCAATGAGCATGACAATACCCATTTGTGATCCAGTATTTTTGAGAAAGAACACTAGGAGAATCAATAATAAACTCGTCAGTACTCTCATCCCATATGGCCGTAGTTTCCATTTCCACCGCATTGTTACCATATCCAAGCTCAGTGAGACCAAAGCAGCCGACTTCTTCAAAATTATTTATTTTTTCTAAAATTGGTTGAAACCGATCTCTATTCCCAAATTTAAGAAGTGTTCCACCAAAGAGATTAAACTGTACAGTCATTTTGGTTGCCATAGAACCATCAACTAGACCGGCAACTTCATGGGCCGCAAAAATTTTTCTTGGATCACCTTCAAAGTCAAAAACACTGAATAGGTCTTGTTCACAAAACTTTTTTAATCGAAGATAAGCAATATCTCTTTCTTCAGGCAAACTCAAATTATAGCGAGGTATATAAAGGGGATCTTTGAATACATTTTTCATTTTTTCACGTAATTCAAAATTATCATTTTCTATAAGTTCAGAGAGTTTCTTTTCCATGAGGATCCTTATTAAAAGATATTAATATACTTTATTTTAATAGGATTTCTATTTAAGATAAAAAACGGTGCGTTAACTTAGAATTGTCCCGTATTAAGAAGGACAAGAGTACAGGCTTGCTCAACTATTATTTTATTGTCCTGAAGTTGTTTATAAATGAGATCGTTTTCACTACCTGGGTTAAAAATGACTCTTCTAGGAGCTAGTTTAATTATATCGTCAATCATTGAATTCGATATTGAATCTCTTACATAAACGGTAATGGTATCAATATCATTTAATTCAGAAACACTCTTAAAGCATTTCTGACCCTTAATAACATCATGATTTGGATTAACCAAAAAGGTATTAAAACCATTTTCTTTTAAAAGACTATTGGCCTTATAACTATATCTATATTCATGATCGGAAGCACCTAGAATGGCCACATTTAGATTTTTCATGCTGCCTTATTCTCATTTTTGATCCAATTATCGATCGTCTTTTCGAACTCTTTCTCAAAATCTTTTCTAAATTTACTTTTATGAAGATAACCATCAACAACATCAAAAGAATGAAAGCTAATTTGATTACCATCTAGGGCACTCACGAGTAAGAAAGGATAGATATGTCCATTTTTTTGAGAAAGCTCAACTCCGTTAAAGTCAGGTAACTTAAAGTCTGTAACAACAACCTGAATATTATGTTCAAAGTCGGCCCTAAGTATATCGAGTGCTTGTTGCCCGGTCATGGCAGTTTTAACATGATGACCTTTCGACTCCAAGAGCTTGGAGCTCATCTCCAAAAAATTGGTATCATCATCGACCAAAAGGATTGTAGAAAATGGTGATAGAAAATGACTTTGAGATATTTCTAAGAGCCCATTAAACTTTTCGAGTTCATCATGTTCCCCACCTTCTTTAACTAACCAATTAAAAAAAACATAGGCCGTAAAAAGAAGTGGGGCCAAGATAACAAGTAATAATGCAAATGGAGTATTTCCAATAGACTCTGTCATTGTATTAAAAGCTAAATTAAATTCGTTAGTCAAAAGGTTCCATGTATCCATTTATGCGGCCTTGGCCTTGTGATGTGAAAGATTGTTCAAGGACTCTCTCATATCATTTTCAATTAGTTTTTTTCTATGTTCATGGTTATCCATATACTCTACGTGAGGTGTGGTATCACCAAGAGGATAGTTAAAATAATCGGGCAGTTTATATTGATAATATATTTCACCTTTAGAAAAACAGAACTCTTTAGCATTTAAGTTATTGGGGTTTGAAGTATAGTGTTCAAGAGCTTGGTCATACTCTTCTTTGGCCTTTGCCATTTCCCCTTTGAACTTTTGTTCTTGTTCAAAGCTCCACTGAAAATAGCTCTTGATCGCTATCACCAAAACGAGACCTATTAAAAGGTATTCAATATAAAAGATAGAGCTCACCATCTGGTACCTCCTCTATCGTTACACATAGGGAATTATAGCATAGCTGATTTTTGGATTAATGAAATTAACTAGTTAGAAATTAGGGATACAGGAAACATACAAATTTTATTGGAAAATGCCATGAAAAGATGGGGCCAATGAAGGCCCCAATCTCTTATTTAGAATCTACCTGGCTTATTATTTCTTTTATCTTGAGCAATGTTTACTCTGATATTTCTTCCAGAAACCTCTTTTCCGTCAAGGTTTTCGATACATTCTTGGGCCTGATCATCATTTTCCATCTCAACAAAACCAAATCCTTTACTTCTACCTGTGTCTCTGTCTGTGATGATTCTTGCAGACTGAACAGTTCCGTAGTTTCCAAATGTAGTTTCAAGATCACTCTCAGACATTTGGTAAGATAGGTTTCCAACATAAAGCTTGTTTTTCATAAAAACTCTCCTCAAAAAACAAAATTAATAAACTCTAAAACTTTAAGATAACCAGAAACTAAACTTACCTGTGAATCGAGTCTCGAGAAGTTGAGTTAAAAGGGTTCCTAAACTTTAAGTGAGGGCATTCTACAGGAACAATTCACCTCTGACTAGTGACACAACCAAGTTTAAGTACTTGAATTTAGGTGAGTTTTATTTTTCCACTAAATTAAAAAAAGGTGTAAAATGGATATATGAATAAATTAAAGCAGTTTTTAAAATCAGAAGAAGGCCAAACCTCCACCGAATATATACTTTTGGTGGCCGTTGTTGCGTTAATTGTTTTCAAATTCAAAGATGTCGCGAGTGCTAAGCTTAATGCTATCACTCAAGGAGTTTTTGGTAACGCGGAAAGTTTCGTTAACGAGATGGGCAATTAGGACCGACTAACTTCTTAACACTCTCTTAAGACATTGATTGATTTAATGAGAGCTCTAAGGTCTTTATCACCAAGTTTATCCTCTATCATATGATCAAGGTTTTCAAACGTTTGAATTAACTCATTCGCTTTTCTAGCGCCTAGAGTAGTAAGATCAAGAGTAATTTTTCTAGCATCCTCTTGGGCCAAGTTTCTTTTAATAAGTTTAGAGCTTTCTAGTTTTGAGAGGATCTGACTTGTTTGGGACTTAGAGAACTCAAGGGCCTCAATTAACTGACCAGGACTTATACTTTTGTTTTCAAAAAGTAGTGTTAGAAGTACGAGACCTTCTTTAAAAGTTACCCCCGGAGACTTCAGTAGAGTTAGGACCTTTTGGTCTAGTTTTTTTTGCAAACCGATGAGCTGAAAAAGAGGGCTTTCTACTAGGTAAGATTGAATTTTCATAGATTGTTTATGTATTAAACTATTTAATTTGTAAATTATTTCTGAAAGAACTTTTATTTACAGTGTTAGGCACTGTGAGGAGAATAGGCCAAACTATTGAAGGGATAATATGCACAACGTCAAAACTCGTCATGATTGGACTTACGAAGAAATTAACGAAGTTTATAACCTACCATTTCTCGAACTTATTTATCGAGCACAAACAATTCATAGAGAAAACTTTGATCCTAGAAAGGTTCAAGTCTCAAGCCTTATATCAATTAAGACTGGCGGCTGCCCAGAAGACTGCTCCTATTGTCCTCAAGCGGCACGCTATCAAACAGATATTGAGAAAAATGCACTTCTTGATTTAAACACCGTTAAAACGATGGCCGAAAAAGCAAAAGAAGGTGGTGCCTCTAGAGTATGCCTTGGAGCTGCATGGAGAGAAGTAAAAGATAATGGTGACTTTGATAGTGTACTAGAAATGGTAAAAGAAGTTACCTCTATGAATTTAGAAGTTTGCTGTACACTGGGAATGCTTAATGAAGATCAGGCCAGTAAATTAAAGGATGCCGGTCTATATGCTTATAACCACAACATTGACTCTTCTGAGGATGTTTACAAAAAAATAATTTCCACAAGAACATATGATGACCGCCTTGATACAATCAAAAACGTAAGGAAGGCCAAGATTTCAGTCTGTAGTGGAGGCATACTTGGTCTTGGTGAAAATACCACAGACCGGATTGAAATGCTCAGAACACTGGCCAACATGACTCCTCACCCAGAGAGTGTTCCTATAAATACTTTAGTTGCTGTAAAAGGCACGCCCTTAGAAGAAAATGATGAAGTTCCTATTTGGGATTGGGTAAGGGCCATCGCTACGGCCAGAATCATTATGCCAACCTCAGTTATTCGTCTCTCCGCCGGAAGGTTGGGAAGAAATGAAGCTGAACAAGCACTTTGTTTTATGGCAGGTGCCAACTCTATTTTCTCTGGTGAGAAGCTTTTAACGACACCTAATCCTAAAGAAAATGAAGATACAAAGTTATTTCAACTTTTAGGGCTTCAGCCAACAGAACCATTTCAAGGTGCTCAGCTTGGACATTGAAAACCGGTTGCGAAAGCGACTTGAACAAAGACGGTCAAATGGTAACTATAGAGTTCTCCCAAGAACAACTCTTGGCCATGACTTTGTTAGCAATGACTATTTAGGCCTGGCCAAATCTCATCATATTTATGAGCAAGTCTTAGAGCTCAAACCACTTTCAGCACTTAATGACGGAAAGTTCAACGGCTCAAGTGGGTCACGCCTACTTTCAGGAAACTCGGTTTACTTTGAAGAATTAGAAAATGAGCTTATTCAATTTTTTAAAGCGCAAAGTGCTCTAGTTTTCAATTCAGGATTTAACATAAATATTGGTCTTTTAAGCAATATCGCAGACAGCGAAGATGTTATTTTGCTTGATCAAAACATCCACGCTTCTTTAAAGCTTGGTGCAAAATTATCAAATGCACAAACCTTTTATTTCCAACATAACGATACTGAACACCTCGAAAAACGTTTAATTAACCTAAGAAAGAAAAAAGACGGGCTTTTCTTTGTCGTCACAGAAGGTCTATTTTCGATGGATGGTGATATTCCTGATCTCATAAAAATGAGTGCTCTATGTAAAAAATATGGTGCACATCTTATTGTCGATGAGGCCCACTCTGCAGGTTTATACGGAGATCATGGGGAAGGCCTCGTTGCCCAACATGGACTTGAAAAGGATATCTTTTGCCGAATCGTAACTTTTGGAAAGGCATTTGGAAGCTTTGGAGCGGCCTTATTAGGGCCTGAATATCTTAAAAAAAGTATGATAAACTTTTGCCCTTCCTTTATTTATACGACTTCAGCACCAATCAACTCTATTCTCACAACGACCACGGCATTAAAATATCGCAAAAAATCACAAAAAGAGATTCAAGAGCTTTTTGAAAATGCCCGGTATTTTGCCCAACAAGTGGGCTCCGAGTTTATTGGCCCCATCTTTAGTTTTCGTTTTAACGACATAAATAAATTAAAAAACTGTATCGATGTATGTAAAAGTGAAAATATAAAAGTACTTCCTATAATGTCCCCAACCGTTCAAAGAGGAAAAGAAAGAATAAGAGTCTGTATACATAGCTATAATAATAAAAAAGAAATGGACCTACTCGCTAATATTATAAGGAAGTCCCTATGAAAGAGATTATATTTGTAACAGGTATTGATACTAATATAGGTAAGACTATTTCCTCTTCAGTGTTGGTAGAGGCCTTAGAAGCAGACTATTGGAAACCGGTGCAATGTGGTGACTTAGAAAATAGTGATTCTATGAAAGTCTCTCAACTTATTTCAAACGAAAAAACAAAAATTCACCCAGAAACTTATCGTCTTAAAACACCGGCCTCACCACATTTAGCAGCAGAAATAGAAAATATCGAAATCTCTCTTGAGAACTTCGATTTACCTTCAACTCAGCGTCCACTCGTTATAGAAGGTGCTGGTGGAATACTAGTGCCATTAAACAATTCTGACACAATCATAAACTTGGCACAAAAGTTTAAAGCAAAAGTTATTCTTGTCACCAAAAATTATCTTGGTTCTTTAAATCACACACTTTTATCAATCGAATACCTCAAAAGCTTAGGACTACCGATCAAAGGTATGATTTTTAATGGTAAAGAGGATGAAGGACTTGAAAACTTTCTGATACAAAAAACCAATGTCCCAAAATTGGTCAATATACCATGGTTCGAGGAAATGAACCCAGCTTTAATCAAAGAAATGGCAATTCATTTAAAGAGAAATTTAACATGAAAGAAACAACTATTTGGAGACCGTATACTCAGGAAAAAACGGCCACGTTACCACAGCATATAAAAAAAGCAGAAGGTTGTTATTATTTCGATCAAGAAGGAAATAAAATATTTGATGGGATATCAAGTTGGTGGGTAAACATTCATGGTCACAGTCACCCAAAACTTGCTCAAAGTGTTAGTGAACAAATGGAGGTCCTCCAACAGATAATTTTTGCTGGGTATACACATGAACAAGGTGAAGAACTGGCCCAAAAAGTTGTTAAACTTCTAGATCATCAATATCCTAAAGTCTTTTTTTCCGACAACGGCTCAACAGCTGTTGAAGTGGGTATAAAAATGGCACTCCAATATTGGAGTAACCACAATTTAAAAAAGAATAGAATCATTGCCTTTAAAAATGGGTACCACGGAGATACTTTTGGAGCACGAGCGGTAACAGACGCAATTAAAGAACCCACAGGGCTATCAGAAAACATGACAGATGTGCACTTTATCACAGCACCCCTGGCCAATGACCCGAACTCACAAGAAGAATCTATTCAAGAATTAAAAGAGCTTCTTAACCGTTATAATGATATCGGTGCATTTATATTTGAACCTATGGTTCAAGGTGTGGCAGGGATGAAAATGCAAGACCCCACTGCCCTTAATCAACTTCTAAAATTGGCCCATCAAAACAATATTATAACCATTGCTGATGAAGTTATGACCGGTTTTTATCGAACAGGTAAAAGGTTTGCCATTGATTACCTTGATGAGAAACCGAATATTATATGTTTGGCCAAGGCCCTCACAGGGGGAATTCTTCCCCTTTCTCTTACTTTGTGTCAGCAAAAAATATATGAAGCATTCTACTCTGATGACAAAACCAAGGCCTTACTACATGGACACTCATTTACAGGCAATGCCTTAGGCTGTGCCGTTGCCAATGCTAGCCTCGAGATATTAGAAGACCAAGAAACACAGACCAATATCAAAAATATTGAAGACCTACACAACCAATTCAAAAATGAAATTGTGGGCGACAATAGATATGAGGTAAGAACATTAGGTACAATCTTAGCGATTGAATTTAAAAATGATGAAAGAGCTGATTATTTTAATTCCTTAAGTGAAACTTTATCCCAATTTTTCATTTCCAAAAAAATGCTCTTACGCCCCTTAGGTAATGTCATTTATCTAATCCCTCCCTATTGCACAAAAGAAGAAGACCTTTTACCTGTATATAAAGCTTTAAAAGACTTCATTAGGATACATATATGACAAATTCACCACATTCCCATTGGCGCTCAAGTGTAGACTCAGACGATATGAGAATGATTCTATACTCCGTATTAAAAGACCAAGAAATTCATCACCGATGGTTATTTACACTAAGTTATTTAGAAAACTGTGGTGCCCGAAAAATTAAACAAATGGAATCATCTCTTTTTCCTAGTTTATTAATTTTAAAGCATGGGGCCGAAGAGGCCAGGCATGCTTATTTTTTCCGAAGACAAATTCTTAAACTAGCAAAGGATCCTGATCAACACCCAGGTTTTCTTGGTGGTATGAGGGCAAAAAACTACCTCAATTTACTTGATGTTCAAATAAGTAAAAATATTAAAAGACTACTTAATCTCGACGGCCAAGAATTAAAGATGGCGTCATACCTTTTGACTACTTACTGCGTTGAAGTTCGTGCCGAGTGGTTATTTTCGCTTTACCAAGAACTATTAAACAAGCTGAATATTAATATTAATCTGGCCACCATCTTGAAAGAAGAGGAAAATCACCTCGAAGAAATGATGCTAGAAATTGATAAAAATGAAAAAGTTAAGAAACTTATTCCTCTTTGTCTTGAAATTGAGGGACAATTATTTTTCAATCTCTTCGATAGCATAAGAAAGGAACTGAGATGGAAGAGCTCTGCGGCCAAGTCGAAAGAATCACATTCAGAAATGAGGAGTCAGGCTACTCTGTCCTAAAAATAAAGGCCGACGGACATGGGTTTGATAGGGTTACAGTTACGGTAAGCTCTCCTCAAGTTATTCCAGGTTCAGAGATGATCTTTAAAGGATCATGGGAATTTCATGATCAATTTGGTCGTCAGTTTAAGGCCATTGAATCAAGTGAAATCCTACCTACAACGCTTGAAGGAATGAAAAGGTTTTTAGGCTCTGGTCTTATAAAAGGAATTGGCCCTCAAACGGCAAAAAAAATTGTACAGAAATTTGGCCAACAAACATTTCATATTTTAGAAAAAGAGCCACAAGAATTACTATGTCTTAAAGGTATTACGGAAAAAAAATTAAAAAACATTGAAAAATCTTGGCAAAAATATCAAGGCACCAAACTCGTTTTATCTTTTTTAAAAGAACATAACCTGCCTACAGGGCTGGCACTAAAACTGGTTGAAAGTTTTGGTAATAAGGCCGTCGATATCTTAAAAGAGAATCCTTACCAACTTATAAGAAAAATTAGAGGATTAGGCTTTATAACTGTTGATCAGATTGCAGAGAACCTAAACTTTACTAAAAATTGCGAAGAAAGGATTATGGCCGGAATCCTCGAGGCCCTTTATCAATCTAAAAACGATGGCCATCTTTTTTTAACCAAAGAACAATTACTCCAAAGGTGTTCACAACTTCTTGAGCTAAATCTAGATAAGGAAGTCTTGAAGTTATTGGACAGACTTATTAAAAATGAACAAATCATTTTAGACCAAGACACCTATTACTCTAAATCTTCTTTTGAGGCGGAGTGCCGAATTGCTCGCAAAATCTTATCCCTTAAAGAAGTAACGATTAAGGATCAAAGATCCTTATGCCAAGAATGGATTGATGTCTATTGCAAAAAAGAGGAAATACAACTATCTGAACAACAAGCAAAGGCCATTATCGGTATAATACATCAAGGTTTTTCAGTCCTAACTGGTGGCCCAGGTGTTGGTAAAACGACAACAACAAAGGTTCTTTACTACCTTATTAAAGCGATGAAACTAAAAACTGTTCTCGCAGCACCAACAGGAAGAGCTGCACAAAGGATGGGAGAAGTTATTGGTGCCGAAGCAAAAACTATTCATCGTCTGTTAAATTTTAACCCCCAAAAGGGACATTTTGATCATGATGAACACAACCCTATTGATTGTGACTTTCTGATCGTTGATGAGTGCTCTATGCTTGATAATGCTCTTACAGATGCATTACTTAAAGCTTGTTCGCAAGATACACAGGTTCTTTTTATAGGAGATCCAGATCAACTACCAAGTGTAGGGCCAGGAAATATCCTTCATGATATTCTTAACTCAAAAGAAGTAGCAACCTTCAAACTCACTGAAGTGTTTAGACAAGGAAAAGGCTCGAAAATTATTGTGAGTGCTCATTCCATCAATAAAGGAGATTATCCCCAAGTCAATAGTCCTTTTGAAAACCCACAAATATGGCAAGAACAATCCTTTGAAGATGCCATGTTTCTCGAAAGTGAAGAGTTTACTAAAGAACAACAAGATATTATTCAAAGGATTAAAACAAACAAACAAGAACTCGAATTGCCCGATAAGTTTAAGCATCTCAACCAAAACAATATCCGAGAAGAGCAAAACAAAACACAACTGCTAAAACTTATTCAAAAAAAGATTCCACCTTATAGCTCTTTAAGCTTTAATCTTTCTGCCACACAACTCATTCAAAAGCTGTACCTCGAAATAATTCCAAAATATTTAAAAAATGTTGAAATACAAATTTTGGCGCCAATGAAAACGGGAGCTCTCGGTACGATTTCATTAAATAAAATGATACAAAATGCCGCTAATCCATCTCGAGGTATTGAATATAAAGGATTTAGACCAAACGATAGAATCATTCAAACAAGAAATAATTATGACTTGGGTGTATTCAATGGTGATATTGGAAAAATAATTAGGATCAATGAAGATGATGATTATCTAGAAATCGATTTTTCAACAAAGACAGATAAAAATAAAATCATAACCTATCCGCTAGAAGATATTTTGGATCTTAATTTGGCCTATGCAATCACTATTCATAAGTCTCAAGGAAGTGAGTTTGATGTCGTCATCCTTCCCATTACAATGAGTCATTTTACAATGCTTTATCGTAATCTCATTTATACAGGACTTACGAGAGCAAAAAAACTCGCCCTTTTCGTAGGTAACAAAAGAGCGCTTCTTATGGGAATAAAAAACCTCAACCCTACTCAGAGGCAAACAAAACTCGCTCTTCGACTCAGCTCCAATTTATGAGAATCAGAACAAAAATAACTCCAAAGCTAAAAATTGCAAATAAATCCAAATGTTCTCGAAAGTACCTCATGATCCACCTCCACTGTTAAATAAAGCACGTTTTAATTCTTTGTGCCATTAATACTGCTCCATACTAATGATTGTGTTATTTTTGGTGTCAAATTGGCCTTAAATTATTGCCTCACCCCATAAATCAAGATATAAATAACGGATGATTTCACATGATAATGATTCACCCAAAGACGCCCTCTCTAACATCTTATTCAATATAGTTATTCCTGTGTTTATTCTTTCAAAAGGCAGTAGCGAACAATATCTTGGTCCTTTGTGGGGACTTATAGTGGCGCTCATTTTTCCTTTAAGTTATGGTGCGTGGGATCTCATTAAAAAGAAAAAATGGAACTTTATTGCCATCCTTGGTTTAATCAGTGTGCTTCTTACCGGAGGACTTGCTCTTTTTAAACTCTCTGGGTTTTGGTTTGCAGTCAAAGAGGCCGCAATTCCTTTAGTGATTGGTATTTTTGTCTTTTTCACTAATAAAACTGAATATAATTTAGTTAAAATGATTATCTTAAATCCCAAAATTTTAGAAATAGATAAAATTGAAGAGCTTGTTGAAAAACACCAAAAAGAATCAGAGTTTGAAAAGATCATAACTAATAGTACTTATCTCTTAGTTGCATCCTTTGGCGTGAGTGCTCTGCTTAATTTTTTATTGGCCATTTTCATTTTAAAAAGTCCTACGGGAACAGAGGCCTTTAACCAAGAACTTGGAAGAATGACGGCCTTATCATTTCCCGTTATCATGGTTCCCTCCACTATTATTTTGGGTGTTTCTTTGTGGTATCTACTGAGAGGAATATCTAAACTAACCGGTGTTCATATAAATGAGTTTTTAAAAAATCACTAAGCTACTGAGTGCATCCATTCGACGGCATTTTTAATAATCTCAGCAAACTCACCTTTTTTAACTTCACCTCTCGAACCATGTCCTGGAAGGACCCACTCTATATCTTTAAATTCGCCAAGGATCTCAACAGAGTTAATCTGAATATTCCAATCATACCAACAAGCTTTTCGAAAAGAAGCAAAATGTTCAAGTCTTCTTATATAAGCGAAGTGATCTCCCGTGAATAAATACTTCCCTTTCCAAATAAGACATTGGCTCCCTTTCGTATGGCCTGGAGTATGAACGATTACCGCGGAGTTTATTTCAGTTCTCTTTTCTTTCAGAATAATTTCAGCATCACTTATTTTATGAGAATCAAAGGTTTGAATAATTCTTTTTGCACCAAAGTATTTTGCAAATTTTTCTGAGTCGCCTATATCATCTTGATGAGAAAGAAAAATATAAGATAATCCCCCCATGGCCTCAATCTTACTCACTAGCTTTTTTGTAAACCTGGGAGAATCAATAAGCCAGTTTCCTTCTGGGTCTTTAATAAAATATGAATCAGCACCAAAAGTCTTACGGTGATTAAAACCATTAATATAAACATCATTATCAATTTGCATAGGAAACTGATCTCTCGCTTTAGCGAGAATATTCTTATGCTTTGAGACTGTCTCAAAACCGATGGCACCAACAGGGCAACTTAATAAGGCCATAGCACAGTCTAAGTATTCTTGATCATGAGAAGGCTGCTGATTAACATATGAATATTCAGGGTGAACTGCAAAGTGAGAAGGTGCAAACCTGCGACAAGCATCACAGTTAATACAAGTCTCATCGACAAAGAGTTCACCAGAGACGTTTTCTTTAAGAGATTTTTTTATATTTGCCATGTTGGCATTATGGCAAATATAAATCCTTAATTCCAGCTAAGAGGCTTCGTTTTGGACACCGCTTTAGGTCCTCCACTAATTCTATAGAGCTCTGCTTCCATTTTATGATTAAGGACCTGGTATTGCTTGGCGTTTCTACGAACTTTATTAAGCTCTTCTTCTAGACTTTCAGCAAAAAGCTTAGACTTTTGAAGCTCTTTCTCAAGCTTTTCTTTTTCAGATATTAACGTTTTCAACTTACCCTGAAGCCCTGAGGCCAGTGAATTATTATTCTGTAAAATAGATTCTTTTTCTGAAGACCATGCATCTTTTTCAAATAGGTGCTGATCTTCAATTTCTCTAATTTTTGAATCTAATTCCTTTATCTGAGCATCATAAATCTTTTTTAATTGACCAAGCTCAGAATCTTTTTCTTGTATTATTTTGATCATATCTCTTTGATCATTTTGAAAAGCGTCTAACTTTCTTTTTAAGTCTTTTATTTCTGCTAGCCTTTCAGCATCACGAATTTTTAGGTCTTCAATATAAGGCTTGGACCTTTTGAGAAGCTCAAGCATTCTTTCAAGTTCTTTTTCTTTTTTGTGAATATTTTGCTTTAATCCATCAATAATATAAATAGATGTTTCTTCATCTTTATGAAGACTTCTAATAATTTCTTCTTGTTCATTTAATCGAGTGTTTATAGCTTCACTGTCATTATTAAGCCTTTCTAACTCTTGCTGATCTTCAGTAGTCTTAAGTTCTAGAGCTGTCACCTTTTCAACTAACTGATCAACCTCACCCTGGCGAGCATCCCAAATAGCTTTAAGAAGACCATCCCTATCCTTATCTTTAAGAAGTTCAAAGACTGATCTGTTGAGTTCCATCATTTGAGAAAAGCTTTCATAAATCTTGACCATTTTACTCTCCGGAAAATGAGTTTCTTTCTATAATTATAAAGGCTACCTGGAAAATTTGCTAGAAAAGCTATTTAGATTATAACAAAGTAAAGAGGGCGGTTATGCCCCCTTTATTTAATGACAACGTCTCCACTTAAGGTGATAAACCAAGCCAGCATCCATATCAACTGAATCTAACGCTGCCAAGGCCTGTTTTTTAGACCTAAGAAAGAGACTTGTGTTCACTCTAAGGTTTACATCCTTACCACAAGCAGACCATACGAGAGAGCTCATGCCCAATGAAGCTGAAAGGAGAAAATCTTTTTCCACTTCTCCCCTAAAAACCTTCTTTAATATTGGCCCTTTTGAACCAGCAAAGAAGTATTCTGATTTAATTCGAGCAAATGACCTAAGCGGCAATGATACAAAACCTCTGTAATCTATATCAATTACAGACACGCTAAGGCCCTGAGGCACATGAACTGGTATGGCCAAATTACAAGATTTTCGATCTATACTTTTCCTTCTACTTGTTTCGGTTATAAATTCATCAAAAATAATGCTGAGTGATTTAGCATCTGGGGACAAAGTAACCGAAGCACTACCTGCTGGACACCCATTACCCCCATAACCAGGTATTCCGAGAAAAATATCATCTGCATAGACCGCAAAAGACAAAAATAAAAGAAGTACAATTAGTTTTGTCATTTTACTCAAAGATTTATCCATAAAGCTCCTCCTTAGACCCCAGTCTGTTGGAATCTCTATGATTATTTTGGGCCCAAGCACGGATTATTTTTAGAAATTTAATAAAGAAGCTAACCGTGTGGTCAATTCAGCGCGAGGCCGCACCAGGTGGCGCAGTATCTTTAGCATTAAATGTCACAACTGGTAATTTGAGCTCATAATGGGCTTAGGAAATAAGGAGAATATATGAAGCCTTTTAGTATAATTACAGCTCTACTCATGACAATATCGGTTGCAAAGGCCGATACAGCTTTTCGATTCAAAGATGTTAATCTTCTTGGAAGAGGCTGTCCAGATGGGACTTTCGCGGTTGTGAAGAGTCCAGATGATCAGACAGTGTCTATCATATTTGATCAATTTTCAGTTGAGGTCCCTCAAGACAACAAACTCATTGATATGAAATCTTGCGATATTCATATTTCAAGTATCTTAAAAGACAATGAAAGAGTAACAGCAATCGATATCGATGTTGATTATAGAGGCTTTGTTTCCATTGAAGGTAATGCAACGGCAAAATTACAAACCTACCTTATGAGCTGGAGTGGGCCTCAAAGAGGTAAGCTAAAACGTAGAAACCTTGCAATAAATGAAAGTTGGAATAGTGGTGTAATGGATGATTGGTTTGTCACTAAAACGACAACAGTACCTATCAACAGTAACTGCTCAAGACGAGGCGATGACTTAGCTTCTTTTAGGCTTAAGAACATCTTAATGGCATCAATCCCTCAAAGGGGCTTCACATCAGACTCTACGGCACTACTCACTTTTGATAGTTCTGACCTAAAAGGTGTATTCAAACTGAAACTCCATACAAAAACCTGCGGTAACGGATCAAGAGTAAATAGACCTAGTGATCCAAGACACCGTCCAGGGTACTCAAGAAGAGGTCATTCAAGCTCAAGATTCAATGGATTAAGAAGAAATAGAAGAAGATATTAGGGCCATCTTGGCCCTAAAGCTTTAAAAAAAAATTACATTTGGCCTGATTTCAGTGAATTAGGAAAAAATAAAATGGGCAGTCCAAAAAATTATCTTTAAATAAGATAAAGGGATGATCAAGGAGATAAGACCCATGACAGTCTGTGGACAGCTTAAAGAAATGGTTAATAGTTATTTAGAAGCACACCCTAATATCAGTATTAATGGTTTGGCAAAAAGGTCGAGTGTGGGAGCTACAACAATAAGAAGAATAATAAGTGGTTCTATAAAAAGTGAACCAGCACCGCACACCATTCTTAATCTCGTAAGTGTGATAACAAAAGAAAAGAAGCTTTCTGTAATCATAGATAAAAGTAAAGGACCAATAAAAAGTGTTCTTGAAATGACTTTTGGAGTTTATGCGACAGAATCAATGCCTCATACTCGTGATAATGGTCTTGATAAGGCCCTTTCAAATCCACAAAAGTTTATCATTTATAAACTAGCAGCGAATCGTGTTGGCACCTCAAAAGAAGAAGTCAAAGAAAACTTTGGAAGTAATGGATTACATAACCTTAATGAACTTTTAGAGTATGGATTACTAGAAGAGGTTAATAGTCGAATTCACGCTATAAAAAAAGACTTTGCTCTAGACCCTGAGGTCTTAGTAAGAAACATTCCAGAACTTTTAAAGTTCTATAAAACGCACGAGATTGACAAAGGGCAAAACTTTTTATTTTCAATGTCAGAATCATTAAATTTTGAGGCCATTCAAAAAATAAAAGACATCCAAAAGGATGCTCTCAAAAAAATATACAATATCGTTAACTCACCTTACTACGAAGGTGAAATCCCATTTTTTCTTGTCTCTTGCCAAGATACCTTAAGTGGAAACGCTTCACATGGAGTATTACAATGAAAAATCTAATTATTCTTTTTATCCTTTTATTCACATCATCAGTTATGTCACAAAATTTGGATAATATACTTCGGAGTTATGATACGAGTACTTATGATATGCGAAATCAAGGATTCAAAGTTCTTGACGGTGAGTGGACCTGGGTAGGAAAGAATCTAGATGCGGATAAGTTAAGAATGGTTGTCACTAAAAGTGCTGAGCTTGTTAAAATGGAAGATGTCGTTGAAATAGAATTTCAAAAAGAACAAGGTCAGAGCATCGACGAAATAAAAAACCTCATTCTTAGTAGAAAATTAATACCTAGAAAAGACTTTAAAGCACTTATAATTAAATAGATTAATCGAGGTCAGAGAAGAACTCTTTTGATATTTTTTTTATTTTCAACTTGAGATCGGGAGAAATACCTTTTTTCTTATTTTCTTCTAGTTCCATTTGTTTTTTGGCCTTATTTTGTCGGTCTACATCTGTGATTTGATTTTTTTTAAAATCTTTAGCAATGGTTTTCTTACGACTTGGTCTCTTTGAAATTAAATCAAGAAGATCTTCTTCCTTTTCAAAATCTTTCCAAGGTCTTTTTTTATTAGAAGAATCTTCAATAGTATCGGCCTTTTTCTTAGAAAAGGTTTTTTTTTGTTTATTTATATCTTCTAAATTAAGGGCCATAAGCGTTAAAATTAATATATTATAGGTGTAAATTTTAAAGGAGATTGATGATCATATCAAGCCTAATAAATATTTATGATAAAGTTTTAGATTTTTGGGCGGACAAAAAAAGAAATATAACAACAACTGCATTTATTGATGTCCACAAAATACTGTCTTCATCACCACATCTTATCGAGGCCAAAGCTTGCCAGGCAACTCATTACAGATTACTCGATTTTATATTCAAAAAGGCCCTAGAAATCCCCTACGCTGAATCAAACTTTATCGATGTAGGATGTGGACTTGGAAGAGTCGTCATTTATGCTTCCGATTTCCCTTTTAAGAGTATTACAGGAGTCGATATAGGAGAGAATATCATTGAAATGGCAAAAACTAATACTAAGGACAGAAATATTAATCTCATTTGCCAAGACATACTAAATTTCTCACCTCCTCTAGGTAAAAACATATACTTTTTATACAACCCCTTTAGTACACATATCCTTAAGGCCTTTGTTGAGTCCGAGCACAGAAAAGATGATGATTTATTTATCTATATAAACCCACTTAGAGGTTTTGTTTTTGACATGTATGGATATGCAAAAATGGTACTCTACAACCCTCAAAACCATAACCGCATCATTCACCTTTACTCTAAATCAGGCAATTTCTGCCTACCTAGGAAAAATTGAGCTATGATTCAAAGCAGCATTCAGTAGTGTACAATATAAGGGGTGTTTTTGAATATCTTAAAAGTATGAGGCCTAAACTATGGATGTAACAAATTATAATGTCGCTTTAGCTAAAAACCGAAAAAATTATCAAGACAACCTTGATGAGGCAAAATCCAAATATAAAAACGAACTTAAAGACCAAAACATCAAGTCACAAAGTAATTATGAAAGATTAAAACAAGAAAAAATAAGACAAAACCGCGATCTACAACAGGACTATATTGTTAAGTTAACTGATGATCAAAAAAGAACAAATAAAGAAATTGATAAGCAGACAAATATCTTAACAAAACAAATGCAAGAAAGAGAGTTCCAGCACGGTAAAGAAAGACAAATTGATAAAGGAAACCAAAGGCGGGAGCTCGATAAAATACGATCAACTTATGAAAGGGATCAACAAAAAGTCCCTAGAGCGAAACTTGATCAAGCAAATAGGAATACCAAGACCAGTGATAAATACTATTCTGAAAAAATTGAAGAAATAAATAATAGAAACGCTGCTCAGATTGATTTATTACAAAAAGACCTTATTCAAGAAAAAGAACAGCTTGTTAAAGAAACAGGTAATGCTTTAGAGCAACAAGCTGATGTTTTAAAAAGTGATTACAATGAAAAGACCGATGATATCATTCAAAACTATGAGTCCAGAATTAGAAATAAAGACCGAGAAATTCAAAACCTTCAATTACGTATAAATACAATGAGTAAAAAAATAAATGAAAGATATTCTCGAGAACTAGAACAAAGACTGAAGATGAAAGATGATCACCTCAATCAAGAAAGAATAGAAATGAAAAAAACACTTGAGGAAAGAGAGGTCAATTCTCAGATAAAACTCAGTAATCAAAGAAGAAACTTTGAGGCCCAACTTCATGAAATAAGTACGAGAAATCAAAAACAGGTCGATGATATCCTCAATCGTCACAACCAGGAGATTGAAATCTTAAATAAAGACCATAAAAGCGAATACGATACAAAGGTTAGAGAGCTAGAAACACTTGCTCGAAACCAGAAATTATCACATCAATTAGAGTTAGATTCCACTAAAGAATACTACGATCATCGTCTAAGGCAAATGCAAGAAAAGTTAGATGCTCAGGATGGTGACAGCATTGGTGTTAGAGTCGTATCAAAATAATTTAATGTAGAATTTGTCCTAAGAACTCTTTAGTTCGTTCATGTTGTGGATTACTAAAGAAATCTTCGGGATTATTTTCTTCTACAATTGTTCCTGCATCCATAAAAATAACTCTATCAGCAACAGACTTAGCAAAACCCATCTCATGAGTTACACAAAGCATGGTCATCCCATCATCTGCAAGTGAAACCATGACATCAAGAACTTCTTTGACCATCTCTGGATCCAAAGCAGAAGTCGGCTCATCAAAAAGCATGATTTTAGGCTTCATACAAAGAGACCTTGCTATCGCCACACGTTGTTGCTGTCCCCCTGATAGCTGACCTGGGTATTTATGGGCCTGTTCAGATATTTGAACTCTTTCAAGATAATGCATGGCCAGCTCCACCGCATCCTTCTTACTCATTTTCCTAACCCACCGAGGTGCCAACGTAAGGTTTTCTAAAATCGTAAGATGAGGAAAGAGATTAAAGTGTTGAAAAACCATCCCTACTTCTCTTCTGACTATTTCTAAGTTTTTTACATCATCAGTCAGCTCTATTCCATCAACAATAAGACTCCCCTTTTGATGGATTTCAAGCCTATTCATACATCTAATAAGAGTTGATTTTCCTGAACCCGAAGGGCCACAAATAACTATCTTTTCTGATTTTTGGACATCAAGATTCACATCTTTAAGCACATGAAAATCACCATACCATTTATTAAGATTTTGAATTTTTATCATTGGGCCAGACATTCTTAATGCTCCTGTTTTGATTTTATGTCGGCCTCTAATCGTTGACTAAAGCGCGACATAGAAAAGCAAAAAATAAAATATATACAGGCCACAAAAGCGTAGGCCTCTAAAGTAAAACCTAACCAATTGGGATCCTGCAAAGAAGCCTTGGTCGTGTACATCAAATCAAATAGCGCGATTATAATAACAAGCGAAGTATCTTTAAACATACCTATTGCCGTATTAACTGTAGGAGGGATAACAACTCTTAATGCCTGAGGAAGAATAATTTTTACCATAGATTGCCAATAACCTAATCCCAAGGCCTGGGCAGCTTCATATTGCCCCTTAGGTATTGCTTGTAAACCTCCCCTAACAACTTCGGCCATATATGCTGATATAAACATAATAATTGCCACCTGTGCTCGGAAAACTTTATTGATGACCATTCCCTCTGGTAAAAATAAAGGAAAGACAACTGAAGACATAAATAAAACAGAGATAAGGGGAACGCCTCGAATTATTTCAATATATATGACACTAAATGATTTAATGATAGGCATTTCAGAACGTCTACCAAGGGCCAAGAGTATACCCAGTGGATAGCTAAAAATAAGTCCCACTGTCGCTAGAATTAAAGTTAGAGGAAGTCCCCCCCATTTATCAGAATCAACTGGTACAAATCCTAGCACTCCACCTTTAAGAAGAATCGCCATGACGATGAAACTTAAAAACCATCCATAAATAAGCTTTTTGCTCCAAAATTTTCTATTCATTGTTAAAAAGAGCAATAAACAAAAAATAAAAACACCTGTAATAGGACGCCAAATGATCTCTCTTGGATAAAACCCAAAAAGAATAAAAAGAAATTTCTCTTTAATAAAAACTAAACAGGCCCCATCAGCTTGACGACAGGTTTGTGATGTCCCTTCCCATACACTGTCAATAAATAGCCATTGAATGACACCAGCACCAAACTTTATAACGAGATAAAAACATACAACGGTTAAAACAGAGTTTAGCCACCCGTTAAATAAATTCTTTTTAAACCAATCGATAGAATTACTCATCTTTCAACCAAAGCCACTTTTTTGTTATACCAATTCATAAATAAGGAAGAGATTAAACTAAAACTAAGATAAACAATAATAACAAGGGTAATAACCTCAATGGCCTGTCCTGTTTGATTTAAAGCTGTATTTGAGACATTTAAAAAATCAGGATAAGCAATGGCCACCGCCAAAGAGCTGTTTTTAGTTAGATTAAGAACCTGAGAAGTTAGAGGTGGAATAATTACTCGTAAGGCCTGAGGGAGTACAACTAAGCTTAGAGTGAGTCTTGGCTTAAGACCTAATGCACTAGCAGCTTCAATTTGTCCTTTTTTAACCGAGTTAATTCCAGAACGAACAATCTCCGCATTAAAAGCAGATGTATAAAGAACAAGCCCGACAAGAAGAGAACTGAATTCAGGGCTAATAGTAATACCACCAGAAAAATTAAAACCTGTTAACTGAGGTATATCCCAGGTCAATGGAAAACCAAAGCCGCCCCAAACTAACAAAGGAGGTATAAAAATAAAAAATAATGAAGGCAAATAACGGGCCTTCATTACACCTGTCTCTTCAAAAATTTTATTGCATTTTTTAAACCAAAAAAATGATCCTACTAAACCTACAAAGTGAGCTAGAAAAATCCAGTTATTGGCCACATGATCAGATATGGATGGAATGACAACCCCTCTATTAGAAAGGTATACACCGTAAAAAGGATTCAGTGCTTGTCTAACACTTGGAAAAATATCAACGAAAATAGCATAAACAAAGTATAATTGAAGAAGAAGAGGGATATTTCTAATGACCTCTATATAACCTTTTGAAAGCTTTTCAATCATCCAATTTGACGACAGCCTCATCACACCAACAATAATACCAAGAATAATCGCAAAAATATTTCCAATAAGGCTGACTTTAATTGTGTTAAGAGCGCCTACAGCGAGCGCTTTTAAATAAGAATCTTGAGATCCATAATTGATCATAGTTTCTGCTATTTCAAAGCCGGCTTCTTTTGAAAAAAAGCCAAAACCACTTGCTATGTTTTGTCTTTCAAGATTTGCGCTAACATTTGAATAAAGAAAATTACCAATAAAGAATATAATGAGAATGGCCATAATTTGAAAAATAATGGCCCTGTTTCGAGCATCTCTTAGGAATGAAGCATTCAATATATGTCCTATTTAAAAGGTGGTGAGTAATGAAGTCCACCATCCTGCCAAGAAGCATTAAGGCCTCTTTCAAGATTTAAGGGGCTATCTTTTCCTACATTTCTTTTGAATATTTCAGCGTAATTACCAACTTCTCTAATAATATTATACGACCACTTTTCGTCTAAACCTAAGGCCGACCCATTTCCAGGTGTTGTCCCTAAAAATCTTGCTACTTTTGGATCTTTTGACTTAAGAAAGGTTTTAATGTTTTTGGAGTTAATACCTAACTCTTCCGCCTCATAAAGTGCGTAGACAGAATAAGAAACGATATCAAGCCATTGATCATCACCGTGTCTCACTGCTGGACCTAGAGGCTCTTTTGAAATAATCTCTGGTAATATCATATAATCATTAGGGTTTTTAACTTTGGACCTTTCTGAAGCTAGCCCTGATGAATCTGTAGAGTAAACATCACAACGACCTTTTAAAAAAGCTTGAGTAACTTCATCATTACTCTCGAAAACAACTGGCTTGAACTTCATTTTGTTGGCCCTAAAAAAATCAGCAACATTAAGCTCTGTTGTTGTACCTTGTTGCGTACAAACAGAAGCTCCACTTAGTTCATGAACACTTTTGATTCCATCTTTTTTACGAACCATAAAACCTTGTCCATCATAATAAGTTATGGGGCCGAAATTTAGTCCAAGTGATGTATCCCGACCCAAAGTTCGAGTTGTATTTCTTGATAAAACATCTATTTCACCAGATTGCAGGGCAACAAATCTTTGCTGGGCCGATAAAGGAGTGAATTTAACTTTTTTTCCATCCCCAAAAATAGCAGATGCAATAGCGCGACAAACATCTACATCCAAACCTTGCCAGTTTCCTTTACTATCAATTGAACTAAATCCGGCCAAACCAGGACTAACACCACATTGCAAAAAACCTTTCTTTTTAACTGCGTCTAAAGTTGAGCGAGAACGAGATTTAACTTTCGTTTGACTGTGCGCGTAAAAACTAATAAATATTAATAGTAGAGCAAGAAAACTTCTCATTTTAAAATTCCTCTGATTAATCAATATAATTAAGTTTAATTTCAATAAGCTGGAACGTAAACCTTTGATAAGAAGTTGACTAAAATCATAGTATTTCCTGCTTTTTTTTGTATTCTATGCTAGTTTGAGCGCGTAAATATCACTTAAAAGGAGTAATCGATGAAGATAAACATTTCATTTAGACATATGGACTCAAGTCCTGCAGTTGAAGAAAAAATCAATGAAAAATGTGCCCGCTTGGGTAAGTTTTTTAACGGTGATGCATCCATCGAATGGGTTTGTTCAGTAGAAAAAGATAACCATATTTCTGAAGTAAATGCCAGAGTCGCCCATCACAACTTCCACGTACACTCAGAGCTTGATAATCTTTATAAGACTATAGATGAAGCTGTCGAGAAGCTTGAGCGACAAATGGAAAAAGAAGACAATAAGCAAAAGGAAAAGATTCACAGATAATCCTTAGCTTATTTCTCCAAGTTTCCAGAATTTGTTTCCTCTAATTATTTTTATAGGTCTTAACTTGATAAAATAAAAAGATTAGAGGAGACAAATGTTTTTAATCCTTTTAATTTTATTTTCTAATGGTCAACTAGCTTACTCGGCCAATACGGATCAATCATTTTTCTATGATAATTTCCCCCAGTCTAATGGCACAAAAGTTTTCACACCTCTCACAGAGGTAAAACCATATAATTGGCAAACTTGGTACAAAGACTTTTTTAGTAATGATGAAAAAGGAATTTTACTCAAAGTTAAGAATCAAATAATTGAATGGAATGAAAAAGAAAAGTATGTAAAACAATGGAACCTTGAATCAACAGGTCAAATCCCGCTTATATCTGATCAAGATAAAAAAAAATATATACTCCGACATTTTTTAAAGTATGGTGACTTTAAGTTAACTCAAGCGGCAAGAGAATCTGAAGAAGGCTCGACTATTAAAAAGATATCAAAAGTAAGAGAAACACTTAGACCCAGTAAAAGCTTTAGTATTGCACCTCAAATGAAATTTAAAATTAATGCGAGAGTCCTTGAGGGATACTTAACGGCCAAAATACTAAACCCTTACCTTAACAATGAGATTTATTATGATCGTTATGGGAATCTCAATGTATATGTCTCAAAATCATTTTATTTTCTTAACACAAGCTTAATCTATGAAGTCAAAGACGATAAACTGGTATTTCAATTAAGCCGTAGTATTTTAGATAACCTCAACGCAAGTATTATCTCAAAACAACCTATTTCAAGTCTTATATTTTCAAATGATTCTGATAAAATGATACAGTTTTACTATAACTATATATATTAGAGATTATGACAAAAACGATTCTTGAATTTTTTAAAGAAATTGACAATGAATGGATCTACCTTCTATCAGGTGTTTTTTCTTTTCTTGAAAATATCATTCCTCCTTTGCCAAGTGATGCTATCGTCGCCTTTTGTAGCTTTAGTTTAAAAAAAGAATCTATCACTAGCCTTCTAATATTATTAATAATAAATGTTATAGGAAGTACTCTTGGTTTTTGGACAATCTATTATTTTGGAAAAAAGCTACATAATAAAATAGTTAACCTACCCTTTTTTCATGAACGCCACATAGAAAAGGCCCATCAATGGTTTGAAAAAGTTGGCTATTATCTCATAACTCTCAATCGATTTTTTCCAGGAGTTAGATCAATAATCGGTCTTTATGCTGGAATAATGGAGCTTAATAAAAAGTACGTCTATTTCCTTTCCTTTTTAAGTGCTCTTATTTGGAATATTGGGCTCATATTTTTGGGGCAATTTCTGGCCCAAAATAGAAAACAATTAATTGCAAATATAGGTCAATATACTCTATTTGGTCTCATAATTGCGCTTGTGTGGATCATCTCAATAAGTTATTTTAAAAAAAGAAATGAAAATAAAAGTACTTAGTTTTAACATTCACAAAGGTCTTTCACCTTTTAATAAAAGCTTCTCTCTAGAAGATATTAAAGAAGTTATCGTGGCCGAAGGCCCTGATTTGGTTTTTCTTCAAGAAGTCACAGGTGAAAACATCAAACATGAAAAAAAGTTTGATAATTGGCCAACAGAAAAACATTATGAGTTTTTAGCAGATAATATTTGGACATACTATTCTTACGCCCATAATGCGGTCTATCCTCACGGACACCATGGTAACCTTGTCCTTTCAAAGTATCCCATTACGAGCTGGGAAAACTTCGATATCTCAACAAACATTATGGAAAAAAGAGGACTATTAAAAGCAAATATTGAAGTTATAACGGACCAAAAGGACTCTATCACTCTCAATACATTTAATACGCATCTCAACTTATTGCAACTTGGAAGAAATAAACAATTTGATAAGATTAAGGAAGAGATAAATAAATTAAGTGACCCAAGTGCACCTTTGATTTTGGCAGGAGATTTTAATGATTGGAACACAAAGGCCATTAGTTTTTTTAAAGAGCATTTAGAAATAAACGAAGTCTTCCATGAGATTCAAGGTAGAACACCTAAAACATTTCCCTCACCTTTTCCTATAATGTCATTAGATCGAATTTTTTATAAAAACTTAAGAATCATAAACTGCTATTTACTTGAGTCTGAAAAGGCCAAAAATATGTCTGATCACCTTGGAATTGTTGCAGAGTTTGAAATTATAAAATAGGCGATAAAACTCTTGATAGTCCATTTCTAATCTTATAGAGCACAGGTAAAGAGTCGATATAATCTAATGATAATTTTTTTGCCTCTTTTTTCTTTTCTTCAAAGATTTGATCTAAATTAAACGCCAAATCTTTATCGTAACATTCAACATTAAATTCGAAATTCAACCTTAAACTTCTAGGGTCTAAATTTGTTGATCCCACAAGTGACCACATTTCATCAACGACAATAAGTTTTGTGTGATCAAATGGTGGTGGAGATTCATATATATCGGCCCCTTCTCTAATAAGCTCCCTCAGATCTGTATACGAGGCCCATTTCACAAGAGGAATATTATTTTTTTCCGGTAAAACTATTTGTATCCTAACTCCTCGATAGAGGGCCACTTTAATCGCAGATTTCAACGTAGCATCAGGTAAAAAATAAGGGGTCACAATTTTAATGGTAAACCTTGCCTGACTTAATATACCAAGAAGTGTCAGTTGAATTTTTTCAAAGTAAGCATCTGGCCCATCCATTATTCCGCGCCCTAATGTCTCCCCTTTGGGGCTTAGTTTGGGAGACCATTTCTCACCTAATTTTTCTTTTGTAGTAAATAACCAATCCTCACTAAACGCATGAGTAAATTGACCAACGATTGGACCTTCAAACAAAAAATGAATATCTTTATGATAGGAAACGCTTGATGCATCTTTTAACTTTTTATCCGATATATTCATCCCTCCAGTAAAGCCTATTTTTCCATCAACAACCAGAATTTTACGGTGGTTTCTCATATTTGTAGAAGTAAGAAGCCAAGGGAAACGCAAAGGTAAGAACTTAGCATAAGTGATCCCTGCCTTTTTAAGACTCCCAAAAATAGTTGGAAAAGAATATTTTGAACCTGTAGCATCGATAAGAACACGAATATCTACGCCTCTACCTTTTGCCATGGCCAAGGCCTCAACAAACTTTAAACCGACCTGACCTTTGTTAAAAATATAACTGGATAATATAATTGTTGATTGTGCACTATTGATGGCACTCAACATTTCTGGATAGGCCTCATCTCCACCATTAAATACGCTTACTTTATTACCTGGAACTAAAGGATAAGGGTTTACTCTACTACCAAAATTAACCATCCTAATAAGGTGATCAGGAACATCGACGAGATGATTTTCATCACATACTGGAGAGGGATGAGGAGGGAGATCATCTGAAATGTTTTTTAGATCTTTGGCCTTTTTGGAGACCCGATTAATTCCAAAAATAGAATAAAGTAATGCCCCGATAACAGGTGAAAACCAAATTAAGGCAACCCATAAAACTACTGATCTATAGTTTCTTTTGTATAAGACAGCGTGAAGAGAGGTTCCGATGGCAAGAAGTAAGTAAACTGGCCAAAGAACCCCTGTCGTTTCATAAAAGGGAATATCCATTCACCTATTTTAATACTAAAACCGGGCAATGTGAAAACTGGCAAAGATGTTGAGCAAAAGAGCTATGGAATATACCTGACAGTCCATGTTTGCCTTCAGTTGGAACTAGCACAAGCTCACTTTTGTTTTCATCAAGAAAATCAACCATTCCCTTTTTAATATCTGTATTAAACAAGCAATGGGCCTTAACCTCGACTGCTTTGCAGTCACCAAACAGCTCCTGACCGAAACGCTCAAGCATCTCTAAAAACTGACCTTTAATTTTAGGCATCATTTCTTCATCTGGATATGTATAAGCAGAAAACTCATTAATAAAATTTCTTATCTCAAAAATATGAACCAAATTAACGGTAACATTTTCTAAGTTTTTATCAGCGAAGAACTTCTTATAACCTTCAAAGCAAAAATTCTCTGGAACAACAGCTAGAGTTATGTTTTTAAATTGCATGGGTAATCCTCCAATTATTCTTATATTTGATTATTTGTAATCAAGACATGCTCTAAGTCAGTTAAAAACCGATTCCAGTGACGCCAAACTATTTTTAACCTTAGTTTTAAAGCTCGCGGGATTAAACTTAAGAACACATCGTCTTAATTTATTTGCATCAATTGTCTTTGTTTCAAGCTCTTTGAGAAAGGATAAAACTGAATCAACCGATTGATCCGCTAACCAAAAAAGCTCATTTTGATCTAATTGTTTTTCGTAATCACCATTTTTTAATAACGCGACTGGGCGTCCTGCGGCCAATGCTCTTACACCAAGACCAGGAAGAAGAGAGTTAGAAAAGTCTATTGCTCCTAGACAAGAGGCCATTAATGGGGCCAAATCACCTGCACATTTTTGGCCATAAAAATAACTTTCGTTATTGATCGTTTTTTTTGCCATCTCTAAATGGTTATCAAGCCCAACAAATAAAAACTTAACGTTATTAGTTTTTAACTTTTCATATAGTTTTAAAGCGAACGATGAAGTAATGCCCTCAGTGGATATAAGTAAAACATCATGCTTCCAATGAGAGGACGGAATAATAGGATAATCATCTAAGTTAAAAAATGGCATGACAGGTTTTATTTTTTTTTCTGGAAAATAAGATCGGCATTTTTCTGCAAGAGATGGACGGGCAACCCAAATTTCATCAGCTTGACTGAGTCCTTTCAATGCCCAATTCTCTAAATATTTTCTAAAAAGCTTTTGCTTCCAAGGCAAATTTTCTCCATCAAAAGGCCAATTTAGAAGATATGTAATTTGTTTCGTATCCTTACATTTTTGAATTGATTGAGAAAAACCCGTTGAAATATTAAAAATCAAATCAAAACTACAAGGAACAGCGAAGTTTTTTTGAGTCGAAGGTAACAAATACCTCGATTTATCAAATGAGTTAAGACTTTTTACTTTATGAGTAAGAAAAGTTGAGTGAATTTTATGGTGTTCAATATCACCTAAAATTTTTCCTGCATTATGAACGAATGTAAAAAGCTCTGCCTTCGGGTAAAGCGCCAGTAGGGCCTCTACATATGAGGTAACTTCCATTCGTTCAATAAGATGATCACAGGTAATTGCTATTTTCATAGGCTAGGTTGTTTCTGTTCACTTCGGTCTTGCTTTAAAGCAAGATCTCGAAAGTAAGCGGCCGTTTTTTGAATACCTTCTTTAAAGCTCACTTGTGGTTTATAGTTAGAGATTGTTTGCAGTTTTCTTAAACTAGGTCTTCTTCTTTTTGGATCATCCTCACCAATAGGAAGATATTTAATTCGAGAAGTTGAATTAAGAAAAGCAAGAATCTCTTCAGCACACTCTTTTATTGTATACTCATCAGGATTACCAACATTAAAAGGAGTATGATCGTTGCTAAACATGACATTATGTATGGCATTGACTAAATCAGTGACATAACAAAAAGATCTTGTCTGGGAGCCATCTCCATAAACAGTAATATCTTGCCCTGCTAAGGCTTGATTAATAAAATTAGGAATCACTCGCCCATCATTTGGTCTCATTCCTGGGCCATAGGTATTAAAGATTCTTATGATACGAGTATCAACACCATACTTACGGTGATAGCTCATCGTTAGAGCTTCTGCATACCTTTTTGCTTCATCATAACAAGATCTTGGGCCAATAGGATTAACGTTTCCAAAATAGTCTTCTGTTTGAGGGTGAATTTCTGGGTCACCATAGACTTCTGATGTTGAGGCCTCTAAAAATCTTGCCCCTTTTTCCCTCGCAAGCTCCAGTAGATTCATTGTTCCTTCTGAGTTTACTCTCATTATCTCTAGTGGAATTTTTTTAAAATCGATTGGAGATGCTGGTGAGGCCAAGGAGAAAATATAATCGATATTTGTATTTTCAAATGTAGGAAGGTTTTCGTAAATATTGGCCTCAATAAATTCAAAGTTTTTATAAGGGTACAGTTTTTCGAGGTTAGATCGGCTACCTGTAATGAAATTATCTATTCCAATAACATTAGCACCGAGCTTGAGATAAAACTCTGAAAGCGTATGAGGAATAAAACCAGCTGCCCCAGCAACCAAGATTGTTTTTCCTTCAAGTGTTTCGGGAAGTTGAATCATATTATTTTCCATGCTGTTCCTTTCCTTGAGGCCTTAACTTACAATAAAATGCCTTCTTATGCTACACAGAAGCTTCCTTTGTGCAACACGCAACGATTATCATCTATTATTTGTATTATAAGATACAGATATCTTGATTGATAACAAAATTAAATAATTAGGATGGCCAAAAAAGTTTAAATTTCTAATGAGTTTTCAGACAAAAATTTATCCATAGACTCTAGCGCTCTTTGGCTTGCAAGATCTTTTTTCAGAGTTTTTCTCTCACTTCTTTTAAGCTTCTTCTTAACAATATCTACTTTTGGTAAAAGTCCAAAGTTAATATTAGAAGGGCGAGCCTGGGTAGCGGTCATAATATAGTTAACCAACGCACCTATCCCTGTGTCAGTTGGAAATTGTTTTGGTGCGAGTCCCTTAATTTTTCTTAATATTTGATAACCAACGTAAAGCCCCATACTGGCACTCTCCGTATACCCCTCTACGCCAGTGATTTGGCCAGCGAAGTAAATATTAGGATACTCTTTAGAGCTTAAATCAAAATTCAACAATTTCTGAGAATTCAGAAAGCTATTTCTATGGACTGAGCCTAAATGATTAAATGAAGCATTTTCAAAACCAGGCAGTTTACGAAAAACTCTAAGTTGTTCTCCATAAGTTAACCTATTTTGAAAACCAACCATATTGTAGGCATCTCCCTGTAGATTTTCTCTTCTTAATTGAATAACAGCATAGGGCCTCTCCCCATCTGGCATTTCTAAACCAACTGGCTTCATACAACCAAAACGAAGTGTCTCCTCACCTCTTTTGGCCATAATATCAACTGGTAAACAGGCCTCAAAAAAGTTTGGTTTTTCAAAATTTTTAGGTTGAACAATCTCAGCAGTTTTAAGATCTTGAACTAGTGCAATATACTCTTGTTTATTTAAAGGAACGTTTAAATAATCAGCTTCTTCACCCTCTGAGTCTTTGTATCTATCCTTAAAATACATCTTATTTAAGTCCAAAGAATCTGCATCAACGATAGGCGCTATTGCATCATAAAAATAAAAATCATCTTTAGAGATATTATCTATTATCCATTTTTCCAGGCCCTCAGTAGTCAGTGGCCCTGTCGCAATAATAATGTTCTCACAACCTAACTCCGAGGCCTTTGCCATAGGATCAGTGACATTTTCTTCAACAAAGTTAATTAGAGGGTGATCAACCAAACAATTATGTACGAGTTCTGAGAAAATTGTACGATCAACACTTAAAGAGTCTCCTGCCGGTACTTTAGACTTATAGGCCATTTTAAGTACCAAAGAGCCAAACTTTTCCATCTCACTTTTTAAAAGGCCATGAGCTGAGTTTGGGCGAAATGACTTTAGAGAGTTAGTGCAGACAAGTTCTGCAGCGGTTTTAAGTGTTTGAGCTGGCGTTGGTGTTAATGACTTTCCTTCAATAAGAAAAACTTCAACACCTTTAGAAGCGAGAAAATAGGCCGCATCGGATCCCGCAAGGCCTGCACCAATAACCAGTACTTTTGTATTTTTAATGTTGTCCATAATTAATCCGATTTGTTATCCTTGTCCTAACAAATATGACAACGCATTGTACATAATTTTATGGAATTAAACTTACACGTTCATCAAACTCATTTAACTATAGGCGATCTTATTGGCGCGGTGAACTATATTCAGCAGAATATCAACGAAGAAGGCCTTCACCTATTACCCGAGCTCTTTCTCACAGGTTACCCACTACAAGATTTATGCTTGCAACAACCCTTTATTGACTCTTATCTTGTACATTTAGAGCTCATAAATAAATGGTCTCAGAAAGAATGGAAGGCCAAAAATACAGCAATATTAATGGGTGGCCTAAACTATCATTTTGATAATAATGGTCTACCCTATCATATTCAAAATGTTGTTTTCTGCCTGATCCCTGGTAAAAAGCTTGAAGTTGTTTATACAAAAAGACTTTTACCAAACTATGATATTTTCGACGAACAAAAATACTTTGACGAAGGTAAAGAGAATATCATCTGGGATTTCAACGGCTTTAAAATAGCTCCTCTTATTTGCGAAGATATGTGGCCAAGCAATTTTTATTCTATAGATCCTGTTGAAGAAATTAGGGCCAAGGCAAAAGATGGTATCGATATTATCGTCAACTTAAGCGCTTCTCCCTTTCAAATAGGTAAACTTGAAAAAAGAATTGAGAGAGCAAAAGAAATATCTGAAGTTTTATCGGCCCCCTTTTTATACGTTAATAAGGCCGGAGGTGAAGATGAGGTATTATTTGATGGATTAAGCTTTTTTGTTGAAAATGAAGAAGTAAAGCAAGTGGCCAAGGCCTTTGCTTCTCATAACTTTAAAGTACAAATATCAAAAAACTCTAAAACTCCATCTGGATTTAAAACTCCACAAACTGTTAATACATGGGAATCATTATTCAATCCTCAATTTGATCATTTAAACAAAGGGGTCAGATTAAAAAAACTTAGTGATGATGAACTAGAGTCAACTTTACAGGCCTTAAAGTTTGGAATTCAAGAATACGCAAAAAAAAGTGGATTTAAAAAGTTCCTTGTTGCTCTAAGTGGTGGAATAGATAGTTCTTTAGTTTTAACTATCGCTCACATGGCACTTGAAGATGAACAAGATCTTGAGGCCATTTTTATGCCAAGTTCATTTTCCAGTACCGAAAGTAGAGAGCTTTCAGAACAACTTTGTCAAAATCTTGGGGTGAGACTAAGGCAGTTCCCTATAAAATTTCTTCATAGTAATCTAAGAACAGCTTTTGCCGACCATTTAAGCTCTCCTCTCGAAGGCCTCTCTGATGAAAATATTCAAAGTCGACTTCGAGGTATGTTACTTTATGCACGCTCCAATCAAACTGGTGCAATGGTTTTAAATACTTCAAACAAATCAGAGTTATCTGTTGGTTACTCTACCCTCTATGGCGACTCTGTTGGGGCCATAAGTGTATTAGGTGACCTTTATAAAACAGAAGTCTTTCAACTCGCTCAATATATTAACCATAAACATGGCCACCAGATACCAGCTCGAATTATTGATCGACCACCTACTGCTGAATTGCGAGATGATCAGACAGACTCTCAAACTCTTCCTGCATATGAAATACTTGACCCAATACTAGAAGGGTTTCTTAGTTATAGATTATCTCCTTCAGATATAGTCGATTTAGGCTTTTCAAAAGAGGTTGTCCTCAAGGTCTTTAACCTTTACCAGAAAGCAGAGTATAAAAGAAGTCAGTTTTGCCCCATTCTTAAACTTAAAGGTAAAAGCTTTGGGTTTGGCTATAGGGTTCCTATATGTAAAACTATAAGAGATTATATTTAAAAGGAGAACAAATATGTCAGAAAAAAAGCAATTTAAAGCACTTCTAGAAAACTGGAAAGGTATCAGGGAAGAGATTAATAGTTTTGTCGAAGACAAAAACATTAAGGAACTAAAAAAGACCGCAAAAAGATTCCTCTCAGTTGCACAAAAAGACTTAAAAAACGTTAATAAGTTTATTGAAAAAGATATCAATGGTCTTAAAAAAAGAATTAAAGACGAAAAAAGAGATATCGAAAAAATGGTCGATAAAATTATTAAGATCGAAATTAAAAGGGCCAAAGAGTTTGTCGAAAAACAAAAGAAAGAATTAGCAAAAATACAAAGCAAAATTAACAACATCACAACAGAACCAACAAAGAAAAAAACCAAAAAGAAAAAAGCTACGAAGAAAAAGGCCAAAAAGAAAAAAGTAACTAAGAAAAAGGCCGCTAAGAAAAAAGTATCGAAAAAGAAAGCGTCTAAGAAAAAGAAATAAGTTCAATAAGGGTGGAAGTACTCACCCTTTTAATACACCCACACCCGTTAACAATCTTTCTTTATTTTTTTAAATAGATCTGTGGCCAAGCAAACTTTACCTCTACCTTCACTTTTTGCTTGGTACATCATCTGGTCAGCAAGGGCCATAACCTCTTCACTAGAGCTAGCATTTTCAGGGTAACTAGCGATACCGATGGATACACTAAGCCTAAACTTAGTTGATCTTTCATTTTCGAAACCACCACCAAATATTTTTTCTTTAACTGTTTTAAGGGCCCTTTCTCCAACCATTTTCGCATTTTCTGTATTTGCTCCACGAACAATAATAACAAATTCATCACCACCATAGCGGTAAAGGTAATCCGTTTTTCTAAGAACATACTTTAACACTCTGGCCATATCAGAAAGAAGTTTTGTCCCAATTAAGTGCCCATGACCATCATTGACTCTTTTAAAATGATCAATGTCGACAAAAAGGATTGCAAATGTTTCTCCCGTTTCCTTATGCCGACTTATGGCCTCCTGCACATCTTTACCAAGCCTTCTCGAATTAAAAAGTCCCGTTACATCATCAACATCAACAAGAGCATTCTCTTCTCTAAGTTTTTTTAAGTTTGTACTCTGCAAGCAAGAGCTTGTACAAAACTCTACTAAATAAGGTATTTGATCCTTTGGAATACTGCTTGGATCATCTAAAGTAAAAACACAAATATAGGCTTGGTGTTCTCCTTCTCCACAATAGATGGCCATAAAGTTTTTATTATTCAAAGACATTTCTACAAAGTTGCTTTCTGTTATTTGAGAGTCTTTGACATACTCAAGAAATTCATAGACCTCACTCTTTTTTAAACCAGAAAGACTTAAAGGCTTATTCAATAAATTCCTAAAACTAAATTGAACATCTGTACTAGCTAACATTTTCTTTGAAAATGAAAAGGACAAGACATCACTCGTTCCCCAAGAGTTTTTGAGAAATTCAGCTACAGAGTTTATTAAATGAAGATGATCTTCATTCGTAACAAAACCTCCCATAAACCTAAGTAATTCTCTAGTATGCTTATTCATTATTATAGTTTCTTAATTTCTTCTAATATATCTCTATCAACTTCAAGGTCTTCCTCTAAGAGTTTAATTGACCCTCTAAGAGTTTTCATCATTTTATTAAGTTTTTCTTCCAACTCGATTTTCTCATCTTTAAACTGTTTTTCTCTTATCCCAGCATTTTCCATATTAAACTCTAAAACATCAATCTTTCTTTTAAGATTCATAATCACTTCATCTCGAGAGTTCACCTGGTTTTCAGCATCCATTTGAACAAGTTCAAGCTGGCCTTCAAGCTCTTTCTCTCTTCTTTTAACCTTACTAACCTCTTCATTGAATCGAATATTCATCCGATCAAAATCTTTCTTTAAATTCTTGTATTTCTGATCACTAACAGAGGCCCTATCTTCACTATTTCTCAACTGGTATTGAGACTCTTCCAATTCCTCTTGCCTTCTCTTTTTTAATATTTCTACTTCAATTCTAGATTCATCAAAAGAAGCTTGAAGCCCTATATTTTCTTGTTCAAGAATTCTAACCTCTGTCTTTAACTCTGCTATTTCTTTCAAAAAGTCTTCTCGCTCTTCCTTTAAAGTACGTATAAGTCCCTGTAGCCTTAGTAGCTCATTTTGATCAATGGAACTAAGGTTTTTACCTGGAAATGGAGGAGGTGTTAAAGAATCCTCAACTGGTGTAGCATAATGCTCTGGTTCAGGCTCAACCTCAACTTGAGCTGGAGCAACCTCCTGCTCTAATCCTGAAATATCAATATCACCTGTATTTTCTGAGCCTGTTTTTTGTTCCTCTTCGCCTGTAAACTCCATATCATCATCAGTCGGAGCACCAGGAACATTTAACAAATCATTATCACTTATTTGAGCTGATTCGTCTTCAGTAGCTGCTTCAAAAGAGAGCTCTTCTGTCTCTTCTTCAGCTTGCTCTACAGCTTGAACTTCATCAGGGGCCACTAGCCCTTCAGTTTCTTCTTCGCCTCCAAACTCAAGATCGCCTGATGTATCCACACCTGAATCTTCAGAAACAGTATCATCTTCACTAAGATCAAGATCACCTGAAATATCAGCGCCTAATTCTAAATCTCCTGAACTATCATCTGCACCAAGCTCAAGATCACCTGAAGTATCAGCGCCTAATTCTAAATCT
>JBMSGH010000001.1:0-298671 GCA_049415445.1 Bacteriovoracaceae bacterium | reverse complement strand
TCTTTCTAAGCGCATCCATTAATTCTTTATCAGAATTATAACTCATAAAAAGATCGTATAAAGCAATCATAGCCTGATTAGATATCTTAAGTTTAGCGTATATTGTCCCATTTCCCCACTTGTCTCCCTCTTTAAATATAGACCTCAGATAATCTTGCTTATCATAATCCATTGGGAATATTTTATTTATTTGTTTTACATTATAATCCCAGTCTTTTTTGTCCCAATTCTGTCTCTGTCTCGTATAACTTATTTCAGTAAATCTTCTATTATACTTTATATATCCGATATCATTTTTCTCATCAAAATTAGGAACTTTAAATTCTTCAATCTTCATATTAAAAGCTGTCATTCTTTTTTTATGATTAGATAAAAGGCCGCCCGTTTGTGATGATGTAAAATGAGTACTTCTTACAGTGTGTAATACAGTACCTGGTGCCGCGATGATATCTGTAACACCTTTACCATTAATATATTTTCTTCCTATCACAGGGCCTGTAGCAAAACTGTCGTTCACATCCATCTGAGGTGTGTCATTTATCGTTCTCAAAGTCTCTACCGTACCACCAAACTTGCCAACATTACCAAATTTATCACCTTTAAAAAGGACCTCTTCATTTGAAATATCAGACTGTCCTCTAACCTTCTCAGCATTACCCAAAAAACTTAAAAGAGGTATATTAATGGAAGCAGATTTTTTAACAGACGAAGACTTAGATGTTGCTGTTTCTTTAAGATCAAAAAAACCTGATATATCCTTATCATCTTTTATACTCTTTAGAACACTATTTATTCCGTCTTTACCCTGGCTATCTACAATATTAAGAAAACTCGTTATTCTACCCTCCATTAGTTTTTCATAGGCTTCAATTCCGTTTTTCCCCCTAAGGTTTAAATCGAACTTATGCCTATAGGATTTGGCATTAGTTCGTGTTCTTCCTCCTCCTCCGATTCCTAACCCTGCCTTAATGGCGCTATTAACAGAAGCTACACTTTGGATCGTATAAGTAACGTCATAATCGTTATGTTTCTCAAGAGCAACTAACCAATCACCAGTTACCCCTATTTCAGCACCAACAGATGCTACATACCCAGCAGTTGCATTAGCGTAAACAGCAATACCACCATTAAGGACGGTTACAATCGTTGTTCTGTTTGGCAACTTTTGGAATTCTATAAATTTAAATGGAAAGCCTCTACCTAATGACCCTAACCTAGGAACCTTCTTAGCTTCTGAATACGTATTAACAATTGTGCTTGACCGATAAGAACGACCTGCTTGTACCTTCAATCCGATTTTAATACCACTTCCAGACATAGGTTCAGTGAATCCACCACCAATTCCTAATGAAATACCAAAACGCCCTATATGCATTACCTGAAAAGGACCATCATTTACTGCTCTACCTTTTCTTTCATCTACAACGACATTAGACCCAAGGTATGTAATTATTCTTTCTCTATCAAAATCAAATGAAAAATTTCCCGAGGCGCCCCAGCCAAACATGTCACACCAAGTGCAACCTATTGAACCAGGGTCTGGACGGCCACCATCACCTGGAACATTATCTTTAACCTCAGGGTCCTTATTTTGCCCGTCTTCACCATTATCTCCACCTGTCTCTTTTGATGAGTAAAGCGAGAGAGGGATGGAGAATAATAATAAGAATAATAACGTTATTTTCATATCAGCTATCCTTAAAGTTAGAAATCATTTATTTACACATAACTTATCGGTTAATTATAACGTATTTTTGAAAGTTTCTTTAGAAGTTTTTTTTAGATATATGAATCATTTTTATTAAGATAATTAAAATAAATTATAAAACTATCCGACAATATAATATAATAAATTGAATTTTAAATTTGATTAGTTTTTATAAAACGAGGATAGGTCAAAAATGAATAAAGTCTTTATTTTTCTGATTATGTTTTGCGCATTAGCATCCAATGTATACTCAAAAGATAAACTACTCATTTTTTGGTATGGTATGGGAATGGGACATATAATTCCAGCTAAAAGGATTGCTCAGCACGCAGAACAACACTTTCAAAAATTTAATAAAACCCTGGAAACGAAGCTTGTAGATATCAGAGATTTTGGTCTATCAGACTCTGTAGCTGAGGCTACTGGTAAGCAAAAATACTTGAGTTGGGCCTTAAATGAATCAAAACAATACAATGAATTTTTTCAATGGCACCTTGAAAGAGACCCAAATGAAATTAAAACTAACTTCAACCTACACCAAATGGCAAAATTTCTGGAAAAAGAAAAGCCTACCGCAGTAATTGCTGTATTCTGGGGGGCCGCACATGCCTTATACCATTTAAAAAAGACCTATGACTTAGATTTCTCTTTAGGCCTTCTATATACTGACTATGGGGTACATAAATTTGCCTTTATGGCACCAACGCTTGATCAAATTTTCATGCCATCTAAAAAACTCTATTCGCGCATTACTAAAAAGTATCCTGTCCTAGAACCCTATAAATCATCATTTAATTATTCAGGTATACCCGTGGCCATGGATGTAATTGAAGAATTAAATAAAATGGGTAAAGAGAATGCAGTAAAAGTAATTAACCAGACAGTCGGTAAAGACTCTGTAAACAAACTGGATCCAAAAGCATTTACCGTCGCCTTGGCTCGTGGTGGAGAAGCCTTTATACCTCTTGCCGATCTTATCAATCAAACAAGAAAAAAACTCAGTTCAACACTAAAAAATAAGAACTATAATATACTCGCCCTATCCGGAGGAGCGAAGGCAGATAAAGCAGAATTAGATGCAATTGCAAAACAAGATAAAAATGTAATTATCGTTCAACACGTTGATAATAAAGATTATTTAAAATATATGAAAGCAAGTGACCTTTTATTAACAAAACCAGGTGGGGTCACACTTACTGAAGCAGGGCTTTTAGGTGTGCCTATGATTATTATGAAAGGTCTTGGTGGCCAAGAACAAGATAATGCTGATGAATTTGTGAAGCACAAAATGGCCTTCAATATTGAAGATCCGAACCAGATCATTGAAAAAATCGAAGATCTGGCTAGAGTACCGCAGAAGCTCGATGCAATGAGAGCAAAGCAAAAAGAATACTTTAAACATTATAATCCAGGCGCAATATCTGAGTGGTTATATCGATCAAGCCTATCAAATGGGAACCCTAACTGGCATACCCTTGGACCAAAGCTAGAAAACAAGAATTATACAAAGATGCTTCAAGATCAATTTGACCTCAGTACTATCTTATTAAAAAATTGGTTTCAATATTTTATGAAGATATCTGATGTTGGTAAAGCCACTAAAAATAGTACTCTTGATAATAGGTTTGATGAACTTGCAAAAATGTATATTACTAAGGCAATTGATAAACTCGATAGAAAAATTGATCGCTATATTAAGAGAATTAAAGAATACAAAAAATACAAAGAAAAAAATAAAGATCAACGAGGTTTAAAAGCATCATACCCTGGCCCAAATATTAATCGTACTCGATGGAATTATATAACTGCTTTAACATACCATTGCAAATTTCAAAAAATGCGAATGGAAAAATGTAAAATCATAAAAAGAGAATATATTGATGAAGTTATCAGAAAATTACTTCACTCCGTAAATAAAGAGAGACGTACAATAGGAGATATTTTTTCTACAGTCAAAACTTGGAAGTATTCTAAAGCAACTCTACATAAAAATTTAGCTGACTATTATAGCGTTGTCGATAATCATACAGATGCATCCATTCATGCTGAAGAAGCTCTTAAGTTATTTGCAGAGAACAATAAAAATGAAAGTATGATCAATATCATAGGAAGCAATTTAGCTAAAAGTAACAAAGAAAACGCGGTTAAACATTATAGAAATTATTTAAACAAAAACCCTAAGCTTTATTCAGTAAGGATAGATTTAGCTAAGCTCTATATAGATATGAAGAGACATGACGAAGCTGATAAAGAGCTTACCATAATATCTAATAAGCCTGAATTAACCGAAAATGAAGTGTTTTTAGTCGCGGCCTCTTTCATAAGAATTAATCAGGATGAAAAGTCTTTTGCAGTACTAGAAAAGGCACTAAGCACTCACCATAAAAATAGCCTCCATTTACATGCTCAATACTTTAAAAGTCTTGTAAGAGCAGATAAAGAAGCAAAAGAGTATAAACAAAAAATAGATGCTGATCCCAACCGAAGGGCACAACTTGAGCAACTTAAAAAGCAGTATAGAGAACTTCTAGGTAAAGAAGTTGCCGATATCGCTAAATTACCAATACTTATTGAAGACGCACTTTAAAAATAATTGACAGCCTCCTTTGCTGCTAAGTATAAAGCAGCAAAGGAACTCCCATATGAAAAGTATTAAATTACTAGACTCTGAATACCAAAATCAAAATATTGATCAAATGACTGATAGCTTTCATGAGTTTATAAGAGAAATGAGGCTAGGGCCTGATTACTATAACTCAAAGTTTATTTCAGAAAGAACAAAACAATTCCTAGATAATAATATCACTGACGATAATCTTAATAAATTTAGCAGTTTACGATTTTACTGGCTAACACTTGTTGAGAAACTACTCTATCTCGACTCTCTCCACGAAGAACTTGAAGATTCTGATACCGAGCTTTCTCTAGAAATTGAAAGTGATATCTTCGATTTTTGGAACAAAAGTGAGTACATGCAAGTCTTTCTAGAGCTTATGGATAAAAGGCCAGATTTGGTTGATAACTCATTAGAACTTCTTCCTATGTTGGAAAACCAAATTATCGCTTTTTATTTTTTACATATACACAAGGCCAACTATGATGGCCCATCACTTCTTTACACTATTGTTCCAGAGTTCGGAGATAATGAAAATTTTTTTTACGTTGGCGAAAACTTACTCGAATATGAACTCCCTAATGACCTTCCTATTTTTCCTTCTCTCGTAATAAAGTCTATCGACAACAGTAAAGGTGAAATTACGATTGAAAGAGAAGATGAAGAACATACAATTACAAGTACAAATAAAGCGCTCACGCTTAATCACCCTATAAGAATTATTCCTTTTCGTAAAAACCTCGAAGAAAACAAGGAAAAAATCGAAAAAGCGTTAAATATAATTCAAACAATAGCGCCCAAATTATATTCTACATTCTGCCAATTCACCAAAGTCATCATTCCAGTAGATGATCCTGGGATTGTAAGCTTTTCCATGCAAGAGCTACCAGGGTTTTCATCACTTAACTTATTTAATCGTGACTTTGTTGACCTTCTTGACGACCTTCTTCACGAAAATGGACACCATTACCTCAATTCAATATTAAATCATACTCATCTTATTAATGAGGATGATGAGATGATCTATTATAGTCCTTGGAGAAAATCAAGAAGACCCATACGGGGAATCTATCATGCCTACTTCACCTTTTATTGGGCCTTATTACTCTTTGATAAATTAACAGAAGAAAATGAAAGTGGCCTCAACAGCAAGCAACTAAATAAATGTCGACTTAGATTCTGTGAAGAGTTTCTTATGCTAAATTATTGCTGGGATGACCTTGTTGATGCCGAAGAAAAGGGAAAGATAGAGACTCAAGGGATGGAGGTCATAAGGCCAATTCAAAGTCATATCGAAAAGCTTAGTGCAAAGTTTGAAAAAGATTTTTTAATTCTTGAAGGCAATGATAAAGAAGAAATAGAAAAGCTTAAAACGACACTTGAGAGTGAACGCAATAAAAAAGAATTACTTTAGTTCTTGTAAAAGAGAATTCATTTCTTGCAAGGGCTTCAAATCTCCCTTGTTCTTAGCAACTTGAATTCCAGCCTCTAATATCTCAACCGCCTCATTTCTATTATTGAGAGCTACAAAGGCCTTGGATTTTAAAAGGTAGGATTGACTATGTTTAGGATGGTTTCTAATAATTTGCTCTGTCATCTCAATTGTCTGCTGATATTGGTCTCGTCCAAAATAAATCTCGGCCATACCATAACAAGCAAGAAGGTCCTCTGAATCTAACTCGAGAACTTTCTGAAACATTTCTTCACGTCTTTTAATCGCTTGCTCTTTTTCTTTCTTCTCTTTGGCCTCATCAGAAGCTCTTTTAAAAGACTTAACGGTGGCCTTATCTTTTTCTGATTCAGCTTCTTCAATTTTACCCATTTTCATTAGGTATAAAGACTTATTTGTGTGTGCCATAACCGAATTAGGGTCAACTTCTAAGAGTTTATCCATTAACGATATGGCCTTTTCATACTCTCCATTTCTTCCTAGAATAACACCCTTGGATTCATAAGCATCTGCAAGAGGGTAAAGTTCTAAAGCATCATCAAGAAGTGAAATAGCTATGTGATCATCATTTTTATTAAAGGCATCCACAGCATAATGGAATAAATCCTCCGCCTTACTTTTATCCGTTCTTTTCCCTAGTAATGGATAATTAAAAACCTTCCCTTGCACTTGATCGAAATTAACTTTTTGTGATTCCATTCGATAGTCACGGTGTAATTGTGCTTCAATATAATAATTTTCATTATGATATACAGAACGAAAAGCTTTTCCAACTTTCTTACCATCTTTAGTAAGTTCAATAGGTGTGTTCAGTTCATTGTTACTTTCAATCACTACAGGAAAATAGACAACATCTCTTCTTGAATTTAATTTAGCTGCAGTTTCTTGACCTAGAAAGCATCCTTTTTGATAATCAATAGCAAGATCATTTAGTCTCGTATAATTTATTAACTCTCCAGTAAAAACAGTTACATCAATTTCGGGAAAACCATTTATAAGCGAAAGCTTCCTAATATCTTCTTTTTCAAGTTTATAAAATGAATTATTAAAGGGTTTAAAACGAATAAGACCTTTTTCTCCATAAATCCAACCAGAAAAATCCCCTTCTTCTCTCACTTGACTTAGATTAGGGCCAACGTAAAAAAATACCTCATAAGAAGTTGTGTTAATGACTACATCTTCCATTATTATAAATTTTTCAAGATCTTCTATAAGTTTCTCTGCCAATTGATTTGGAACGAGAGCAAAGAAACTATCTTTATCTTTAACGAGATAAAAAAAAGCAATGACCTTTCCAGACCTATCAAGCCTAGCACTAAGATGAAAGGTTTGCTCATTAAGCTTATTTATATCGTTGGTTAGCTGTCCTTGAAGAAAGCCTTGAGCGTCCTTACCTGAAATTTGGATGACTTGGACATTATTTAGCTCACCCGTACCTTTAATAAACCTATTTTTAAGAAGACTTTGAATTGACATGGTTAAACTGAGAAAGATTCACCGCAACCACAAGTGTTGGATGCGCTAGGATTACTAAAGACAAAGCCTTTACCTTCGAGCCCATCTTGAAAATCCAATGTAACGCCTTTTAAGTAAATAGAAGACTTAGGGTCTATATAGACTTTGAAACTTCCATAATTAAAAATATTATCATTTTCCTTACTTTCGCCAAAATCAAGCTTATAGGAAAGACCTGAGCAACCTCCGCCAATAACACCTAACCTTAGCCCAACCTCTGGGGTTTTATTTTCTGTTTCAAAGATTTTTCTAATTTGATCTTTGGCCTTTTCAGTTAAGGTAACAATATTTTCAGCCTCACTCATATTTTTATCTCATGTTAAGATTATTGAAGTGCATTATTTATATTATACCACCTATTTTATGTAAAGATTGCACTAAGGAGCTAAGTACATGAAAAAACAAGTTTCTGGAAGAATTGAAAGGTTATCAAAGCTTGGAATTAAATTGGCCAAAGCAACAAGTAAACTGGCCAAAGGCCACCTAGGCCCAAATCGAGAAGAATCAAAGTTTTTATCAAAAATAGAGGCCTCTAAAGAACTAATTGATGCCATGGGTGAGCTTAAAGGCGCCTTTATGAAGATTGGACAAATGCTCTCTCTAACAGAGGACATGGTTTTACCAGATGAAGTAAGTGCTCTATTTAAAAAATTACAAAGAGAAGCTCCTCCAATGACTGAAAAAGAGCTTAATAGTGTTTTTCTTGATGAGTTTAAAAAGCCTCCTGAAGAAATTTTTAAATCCTTTGAAAGAACACCTATGGCCGCTGCCTCAATTGGACAAGTCCACCGAGGTGTTCTTAAAACAGGAGAAAATGTTGCCATTAAAATTCAATACCCGAATATCCAACAAGCGATTAAAAATGATTTTAAAAATGTAAAAGCTATTGAACGTTTTTTTAAACTTCTTTTACCTAATCTTCCAGAAATCAAAGACACTATAGAAGAGATAAAAGAATCTATCATAAATGAGTGTGATTACGAATTGGAAGCAAGTGAGGCGCGTTTTTTCAAAGAAAATCTAGAGAAAGAATTTAGTAATATAATAGTACCAAAAGTATTCGATGAATTTTCTAATAAAAGAATACTTACGATGGAACTTATGAAGGGAGAACATTTTGATGAGACACTCAAATACTCTCAATCGGATAGGAATAGATTAGGTCAAACTCTTTTTGATTGCTATATGTATAGTCTTTATAAGCTTAATAAAATTCACTCTGATCCTCAAAATGGAAATTACCTCTTCAATAAAGACAAAATTATCATATTAGACTTTGGCTCAACCAAAACATTTTCTGAGGAATTTGTATTACTTTATTTAAGGCTTTTATTATCAATCGAAAAAAATGATTTAAAAGAATATAAAGAAACGACAATCAAACTGGGATTGTGCCTTGACTCCGATAGTGAAGAGTTTTTTAAGGAGCACTTTGAATTTGTATCTCGTCTATACGGGCCATATCAAAAAAGTGGTTATTATCCTATTGATGAGAAAGTTAACCCATTTAAAAGTACTTTCTCCTTTATTAAAAATAAATCTCTTAAAGGTCGATCACCTCAGAAAGACCTTTTTCTGCTCGATAGATCTACCCTTGGTCTTTTTACTAAATTAAAGGCCTGGCAATCAAAAGTGAATTGGACCGAAAGTAAAGATAGGTACCGCAAGGAGCTTATTGAGAAAATTAAGCCGCTTTAACACTTAGTTTTTTACTTTCGATTAAGCTGAAAATTTTATCTACAAGTTGAGTATCAAGCTCTGATGGATTGAGAAAGCTGATTTGTTCCATTGATTTAGATACTGAAGTATCAGGCCCAACGATAATTACGTTATATGATAAAAAAGGGGCAAGCTCTTTTTCTGTAAAGAATTTATCTTTTTTCTCTAATACAATAACAGCATCATAGTTTACGAGGCTTAACTGATCCCTTGCTTTGTCTATGTTGTCTACTTCAGTAATAGATAGGCCCTCTTTGGACATCTTTTTAATGGCCTTTTTGCTCAAGTTTTCATTTTGCTTCAGCACGAGAACAGACGGTCGATAGAGAAACGCCATGTTAGCTCCTTTTTACCATATTGCATTATACTCGCCTACCTCGATATCAAGAATAGTCAGAGGTTATTAAATCTCAAGTAATGAAGTTTCAGATACTTATATATTTTAAGGCAAACAAATGAGGCGAGTGACTACATGTTTCAATAAATTAAGTTTGGCCAATAAAAGACGATTCTTTGCTGCTACCTATATATTTAAATTTAGGTTAATATGAGATAGGATACGTCCAAAAGGTAGAGGAATAATGGATTCAAATGATGTTTATGTGACAAACCCTTTTCATACGGCAAGACTTAAGCCAATTAGAAAAGGAAAAAAGCCACCAAAGTTATTGGCCGTTGTCCATCAAAGTGGATGTACTGGTTGTGAAGTATGTATTGCTGGATGCCCTGTAGATTCAATTGAATTAGTTCCTGGTCCTTATCCTGACAACCCTGTATTTCAACAAACTGTTGAGATAGACCTTGAAAGATGTATTGGGTGTCAAAACTGTTCACAGGACTGTCCTTGGGAAACCATCATGATGTATGACACAAATGATGCTTTCATGGCCTGGTCAAGTGAAACTATTAGCTCAAAGCTCTACATTCCTGAAACAGAATTAGAAGAATTAAAAGATAAGCTTGCTGCTTCTGTCTAGACCTGATGAGGCCCTGAAAAGACCTTTAATCTGACTAAGTATAATATTAAAACTAGAAATAAGATTATTGATATTAATTGTGAAGTAGATAGCCCCCAAATATAGACACCTCTTATTATATCTCCACGATAAAACTCAAGAGTAAATCTTAATAAAGAGTAACCAAGAAAATAGATCACAAATAATTTTATTCCTTCAATTTTATTCTTTAACATCAGCTTTGTTATGATTCCACCAATAATTAATAAGCCTATTGATTCATAAAGTTGAACTGGGTGACGGTTATGGCCATGTAAATTATATCCCCAAACCATATCTGTTTTGACCCCAAAGCAACAACCTGCCAAAAAACAACCTACCCTCCCCAAGGCATGCCCAAAAGATAGAGGTCCTAAAAGTATAAATGTTTTTTTTATCGGAAATTTTTTAAGAACAAAACAATAGAAACCAAGATATAGAAGACTAAAAATTAACCCTCCATAAAAAACAAATCCTCCGCCAAGCCAAAAGGATAAACTTTTAGAATGTTGAACAAATTCGCCACCAGATGAGAAAGCTAGAAAAAATATTTTTGAACCAATCCATGAAAAAACAAATATACCCCAGAAAAGTCCCGCAAAGCCTTTTTCAGAAATATTCATTCTTTCTAGAAAGTACTGTGACAATCTATAGGCCAATCCCCATGAAAGCCCCATAAATAAGGGATAAGAAAAAAGAGTAAAAGAAGCTGACTCAAAAATAACTGGGTACACTAAGCCTCTTTTACCTTATTTCTTTTTAAATCCATAAAATAATCTATTATTAATAAACCTGCCGCTACTGAAATACATGCGTCGGCCACATTAAAAGCTGGGAAATGAGAACCTTTAAGGTAAAAATCAAACATATCTACAACATAGCCTAAAGAAAACCTATCAATTAAATTCCCTATAGCGCCTGCTAGAATAAGGCTGTAACTAAACCCTAATACATATCTTTCTTTTCTCGCTGTCCAAATAAGATAGATAATATAAAAGCATGCCATTACAGGAATAAAAAGGAAGAGAATCTTCCGCCATATTTCTGCAGCATTAGCGCCCATCCCAAAAGCAGCTCCAGTGTTTCTTACATATGTAATATTAAAAAATCCAGAGATAACCTCTGTTGATTCTCCCAATCTATAGTGTTGCTCAATAACGCCTTTACTAAATTGATCAATAAGAATCAATGCTGTAATCATCAATGCCCAGGCCCATATTCTATTCATTTAATAAAAATCCTTTGGGTTTATTTCATATTTTTCTATTTTTCTTAAAAGAGTTTTTTTCGGTATATTCGCTTTTAAAGCGGTTTGGTTTATTTTTCCCGTATTTAATTTGAGAGCGTAAATAATAAACTCTTTTTCAAAAATATCTTTGGCCTCTTGAAAATCTAATCTCATTTGGTCATTTTCATCAACATCTGCCGCAAAAGAAAAAGAATAACCACTGCTTATTGTTGTTGATGGAGTATTGTCCAAAATAGAGTTTTGGATTTCTTTAACGTCTATTTGAACTTCACTTTCTTCGTTTGAAGAGACTTCTTCTGCCTTTGGTCCGTTTAAAACATTTGCTGGTAGGGCCGATACTTTAATCTCTGAACCTGTTTCAATTATAAAAGCATGCTCTATGACATTACGAAGTTCTCTAATATTACCCGGCCATGAGTAATTTTTAAGTATCTCTATGGCCTCATCAGAAACTGCATCTATATCCATATGATGGTGAGAGTTAAAATAATTAAGGTAGTAATTAACTAAATATGGAATATCTGATTTTCTTTCTCTTAATGGAGGAAGATAAACCGGCAGGACATTTAGACGATAAAAAAGGTCCTCTCTAAACTCTTTATTTTTAATCATTTCCTCAAATGGCTTATGAGAGGCCGCAATAATTCTAACATCAACTTGTACATTTCGATTTGAACCAACCGGGGTAAAACTTTGCTCTTGTAATACTCTCAAGAGTTTAACTTGCATACTTGGGCTGATATCTCCTATTTCATCTAGAAAAATAGTTCCGCCATCTGCATACTGAAACTTACCGGCCTTTCTCTCAGTTGCGCCTGTAAATGCTCCTTTTTCATGCCCAAAAAGCTCCGACTCTATAAGATCATCTGGAATAGCGGCCAAGTTAATCGTTACAAATTTTTCATCTTTTCTTGGGCCATTATAATGTATCGCCTTAGCAACAAGCTCTTTACCAGTACCTGACTCTCCTCTAATAAGAACTGGTGTATTTACTTTGGCCAATTTAGAGATAACATTAAAAACTTTTTGCATAACATCGGATTCACCGACAAATTCATCACTGGTATCCTCACCAAGAGATAACTTTGGAGCAGAAAATACGGATGTTTCGACGAGACTTCTGGCCTTGAGTGCGCGCTTAATAAGTGCGACTAGGTTTTCAGAAGTGATTGGTTTTTCAAGGTAATTATAGGCACCCTCTTTAACGGCCTTAACGGCATCTTGAACATTTGAATAAGCAGTTAAGATTAAAACAATAATGGAAGGGTCATATTTCTTAATTTCCGTCAATGCTTCTAGCCCATCCATTTCAGGCATATTGACATCCATAACAACAAGGTCATATTTACTTTGATGAACTTTTGAGAGCGCTTGTTTACCATTATCTGCAACATCAACTTTGAAATGATGATATTCTAAAGCCTGTCTTACTGAGTCTTGTAAGACTTTATCATCATCTACAACTAGTACTGTTTGCATACTTACTCCTATTCATTTTTTAAACGGACCGTAAAGGTTGTTCCTTTATTTAGTTCGGATTCTACTTTGATAGATCCCCCATGTAACTCAACAAAATATTTCACGAGGTATAGACCTAGGCCAGTGCCTTTTATCTTGTGGCTAGCATCATTCTTAACTCTATAAAATTTATCAAACACATGGTCAAGATCCTCAGAGGCAATCCCTACGCCATTATCATTAACAACAATATAGACGAACTTATCATCATCCCAACTTTTTATAACAACACTTTTTCCCTCTCCAGAATATTTTAGCGCATTTTCAACAAGATTATGGAAAACCCGTTTCATAAGGTTAGGATCTAATTTTATTGGGTAAAGAGGGCTCAGTTCCATGACAATATTAACATCTTTTTGTTGGGCCTCAAATCGAAGCCCCTCAACAACCGCTTCAATTATTGTATTAATATCTTTTGTTGTTTGATTTAGAGTTATATTTCTAGATTCAATTTTTGTAAGATCTAAAATTGAAGTGATAAATTTGTTTAATTCTTTTGTACTATCAAGAATCGTTCTAAGATTTTTAATATTATTGTCATTACCTTTATTATGCTGAATCATAATATCAGCTAATCCAGCAATCTTAGCGACCGGTGTTTTTAAGTCATGACTCATTAAGGAAATAAAGTTTTGCTTTAGATTCTCAACCTTTCTTAAAAGTTTTGTCTCTTCTTCTATTGCAAACCTTGTTTGATATTCTCCTATCGCGCGAAAAGGTATCCAGATATAATAAACGACGAAAATAGTTAAAATAATATGTATCGTATATAACCAAAGTCCAAAGCTAATAAACATCAAGTAAGAAGCCAAAAGTATACTTATCATGAGCATGAACGTTAATGCCAAGCCATAAGTAGGCTTTGTTTTGGAAATAGTGATGGATAAAATAATTGTGATAAGAATAGCAATTATATAACTCACTTCAATCGGTAGACGATATACTGTTTTTTCTTTGATGAGTGCTTGGATTATTCTCGCATGGACATTCAGCTTTGGAGTTTCAAATCTTTCTCTATTAAAGGGAGTTAGAATAAAATCACTAGGATTTCCGATATAACTTGGACCAATTAAAACGACTTTATTTTTAAAAAAATCTTTTGGAAAATTGCCACCAATCACTCTATGAAATGGAATGACTTTTAACTTTGATTTTTCAAGCCTCGGATTAGCACTATATCTAAATAAAGCAAAGGTAGCATCTGCTTCTGGCTGATAGTATGAGCCTTTGTACTCTGAAGGTGTCATTTCTTTCAGGTTCAGACTTTTCTTATATTTATTTGCAGACCAGAGGTGGATACTATTTTCTCCACTGACATTTAAAATGGCCCGTCTACTTACTCCATCTTTAGAGAAGTTCGCTTCATCAACATTAAGGATGGCCAACGAGTGCCCAACCTCTTTAAGAGAGCTAGGAGGATTTTTAATACCAAATGCATCCGTAATTACACCAAATCTGAAGAAACCTTTATCATTTTGATAATTTTTTATTAAGCTTTTAAACTGTTTTAAGTTTTGCTCATCTGGCCCAGACTTAGGTTCTAAAAATCCTATTAAATAATTAATGACACTTGGTTTGGAACTAATGAGCTTTTCTAGCATCCGAACATGAGTCGCATAAGTGTATGGATATTGATCACCTATGAATTGATCACTTGTTTCATCAAGTGAAATAATCACCACATCATCTTCTTCTTGAATACCGATATCTAGTTTTGTTCTTAAATCATAGAAAATAGCTTCTAGTGAACTGAAGGGATATTGAAAAAGAATTACGATAAAAATTACTGTAAAAAAAAGAGGATAAAAGTTAGAAATGTCCCAAATTTTTTTTTCTTTACTTTCCATTAATTAAATCGACTTCCAACTTTGTTTACTTTTAGGAGCAAGATCAAAAAACAAGTCATAAAGGTCGGCCACGTTATATGGCCAAAGAGAAAATTTATAAATAAGCTGGAAGGAAAAGTTCCTAACTTGTAAATCATCCTCATTATTAGATTTTATTTTATCAGTTAATGCAATTAATACCATAGAATCCTTTCCAAGCTTAAAAAACTCATCTGAAATCCTATTCGGTATACCATCTTTATCAAAAAACTTTTTCTCAAGTATTTCTAATGGCGAAAGCAAAAACTTAAATACAAGATAAAGAAAAAACTCCATTTTTTTATTCAAAAGACCAAAATTGCATTCTGGGAATCGGATAAAAGAAAAAAGAATGGCCCCAAGCTTATCTAAGAAGCTATCCATAAAGGTCGACTTATAAAGCACTCCGTAAAATACAATATCCAATTCATCTTTCGTGAGCGAATCAATAAGATCTTTGGATATAAGAGAACCTTTAGAGCTGAAGATGCTTGGTAAATCAAACAAGTTTGTTTTAAATTTTTCAGTATAATAAAGCTTTCTTGGGCCAAGGCCAAGCTTGAACACCTGGGCATTAAAGCTGTCTAACACTCTTTGATCTTTAACAGGACAGGCCCCTGACAATGAGATTAATAATTGCTCCATAAAAAGAAGAATTATTATCAATGTGAGAGAGGCGAAAACCAGACCTACAAATGGCCCAACTGTGGCCCACATAAGAGAGGCCACCATTACAAATGGAGCGACCCAAAATAAAAGCAATAGAAGTACTGAAAGAACCCTCAAATTACACTCCGCGTTAATAATTGTTTTAGGGGTCGGGGTAATTATAGACAATTACTTTGAAAAGGGCTATAACGCAGCAATTATATGCGAATAAACAGCAACTCTATAACCCATTGATTTTACAGGTTTTGTGTTGGTAGCGCGTCTTTACAATGAGTAACCATGCTATAGAGTCTTTGTTTTTAGCCTTTAAGGAGTAAACTGCGATGCAAATGAATAGACTTCTATTTGGAACTGCTGGGGTACCAAATTCAACCCCTAAAAAGAACAACCCAATAGAGGGCGTTAAGCAAATTCACAGCTTAGGTCTAGACTGTATGCAGTTGGAATTCGCTCATGGTGTAAGAATGAAAGAAGAGGTTTCTTCTGGCCTTCGAAAAGTCTCTTACGAGCTTGATGTTCCTTTAACTTCTCATGGCCCATATTACATTAACCTAAATGCTAGAGAACAAGATAAGATTGATTCTTCAGTTGAGCGAATCATCCAAACCGCAAAAATCTCTGATCTTTGTGGTGCTGAATCTATGACATTCCACGCGGCCTTTTATATGAAAGATAGCCCTTATGATGTTTTTGATCTCGTGGAAAAAAGTCTAAATGTTATTGAAGAAAGACTAGGTCGACTAGATATCGAAATTGAACTTAGACCAGAGCTTACTGGTAAGACTTCACAATTTGGATCCTTAGACGAGCTGATTAGTCTAACTAAAAGTATTAACTCTTGTAGCCCTTGTATGGACTTTTCTCACCTCTATGCGCGAACTGGTGAGTTCAACACAGAAGAAGAGTTTGATTTAGTTCTTACTAGACTTAAAGAAGAAATAGGTGAAAAATCGCTTAACAATATGCATATTCACATCTCTGGAATTAGCTCAAACTCAAAAGGTGACTTAAAGCACTTAAACCTTGACGAGTCTAACTTTGACTGGAAGGCCTTATTTAGAAGTCTTAAGAAGTTTGATTGTAAAGGTTATGTTATTTCCAATAGCCCTAACCTTGAGGAAGATGCGATTAAGATTAAAGAATATTATATGTCTTTATAAGTCTACAAAAGTCTCAATCCACTCAGCAGTATCTGGGCGCCCCGTTGGCAAAAAAATTAAGTAAGACTTAAACTTATAGCACACTAACGCTATCTCACAGTTATATGGACAAAAAGGTTGAAGAACCTCAATAAGTTTATCCTCATCATTTTCAGAAGATATCTTTGTAATACCTCTTCCAATCGTAGATGAAAATTTCTTAAGGCATCTAAACTGAGACCACTCGTACGGGAAGTCAATTAAGTAGCCCGCCATAATACACCTAAAAACTTTTTGTTCCTTTAAATTAGACAAATTAAAAAAAAGCAATTCTTTTTTATTAAGATTAAATTCAAAGAAGGCCATTTTATCTTTAGACCCTATAACTTTATTCTGATCCTCAAAATAAAAGCACAAATTTTCATGAGAATTTTTATCCTCATCTATAGGGCCAATTGCATAAGTCTCTTCCATCAATTGACTGATTAAGGGGTCATCTAAATACTTCTCTCTCATACAAGTTCTTTTCGAACTATATAAGAAATAACATTAGGGGTTTAGAGGAACTTTTGAGTTTATATAAGTCTTTATATTGAGTACGTCTGCAATTTTCCAGGTACCATCTTGCTTTTCTAACTCAGCGATTTTTCTAACTTCAGAATCGGCTTCATTATCAGAGCCTTTATCTTTTGTGTATTTTAATGTGTAAGTGATAGAGCAATTAGTCTCACTACATTTACTTAAATTTATCTCTATTTTCTTTATTCTCTCAATACCTGTCTTTTTAACTTCATCGAACTCCTCATCACTTAACTTTTGATAAAAGCTCAACATATTCCCTGTGGTATTATCGATATAATAGCTACGTTCCTGACCATCAGAAACACTATAATTAATGAAATTTTTTAGTGCCTTCTCTGGCCCCGAATCAAAACTGCAAGATGCTATGGTCACAAGTATTAAAACTAAATAAATTTTCATTTTTGCCTTATATTAACTTGGGACTGAACCCCATATCATTAATGAGCTCATACAACTCAGTCCAATTATACTCTTGATCAACTTGTTTATCTAAAATAATTTTAATCCCAACACCTCTATCATAACTAGAAACAACTCTGGCATTATGGCAGAACAACATCCCCCTAAGCTTAAGGCTAAATTTAACCTTATTTTTTGGAACTGTATTACTATTAAGAATATTTACAAAGCAACCTTCCTTATCCCAATTAGTAACACTACCAATATAACTTACTCCATTAGTATCTGTTAATTCAGCAACAAGCCCATAACTTGAGCGTTTCTCTATGTCTTGTGGGGTGCAAAGAGGGTTATATACTGCATCTTTAAGCTCATCCATCCAAAAAGTAAGAAAAACAAAGGATGCTCCTAAATAAATAAAATTAACAATAAGAAGAAGTTTATCCAGTGACTGAATAAATAGTTCTACCCCTATAAAAATATTTAATAAGAAAAAGAGCGGTAAAATAAATAAAGAGAATCGCTTAATCCAAAACACACTATAAAGAGCAAATAATAACCCAATGATATAGTAAGTATTTTGGTAAAGTAATGATTCCATAAAAGATAAGTCAAAAGCACTTAGCCCTTTATTATAGGCCTCTAAAATCAAAACAAACAAAGGCCCAAAAAGGATAAAAATAGTCAGGTTTTTAGTTAAAGTGCTACGTTTAAAATGATTCATACTTTTAAATTTTGTGAAAAAATTACTCTCATATGATTACAAGCTCTCCTAGCTTATACTTAACATATGTTTCCTTATTTGGTTATAACAGATATTTGTGTAAAATGTGACAACTGTAATGTTATTTGTCCTGAAGAGGCCATCTTAAAAGTTGAAGAGAGTTATACGGTCGAAACTTTTGCTTGTACTCTTTGCAGCGCATGCATTGAGTTTTGTCCTGTAGATTGCATAAAGCTTAAAGAAACCCCTCAAAAACTTACTTCTTGATACTTATCGTTAAAATAAAGACCTCTTCCTTTGGTCTTCAGATTTTTTCCAGAAAGAACGATGCTTGGACCTGGTAAACTTTCTAAGCTCGCCTGTGAGTCGAAGTTGAGTACAGATTGGAACTCACTTCGATAGGAATCTTTACTTTCAGAGCACTGCTCAGGAAGAATGGCCTTTTGATCCAAGAGGAATTTATTAAAGCGCCCCTTGCTTTTTAATACCTTAAAGCAATTTTTAAAATATAGGTCTTCTGTTCCAAAATCCCAATACTCTTGATTACTTGGATTAATTGTTAAGACCCTTTGGTTTTTATAATCGGCCACAGACTCAAAGAAATTAGAAGGGCCCGATTTATACTTAAAGTCCTCTAAATTAATAAATCCTAACCCTGAATAAGTAATATATTCTTCATTATTAATATGCTCTTTTATATCTCTGAGAATATCGTCTTCAATAATAAACTCTCTGTATTTATCCGTAGCTTGGGCATTCATTGTAAACAGAACAGCTCTAGAGTCTTTAATTTTAGAAACTCCTTGGTTCCAGCTGACATCATCAAAGAAAAAAAACTGGTCTCCTGCTAAATAAAGAACATTTTTATGATTGGTATGTTTAAAAAAATTATGAACTGCTCCCCCACTATCTAAAATAGATTCCTCATGAAGTATATGAACTTCATCATAGTTATTTTTTTCAATATGATCTTTTATTAAATGATGAAGGTAGTGAGTATTAATATAAATATTTTTAATCCCCTTCAAACGACAAAATTTAATTTGAAGATCGATTAAATTAGTCTCATACAAAGGCCAAATAGGCTTAGGAAGAACTTTTCCTATTTCTCCCATTCTCGTACCAAATCCTGCACTTAATATTAAGGCCGCCTCAAGACTCAATTTTAATCTCCTCTAATAAACCAATAAGGCCATATAATTCTTTATGTTTTTCACAAATTGCTTTTACATTTTCAACAGCATAAGGAATATAAGGAAGGTAATTACTTTTTCCTCTTTTATATTTCATCATGGCAAAAGTTCCAAGCGCCTTTAATATCCTTTGAATCGCAATATAATCATAGTCTTTTTGAAATGTTTTTTCAGGTATATTCATTTTATTAAGATAATAATCAATCATCTTTTGCTTGATGTTATTAGGAATTTTAAAATAACAATCTTCTAAAAGTGAACTGAGATCATATTGTGGATAGCCTAACCTAGCATCTTGAAAATCAATTACAAATTGTTTACCTTCTTTGACCATAATATTTTTACTATGATAATCACGGTGAACTAATACCATTTTGTCTTCATCTAATATTCTCTTAAATAGGACTTCGAAAGCTTTCGACCACTCTCCAGCATTTTTAAATCCCAGATGTTTTTCAATAAAAAACTCTAACGTTATATTTAGCTCAAAAGTAAATTTAGCACGATCAAATTTTAATTTTGTGAAAAACCTATCCTGATAATCTGAAATAGGAATTTTATGAATCAAAGTTAAATTATCAATGGCCTCTTCTAAGTACTCTACTTGAGCGCCTTCACTTATAAACAAATCATTGAGGGATACACCCCCTAGATCCTGTTGAATGATTACGCCCTTATTAATATCTGAGCTCAATACCTCAGGAACCGGAACCTGGTGGTCCCTAAAGACTTTATTTAATTCTAGAAAGTTTTTAAAAGTCTCCTCGCCTTCTGGCATCTCACTCCAGCAGGCAATAATATTAGAATCATTTTGATTCACCCTATAATAACATCTGGTAGAAGCATCCCCTGCAAGCTGAGTTATTTCCACTGTATCATCAGAGTCTAAATGTTGTTTAATTACGCTCTCTATATCCACTTAGTGCCTCCGAATAAAGGATAAGAAACGATAAAATTCTTTACTTGGTCTAATCCTTTCTTCATTAATGGACTCATCTTGAAAGCCTTCTTTAACTAAAAAATTTTTAAATAAAAATTCTTCCCTTGTTTGGTCTCTCATTCCACCTTGATCTGGATTAAAATCTAAAACATTCTTATTTTGAATTTGTATCCAATTAAGAAGAGCAAAAGGGTCCATATCGGCCCTTTTCAAAACATAAAATGACCACTTATTTAGATTATATTTAACACTTGAAGGAATTTTAACGATACCAAGCATTTGCTGCGTTAAAAGAAAGCCTTTTGGTATTATTATTTTTTTCTCGTAGATCCCTTTTACAGACCTCAGAACCTCTGAGGCTATAACAGCATTTAAAAGCTGTTCATTTTTCATATATTTTTTTAATAGGCCTAAACTAAGGAAAAACTGAGAGTTGGGTAAAGAAAAATAGAAAGGTCTTTTACTTTTTATAATATGAAAGTTTGGTTTTTCATAACCAGTTAGTATCTGTTCATTATTTGATACTATCTTTTTAAAAATATCATTGAGGTATTTTGTATGTGCCTTTGGTAAGAGCAAAGTCTCTGTACTTTGCGAAGATAAATAAACTGGCCCTAATGACGCAAGGTGATCTAGATAATCCTTATTTTCAAAGGCCTTAAATGACTTTAACTGCCCAGAAAAAGGAGTATCTCCTTTAAAAAGAGGGATCTTTGCGCATGAAAAAAATAAAAAAATAACCCAAAACCTGATCATCAAGTTTTAGGTTAATTTAATTTACAGGGAAATCCCAGATTTAGTTTTTAATTTGAGTAACCATTTCTTCAAGAGGCTTATAGTAGAGAGTAAAACCTGCAAAAATTAGGTTTGGATTAATAATCATTGGTTTATTATTCTCCCAAATATCTCTCCACTTTTTCGGTGTACCATATTTTTCATTTGAAATTGTACCTAATGTCTCACCCTGTCTAATTAAGTGAGCAATCCCCTCTGGATTCCATACAAACTTTTCTGAAGGTGCCTTATAATTTAAAACAGTACCTTGTTTTAAGGCATTAGGACTAAGTTCTGGATTTTGATTGGCGATTTCTCTCCACTTTCTATAATCACCATATAGTTTAAAAGAGATAAGCATCAAAGTATCTCCTTCTTCAACTGTATAAGAGGCCATCTCTCCACTTAGGTCCATGCCTGATGTCGAAGCCTCTTCGGCCATACTTTCAGTTGGTTGCTCAGCTTCAAGGATGTCATCAATAACAACTTCATTATCTAAGGTTGTTTCCATTGATGGCGCGGCCTTTTCCTGATCATTTTTTTTCTTACTGGAACAAGACGCAATCCCAAATGAGATCATCATTATTAAAATGATATTTAAAAGTTTCATATACGACTCCTTTTATAGACTTAAACTTGTCGTCACATCAGCAATAGACTTTATTTTTAATAGATGAAGTCCTATCGAAAATGGTATACCTAACTTATGAAGTATTTAGTCATTAGCTTTTTATTCAGTTTTTTTACAATAACCACCTCTTTTGCTCAGTCTCTAGTTGAGGAACTTAGGGAAGATGAAGACGTCACAGATATTGAAGCACCTCCTCTTACCAATGAACGGATTGTTAAAACTTCTGAAAATAGAAAAATTTTTATTCTTAGTAATGAAAACAGTGGTTACGGGCAAGGTGACTTTATAACCTTGCTTGTCGATAAGAAACTTGTTTCTAGAGCTTTAGTGGCCAAAGTTAAAGGGAATATTTCTGGAATTAAAATTATTAAAATTTATAATTTAGACCTATGGAAAGAGCTTAGGGCCAAAAGAGATGTTCAAGTATTAAGAGGGGATGATAGTTATTATATCAACCTTGAAAAACGAAAATCTCAAGCTGATCAAGCTGACGATTTAAATGATGGCCTTGTCATAAAAGACACTGATGATCTTTTTGATTCTACTGACCTCGATGATGATATCGCTGAAGACGATGATAAATTACGACTTATAAAACCAGATAACCTCGTTGGAGCATCCTACGGACAAGTTGATGGTGTTGATGAAACCGGTTCTAGTCAAAGCTATAATCAAATCAACTTTCTTTGGGCCTACCAAATCTCCAATAATCTTTTTTTAGAAGGTCTATACGGACAAAATGTTATTAATGACTTTCCATCCGAGGGCCTTGACACAGAAATGAGAAACTTTACCTTTAGAGTTAAATATACATTTAATGCAGTCATGGGAGTTCTTGTTATGCCTTACGCGGGGTACCAAGCAATAACCGTGGACAGCCCTGGCGCAGGACAACAAGACTCCTCTAACTCACAGACTGAAGACGACTTAAACAGAGAACTCGATTTAGTAGAACAACTAGAAAAAAACACTGTTATTTTTGGCGCGACTTTACTAAAAAGACTTGTTCCCGGCTGGTTTGTTAGGGCCGACCTTGGAACAGATATCATGTCGGTAGGTATTAGTGTCGAATTTTAAGATCATTCTGCTTATGCTTTTTCTCTGCGGATGTGGGGTTAAATCCCCTCCTCTTACCCCACCAGGAAGTGAGCTCCCCTCCTATATTGACCCTTATCTAGATGAACAGAACTGGCAGAAGAAGAAGTAATGGAACTTATAATAGCGCTTGGAAGTAACATAGGTGAGCGTCAAACTAATATTCAAAAAGCAAAAGACTATCTTACGACTCACTTCAAACTAATTAAAGAATCTAAAATTATTGAGTCTTGCCCTGTTGATTACCTTAATCAGCCTTACTTTCTTAACCAAGTTCTTGAATTTGAAACAAGTATTCAAAAACCTGAAGAAATCCTCTCAATAACTCAGAGCATAGAAAGCTTAATGGGAAGAGAAAAAGTTATTGATAAAGGCCCTCGTAACATCGACATAGATATTGTTTTTTTAGGGACCAAACAAGTAAATACTAAAAAACTTATTATTCCTCACCCAAGCTGGCAAAGTAGAAGTTTTGTCAAAGAACCCCTCAAAGAACTTCCCTATTACCAAAAATACTTGCAATAGACTTTGCGCATTTTTTTACCCTTTACCTATAGCGCGATAGGTTTTGACTCGCCACCTCGAAAACTATACGATCCATGGGTTAAAAACCCTGGAAGCCTTATTTATGCTTAATTTTGAACTCTCTCAAGAACAACTTGAAATACACAATGAAGCTATTAAATTTTCAAAAAATGAAGTTGCCCCAAAAGCAAGTGAGTTTGATGAAAAGGCCGAAATGCCTTTTGATATATTTAAAAAGGCATGGGAGCTAGGGTTTTATAATACATGTATACCTGAAGAGTTTGGTGGAAGTGGTTTAACAACCCTAGACTCAGTTCTTATATCTGAAGCATTTGCTTATGGTTGTATGGGGATGAATACCTCTATCATGGCAAACGACCTAGCCCTTTTACCTATTGTTATTGGTGGAAGTGATGAACAAAAAAAGAAATACCTCACCCCTTTTACAGAGGAATTTAAAGTTGCATCTTTCTGTCTCACTGAGCCTGAGTCAGGTTCGGATGCTGCTAGTATAAAAACGACACTCAAAGAAAATGGAGATCACTTTATCCTTAACGGTAATAAAATGTGGATCACCAATGCAGGTTTTGCGGACCTTTATGTTGTATATGCAACAATAGATCCTCAATTAGGTCATAGTGGTATCACTGCATGTGTTGTAGAAAAGGGGGCCGAAGGTATTGAAATAGGGGCCGCAGAAAAAAAGATGGGACACCGTTGTAGTGATACAAGGGCCCTAACATTTAATAACGTTAAAGTCGCAAAAGGGGATATCATTGGTGGAGTCGGCCAAGGCTGGAAACTTGCAATGAAAACTCTAGATCATTCCCGCCCACTCGTTGCTTCTTCTGCAGTTGGGGGTGCTCAAGCAGCATTTGATCATGCACTTCAATATGCAAATGAAAGAAAACAATTTGGAAAACCATTGGCCAAACATCAAGCTATTCAGTTTATGTTGGCCGATATGGGTATCAAAGTAGAAAACGCTAGAAACCTTGTACATAAAGCAGCATGGCTACTTGATCAAGGTAAAAAGAATACAAAAATTGCTTCTTATGCTAAGGCCTATTCAGCAGATATTTGTATGGAAGTTTCAACGGATGCTGTCCAAATCTATGGAGGCTACGGCTATAGCAAAGAATACCCTGTCGAAAAAATTATGAGAGACGCTAAATTAATTCAAATATACGAAGGAACTTCTCAAATTCAAAAGCTAGTTATTGCTCGAGAATTGAATTCCACGATTTAAAAGGAGAAATTAATGAAAATCTTCGTCTGTGTGAAACAAGTCCCCGATACGGAGACAAAAATCACTCCAAAAGGTGATGGGACATTTATAGAAACAAATTCAATTAAATGGATTATGAATCCATATGATGAGTTTGCAGTTGAACAGGCCTTATTAGTAAAAGCAGCAAATGCTGGTTCAACAGTAACTGTTGTTAGAGTAGGTGGAGTAAAAGATACTGAAGCCTTAAGAACAGCTCTTGCTATGGGTGCTGATGACTCTATTTTAGTAGAGGCCGAGGATAACCTTGATAGCTATATGACAGCGAAGGCCCTCAAAGGTGCTATTGAAAAGTCTGGTAATGCTCCTGATCTAGTTCTGGCAGGAAAACAGGCCATTGATGATGACTGTAGCCAAGTTCCACAACTTCTCGCTCAAATGATGAACCTTCCCTCTGTTTCTGTCGTTGTTGGTTTTGAGCAAAATGGAGACACTCTTACTCTTAAAAGAGAAGTGGAAGGTGGGGCCATAGAGGTTTATGAAGTTAACAAGCCATGTGTTGTCGCTTGTAACAAAGGAATAAATACTCCAAGATATGCTTCCCTACCAGGAATCATGAAGGCCAAGAGAAAGCCACTTGAAAAATTTTCTTTAGCTGATGTTGGAGTAACTCAAGAAGACCAAAGAATTAAGTATTCCGAATTCAAGCTACCTGAAGAAAAACCTCCAGGGAAAAAGTTTGATGCTCTAGAAGAAGATAACCAAGCTTCTATTGTAAAAGAAGTCGTCGGCTTACTTAGAACCGAAGCAAAAGTAATTTAAAAGGAAAGAACAATGGCTAAAATACTCGTATTTTCTGAAATTCAAGGTGATCATGTTAAGGCCGTTTCTCTAGAGATTTTAGGGAAACTTGCTGGACATAATGTAGAAGTCGCGGCCTTTGGAAAAATACCAGAAAAAGGTGTCCAAGACCTCGCTACTCATGGTGCTGCAAAAGTTCACAGCCTCTCAGGGAACAATCTGGATCAATACAGCCCTGAAGGTTATGCAAATGCACTACATAGTTTTATTAAAGAAAACTCCTACGATATGGTTTTTGCTGGATCAACATCACTAGGAAAAGACCTTATCCCACGTCTCTCAGCTACCTTCAACTCAGGTATGGCCTCAGAGGTCACTAACTTTGTTATGGATGGTGATAACTTTGCAGGAACAAGACCTTTATTTGCAGGTAAGTGTTATGCAAAGGTTGAAATCACTGGACCAAAACCACACTTTGTAACAGTGAGACCAAATGCTTTAGGTCTTGCAGATGCCCCAACTTCTGGAGCTGGTGAAAGTGCGGAAGCAACACTAGACGCTGGAGAATTAAGGGCAACCATCAAAGAAATTATTAAAGGCGCAAGTGAAAAGCTTGATCTCACCGAAGCAAATATTATTGTCTCTGGTGGAAGGGCCATGAAGAATGCCGATAATTTCAAGATTCTTGATGAGCTCGCTAATGTTATTGGAGCAACTGTTGGAGCTTCAAGAGCGGCCGTAGATTCAGGATTTGCCCCACATGATATGCAAGTAGGACAAACAGGAAAAACTGTTTCTCCATCATTATATATTGCATGTGGTATCTCAGGAGCTATTCAACATTTAGCAGGTATGAGAACCTCTAAAGTAATTGTTGCTATTAATAATGATCCGGAAGCACCAATCTTCACTAAGGCCGATTACGGTATTGTTGGAGATCTTTTTAAGATTGTTCCGCTCATGACTGAAGAATTCAAATCACTTTTAGGCTAATTATTTTCGATGGCCCTATTGGACAACCTTTAGGGCCTTCTTATTTCTTAAACTCACAAGAGACCTCGTTATTTGATATTCATATAAGGAAGAATGCTTATATATCTCCTCAACCAGAGGATAATCTATAACTGTTAGAAGTGTATCAAACTCTTCCGGACCAACTGAGTAACCATGTATATCTTCTACAAAATCCGCCTTTAAAAATAACTTCAGTTCTTTAGGTGGTCGAAATTTTTTAAATTTTTTGTATTGTTCAAATCGCGTTTGTAATTTTTTATAAAGCTCATCGAAGGTGAATTTAAATTTAATATCTTCTGAATTAATAAGTTCTGGTTCAACGATATAAGTGAATTCAGCATGGCCATCGATATCTTCAAAAAGAATATTAAAAAGCGCTTTTTTACCTTTATTAGAATAGAATTCAGCATTAACGATATGACCATTCATTTGAATGATGACACCAATATGCTGCTTATTCTTACCAAGTAAAATATTAATTCTACCGGTAAACCCGAAAAAAGACTGTTCTTTTAAGATTGGTAATATACCTTCTTGCACTCTTTGCTCCTTATCTCATTATTCTAAATGAATTAGTTAAATGCTGCCAAATCTTTAAATATGAGATCGTTTTACTTGGTCTTTGTTTCAATTTTTCCAACTAGAAGCAAAAGCATGTAAACTATAGAATAATATAAGAGGTACTTTTGAAAAATAAACGAAAACTATATTTAATAAATCCTTCTTTTCAAATTAAATTCAGCATAATGATAAGTCTTTTACTTTTCATTTCTAGTTTAGTTTACCCTATTGCTATTTATGACATCACTTCAAGCGCGATAGATAAAATTGGTGAGACCGCTCAATTATCACAGGAGCTCTTAAGTAATAGAAAAGACTTACTTATTATATTGGCCATATGGCAAGTAGGTTTTTTAGCAATTATTTTTATTGTGAGTATATTTTTTAGTCATAGAATTGCTGGACCACTTTTTAGGCTCAGGGCCTTTTTTAAAACAATTCAAAAAGGTAGAGGCCGAGAGGTACTTCAATTTAGAAAAGGCGATTATTTTCCAGAAATTGCCAAAGAAGTAAATAAAACATTTGATATTATACAGAGAAACTATGTTGAAGATTTCTATTACCTCGAAGAAGTCAGTCGATATATCACAGGTCTTAGTGCTTCACTTCCAGACAAGCATAAAAATGACATCAACGAAATTAATAAAAGACTGGCCGAAATCCAGCAACGATTTAACATAATTTGAAAGTGAATAAATTAATACTGCCAATTCTTATCTTTTTTATCTTATCTGCGCCTACACAAGCAGAATTGAACTTAGAGCCTACATGGGATGAACGCGTCGATGGGGATGCCATTCTCAAAACTTATCGAAAACTAAGAAACTTTCGCTACTCAAAAATAAAATATTTTAAGGCCAAAGAGTTAAACGTAAAGAGTAAGAAGTTTAAAACTCAAGTTGATGTTCTTAACAACTTTATTAAAATCATTAAAGTTGCTAAGAAGGGAAAAGACGTCAAGTTTGTTAAGAAGTGTAACGTAGCAAATGCAAAGTCTACGCACCAAAGTGTCACAAAAGAAATTAGCTCTGAGTTAAAAGATGTATGCATTGAAATATTTCTTAATCAAATAACCCATAAAGATATTTATCAAACTGAAATTAGGGATTTCCTTGTACAAAATATTACTTCATTTACAAAGCGGAAAAACCTAAAGCATTTCAAGAAATGGCTGACCAAGATTAAAAAAAATGAAGACACCAAAAAGATCATTAAAAAGATCTTAACAGTTAATATTACCAAGCTGAATCTTAGTAAAGAGCTATTGGCCGATTTTTCTTTTTCAAAAGAAATGACAATTGAAACACAAAAAAAGGTTCTTAATAGAGCTCGTCATGAATCTCTTTTTCGCAAAGAAATTAATAGAAATGAACGTGATTTCTATCATTCATTAAAAAAAGGTGACACAGACAAAGCAAAGAAGATTCTTTTGGCCTTGGCCGACTTCTCTTTGGCAAATAAAGAGTATTTTACCAATTCATTTCTAGCAGATAATTTTATTGCTATGGTTAGAAGGCTTTCCGTAGAGGGAGTTCATCATGAAGGAAAAAGTGTTTTAAAAAAGATAAGGTCCATTGCAGGGAAAGAAGAGTATGACGATTTAACCTTTTATACTCTTTACACACATCTTGTAAGAGAGGACTACAAAGGGGCCTATAAGGAAATAAAAAATCAAGGACTCTTAAAAAATATCGAACATCATTCTGGTAGGATACAATTTTGGGCAGCATACACCATGAAACAAATCGGAATGCTAAAATCTGCAGAAAAATTATACGAGCTTACACTTAAAAAATCTCCACTCAATTATTATTCTATACTTGCACGAAAAGAGCTTCGTCATCCACTCGATACTTCTTATTATGAGAAAGATAAAAAAGAGTATTTAAATAATTTTAAGAAGATTAAAGGTTCTCTACGTGATTCAATTGAAAGATTAACTGTCTGGCTACGTCTTGGTCATGAACGTTTTGTTGAGCATGAGCTTAATGATATTATTGACTATCATATATATAATATTAAAAATTTTGAAAAAAGTTCATTGTTTGGCCTTGAAAATAGAACAAAATTAGTGGTTTTTAGCCTGGCCTCTCTTCTTAATAAAAATTCAAAGCATCTTCTTAACTTTAAGCTTATTCTTAAAAGCATAAATCGTAATATTATTCCGTTTAATGAAGATAACTTAAAATACTTATTCCCTTTAGATTATCTTGAAAAAATTGCGAGAATTAATAATAAAGTTGATCCTATACTTGTTCTTTCTTTAATAAGACAAGAATCAGCATTTAACCCAAATGCCCTATCGCACGCAGGAGCAAGAGGACTAATGCAATTGATGCCTTCCACGGCCAGAATGTATGCTAAATTTAAAAGCTCAAAAACATTAAGAAAACCTGCTCTTAATTTAAAAATTGGGATAAAGTATCTATCTTCTCTTCTTAAAAAATATGATGGTGATCTACTCCAAACTTTAGCGGCCTATAATGCAGGAGAAAGAAGAGTTTCCCGATGGTCCCAAGAGATCTTTATTTCAGACAACCCACTACTTAATGTAGAGTCTATTCCATTTAGAGAAACTCGATATTATATAAAGCTTATCTTTCGAAACAAATTTTTCTATGATTATTTAACGAATAATAAAACAAATCTCGCATCAATTGAGAGTTCATTTAAAGTTGGGTACAATAATACGGATCAAACATTAAAGCGAAAATGAATAATATCACCGTCTTTAACGATATATTCTTTCCCTTCAATCCTTAGTTTACCGGCTTCCTTAACTTTTGATTCTGAACCTAACTTAAATAAATCTTCACAATGATAGATTTCGGCCTTAATAAAGCCTTTTTCAAAATCTGTATGAATAATACCGGCCGCTTCTGGCGCCTTAGCACCATTGGTAAATGTCCATGCCCGTACTTCTTTTTCTCCGGCCGTAAAATAAGTTCTTAGGCCCAGCATCTCATAAGTCATATGAGTTAGAACTTCTAGTCCTGATTCTTCGATACCTGCCGCTTCCATAAACTCTTTTTTCTCTTCATCAGATCCTAGAGAAACAATCTCAGATTCAAGCTTTCCACAAATTTTAACAACGGAGGAGCCGTCTTTTGCTGCCAGTTCTCTAACTTCTTTAACAAAGCTATTATCATCAACAATAGAGTCCTCATCAACATTGCATGCATACAAGATTTTTTTAAGAGTTATAAGATTTAATTCTTTTATTTCCTCTTTATCTTCATCAGAAAGATCTAAGTTTCTGGCCTGATTTCCCTCTTCAAGGTGGGCCTGTAATCTTTCTAAAATAGGTAAAAGAACCTTACCCTTTTTAGATATATCCTTATTATGACTTTTGATCATTTTATCAATACCTTGAAGCTTTTTAGAAACAACCTCAAGATCGGCCAGGGCCAATTCCATATTAATAACTTCAATATCTTCTACAGGATTAACTTGTCCTGAAACATGAACAACATTAGGGTCTTCAAAACATCTCACGACGTGAACAATCGCACTGACTTGTCTAATATGACCTAAGAATTGATTTCCTAGTCCTTCCCCTTTTGAGGCACCTTTAACAAGTCCAGCGATATCAACAAACTCAACAATTGCAGGAATTGTTTTTTGAGGTTTTATCAATGAAGTAATTTTCTTTAATCTAGGATCACCTACGTTCACAATTCCAACATTAGGCTCAATAGTACAAAACGGATAATTGGCCGCTTCAGCTGGCGCAGATGTAATGGCCTGAAATATAGTAGACTTTCCAACATTAGGTAAACCAACGATTCCACAATTAAGACCCATTTCTTATCTCCTTAAGCAAAGCTTTTTCGACTAAATTTATTCGCCGCCCGCTCATATCCACTTTTCATTAATGTTCTAAGGGCATCACAAACACCCTCTAATTGTTTTTCAACTATAATATTTTCATCGCCTTGAAAACCAGTAAGGACATAACGAGAAACATCTCCATGGGCAGGTCTGCCAATTCCTATCCTTAAACGATAAAAATCATTTGTATTAAGATGTTGGGCAGTTGATTTAAGCCCATTATGACCTGCTAGCCCACCTCCCTTCTTAAAGGTAATAGTTCCTAAGGGAAGATCTAGTTCATCATGAAGAATAAGGACTTCACTAGGCTTGATTTTAAAAAAATCACACAAGGCCCTAATACTTTCTCCACTCAAGTTCATATAAGTCTGAGGTTTTAAAAAATAATAACGTTTTTCCCCATCATCTAATTGGGAGTAAAGACCTTTAAACTTTGACTTCCAATCAAATCTCTCTAACTGATCGAGGGCCATCATTCCAATATTATGACGTGTATCCTCATATTTTGATCCAGGATTTCCGAGGCCGACAATTAATTTAATCTCTTGAGACATTTTATATGAAAAGTGAACTTACTGAGTCGTTATTAAAGGTTCTATGAATAGCTTTTGCTAATAGCTCAGCAGTAGAAAGGACTTTAATCTTATCGATCTCTTTTCCTCTCGCTGTTAGAGGTATTGTATCTGTCACAATAATCTTATCTAGCTCTTCACTAGCTTCTAGTCTATCTAATGCTGGGTCTGAAAAAACCGGGTGAGTAGCACATGAGTAAATTTTATTTGCTCCATTAGCTTTAAGGGCCTTCGCTCCTTCTACTAATGTTCCTGCCGTATCAATCATATCATCAATAATGATACAATCTTTACCTTCTACATCACCTACGATATTCATCGCCTTGGCCACATTTTTATCTGTTCTTCGCTTATCAATCATAGCGATATCTAACTTAAGTTTTTTAGCAAAGTGCCTTACTCTCTCCATACCACCAGCATCTGGTGATACACAGACTAGTTTCTCCATATTAATTTCTTCTTTGATATATTTAAGAAGAATTGGAGAAGCAAAGATATTATCAAATGGAATATTGAAAAAGCCTTGAATCTGACCTGCGTGAAGGTCCATCGTAATTACTCGAGTGGCCCCAGCAGTTGTTACTAAGTCAGAAACCAATTTTGCCGTTATAGGCGTTCTTGGAGAAGCTTTTCTATCTTGCCTTGAATAACCAAAGTGAGGAACTACCGCTGTAATTGTTGAAGCTGATGCCCTTTTAAGAGCGTCTATAATAATTAAAAGCTCCATAACAGCATCGTTAACCGGTCTAATAGTAGACTGAATAACAAATACATCCGCACCTCTAACGTTTTTCTCTATTTCACAAAAGATCTCACCGTTAGCAAACTGATGAACCTGAGGATCAACAAGTGCAACATCTAAGAACTCTGAGATTCTTTTTGAGAGTACTGGGTTTGATGTTCCTGATACTAGAACGATTCTTTTCATGATAGACCTAGAAGAAAATGGCAGGGGTAGTAGGACTCGAACCTACGCATGACAGAATCAAAATCTGTTGACTTACCACTTGTCGATACCCCTGCTGATTCAAATATGGCGTAATATAATCTAGGGAATTATTGTTTGTAAACAATCTATCTCATTAAATCTTAGGCCATTATTAAGGTAAAAGCCCTGAAACAATCTAAAGGCCGTTGTAGAGCCATATAGCTTTAAGTCCTTGATATCTTGGGCCGCTTCCCAACCAACCCATATAATTCCAACTTTAACCCCATCAAAAAAGACAAACCAGTTGTTAAGACCTTTATTAGTAGTTCCAGTCTTTCCAAAGAATCTATGCCTTTTTAAATACTTACCGACCATTTTACGAATTGTTGTCTGCGAAGGATCGCTCAAAAGGCTAACTATGTTTGACTCAATGGGTCTATGTGAGCACTCTTCTTTAAAAAAACGAACATATTTCAAAAAGAGTTCTTCTACTGATAACTCGATGGCCCCTAATAACTGCGCAGGATATTCCTCTAACGGTTTTTGAAGGTTATCAAACCATCCCTCTAAGCTTTCTTGAAGTTGTTCAAATCCAAACTCAGAAGAGGCCCTTATTAATGGTCTATTAAGAGACTTTATGAGGGCCTCTTTTAATGAAACTTCTCCCGAGTCTAAAGACCCTGCCTCGCCTGGCTTCCACTTACCACTTTTTAAATCTAATTCGAGTGGATCTAGGGAAAACTCTTTTTCCAAATCATCATATTTGCCTCTAAGGACTCTATAAATAAATGGTTTAATCACACTACCAATTTGATGCCTCTCTTTAGACAAGGCCAAAGCTTTATTCCTCTGTTCTCTACTATAGTAATAAAACTTTTTATCAGGATCATTAATGTGGCCCATGACGGCCTTAATCGAAATATTTTTGTTATTAATTTGATTTTCTAATTCTCTCGCTTTTTTAAGAAATACAAAATTTTCATATGGTGTGAGGATCGAATCTTTTTGTATTTCCCAAAAGACAGATTGAGATTTTTGTTTTTCATTAGACTTTAAAAATACAAGCCATTTTTCCCATTGCTCTTCACTCCAGCGTAAATTTACACTCGCTTTAATAAATCCAAGTTCAATGAGCTTTTTATAAACAACTTCCGTCCGAAACTTTAATCGCTTAGGATATTTCAATGGATGATAATAGTATGGACCTTTTAATAGACCTATAAGTATTGCGGCCTCATATAAATCAATATCTGAAGGTTTTTTTCCAAAGTAATACAAACATGCTGAGTAGAGTCCCTTTACCTTAAGTCCTTGTAAACTCCCCCATTCAAACTCATTAAAGTATGATTCTAGTACGGCCTCTTTAGAGAAGTTACTCTCTATATAAATGGCCATAATAAGTTCTTTAATTTTTCTAATAAGAGTTTTTTCATTACTAAGAAAAAGGTTTTTAACTAGCTGCTGAGTAATGGTAGATCCACCTTGAACGATTTTAAGGCTTTTCAAATCATACCAGAGGGCCCTTAAAATAGACTTATAATCAACACCTATATGATCCAGAAACCTTTGATCTTCAATGGCTATTAATGTCTTCCAAAAAACACTTGGTATGGATTCAAAGGACATTCTATGTTGATAGCAATTAACCTGAGAGCAATCGTTTAAAATGAGCTTAGGTAATTCAATTGATTCATTCACATAAAATAAATCTTTTTTTCTTCTCAGCTTGTTTTCTTTTACATGTTGAGAAAGATCCCACTGTCCTTCAGTAAAAAGTAAAAAATCATCTAAGTCGTACCGGTTAATTATGGCGCCCTCTTCTAAGGCAGAGCGAGAAGGATTAACTCTACTCGTAAACTTTTCATCTAAAAGACTAAGGCGCTCAGAAGGAATTTCCATAATGACAGATATGGCAAAAAATAAAACTGCCATAAGAAAAATCATGCCTGACGCGGCCAATAAATATATCTTCTTCATATTGAGATTCTTTACTAAATTAAGTCTATCAAATATAGTGTTTACTCCACTTTCTATATCGCGTCACATAGAGGAGCAACAAGTGTTTAAACATATTAGTAAAATTATCATTGTAAGCCTATCCCTTACTTCAACGGCCTACTCCCTTCCAATTGATTGGCATGGAACATTTGGTGTTGATTCTACATCTATTGATCAGTTCAGAAGAATTGAATCAAAAACTTATGATTCAAATAATGTTGATGATGGCTCTCAAGAAGTAGCACTGGCCACGGGTGGACACCACCGAGCTTCTTGGCAAAGTTATCTTTTTAGACTCTCACCAGAAATCATCATTAACGATGCTGCTACTTTTAAAGGTGAGATCACAAATGGTTATCCTAGAGGTGGTCGACTAGGTGATAATGTTTATAAGTCAAAAGAAGGTAGCTCTTTTGGAAATGCTTTGTACTATCACAATACTTCTTTTCCTGGTGCTGAAAATAAACTTGTCCTTAATAAATTCTTTATGGAGCTCTACTCTGATACGGCCACTTACCTCATTGGTCGTCACAGTAACCATTGGGGTCTAGGGGCCGTTTTTAATGAAGGTTCTGAGCGATGGGATCGTCATACTTCAACAAGAGATGGAATTACTATGAAGCTTAAAGTGGGTAACTTTAGCTTTGAACCTTATTGGGCAAAAATTAGTTCTTTTGATGATCTGACAAGGGCCTCAAACTCAAGACATTGGGGTATTGGTCTTCTTTACGATAACCCAGATAGAGAAATTGCTTTTGGTCTTCAGTACTCCATTATGAAAATTGCTAGTGGGAATTCTAAAATTACAACCGAGATTAATGGCTCAAATAGTGCTATTGGAGAAAGTAATGTTAAGCTGATTGATCTTTACTTTAAAAAGACCTTCGATAAATTCACCATGGAAGTTGAAGCTCCTATTTTCTCTGGTGAAATGGGAACGATCTATGGAGCAGGTTCTACAAAGTATAAAGCACGTGCCGTTTTACTTGAGACAGAATACAAAATAGATAACTCATGGTCAGTAGGACTTGATGCTGGAACTGTGTCTGGAGATGATGGTGGTCGATCAAGTTTTGATGCCATGTACTTACACCCAAACTACCAAGTTGCTAATCTTCTTTTTAGATATAACACAAGAGCGGTTTCTAAAGATGCTGAAGATGATTTCAGTGTCTACGATAGCTATATGACGAACGTTCAATACTTAAAGCTCTCTGGTAAGTATGAAATTGATAAGTGGGCCTGGGAAGCGGCCATACTTTATGCCAAAGCATCGGAAACGGCCGAGAAAGATAAGGCCGCCTTTAATCACACGACAAATAAGGCCTATGATGCAAAGGCCACTCAAGAGTCTGATTATGGGATGGAGCTTGATTTCAATTTCAAATATAAATGGAATCAAGAGATTCATGTTGATGGAGGCGTAGGATACCTCATGACTGGTGACTACTTTGCCTTTAATAATACGGCAACTCCTAATGTTGCAAAAGATTCTTATATTCTACAAATTAGGGCCTCTCTCGATTTCTAGAAAGAGGTATTAAAGTTATAACCACCTGATAGGCCTATGCCACCCATAGGCCTCATTCCACCATACATCATATTATAGTTATTCATAGGCATCATAGGAAACATCTGTGGGTTATTCGTAAGCCCCATATTGGCATTAGCACCTGGATTACTAAGTAAGCTTGTGCCTGAATCATCATTTTCAACAATCTCTTCATTTATGTTTTCGATAGTAAAAGGATCTGAACTACCTAAGTCAATCTCATTAGACTCTGTAAGCGCCGCTATCGCTCGGCCCTGCGCTTGTTTTTTCTGCTTTAGATTTTTCTGCCCTTCTCTTTCTAGGTTTACAAACTTTTGATAGTACTCATGGTTTTGGCCCAGTTTTTTCTGTAGACTTTTTAATTTTGAATTAAGTATTCCTCTTCTTCGGCCAACGGCCTTTGCAGACATACTCTTTTTACATCTAATAGGGTTTTGCATAGTACCTATCATTGATCGAGAACAATAACGAAGATACTTCATTTCTTGTGCTCTAAACTTAACCATTTCTGTTTGCATTTTTCTTTGAACACTTTTGATATTGGTTAAAAAGAGACCTGAGAATTTACCTTCACCTGTTTTGGCCATATAGGCTTGAGAAAAAACAATCGACTGTCTATTGTAAGCTAGCCTCTTTGTTCCCACTAATTTTTCGGCCTCTTGATAAGTAATATTTTTTCGCTTTTGTCCTTTTATACCAAAGTGTACATCTCTAAAAATACCTGACGTAAGTTTTAGTTCTGCCACTTCATTGGCCTCATCTACTAGACCCTGCTTTCTAAGCGCATCCATAGTTTTAGCAACATTCATCTTTTTGGAAAGAGGCCCATCTTCAAAAGAGCCAATTTGCGTATTGAGCTCTCTCATTTTTATATCAATGGCCTTTCTTTCTTTATTGGAAGATGCTTTATTTCTTTTTTCTTCAAGTTTTTTCAAACTCTCAAGCTTTGGTTGAAAGTAAAAATTATTAAGCTCTCTCACATAACTCACATATTCAGCTGACAACTGCTCAGCTTGAGGTCTTGTTAAGTTAGGATATCTTAGTTTATCGCCTAATTGAGTAAGTCTTTTATAACGATCTTCGGCCATATCCTCGAGTTCATTCTCTAATTGTTTTTCAAGAATTTTCTTAAAGACATCTTGTTCAGGAAATTCACCAAGTCTTTTCATGGCATTTCTAATTTTAATATGTCCGCCCTCACAGTCTTCTTTTAACTTGGCATATTTTCTATCAACTTCATCCCATAGATTAACTCCGCCTATATCAAGTTCTTCCTTCAAAAGACACTTGGCCGGGTTATCATAGTTCATTGGAACATCATTATCCCAATTGTAGGCGGCACCATACAGGTTCCCACCTTCAACTGGTGAGGCAAATAGAACTCTCATATCACTTTTAGGATCGAAATCTACTTTAATGGCCTTGGAATACTTAGGCCCATAGCCTTTACCCTCAGGCCATTTTACTTTAATTCCTCCATCCTCTGATGAGGAGCTTTTTGTAAAAACACCTGAAAGAGTCATACAAGCTTCATACTTTTCTAAAGGAGTCATTGTTTTAAGCTTTTTATCATCATACTTTTTGCTGTCCGACCCAACGACACCAACTCCGCTAATAACACTTTTCCCTTTTAAAAATCCGTCCAAGTCGAATTTATTTTCGACGGTTACAAAAAGAGTATTGCGCTGTTTATCCTGATGCACCTTTGGGGCAAAGTCAGAACAAGTTGTAATATGATTGGGAATATTTATTGTTACTGTTTTTTTATCATTTGGGACTGTATTGTTTACAATATTATGTTCGATTTCAATTCCATGACCATTAACTGTAATAAGTTTTAATAAATTCAGAGGCACGGTTTTTCCGTCACTACACTTTGAGGTTTCACCTTCTGATGAAGTGGTCGCGTAATCAATAGTCGTCGAAGAAAATGATCTTCTTGTTCCGCTACTTTCACGAATAACATCTGTCACAGGTCTAGGTGGCTCACCTCTATCAAATACTCTACTAGGCGCTCCTCGAAATCCTCCTGGACCTCTTCCTGGTGCTCCAAAAGTTGTAAAACTCAATAAAATTGAAAGACCAAAGGTTATTATTCTCATCCACATAAATTTCCACCTTAAAATATATCAATAAGTCTTAAGGAACTAATCGGATATAAAGGAATAATTGTTTAGATAATTAGTTAACCAATCGTCTGTGGGTCGACATCGAGTTTTAGGGTAACGGAATGGTGTGTTTTAAGATTATTTGTCAGTGATTTTATACAGTTATGAAGCTGGTTTAGATCTTTTGAACGTAAAAGAATGGCCCAAGTAAACTTATTTACCTTTTTTTCTATTATCGCTGGTCGTGGGCCCTCGATAAAAACCTGATCAAAGTGTTTGGACACAAGGTTTTTGAGAATAAGTGTGGCCCTTTCAGAATCGGCCTCAACCTTATCTTGAAACCTACTGGTAAGATAAATAATGGCCATTCTTGAGTGAGGGGGAAGAGCAAGGTCTTGTCTTAGTTGGTTTTCATTTTCGTAAAACTCTTCAAATTTTTGCTCTCGGACCAAGTTAAAAAGAGGGTTTTCGACATCACAAGTCTGGATTAAAACTTTTCCTTCACCACCAAAGCGTCCGGCCCTTCCACTGACTTGTGTTAACATTTGAAATGTTTTTTCATAAGCACGAAAGTCAGCAAAATTTAATTGTCCATCTAAACCTAAAATCACAACAAGTTTTACGTTTTCAAAATTATGTCCTTTAGAAATCATCTGAGTTCCAACAAAAATATCTGTTTTACCCGAATTAAATTTATCTAAAGACTCTTCAAGTTTGGTGAAATTTGTTATTTCATCTCTATCAAAACGCTCTATAACACTTTCCGAGAATTTTTTTTGTAATATATCTTGAATTCTCTCTGTCCCAAATCCCCTGTTAAGTAGTTTCATATTTCCACAGTCTGGACATTCAGAGGGTCTTGGTGTTTTTAGTTCACATACCTGACATTTTAATACATCTTTCTTTTTATAATAGCGTAAAGAGAGCGTACAATTTGGGCACGTAAACTTATGCCCACAGTTTCTGCACATGAGGTAATTAGAAAATCCTAACCGATTGATAAAGACAATAACTTGTTCATTACGAGTTAGTGCCTGTTGAATTTCATCGACTGTTTTATTCGTAAGAGGCCAAAGCTCTTCATCCTTATCCTCACCTCTTTCATCAATCAGTTCTAATTTTGGTAAAGTGCTGTTTCCCATTCTTTTATTAAGAGTGTGATAGTGACCTTGTCCACTTTGAAATGAATTGAGTGTCTCTAAGCTTGGTGTTGCAGAACCTAAAACAATAGGTATTCTTTGAAGACTTGCCTTTTTGACAGCAACATCTCTAGCATTATAAGTACACCTATCGTCCTGCTTAAATGAGGCATCATGTTCTTCATCAACGATAATAAGCCCCAAGTTATTTATTGGAAGAAAAAGAGAGCTTCGAACTCCAATAATAAGCACAGGCTCAGATAATTTTTGCACTTTTCCCCAAAGACAATATTTATCAGAGTTACTAATATCTGAATGATATAAATAAATGGGAACGTTGAGGTATTGAGAAAATAAGTTAACAAATTGCTTTGTTAAATTAATTTCTGGTAAAAGAAATAGTACGGATTTCCCAGAATTTAATACTTCTTTAAACAAACTAAGATATACAAATGATTTTCCACTGCCGGTAACACCATGAAGTAAGTGCTTAGAAAATCCAGAGAACAACTTATTTTTAATATCCTCAAAAACAGGCCTCTGTTCCTCATTTAGAGTAAAGGAAAATTCTTTTCCTTCACCTTGAGTAAATTTTAATTCTCGTGGTCTTTTTAGGATTTTAGGAAGGCTATCCCAAACAAGTTGTCCTAATGGGTAGTGATAATAATTGGCCATCCATTGATAAAGATCTAAATCCTTATCTTTAATTTTAATCTGCTCAGTTAAAGGGCCTTTAATCGCTTTAACCTTATCTTGATCTAGCCCTTCTATCGAAGCATTCTCATCCAGTACAATCCCCGGAATAACACGTTTGCCTAGAGGGACTTCAACAAGGTCCCCTTTTTGAGCTTCACCTAAATACGTTAAAAGTGAATTATTAAATGGAGTATTGGCCGCAACCAATAGAACATTTTCGGTCATAAATTCTTAAAACAAAAATGTATCTTGAACAATATCAATTTTTTGAGAATCAAAATCAGAGGCCGTTACATTAAAGCCCTGAGCTTGTTGTCTTTGTTCTAGAAGTTTTTTGTATTCCTCGGCCCTTTTTGACAGTGATTTAGAAGAATTTTGATAGTTCTTATAATCAATAACAACGACTCTAAAAAGTCTTTTATCACTATTTCTAATTATTATATTTTTAGGAGCTTCATGAATTCCATCAAACAGAATATAATCATTTGCTCTTACTTCAATATCTCCACCGTAAAATGATAGCTTCATTTTAGTAAGACGCCCTGTCTTATTATCAAAGAGCGCATTAATATTATTAAGACCAAGCTCCCAATAAAACTGACCTTCTTTTCTAACTAGTTGGATTTTATCTGACTCTTTATAAATACTACTTTTACCCAATTTTTTAACAAACTCTAATTCCTCAGGGTTCTCAGGCTTAAGAGGGTTAGGGACTGATTCTTTAAGTTCAGGATCTCTTTTAATCGCTTCTAGATAATTTTTATATTTAACTAGAAGATTTTTTTTCTCTTCATCAATAGACTCTTCATTAGTTTTAAAGTCCATATCTACTTTCTTTAAGGTATCAGCAATTGATTTAGAGTCATTCATCGCATACATAAGCATTAAAGAATAAAATACTCTTCTTGGTAATGCCGTATCTAGAGAAACTTTACCTTTAATATCACTAATATATTTAACTCTTACGACCTCATTAGATTTCATTTTATTATCAAGAAATTCTAACTGTACTGCCCCTACCTTATTTTCACTCTCTTTAGACAAAAGCAGCTTTATAAACTTAGGAGCGACAGGGTTTTCCATCACCGCAGGTTCGATTTCATTTTCTGACCCCTGCTCTTGTACTTTAACTTGCTTTAGTAGAGATTCATTATTGAGCTCTTCAATCATAAACCGCACTAATGTAAGTTCTCCCTCTACTTCAGCACTATTAACATTTCTAAATAGTCCTTCCATTGTTGGCTTCGCAAATGCCAAGATTGGAAACAAAAAGATAATAAAAATTTTTAGTCTCATAAAAGCCCTCTTTCTATTTTTTCGGCCTTCTCTTTAATAATATTACGCATTAGGTTTTCAGTTCTTTGGTCTCTTAAAGCAAATTCTACCATAGCATTAAGATAACAATCTAAATTACCTGTATCAAAACGATCTCCCTCAAATATATGAGCGTAAACATCTCTTTTCTTGGCCAGATAGTTAATTGCATCTGTTAACTGATACTCCCCTCCACTTCCTCGTGGTATTTCTTTGAGGCATTGGAAAATCTCAGGAGTTAAAATATAGCGCCCTGGGGTTGCTAGATTAGTTGGGGCATTTTGTGGCTCTGGTTTTTCAACCATTGAGTCCATCTTTAAAGTTTTATCATTAAGCATATCCCCACTTACAATTCCATAGCGAAAGGTTTCCTTATTGGGAACTTCCATAACCCCTATAACAGGAGAAAAGTCCTTTTCTTCTGAAACCTTCATTAATTGCCCAACAACTGGTTCAGAAGATAAAATAAGGTCATCTCCTAAAATAACCGCAAAAGGCTCATCACCGACAAGCTCTTGTGCACATAGAACCGCATGCCCAAGTCCAAGCTGTTCTTTTTGCTCAACAGTTTTAAAAGAAATCATACTTCCAATATTTTTAATATTTTGAAGTTGTTTCTCTTTTCCATTTCTCGATAGAAAATCCTCAAGAGTAGAGTTTCTTTGAAAGTATTTTTCAATAACTTCTTTTCCTTTAGAAGTAACAAAAATAACTTCTTCAATATTGGCCTTAACGGCCTCTTCAACTGCATAATGAATCATGGGCCTATCAAGTATAGGAATCATTTCCTTAGGTATTTCTTTAGTGGCCGGAAGAAATCGGGTTCCTTTTCCAGCTACGGGGATGACGACTTTTTTAATCTTCATTATAATAACCTTAATTGGAGCATCAAAATGAACAAATTATTTAACTTTAACATTCACTCTCATCATTATTTAAAAGTAAAACTTATTCTTCCTACCCTATTTATCTTACTTCCGCTCTCAACATTTTCAGAAATTAGAGAGTTTCAGACTACCTGGTCTAAATCAACAGCAGGAACAGGAGTTGGGTCTATTTTAATGGATGAAGCTAACTCTGTTAACCCAGCGCCTCTTGGTTTTTTTCAAATGGGTTCGGTTTATTTTCAAAAAACAGATGCAACTTTTAGTGACGGTGAGGGTCAAGAGCTTAACAAGGGTGGTGATACTACTGCTGTTATTATCTCAGATGCTAAGGGAGCTTTAAAAGGCTCTGTATCTTATTATAAATACTCCGAGCGTTTTGATCAGCGCAAGCAATACTCTGTGTCTATCGCGTCACCAGTATTAGAAAAGTCCGCATTTGGTGTCACCTACAAGCTTACAAAAGATAGGCTAAGTGGGAATGGAACGATTTATAACGAAACCAAAACGTATCAAACCATTTTTGGCGTTATGCACGCAGTCAGCAACAATTTTACAATTGGTTTGGTTGCAAAAGATCCTATCAAGAAAAAGGAAAATGACACTCAAGGTATCTTAGGTTTTCAGTATGTTTATGAAGACTTTATATCTATTATGTTTGACGCTGGAACAAATTACTATAAGCCCCTTGAAGAAGAATTCTTATATCGTGGTGCGTTTCAAGTAAAAGTCTTTTCTGATTTTTTCCTACGTGCAGGAATCTATAATGATAAAGGCATTAAAGAAAAAGGTACCGGTATAGGAATAGGCTGGGTTGGACCGAAGCTTGTTCTTAATGTGGCCCTCAAAAATACTGAAGAAACTGATACTTCAGAAAAAATTAAGGAAACGGCCTTGTCCTTATCCTATAAATTTTAAACAGGATCCCCATGCCTCTTATACGATGGTTGATATTAAGAGAATGGTCCAAGTTTTTTGGCTCGGCCTTCCTCGTTCTCTTTTTATTATTAACTACAGCTAATCTTATTGCAGGTTTTCTTCGTGGTAATGTGACAAGTATTGAAGTCCTTCAAAATTATATTTTAGAAATTCCAGGCTTTATAGGAAAGATACTACCGTTATCCTGTCTCATTGGATCTTTATTTTCTTTTAATAAACTTATCAATCGTAATGAATTAACTGCTATTTTGGCCGGTGGATATAGTAGAAGAAAAATCATTATTGATCTTGTTTTAATATCTTTTTTTATAGGGGGCCTTCAAGTTCTAAATATGGGTTATATCAAACCACTTATAAGATCGAAAAAGAGTGCCATTATTGGAGACAGTGCCTTTAAGTTTCGTAACCTACAAAAAAAAGGAGTCGCGACCAGCTCTGTTGGTTCTGGTCGAATTTGGTATAAAAGTAAAAAATATTTCTTTTCATTTGTAGCGTTCGATAAAAAGAATAATGTCCTCAATGATATTGCTATTTATAAATTAAATAACGATTATGCTCTTGAGGAGAAAATAATTGCCCAAAAGGCTTCTTACTTAGAAAGAGAAAACTGGAGGCTAGATAATGTTGAAGTCATTGAAAAGTTCTTAGACCCTGACTCTTTTGCCTATCAAAAAAAGAAAAAAAGTATCGTTGTTAATCTCAATGAAACACCAGAGGAATTTAGAAAAATTGAAAGTGATATTACTAATTTAAGTATAAATGGGTTATGGCGATACATTAAAACGCTACGCCATGCTGGTATTAATACTTATGAATATGAGGTCATATTACTTGAAGTTATTAGCTCTTCTATCATTTGTATCCTCTTTAGTATTATAGGCGCCTTATCTGTATTTAACCCCAATAGAAGGGCCTCTACTTTTGGTAGGAATGTTACCTTTGTGTTTATATTTTCGATTTTTTATTGGCTATTATATTCTTATTCTCTTGAGCTTGGACGAAATTCAAAAATTAGTCCTTTTCTGGCCACTTTTAGTATTCCTGTCCTTTGCACAATTTTTTTAACTTTTATATTCTTTAAAAATAGGAAGTTATCTTAATGAGATATATTTGGATCTATTTTCTCATTTTCTTTTTTTATGTTTTTGATCTTGGTAATCTCGATGCCATTCGACAAAGTACTGAAGGCTTTTACCTTCAAATAGTTAAAGAAATGCACCTTAGCGACAGCTTTCTTACACCTCAATATATGGGAGAAAACCATTGGTCTAAGCCACCAGGACATTTTTGGCTTGGGCTTATCTTTAGTAAGGCCTTTGGGCAAACAAATATATTTTTCCCGCGCTTTTCTATGGTTCTTGTAAGCCTTTTAGGTGTTTTCTTTATTTCAAGATGGCTAAAAAGACATTTTTCCATAGCACCGATTCATAGCTTTATTTTTTTAGGTGCCACTATTGGTGTTTTTCGTTACGCCAAAATATATATGATGGAGGCCCCCCTGGCCTTTTTCTCTTTATTAGGTGCCCTTAAATTATATGATTATTTAGAAAGTAATAAGAAATCTGATTTATTTTATGCAAGTGCTCTTATGGCCTACAGTATTCTCATAAAGGGGCCCGTTTCAGTAGTAATGATTGCCTTGGGTCTTCTCCCCTACTATATTCGATATAAAAATTTTTATATTAAAAAGTCCTTATCTCTTATCGGCCTTACTTTATGCATTTCCTCTTTATGGTTTCTGCTCAGTTATGCAAATTATGGATATGAGTTTTTTAAAACCTTCTTTTTAGATCAAAACTTAGGAAAGTTTACAGCTCAAAAGTACCCTACTCGCGTTCTTTTCCAAGGTCTTATTATTTTCTCACTACCTTGGATTCTTTATTTACCATTCTATTCAAATAGAAAATATTTTCGGCAGTTTTCCACAAATCCAACTTTTTTCTTCCTTGTTTGTCAGTTTCTAGGCTTTTTTCTTATTTGGTTTATACCAAATCAAAAGTCCCATCATTATGCCTACCCTGCTTCGCTTATTCTTAGCATGTTATTATCAATCCTAATTCTTAAGGCAAAACAGCATCATACTAAAGAGCTTATACCAGGAAGGATTATTGGTTTTATAGGAATTTTAATCGGGGCCTTAATCTTTTACGGAATATCTGTCTTTGATGAATTTATAATTTCTTTGCCCCACTACTTCTCATTAATTTTTCTTTGTCTCGTAAGCTGTCTTCTTTTTGTAAGCAGGAATATACTTGTTAGGCTTCTCTCACCTTTTCTTATCATGGGAATTATTTATAATTTCTTATTGCCTATATTTTATCTCCCCTATATTCCACAAAAGGCAGTTGATTTGATTGGGCATAGTAAGATCGCTGTTGTGGCAAGAAAGCCTTACTTTATCAAAGAACAAATCGACTCACCTGAAATGGAAGTTCTCTCTCCTTCTACGATTAAACCTTATATATTAAAAAACGATCATCTCTATTTTGTTCATGAACCAGTCTACAAAGGACAAAGCTTAAATGAGGTGACGAAGACACTTCATTCATGGACTATATGGAAGCGCGGAAGACGATTTCATCACATTTGGAATGCGCTTAAAGGAAAAAACCTCTCAAGCCTTAGAGAGAAGGTCTTTCTACTTAAAAATCAATAACTTACCCCCCTATTATAACTATCTTTCATTGGACTTACGCAAGGCATCTATGCTATAAGGTCCACCATGGAAACGGTACTAGAAAGTAATAAGGAATATGCCCTTGAGGGCGAGAGGTTAAAAATCTTTACCTACCCTTCACCTATTCTAAAAAAGAAAGCTAAAAATGTTGAAGTCTTTGATGAAGATCTTCAAACCTTAATAAAAAATATGCTTTATACCATGTACCTTTCTCCAGGTATCGGACTGGCAGCTCCCCAAATTGGTCTGTCTAAAAGAATCTTTGTAATCGATACCCAGTATAAAAGAAATAAAAAATTAAATGCCCAAGGAAAAGAAGAGATTGAATACTCTAATTTTAATCCTATGGTATTCATTAACCCTGTTCTTGAAACATCTGGTGATATTATTAACTGGGAAGAAGGATGTCTTTCTGTTCCTGGTGTATATGAAGAAGTAAAAAGAAAAGAGTTTGTAAAAGTTCATTACCAAGATATTCATGGCAACCCACAAGTGATCGAGGCAAAAGAACTACTTTCAATTTGTATTCAACATGAAAATGATCACCTCGATGGTATCATTTTCATTGAAAAGTTAAGCCTCATTAAGAGAAACCTTGTGACTAAAAAGTTTTTAAAGAAAAAGAAGTCATAAAATGAAAAAATTCAAATGTGTTTTTTGTGGAACAGCTGACTTTTCTGTTCCTACCTTAGAAATACTGCACCATCACCCCCATATTGACCTATTAAAAGTTGTCACCATGCCCGATAGACCATCAGGACGGGGACAAAAACTTCATTCGCCTGAAGTAGCAGTCTATGCAAAAGAAAATAAAATACCTCTTTTACAAACACCAAATATAAATAAAGAAGAAGAATTCCTTGCAGAGATGGAAAAAGATCGTCCTGACTTTTTTATTGTTATCTCCTTTGCCCAGTTTTTAAATAATAGAGTTTTAAAAGTTCCATACAAAGGATGTTTTAATATTCATGGCTCTCTATTACCTAAGTATCGAGGGGCTGCTCCCATTCAATATTCTATTTTAAATGGAGATAGCTCAACTGGTGTGACCATACAAAAAATGGTTAAAGAAATGGATGCCGGAGATATTGTGCGAAAAGATGTCATGGCCATAGAATCTACTGAGACATATGGTTTACTCTATACACGTATGAAGCTTCAAGCTGCTTTAAGTACAAATCTTTTTATAAGACAACTTATTGAAGATGACTATGAGGCCAAAGCTCAAGTTCATGAAGAGGCGACATATGCTCCAACACTTAATAAAGACGATGGGCTACTTAACTTTAAAGAGTATTCAACAGAGGTCATCTTTAACAGGATTAGAGGGTTAAAACCTTGGCCTGGAACATTCTTTTATATCAATAATAAAAGAGTAAAAGTCCTTGAAGCTGAGTTTGCTTATGAAAACTTAGGGCCATCCGAAGTATCGATTAAAAATAATCAGCTCATCATTGGAACGACAGATGGATCTTTAAGAATTACAAAACTTCAATTAGAAGGTAAAAAAGCTACGAGTGATACTGCCTTTCTAAACGGGAATAAGGACTCACAACTTATTATAACAGGACAAGAATAAATGATTATTGCACCAAGTTTATTATCATGTGACTTTCTTAATATTGAAACTGAGCTCAAATACTTTGATGGCATGGAAAATGTATGGCTTCATCTGGATATCATGGATGGTCATTTCGTTCCAAATCTCACATTTGGTCCTCCCATTGTTAAAATGATCTCTGAAAAAACTAATGTTCCTCTTGATGCTCATTGTATGGTGACAAACCCAAGATGGCATATGGAAGCCTATAGCAAAATGGGCGTACATAATTTCACATTCCACTTAGAAGCATGTGACGATCCTTTAGCATTAATTAATGATGCTAAAAAACTTTATAAAAGTGTTGGTATCTCTATTAAGCCTAATACTGCCGTTTCAGAAATTTCTGAAGAAGTACTCGCAGCAATCGATTTACTTCTTGTTATGTCCGTTGAACCAGGCTTTGGTGGTCAAAGTTTTATGGAAGGAACTTATGATAAACTCGATCAGATTCAAAACCTTAAAAATGAAAAAGGTCTTGATTTCCACGTACAAGTTGATGGTGGAGTCGGTGAGGGTAATTGTAAGAAGCTCGCAGACCATGGTGCTACAAATTTAGTCGCAGGGTCCTTTGTTTTTAAAAAAGGTCCTGAACATTATCATAATCAGATTAATACCTTGAAAGGAGAATAATCCCTTGAAACCAACTGTTGAATTTGATGGTCTTTCACTCGATTTAGTAACTTTAAATGATATAGCTCTTAATAAAACTGAGGTAAAGCTAAACGCTAAGGCCAAAGAAAAGATGCTCACCGCTAGAGAATATGTTCTCAAGATTGTTGAAAAGGGTGAGCCTGTCTATGGTATTAATACAGGTTTTGGGGCCTTAAGTAATAAATTCATCGGAAAGAACGACCTTAAAACCCTTCAATACAACCTTATTCGTTCACACTGCACAGGTATTGGGCAACCTCTTAATCAAAGACTCACAAGAGCGATGATGGCCTTAAGGGCCAATTGCCTCGCTAGTGGTTTTTCTGGAGTCAACCCAGAGATAGTTGAACTCATTTTAGAATTTTTAAATAAAGGTATACACCCCATTATTCCAGAAAAAGGCTCTGTTGGGGCCTCTGGTGATTTAGCTCCTTTATCCCATATTGCCTTGGCCCTTATTGGTGAAGGTGAAGTCGAGTATCAAGGTAAAAAGCAAGAAACAAAAAAAGTTCTTGATAGCTTGGGTATTAAGCCAGCCGAACTAGGCCCTAAAGATGGCCTGGCCCTTATTAATGGGACGGCCTTTATGACGGCCTTTGCTTCAGTGGCCCTCATGGAAGCGGAAAATCTTTTTAAGCTTGCCGATATTTGTGCTTGTTTAACAGTAGACGGTATTAAAGGTAGTATTCGAGCTTATTACCCACATATTAGCCAATTGAAACCACACCCAGGTCAAATGGATTCCGTTTCAAACCTTAATAAAATATTACCTGAAAGTGAAATACTTAATGATCATCACGGATGTCCAAAAGTCCAAGATCCTTATTCACTTCGTTGTGTTCCCCAAGTCCATGGGGCCTGTAGACAAACATTTTACCATCTCAAACAAGTTGTTGAAACAGAACTAAACTCTGTTACTGACAATCCGTTAGTGTTTGTTGAACAAGATCAAGTCGTTTCTGGTGGTAACTTTCATGGACAGGCCCTTTCATTGGCCATGGATTATATGGCCATGGGTTTAGCAGAAATTTGTAGCATTAGTGAAAGAAGAATTGAAAAGATGATGAATCCAACCTTTTCAGAGCTTCCAGCATTCTTAACTCAATCTTCTGGATTGAACAGTGGTCTTATGATCGCTCACGTAACGGCCGCGGCCCTTACAAGTGAAAATAAAACTTTATGCCACCCCGCAAGTATTGACAGTATTCCTACATCTACAGATAAAGAAGATCATGTTTCTATGGGCCCATTTGCTGGTCGAAAACTTTATCAAATTATAGAAAATGTTAAAGCTGTTCTCGCTGTCGAGATTCTTTGTAATACTTCAGCTCTAGACTACCAGCGCCCCCTTAAATCTAGCCCGGCCTGTGAGGCCGTCTATGAAAAGGTGAGGGAGGTTGTTCCAAAAATTACTGAGGATCGAGTTTTCGCTTATGATATAAATAATATTATTGAACTTATAAATAAAAATGAACTCATTGAAGTAACAGAAAAATTAATAGGGGAGTTAAAATAATGGGAAAGATTGAAATTCCTTTACCACCAACGGGAAATCAACTCACATGTAAAGGCTGGCACCAAGAAGCTGCTCTAAGATGCCTTTTAAACAACTTACATCCAGAAGTAGCAGAAGACAGAGATGAACTCATCGTTTACGGTGGGAACGGTCAGGCCGCAAGGAACCCAAAGGCACTAAATGATATTATGAGTGCGCTTAAAAATTTGGAAAACAATGAAACCTTGCTTGTGCAATCTGGAAAACCTGTGGCGGTACTGCCTTCACATCCACATGGGCCAAGAGTTCTTATTGCAAACTCAAACCTTGTTCCTCAATGGGCCAACTGGGATCATTTTAATAAACTCAAAGATGAAGGAAAAATGATGTATGGCCAGATGACTGCTGGTAGTTGGATATACATTGGAACCCAAGGTATTCTTCAAGGGACCTATGAAACATTTATGGCCGCGGCCGAAAAACACTACGGAGAAGGTAAGGATCTTAAAGGAACTTTATCTCTAAGTGCTGGAATAGGTGGAATGGGTGGTGCCCAACCTCTTGCTGTTAAAATGGCAGGCGGTGTTTTTCTAGGCTGTGATGTTGACCGCGAAAGACTTGAAAAAAGAATCAAAACAAAGTATCTCGACGTTATCGCTGAAAGCTATGATGAGGCCATCGAAATGGCATTAAATGCCAAAAAAGAAGGCAAGGCCATCTCTATTTGTGTTGAGGCCAATGCAGCTGACTTTTTCGAATACGTTCTAGAAAAAGGTATTTTTCCTGAGCTGGTTACGGATCAAACATCGGCCCATGACCCTCTCAATGGTTATGTACCACGTGGTATGAACCTTAACGAGGCGCTTGAGCTAAGAAAAAACAATCCACACGATTATACTGAACAAAGTTATCAAACCATGGGTGACCATGTGAAGGCGATGCTTGCATTCCAAAATAAGGGAAGTCACGTTTTCGATTACGGAAACAATTTACGTGCCGGAGCTTTAAGAGTCGGTGTTGAAAATGCTTTTGATTTTCCAGGGTTTGTTCCTGCTTATATCAGACCTCTATTTTGTAAAGGTAGCGGTCCTTTTCGTTGGATGGCACTTTCTGGAGATCCAAAAGATATTCATGTTACTGACCAAGCTTTAAAAGAGCTGTTTCCACATAAAAAGAAATTAATTAACTGGCTTAATAAGGCCTCTGAAATGGTTGCGTTTCAAGGAATACCTTCTAGGATCTGTTGGCTTGAATATGGAGAAAGAGAGAAAGCAGGTCTTATGTTTAACAAGCTTGTTAGAGAAGGAAAGGTGAGTGCCCCTATCGTTATTGGGCGGGATCACCTTGATTGTGGTTCTGTGGCTTCACCAAATAGGGAAACAGAAAGTATGAAAGATGGCACTGATGCTGTTAGTGATTGGCCTCTTCTTAATCTCATGATCAATACAATGAACGGCGCGAGCTGGACAAGTTTTCATCATGGTGGGGGAGTAGGTATGGGCTATTCGCAACATGCTGGAATGGTTATCGTGGCCGACGGAACAGAGGATATGGATGCAAGAATTTCTCGTGTTCTTAATTCTGACCCAGGAATGGGAATTATTCGTCATATAGACGCTGGCTATGAAGAAGCTCTTGCAATGAAAGATAAAACTAATATAAAATTTCCATCTCTATGAAAATTTATAAAAATATATCCGAACTTGTAACTCTCAAAGGTGCTCATCAAAAAGATGGGCGCCGACTTGCCCCTGAGGACCTTGATATTATAGAGGATGGGGCCATTGCTTTTGATCAAGACCAAATACTATGGACGGGAGAAACAAAAAATATTCCAAGAGAATATAAAAGTTTCGAGGCCCAAGATTTTTCTGGAAAAACTCTAACGCCAGAACTCGTGGACTCTCACACTCACATCGTTTTTGGAGGAAATAGATCTAAAGAATACCTCATGAGATTAAATGGAGCTGACTATCAAGAAATAGCAAAAGCGGGTGGGGGAATTCTTCATACCATGGACAAGACAAATGAGTCCTCCATGCAACAGCTTCATGACTCTGCTGTACAAAGGATTCAAAGGCTTAACTCTTTGGGTATTGGAACCATAGAAATAAAAAGTGGCTATGGACTCAATATTGATAAAGAAAGAGAAATTAGTCTTCTTATCGATAATCTTAAAAAGCACTTCTCTCCTAAAATACAAATTAAAAATACATTTATGGCCGCCCATGCGGTTCCTCAGAAGTATAAAAGTTCATCTGATTACTTAGAGCAAGAGGTTATTCCTCTACTTAAAGAGCTTGCTCCAATGAGAATTATTGATGCCGTAGATATCTTCTTTGAAAGGGGTTATTTTTCCCATTCTGATACAGAAGATCTCTTTAACGTATGTAGCGAACTAGGAATCCCCTATAAGCTTCATGCAGATGAGTTCTATGACAACAAAGGTGCTCTTTTAGGCGCTCATAAAAATGCCTTAAGTGCTGATCATCTGCTCTGTACCGATATTGACGGCATTAAGGCCTTAGCAAATTCCAATACAGTCGCAACCCTTTTACCGGGAACAGGTCTTTTTCTTGGAAAACCTCAGGCCAATGCAAGGGCCTTTCTGGATCAAGGGGTTAAAGTCGCCATCGGAAGTGATTACAATCCTGGTTCTTGTCATTTTGATAACCTACTTCTAATCGCCTCTATCGCGGCACCTATTTATAATATGAATGTTGCCGAATTATTTAGCTCTATAACTTTAAATGCTTCTCATGCTTTAGGGATAAAAGATCAGGGTGCATTAGTGAAAGGTTTAAAACCACGCTTCACAGTCTTTGACTGTCCTACCTTAGCGGAAGTTTTCTATAATTGGGGCCAGAACTTTGCTCTACCTTGCTAGAGTTATCTTTTTTTTTGACTTTATAATTAGACCTTCAAACTTTTCGATAAGATCTTTTGCGTAAAAGTTCTTAACTCCTTTTGAAACTTCTAACACTTTGCCTTGATAGTAAATGATTGTCATAGGTAAGGCAGAAACTCTAAATTGATTTAAAATTTCACCGTCTTTATCTGCGTATTGTGGATAATTGAGGCCATACTCTTTAGCAATTTTTTTAATTTGAGTAAGTTGCTTTTGCTCATCACCATTAATACCAATTATGGTCACATCATTAGCATTAAATCTTTTTGTTAATTTATGAAGAGATGGAAATTCCATAAGACATGGCTGACACCATGATGCCCAAAAATTAAGAATGACAATAGGGGATTCTAATTGAGAAAGTTTTAATCGTTCCCCTTCAATAGTATCCAACTCAAGCTTTTGATAAATTTGCTCGTAATGGTTGGCCCTAGATTTTTCTATATTAGAAGGCCTTGCCGATAAAATATCACCTAAAACCTGAATTCCTAGAAATCCCGAAAAGGTTAAAAAGAATATAATGGCCGGAAAATATTTCTTCATTGGTTTGATGCCTCAATTAGCAATAGAATGACATTATGGATGATTTTAATCAAAATGAACAGGCGCAACACAAAACAGATCAATCAGGTCAGACTTTACTAGAATTTGTAATGCTGCTTGTAGTCGTCATGACCCTTTCCTTTGTTATGCTTAAAGGCGTCAATTCTGCCGTGGCCGATAAATGGATTGCTTACGTCAAAGTTATTTCATGGCCTTCCCCTAGTGGTATTTACTTTCGTTAAGTACCTGTCTACATTTTTAAGACATAAATTTTTAAAGGGATAATAATGGGATTCATTTTAAGTATTGACCAAGGAACAACTGGAACTACGGCGGTACTCATAGATTCTTCCTCATTTGAACTTGTAGATAAACTGAATCAAGAGTTTCCTCAAATTTTTCCAACCCCAGGTTGGGTGGAGCATGATCTTAATGATATTTGGGGTACAGTTGAAAATACTGTTCTGGAAATTCTTAAAAAAAATAATTTAAATGGTACGGACATTGATTGTATCGGTATTACTAACCAAAGAGAAACGACTTGTGCTTTTGATAACAATGGGAGTCCATTGGCCAATGCCATTGTTTGGCAAGATAGAAGAACAAGCGAGTTTTGTAAGCATTTAAGAGAAAATGATTTATCTGAAAAAGTTAAAGATAAAACAGGTCTTCCTTTAGATCCTTATTTTTCGGCAACTAAGATGTATTGGCTTCTCCAAAATGATATCAATATTCAAAAAGCTAAAGATGAAAATAATTTAAAATTTGGAACTATTGATACATATCTTCTTTATAAATTAACTGGGGAGTATAAAACCGAACCTTCTAATGCTTCTCGAACTCTTCTTATGGATCTCGAAAGCTGTCAGTGGGATAAGGAACTTCTAGAAATTTTTGAAATACCAAGTGAAACTCTACCTCAAATAAATCAAAGCTTTTCTCTATTTGGTAAAACAAAAAATCTTAAGTTTTTACCAGATGGTATTCCTGTATCCGGTATACTAGGGGATCAACAAGCAGCACTTTTTGGCCAAGCAGGCATTGAAAAAGGTGATATGAAATGTACCTATGGAACAGGGGCTTTTTTACTTCTTAATACTGGGTTAGAAAAACAAAAGTCCGACTCTGGGCTTCTTACAACCGTCGCCTATCAAACTGAAAAAGAAACCTTTTATGCTTTAGAAGGAAGCTGTTATATTGCTGGAGCAGCAGTACAATGGCTTAGAGATAATTTAAATATTATTGAAAGTAGTCCCGAAGTAGAAAAACTTGCTGAAGAAGTCACAGACCTTGAGCAAATGCGCTACTTAATGTTTATGCCTTTCTTTACCGGTATCGGCAGCCCTTATTGGAATGCTGAGGCCAAAGGTGCTCTACTAGGTCTAACAAGAGATACAAAACGTTCTCATATTGCAAGAGCATGCTTAGATGGAATATGTCTTTCAATTAATGATCTTGTTGATGCTTTCAGAAAAGATACAGGACTTAGTATAAAAAACCTTAAAGTTGATGGTGGTGCTGTTAGTAATAATCTTCTTATGAATATTCAATCAAGTGTTTCTCAATTAGAAATCATTAAACCACGTATCATAGAAACCACTGCCTTTGGTGCTGCTCTTGCCGCTGCGATAGGTTCGGGAATTTGCAATATCGATAAAATAAAAGAACTATGGCATAAAGATAAATCATTTGATCAAGAAAAAGATCTTGTTGAGTTTTACAATACTAAAAAGGGTACTTGGAAGGCCACCATAGAAAAATTGTTTAATTAAACCAAGCTAAAAAAAACCGAAAAGAATGAGCTATGAAAATAATCATATTATTACTCATTCTTTCATCATGTACTCATAAAACGATAAAAAGAACATATCAAAGTGATGTTAGAGCAACGGATTATATTCTTTGTGTTGAGGATCCTATTTTGTTTTCCATACCTACGAAGAAGTAATTTTTTTCATTTCTTCTTCTGTAACAATCTTAATCCCTAATTGGTTCGCTTTTTTAAATTTAGAGGACTTACTATCCGTCTCATTTGTTAAAAGATAATCTGTGTTTTTGGAGACACTACCCACAACTGTACCACCTGCATCCCGTATACTTTTTTCAACAACGCTTCTTTTCTCACTTAAGGCCCCTGTAATACATATCTTAAGATCTTTAAGGGGGCCCTCTGTTGAATCTTCTTTAAATTCAAAACCAAGCTTTAATAAATTTTTAATGACCTTATTTTTCTCTTTTAAAGAAGAAAGAAAATCACTGGCGCTTTTTTCAGCAAAGGAGTCAACTTCAATTAACTGCTCCATTGTTAGGCTTAGAACTTTATCAATACTTGAATAACCTGAAGACACAATCTTTTCACATTTATTAAAGGCCCCACCCGTAATACCAAGAGAACCTAAAAAGGTGATCAGATCAACATTTTTAGACTTATTAATATTTTCTAAAATTTTAGTTGCAAGCTTATCTTTAACCTTATCAAGAGTAAGCATATCCTTCATTGATAATTTATAAAGATCAGGTATCTCCATTACGAGACCCTTTCGAATCATTTCCTCTAACCTTTTTGAGCTTAAATCATCTATACCAATTTTCTGAATAAAATTGAGAATTCCTTCTTTAATTTGATCTGGGCAATGAGAATTTCTACAAATAAGACGAATGTCTTCAACAAATACTTTCTCCCCACAACTTGGACACTGTGAAGGAATACTAAACTCTTGCTTACTTTGTTTAACAACTTCTAAAAATTTAGGTATGACCTCACCGCTTCTAACTATTTTTATAATGACATCTTTTTTCAATTGAAATTCATTAACCATTCCATAATTATGAAGTGTTACTCTCGATATCTTCGCCCCACTAAGTTCTATAGGCTCAACATCAGCAACTGGAGTTAAAATACCATTACGGCTTACGGACCAAATAATCTCTTTTATCTTTGTATCAGCGGCCATGCCCTGGAATTTAAAGGCCATCTTAAAGCGTGGATGATGGGCCGTAGAACCTAGCTCCTCATGCAGGTTTATGTCATTATAAGTAAAAACAAGACCATCGATTAAGAAGTTACCATTACCCATAAAATCTTTAGCATCATCTATAGATTCTTTTAGTGTGGCCTTTTTAATATGGTGAAAAAAGTCAGGAACAATAAAGTTTTCTTTCTGCAAAAATTTTAATTTATCCAGTTCTGTTTTAAAATTTGTCTCTCGAATACAATCAAATGCACTAAAACTAATAAACCTAGCAAGTTCCGCATAATCTTTTCGAGAAAGGATACCCGCGACAATATTTCTAAGAGAATTAGGTTTTTCTAAACCCAGTTTTTCCATCTCTCTCGACAATTGTAAAAAATCTTCCTCTTTACAATAAAGCTCACCCCTAACCTCAAGGTCTTCTTCAACTGACAACATCTTAGGAATATCATCAATCCATGTGATCTTTGTGGTTATATTTTCACCAAAGCTTCCATCACCTCTCGTTTTCCCTAAATGTAATAATCCATTTTTATATAAGATTGAGCAGCTTGAGCCATCATATTTATAAGTAGATATAACATCATGCTTATCTACCCAATTTTCCAACTCTTCCATTTTATAAGTTTTCCCAAGACTAAGCATTTTAGTGTCATGGGCAACCTTACCTGTTTTAACGGTAGCTCCAACCATTTGTAATACTGGACTTGATGGTTCTAGAGATTGCAGTTGATTTTCTAGTTCGTCATAAACCTCATCTGGAATTGTTTTTTGTCCTGCATAATATAAGTGTTTATATTTAAGAATGAGGCCCTCTAAACGCTTTATCTTTTGAGTTCCTTTTAATTTATCTATTCCTTCTAAGCTCTGCTCTAAGTGACTCATAGAGTGATCCTCTCCCTTTTTTGATAAGGGTTTTATCAATTTTTTTAGCTCTTTTTCAATTGATTTACTCATGATGGCCTAGAATGTGAATTTTGCACCCACGCGAAAGAGGCTTTCTTTGTATTTTACTTCTTTATTAGTACTTCCAAACTCGGCACTTGAAGAAGATGTGCTATAAGACCCTTCAATGCTCATATTCTCCGCATAAACGTAATCAGTACCAAATCGAATTTGATAATAAGAAGTGTCATCTGCTTTTCCATAAACTTGAATCTTCTCTGTATAGCCTGGAGAAGGCATAAACTCTAAGTTTAAGAAAATTCTAAATAACCTATGAATTGGCATATTTCCTCTAACACCTAATAAAAATCCAGCAAAAGTTGTTTCTACAAAGCCATCATTAGTTTGTGTGTCTAATCCATATTTTCTTCTACCATAACCAAAGTAACCATCAACTTGTGGCCCGTAGAAAAAACCTATTGGAAGATATTTATAACCAAACTTCCACTTAAAAAGACTATTACTAACTGAATTGTCTCCTCGTGATTGAATATTACCTTCATCAGCTGAAAAGGTACCAAAATGCTGACCTAATTCAAGAGAGCTCCAAAATTCTCTGGTCACCCATAATTCACCCTCAAGATCAATCCCACCAACAAGTCCATTTATTTTTCTAATATCTGTACTTGATTGAGTTGAAGTTGCGGAGCCTTTACCAATATTTAAGAATAAGCCTAATGTTCCTAACTTTCCAAAGGAATCTCTATCTACAGGTTTAAAAGGAATTGAGTCTGCTTCTTTTTTTAATTTTTCTTTTTCTATTAAAACCCAGTCACCTATTCTAACTTTTTCTTTAGAATGAAAGTTCAAAGCTTTTCCGTGAGATTGAGAGCTCGTAACGTGAAATAGTTTTCCATCACCTATAGAAATCTTCTCCCACTCTACAATTTCTTTTAATAAAGGATGTTTCTTTTTATATTTAGGTCTGTATATTGTTACTTTATTTTCTGGATATACTCCAAACTCTTGACCTATATCTATTGTAAACTGATTACCTAGAACACCAACGATACGCCCATCATATGGAATTGTTCTTGAGTATATCTCAAGCCAATTCATGATAGTCCGCGTGATTATTTCTATATCATTAGTCTCTAGAAGAGTTTTTTCTTTAAAGTATAAATCACGGCCATTATCTGCGATGACCCAAATTTCAACCTCAATACCTTTAACATGTGGTATGAGATCAACCTTTATAAGAGATCCTGCTTTTGTTCGATCAGATATAACTTTTAATACCTCTGTATTGGCCAAATGAGTTTTTAAGTTCTTTTGATAGGCACCAAGTATATTAAGAATTTCAGAGTTAGATTTATAATAGCACCACTTACTGTTTTTAAGGTAAAACTCAAGCTTTTGAAAAACTTTAAAGCTTACTGCTCCCTTTACATCGTCAGTAATGGGTAAAAGAAGACACCTTCTCAAACTAAACTTGGAATGCGCCGATACTGAAAACAGTAAAACAAATATTAAAAAAATAGCTCTTGGACTAATTAGATTCATTTACTTGGTTATCTCCTCTCATATTTTTTTCATAAAGATCAACCAACATTTTAAGATCATTATTTTCTTCTCTCATAAGCCTCAACTGCTCTTTAAGCTGTTCATTTTCGGCCATGAGGTCTTGCTGGTTGTTTTTTTTAATAAAGCTTACTGAGTCTCTAGGAAGATAAATTAAATATTTCCCTCGATCTAGCCTGTTTTTGATTCTATTGGCCTTAATATAGCGACGCACCGTTGAAATAGATATATTTCTAACCGTTGCGTACTCAATAATGGATACCCATTGACCTTCTATCTCTTCCATAAGTCTCGTCCATCCTGAGACAATAATATGAAATTATATAATCTTGTGCAATCTTTAACGATTTTAATTAATTATGGTTTATACTATAAGTATGCAACGAGTTGATTTAGAAAATTTTAAGAATAAAAAAACGGCCCTTGTCCTATCTGGTGGCGTTGTTAAGGCTGCGGCATGGCATATTGGAGTAGCTCTTGCCTTAGAGGAGTTAGGTTTTACATTTAAATCCAATAGCTCTGTCACCAATAGTGACCATGAAATCTCGACTTATGTAGGATCTTCTGCAGGCTCACTTGTAGGACTTTTCTTTGCTTCCGGTTTTGGGCCTCAAGATATTATTAAATCAATGCTTGAAAAAAACTACAAAAGACTTCCTCCCATTACTTATAAAGATATGATGACAGTAAGAAGAGTTATGGGGAAACCACCTCGTGGCCTATTCTATGACCCATTTGAATCTCTTCCATTTTTCTTTAAACAAGTATTAAGACCTCTTAGAAATATATCTGGCTTTTTTTCTACGGGTGGACTTCATGATTATATTAAAAGAAATGTACTTATTTCCAATTCATTTGAAGACTATGCCGCTGATTTATTTATAATAGCAACTCAATTAGACCACTCTAGAAAAGTAATATTTAGTAAGTACAAATATCCAAATCCAAGACATGACTCAACATCAACTTACTATGTTGGAATGCCAGTTGCTGAAAGTGTGGCCGCGAGTATGAGTATCCCTCCATTCTATTGCCCTTATCCAATTTGGAATTCAAAAACTGAAGAAGTGGATTATTATATCGATGGAGAAATTCGAGACACTCTATCAACTCATGTTGCTGTAGATAATGGCTGTAAAGTCATAATAAGCTCTTGGACGCATACTCCTTATCACTATCATGATGAAATTGGTTCGCTCGTAAATCATGGTATCCCGGCCATTGTTCTACAGGCGATACATCTTACCATTCAAAAAAAGATTGTTGAGTCTAGAGCGAAAAGAAAGACTGCTGAAGACATTATAGAGACTGTAAGTGATTTTATGAAACGAAATAAAATGACCGATTCTCATAGAAGAAATATTTTATCGATCTTAGAAAGAAAACTTAATTATAAAAAAGACGTACATTTTATAGATATTTATCCCAAACATGAAAACTATAAGGTCTTTTTCAAAAACTCTTTTTCTCTGGATCCTAAAACTAATACAGAAGTTGTTAGTGCTGGCTATTCAAGAACCATGGAAATTTTTAGAAATCACGAATGGGAAAACTAATACTTATCTTTCTAGTTTCATTAAAGGCGATGGCCATCTCCCCAGATAATATATTCCAAGATGATTATACTCTTCTTAATAAAATTATCTTAAGTAAGCCATTAAGAAAGCTTCAATTCAAACCATTACCAACTAATAAAAAATTTAATGAAATTAAAAAGGATGCGGCCAACAGGATTCATGAGTCTTTTCGTATACCAAAATATTTTTTAAGTAATACAAAATTTTGGTTTGATATTTATACGCAGTATGACTCCAACCATGTCATTATTCATGACAAGAAAAACCTATCTTTTGTCTTTGATGTTGTTGATTTTAGACAACTTACTCATTCTATCAAAAATAAAAATATTATTTATTCACTTCAAGCAAGTCTTATAGAAGATCGAATCAGTGAACTTCGAGATGTTTTTCATCGCCTGATTAAAAAAACTCATTCTTTTAACAAACAAGAAAAAAGTGTCCTTAAGATTTTAAAGAAAAATTCTATTCGCATTCCAAAAGATCCGAAAAAAAGAAAATTACTTTTTAAAAATCTTGCACAAAACCTAAGGTCTCAAACAGGCCAAAAAAATAATATTGTACAGGGTTTACGAAACTTTCAGGCCTTCAAACACCCTATTAAAAGCTTCTTTAAAACCTTTGATGTTCCCTATGAAATAAGGGCCGTCGCTTTTTTAGAATCCAGTTTTAATCTTAATGCTAAGTCTAAAGTGGGGGCTACTGGTGTATGGCAATTTATTAAGTTCATAGGCAAACACTTTATGAGAATAAGTAAAACTCAAGATGAAAGACTAAATCCAATTATATCTACTTTAGGAGCACTCCATCTTTTAAAACAAAATTATAAAATATTAGGTCGCTGGGATTTGGCCGTAACGGCGTATAATTCTGGTACAAAACACCTCTTAAAAGCACGTAGAAAGCTTGGTCTTAAACGTCCACGCTTGGATCAAGTTATAAGAAGCTATAAACACCCTCATTTGGGCTTTGCTAGCAAAAACTTTTATGCCTCTTTCTTGGCCCTTGTACATGCATTGTCCTACCAAGAAGAGCTCTACCAATTAAAGTTTCAAAAAGCGATTATAAGTGCTAACTATAAAAACCTAAATATCTATGTCAGTCATTGTGATACAAACCCGAATGAGTTTTTTAAAATATTGAAAAAAAGTTCAGTAGATTTAAGATACTTTAATAACCATATTATCAAAAATAAAGTGACTCTTCCTAAAGGCAGTATCATTGTTAGTGATGTTAACTTGACAAAAAAGCGTTTCACAAAGATCACTGGTAACAAACTTAGAAAGCTATACCCCAAGAATTATTTTAAATATAAAGGTGAATGTATTCGCTAAAGCTGCTCAATAAGTAGAGTACCAGGTGAGCAGTATGTTTGCAGGTAGTCATAACGTCCATCTAAGTAGCTTACTTTTATATTAAAGATCCCTGCACCCTCACCATAAATAAATGCATGAGTCGTTGAAGGATTAATATCACGTCCAACCTCTCCATCTTTATCTAGAAAAAAGAGTTGATAAGCTAGATCCTCCGTTCCTTTATCACCTGTCGTAATAAAGTTATCTGGAATATCTTTAAAATTAACCTGTATTAAGCAAGCCTCTCCTAAGTGAGGAACTTGTAAATGATTTAGCAGCTCATTAAATAGACCTTTACTGGGTAATGTAATCTCACCGGGCTTTGAGCTTCCAAAGAATATTGATTCATTGAGGTGAGTTAATTCGAAATAATCTCTCGTTCCCTCAACCTTATCAGGAGTCTGTAGAGAGTAACTATTAACCCCTATTTTTTCTGAAAATATCTTGGAATTAAAAACTCTAAAGTCATTGGCAAGAATACTCAGCTGACTATTCACCTTACCTAACAGGTTCATTTCATTGAGTTCAAACTCCATTTTATCGCCACTAACTGTACTAACCTCTGTAAAAAGAAGCTCTTCTTCAGAGATTTGCACAATCTTTTCCGCCATTTTTTTGCCTAAATCTAAAGTAAGCAGGGCATTGCCAGGACGGACACCAACAAAAAGAATGAAAGGTGCCGGTGCATCCTCGACAACCTTGAAGTTTTTATCAATATAAATTTTGGCCGCATATGACTGATCAATATCTGCATCTTTTACTCTTTCACCAACTTCAAGTAATAAATGACCACCAGAAGTATCCACATTTTCTTTTTCCATAAACTTATAAAATGAGTACTCATCTAATAAAGGTACGTTCAAAAAGCCTGACTGGTTTGACTCTAGATGGATATCCAGCTTGGTTCTCATATAACCTTTTGCTAAAAGAGTACCTCGCATGAGTCCATAATCACCATTTAAGTTGGTTTCTACCTCAATCTCTCCATCATGATTTGAATTGAGAAGCTCAGACTTGTCATATTCCATAACCATATCCATACCATCTACAGCTTCTTCAAAACCTTTATCTATCTGAGTATGAGTGGCCACAATCCGATAACTCTTTTTATCTGTAGCATCGGCCTTCATGAGAGCTTTAATTCCTTCAAGCGTTGGATTCGCATTAAAGGCAATAGGGTTTATAGGGACTGGAGTAATTTGGTCTGGCCTATCAATTTCTCGATTTAAGGCCAGCTTAACTGACTGAGATAGGGGTTTAAGGTTAGGCTCAAGAAAGACATTATTTTGAATATCCACATTTTCAGTTTTAACTGGAGCACTAAGAATTGTTTTAACTTCATCTTTATTAACAACTTCAGCTATTTTTTCAACAGGTAGTTTAAGTGAGTAGTCAGACCATACTATTGTTGGGTTTTCCTGAACTGACTCAAATACAATGGAGGAAATAAACTCATTATTATCTATTTCATTAAAATCACTTTCTATATTCAGATTTGTAATAACAACCTTAGTATTTAAAAACTCTGTTTTTTCTAAATCCTTGTGCTTCGTTATATTCTTTTTAACCTTAGCGAAAGTAGGTACTTCATTTAATTTTCGAATTTTTTTAGTTTCTTGATTTATTTCTAGGGCCAAGAGTTGATTAAGTAGTTTATTTGTTTTCACACTCTTATTTAGAGATGCCTCTACAAGCTGAGAAACTTGTTTGTAAGGCGTTAGAGAGACTTTGATGTTGATAGGAGTTAATAATTTATGACCTATGGAAAAACCCATAAGAAGTAAGGCAATTGGAATGGAAACTAAAAAATATTTCATGTCTCTAGAATCAATTTTCTATTTAACGAGATTTGATTTCAAGAGGTACAATTTGCCATTCGTTATTTTTTAGTTAGTCATCAGCTGAGTAGTCATTTTTTTTGAATAGTCATAATAAAAAAAGGCCAACATTATAGTTGGCCTTATATAGAAAAAATTAAATTCTATTTAATTATGCTTTGCCGGCAATATCTTCCTCAGCAATTTGGACACGCAGACGAGCTCTTTCAACTTTTCTTTCATATTTCTCGAATTCATCAGCAGCAAGGTCACCTTTTCTGAGATGTTCAAGAGCATTTTCAAGAGCAAGCTTGGCCCTTTCAAGGTCAATATCTTTATCTTCTTCACCAGCAGTTGTTAAAATCGTAACCTTATCGTTAAGAACTTTACAAATACCACCAGTAATTAAGAATGATCTTGTCGGGTCATCCGCACCACCAAATACAATCATATGACCATTATCTAGTTCAGTTATAATATGTGTATGCTCAGGTAAGACATTTATCTGACCTCTAACTGTAGGAATTACTAAGGACTCACAAGGGATATCCTTAGCAATAATTTCGTTAGGGGAGAGAACGTCTACTGTGTAATAATTCATGATTATTAATTTCCTTCTCTAATCTGTTTCGCCTTTTCGTGAACCATCTCAAGATTTCCAACAAGGTAGAAAGCTTGCTCAGGAAGATCATCAACTTCACCATTTAGAATTGCTTTAAAGCCAGCAATCGTATCTTCCATTTTTACAAATTGACCTTTAAGGCCTGTAAATTGTTCAGCAACGAAGAATGGTTGTGATAGAAATTTTTGAACTTTTCTTGCTCTTGCAACAATAAGCTTATCTTCTTCAGAAAGTTCATCCATACCAAGAATAGCAATGATATCTTGAAGTTCTTTATATCTTTGAAGAATCGCCTGAACACCTCGAGCGATATTATAATGCTCATCTCCAAGAATTTCTGGAGTAAGAATAGTTGAAGTTGAAGAAAGAGGATCAACAGCAGGGTAGATACCAAGCTCTGCAATTTGTCTTGAAAGCTCAGTAGTTGCATCCAAGTGAGCAAAGGTTGTAGCTGGAGCTGGATCGGTATAGTCATCAGCAGGAACATAAACGGCCTGAACTGAAGTAATAGATCCGTTCTTTGTTGAAGTAATACGCTCTTGCATCGCACCCATTTCAGTACCAAGAGTTGGTTGATAACCAACAGCTGAAGGAATACGTCCTAGAAGGGCAGAAACCTCAGAACCTGCTTGTGTAAATCTAAAGATATTATCAACGAAGAAAAGAACATCTTGGTTTTCTTCATCTCTAAAGTATTCAGCAACTGAAAGACCAGTTAGGGCAACTCTCGCTCTTGCACCTGGTGGCTCATTCATTTGTCCGTAAACAAGTGAAGTTTTATCTAAAACCCCAGAGTCTTTCATCTCGTGATAAAGATCGTTTCCTTCTCTTGTTCTTTCACCAACACCTGCGAATACTGAGTAACCACTGTGTTGAGTAGCAATATTGTTAATAAGTTCCATAATAAGAACTGTTTTACCAACACCGGCACCACCAAAAAGACCAATCTTTCCACCTTTTAGATAAGGAGCAAGTAGGTCAATTACCTTAATACCAGTAAAGAGCGCCTCAAGTTTTGTTGATTGATCTTCATAACTAGGGGCTTCTCTGTGGATACTATAATGTTTTTTAGCTGAAACAGGACCAGCTTCATCAACTGGCTCACCTATAACATTTAGAATTCTACCTAGAGTTTCAGGTCCAACAGGAGTTTGAATTGGACTACCTGTATCTAAAACTTTTTGACCTCTGGCGAGACCTTCAGTTGAATCCATTGCAATACATCTAGCAACGTTATCACCAAGGTGTTGAGCGACTTCAACAACTAGATTATTTTCCTGATCATTAATAGCTGCATTGGTCATTCTTAAGGCGTTATAAATGGCCGGAAGATGACCTTTAGGAAACTCAACGTCAACGACGGGTCCCATAACTTGTTTTACTAAACCAAAATTTTGATCTGCCATTTTTCTGCTCCTTAGGCGTTTATCGATTCGGCACCGGAAACAACTTCGATAAGTTCGGTTGTGATACCTGCCTGTCTTAATTTATTCATTTTTAATGTTAGTTTTCTAATCATGTCTCTACAGTTGTTTTTAGCATTATCCATTGATGTCATTCTTGAACCATGCTCAGCTGCAATCGCATCCAATAAACATGTATAGGCCGTTGATAGATACGCTTGAGGAATAAGGTTATCAAGAATATCTCTTGCATCAGGCTCATACTTAAAATCAAATGGATGTTTTTTATCTAGATCTTGCTTCATTGACTCTTCTAGTGTCATTGGAAGCATCTTTTTTACTGTAGGTGTAAAGCTTATTGCTGAATTAAACACATTATAAGCAACAAGAACTTGTCCAAATTCTCCAGATCTAAAAAGATCTCCTAACTCTTCGACAACATCTTTATACTCAGCAAATGTAGGCTCTATTTTAGAGAACTCATACATTTTACCAAAGTTAACTTCGTCAAAGACAAGTTCTTTTACCTTTTTTCCAATGAAGTGAACTTTAACATCTAAATCTGTTTCACCTAGATATCTTCTTACTTCTTTGGCCAATTGACTGTTATATCCGCCACAAAGCCCCTTATTTGAAGAGACAACAAGAAGAAGCGCCTTCTTATTGTCCTTATTTGGTGTTAAATAAGGATGATTGTAATTTCTTACCAAAGCAGAAACGGTACGAATCGTTTCCTCGAGCTCATTAGCATAAGGACGTGAGTTCGTAATATTATGCTGAGCTTTGGCCAGCTTAGCAGCAGAGACCAGCTTCATGGCCGTAGTGATTTTCAAAGTACCTTTGGTACTTTTAATCTTTTTCTTAAGGTCCTTTATATTGGCCACTTAAATCTCCAGTTTTCCTAGTATTTTTTGCTTCCTACAAAACCATTAATGATTTCTGTAAGTTTAGCGCCATTAGCATCGTCAATAACTTTAGCATCATCGATTGCTTTATAAAGATCAGCATGTCTTGATTTAATAAAATCAAGAAGCTCAACCTCAACTTCTCTAATATTTTCAACAGGGATGCTATCAAAAAGTCCTTTTGTTCCACCAAAGATGGCAACAACTTGATCAGTTACATGCATTGGCTCGTATTGCTTTTGCTTAAGAAGTTCAACAAGTCTTTCACCTCTTGATAACTGTCTTTGAGTTGCTTCATCCAAATCAGAACCAAATTGAGCAAAAGCTGCAAGCTCTCTATATTGAGCAAGATCAAGTCTTAATGTACCAGCAACTTTTTTCATCATCTTAACTTGAGCTGAACCACCAACCCTTGAAACAGAAAGACCAACGTTAACAGCTGGTCTGATACCAGAGTTAAAAAGATCTGATTCAAGATAGATTTGTCCATCTGTAATAGAAATAACGTTTGTTGGAATATAAGCAGAAACGTCACCTTCTTGAGTTTCAATTACTGGTAGGGCAGTAAGAGAACCATTTCCGTTTTCATCGTTAAGCTTACATGCTCTTTCTAGGAGTCTAGAGTGTAAATAGAAAACATCCCCTGGGAAAGCTTCACGTCCAGGAGGTCTTCTTAGTAGAAGTGACATTTGTCTATATGCTTGAGCTTGTTTTGTTAAATCATCATAAACAATAAGAGCGTGCTTTCCATTATCTCTGTAATGTTCGGCCATAGTTGCACCAGTATAAGGAGCAATAAATTGTAGAGGCGCAGATTGAGAAGCTGTTGCTGAAATAATGATTGTATAATCCATCGCTCCGGCTTCTTCTAGTTTCTTCTGAACTTGTCTAACAGTAGATTGTTTCTGTCCTATAGCTACGTAAACACAAACAACATCTTTACCTTTTTGGTTAATAATGGTGTCGATGGCAACAGCTGTCTTACCTGTTTTTCTATCACCAATGATAAGCTCTCTTTGACCTCTTCCGATAGGGATCATAGCATCGATCGCTTTGATACCTGTTTGAAGTGGCTCATGAACAGATTTTCTTGGAATAATTCCAGGTGCCTTAACTTCAACTTTTCTCGTTGTATCGCCCTTAACTTCACCTTTACCATCAATTGCTTCACCAATGGCATTAACAACTCTTCCTAAAAGTTCATCACCAACAGGAACTTCAACAATCTTTTGTGTTCTTTTAACTGTTGAACCTTCTTTAATAGTTGGATCATCCCCAAGAATGGCAATACCGACGTTGTTGGTTTCAAGGTTAAGGATCATACCCTTAGTTCCGGTATCAAACTCAACAAGTTCTCCCGCCATTGCGTTTTTAAGTCCAAAAACACGGGCAATACCATCACCAATTGTAAGAACAGTACCGACTTCATCTACCTGAAGTCTTGTTTCAAAATTGGCAATTCTTTCCTTTATAATACTGGTGATTTCTTCTGGATTCATTGACATTTTTCTATCCTTTCTTCTTTATAAATTTAAAACTGAGTTTTTAAAGTTTTCTAATTGATTTTCGAGAGATGCATCTAATTGAAGATCCTCAACTGTGACTCTGTAACCAGCACTGATTTCAGAGTTTTGAACATAATCTAACTCTATATTTTTATTAAGCTTACCTTTAAGGTAGTCAGCGATTTTATTTTTGAAGTCCTCATTAGCCTGAGTATCACTTCCTTCAATAGTTCCTCTAAGAAAGCCTTTCTTATCATCATCAAGAACAACTATATCCTTATACATGAGTGGGAAAAGACCTACTCGTCCTTCTTGAATAAGAAAGAAAAGCATGTTCTTAACAAGGCTAGAGGAATTAAGTTTAGAAAAAACTGTTTTTAATACATCTGTTTTCTCATCAGCTGAAAATACATCTGAAAAAATAAGATTCTCAAAGTTATTATTCTTATTAACGAGAATATTAAATTGATTTAATTCTTCTACGATATCTACGTTATTTTCAGTAGCTAATTCGTAAATTGATTTAGCATATGCTTTAGCGATAATTCTTTGATCCACAAAACCCTCGTACTTCTTATTGAATTCCGGAAATTAAATTATTAGTAACTTTACTCTTTAGATCTGAACTTGCTCCGATTTGCTCTCTTGTTTTAGAGATTATTTTTTTAATCAGATCTGTTTCTAAGTCCTTGATCATTGCATTCTTTTCGCTTTCAAGACGAGCTTCAGTTTCCCTTTGAATCCTTTCAAGAGTTTTATCTTTTTCGTCATTACTCTGCTTAAGAAATAGTTCTTCTTCTTTTTGAGCTTCAGACTTAATAAGGTCTAGCTCTGTAGAAATATTCTTCAGCTTATCTTCGTACTCTTCATACTTTTTCTCTGCATCTTTGTTCTTCTGCTCAGCAAACTTGTAAAACTCTTCTACTTCATTTGCTTTTTGATTAAACATTTCTGCTAATGGCTTTTTGATTTTCCAAACTAAAAAACCAAAAAAGATAACAAAGTTAATTCCAGGGTAGATTAGCTCTGAAATATGCCCACCACCGCCGGCAGCAAGAGCTTGAGTAGAAAACAATAATGAAATAGCTAGATATATCATCTTATCCCCAAATTTATTGAACAAGTTTATTTACCAAGTCGTTAGAAAGTTCATCGGCCTTAAGAACAATAGAGTCTTTTTTTGACTCAAAACCTTGTTTGAAAGACACCATTTGTTCTTCAGCTTCATTATTTTTTTGAAGGGTAAACACAGCAACTTCTTTTTGAAGCTTATCTTTAATAACTTTCTTTTTATTTTTTAGACCTTCTTGTGCTACTGAAAAGGCCTCATCCACTTTCTCTTTATATTGTTGAGCCATTTCATCGGCTTTTTTAATTTTAGAGTTCGCCTCGTTCTCTAATCCCTCTGTTTTGCTCTCTCTAAGTTTGAGAACTTCAAGAAGTTTTTTAAAGAATACCTGATTTAAAATAACGAATAATAGAATTGTTATAACAAACTGATATACGATAGTGATATCAAGTTCTAGGCGTTTAAAAATACTAAGAATAAGATCCATTAAATACACCCTGCAAGTAATGACTGATTAAATGAATCTCCTTAATAGACTTTTAGCCGAGTATCGTCAACAAATTCCCTGCATAAAAGATGTGATTTTGTGTAGCGTTAAGTTGGTCCTATAGGACCACTACATAAAATTGGTCCTATAGGACCAACTTAAAGCTCATTTTTTCGCATTTTTGTAGTACCGTGAAATATAACGCCCTCCTCGACGATGAGGCTTGGCGTCGTAATTGTTCCTTCAAACCTTGCTGGCTTGATTATCTCGACTCTTGAAGTTGCAACAAGATTACCTTTAACCGTACCAGATATAAGGATGACGTTAGCATTTATATCTGCATTAATAAGAGCACCCTCAGAAATAATCACCGTATCATTAGAGAAAACTGAACCATTAACGATTCCTGCTATTCTAGCGACTCCATTAAACGAAAGGTTTCCTTCAAACTTGCACCCTTCTTCTATAATGGCCGAAATTTCTTTACGTGATGAAGGCATAATTTCTACCTATTTAAAAAGTAATCAAAAATTGAATTAAATTCATCTTCGGAACCATACTTGATAATAAATTGGCCTGCACCTTTTTTCTTAACTTTAAAATCAAAGTGAAAACCTGTTTTTTCTTCAAGCTCTCTTTTAAAGGTAGTCATATCCTTTGGAGCAGGTGAGTTGTCTGTCTTTTCTTTTTTAGGTTGAATACCTTTTTTAATGAGATTTTCAAGCTCTCTAACTGATAGGCCCTCATCAATACAGATTTGAGCATATTTTATTGCTTCATCTCTTTCTTTTACAGCGGCCAAAATTTTTGCATGCCCAAAAGTAAGCTTTTCTTTTTGAATATTTTCTATAACAGGTCTAGGAAGTTTTAAAATTCTTAAAAAGTTAGCAACTGTCGATCTTTCTTTACCAATTTTTTTTGCAACTTCTTCTTGAGTAAGTTTAAACTCATCCATTAACTGAAAATAAGCCAAGGCTTCTTCAACACAGTTAAGATCAGAACGTTGAACGTTTTCAATAATGGCCATTACCATTTTATCTTTTTCTGTGGCCCTTTTAACAATAACTGGCACTTTCTCGATACCGGCCATAATAGAAGCTTTTAAACGCCTTTCCCCTGCAATTAATTCAAAACCTGTTTCAACTTGAGTAACAATAAGAGGTTGGATAACACCATTTTCTTTTATTGATTCACTCAATTCTCTAAGATCAACATCTTTAAAAATCTTTCTTGGTTGTGAAGGATTAGGTTTAATTGAATTTACATCAACCAATAAAGGTTCATTCACAGGAACTGTGACCGTTTCTTTTTTTTCTACTTTAATTTCTTCTTGGACAGGAGGTGGGGGAGTCACTTTATTTTCTTCAACAGTTGGTGCACTAAAGTTTCCAAATAAAGCAGCAGCACCTTTTCCTAAACCAGTATTTTTTTTAGTCATTTTAACCTCTCCTTACTGTAGTGAATGCTCTCTAGCAATTTCTTCTAGTTTGCCTGCATGCTTTATTTCTTCTTCAAGATTTTCTTCAACAGCAGATGTCTCTCTATTTTTTATTTGTATAATGAGCTCACGAGCTAAGCTTAAATAAGCTTCACTACCTTTACTTTCGATATCATAAAGAATAATTGGCTTACCAAAACTAGGACACTCTGAAAGCTTTGTATTTCTTGGAATAATTGTTTTAAAAACTTTATCACCAAAGTGAGATCTCATTTCTCCAGATACTTGCTTATGTAATTTAATTCTTGGATCAAATAGAGTGAGAAGAATTCCTTCCATATAAAGGTTAGGATTTAAAGATCCGTTAATTAACCTTACTGTACTTAGTAGTTGTGCCAAACCTTCCATTGCAAAATATTCCGTTTGCAAAGGCACTATAAAGCTATCAGAAGCGTTAAGAGAGTTGATTGTTAAAAGACCAAGCGATGGGGGACAATCAATAATTATAAAATCATAAAGATGCTGAATAGTTGCGAAGGCCATTTTTAATTTTTGTTCTCTGGCCATGGCACCAACTAACTCAATCTCTGCACCAACAAGGTTATTATCACTTGGGCAAATATCAAAATTAGGTAGCTCAGTATTATAAATAGCGTCCTTAATAGCAACTTGTCCTATTAGAGCGTGATAAATGTTTTTATGGGTAAACTGATCTTTTTCTAATCCAACACCAGCACTTGCGTTTCCTTGTGGATCTAGATCGATGAGCAAAGTTCTTTTTTCTGCAGCCGCTAAACATGCAGATAGGTTAATTGATGAGGTTGTTTTACCCACACCACCTTTCTGATTCACCATTGAGATAATCTTAGCCATTCATTGCTCCTTAGCACCAACCATTTAAGTATTTGAAATCAGTAGGTTTTGAGCAACTCACTCAGGTATTTTGCTTGTGAAGACACTGACTTCTTAAGCTGAGAATTTGCTTCAAAACCCAAAAAAATTCTACCTTTTGTTCCAGGAATTTCATAGGGTTGCTGAGCAATTTTTTTCCAATTTTTAGGTAGTTTATTAAGATTTTCTTTTTCAAAAAGCTCTGGGCCTTTATAAAAGAAGCATTGAACGCTATTTACTGGTCTAAGCCACTTAAGGCACTGCTCTATAGTACTAACGGCCTTAAAGGTAACAACACACTCTTTATCCAACTCGATATTTTCAATTCTCTCGTGAAGGACTTTAACATTATTAAGACCTAAATAATTTGCCATCTTTTCCACGGCCAACACTTTTTTCTTTCTTGTATCAACACCTAAAAAAGTTACATCTGGAAGCATCTTGGCCAGTGGTAGAAGAGGAAATCCCCCTCCAAAACCAACATCAACGACCAATTTCGTTTGACCAATTTTTTCTTTAAAAATGGGGCAAATGTTTAGTGGAGTTATAGAATCAAGAACTTGTTTATTATAAAAGTCTTCAGGGCCAGTTATTCTTGTTAAGTTTAGGCCCTTAAGCTCAGTGTTTAAAAACTCTAAGTATTTCCGACTAAAACTTTCCATTATAGCAGGTCACCTGCAACGAATGCTAAAGTAGCTGGCCTGATACCTTCAATATTCTTTAACTCACTAAAAGTCTCAGGTTTTATTTGTGCTATTCTTTGGCGGCATTCATTTGAAATATTTTTTGAATTATGAAGAGTTTCCCAATCAATCTTCTTTTGACCATATCTTTTGATTCTTTCGATATCTACCATACTTCTTTTTATATAGCCTTCATACTTAAGATCAATTGCTACCGTTTTTACAACCAGAGGATTAAAATGAGCGCCAAAAAACAATAATTCTTTCTTTAAAACATCGACAGGATCTAAGTGAGATCTTTTTAAAAGCTCTGATAGGGTAATTGTTTTATCAAGAGCACCGTAACCCTCATTTTTAAAGCGAGTGAGGTTTTCTTTATTTACCGAATAACGTTTTTTAACACATAAATTTGTAAGAATTGAATGTTCCACGTGGAACATTTCATGAAATACATCTATAGAGCTTTTTAGACCTAATTCTTCTCTATAAGGCATCATTCTAAGAACAGCATTATCTTCTCTTATATAAAGTCTATTCTCACTTCTGGCCGTGAAGAGCCTATAGGGCTCATCTCTCTGATTTGTCACCAAATCTTCTACCATAACACCAATATATGACTCATTTCTATCCAAAACCAAAGGTTTTCGCCCTAAAACACTTAATGAAGCATTAATTCCTGCAATAAGTCCTTGTCCTGCAGCCTCTTCATAACCAGAAGTACCATTAACTTGTCCTGCGAAGTATAATCCAGGAATATGAATCATCTCTAGAGACTTATTCATTTGAGTTGTATCAACAACATCGTACTCAACTGCATATCCAGGAATTAAAATCTCTACTTTTTCACATCCGGGTATCGTTCTTAAGAATTGTTCTTGAATTTCCCTTGGAAGGCTAGTTGAAACACCATTTGGATACACAGTATTAGTATTTAGACCCTCAGGTTCTAAAAAAACGTGATGTTGGTCTCTGTCTGGGTAGCGAAAGGCCTTGTCTTCTATACTTGGGCAGTATCTAGGGCCGACACCTTGAATTTGCCCATTAAAAATAGGGGAATTCTCCTTATTTTCTCTAATAATACTCAAAGTTTTCGAGTTTGTTCTCGTTAGATAGCAACTAACCTGCTCTAGATGTCTTTTTCTAGGATTATTCTCAAAATGGAAGCAATCAACCTCAGGGTCGCTTGCTTGTGGTTCGAGACTATTAAAATCTATTGATTTTATATTTAATCTGGGTGGCGTACCTGTTTTGAAGCGTTTTTTTAATGATTTTACTTCAAAAAACATACTTTCAAGGCTCTTTGAAGCAGAACAAGAGGTTCTACCACCACTTTCTTGCTCTTTTCCGACATGTAACCTACCACCAAGGAATGTCCCGGCCGTAATTATAAGTTTTTTTGCTGTTATTTGATTATTTTTACCTAAAATAACAAATCGATTCTCGTCTCTTGTTATATTTTGAACTTTATCTCTTATAATCTCTAGATTTTTTTTATTATAAAGAAGTTCTTCTACGACAGAACTATAAACATCTTTATCAACCTGAACACGAGTAGAACGAACAGCATGTCCTTTAGAATCGTTTAATGTTCTGTATTGAATGGCGGCCCTATCTGCGACTTTACCCATGAGTCCACCTAAGGCGTCTATCTCTCTAACGACTTGTCCTTTACCGACGCCACCGACAGCGGGGTTACACGGGGTTGAACCTAAGGGAACATCGGGACCTGAAACCAATGCCACAGAGAGATTAAAGTCCGAGGCAATCCAAGCTGCTTCAGCGCCAGCATGTCCACCACCAACTATAACTATATCGTAATTACTTTTTTCCATACTATGTTCCACGTGGAACAATACAACGCTTTGAATAAAGTGATAAGCTTTTATTTACCTATGCAAAAATTAGAGAATATATCCCCTAATACTTCATCAGGAGGCATAACACCTATTAGATCTGCTATTTTATGGCCAATTTCTTGAACATGAAAGTCAATAATTCCAATATCTTGACCATTTTGCTCAACTTCGCTTTCTAATGATTTCAGTGACTTATATAGCCCCTTAATAACCATACAATGGCGCTCAATGAGAATAGGATTACTTTCCTGAATTTTCTTATATTTGGCCGTTATTACTTTATTAATTTGTTGTATTGCCGGTCCTATAGGACCACTATTTTTTTCTGGTCCTATAGGACCAAAATAATCATCTGGTTCTATAGGACCACCATTTTCACCTGGTCCTATGGGACCACTTTTGACTGGTTCTATAGGACCACCAAGATCGACACAGACTGAGTCTGCTTGTGAGAAGGCTTTTTGAATGTTTTCTAACTTAGAGTCAAAGTTTTCTTTTTTAGAATGAGTAAAGACAACAAGGTCTATCGAGGATAAGAAATCCTTACTCCAAGCTTGTTCTTCAAAGGGATTTATCACCAACATTTTAAAAAATGATGACTGAATCAGTCCTTTTGCTCTTTGCATTCCTTCTTTTTCTACCTCATCCTCACTTTTTCTTAAACCAGCTGTATCTACTAAGCGATAGTTGACCTTATCTATAAGAATATTCTCACTTATATAGTCTCTTGTCGTACCCGCGATAGGGCTAATAATTGAGCGATCTTCTTTAAGCAAGGCATTAAACAATGAACTTTTCCCAGCATTTGTTTTTCCAAGTAAAATTACTGATGGTGAACGAAGCCGAGACCCATTAACCTGAGTTCTTTCATATAATCTAGATAAAATATTTGAAAACTTTTGAAGAGTATTATTAAAGTTTTCTTGAGCAGTTTGCTCGCCTACATCATCGGCAAAATCAATAGCGATCTCTATCGAGGCCTTGAGCTTTAAAAATGATTCCCGTAAGTTAAAATAGGATTCTTTTAATTCACCATTGAGAACATCAAGGCCCTGATTGAGTGCTAGCTCGGATTGTCCATTAATGAACATATCTAAACCTTCAACCTGAGATAAAGTCATTTTTTTATTTTTAAGTGCTCTAAAACTAAACTCGCCTGGCATCGCCATTCTACAAACACCTGAATCTATAAATCCCTCTAAAATAAAATGAATATTTAAGACATTGCCATGTACACCAATTTCTAAAATATTTTCACCATTAAAACTTTTAGGACCTTTAAAAAAGGTAAGCGTTACTTCATCTTGTTTTTTACCATTAACTAAAAGGTCTGTGAGATATACATACCTAGGCTTAATGTTATTAAGATTTAATGAAAAAAAAGATGAAAATAAGTTTAAGTTTTCAAAACCTGAAATACGAATAAGACCTATAGCATGATTAGATTCATAACCAGTACTACATGCAATTATAGGTCTATCATCATATTTTTCTAACCACACAAATTAATCCGAAACTTTATAAACAAACATTTGTTGAAGCATTCCAAAAACAGTTGAAATAAAGATGTAAAGAACAAGTCCAGACGGTAAGTCTTTCATGATGAATCCGAATACAACTGGCATAATCATCATAATTTTTTTCTGAGTTGGATCTGTCGTCGTTGTTGGCGTAACTTTTTGTTGTACAACCATAGAGATCGCCATAAGAACAGGAAGAATATAATAAGGATCTTTTTGGCTTAAGTCGTGAATCCAAATATAAAAAGGTGCTCCAACTAATTCAACCGCTTCATAAAGTACTTTATAAAAGGCAAAGAATATTGGCATCTGTAAAATAAGAGGTAAACATCCTCCAAGAGGATTAGCACCGGCCCTTTTAAATAGCTCCATTGTTTCTTTTTGCATCTTTTGAGGATTGTCTTTATGTTTTTCCTTAAGCTTTGCTAACTCTGGTTGAAGAGTTTGCATCTTTTTCATGCTCTTAAAACTTTTATACTGTAAAGGAAACGTAATCATTCTTATTAAAATCGTAAGTAGAATAATTGCAATCCCATAGTTAGGTAGATATTTATAAAAGAACTGAAGTCCTCTTAAGATAGGAACCGCAACGATTCCAAAAATACCAAAATCAACAGAGAGATGTAGGTTGTCTCCCATACCAACTAATTTATCGTAATTTTTCTCTGTAAATAAAAGATAACCATTAAGAAAATTCATTGGGTTAACAGTATCAACTGTGACTATTCCTGACTCTGTAGACTGAAACCTCGAAACAATTTTGCTTGAGTGAACAAAACTAAATACGTGATGATTAAAATCAATTCCAAACCATTTTAAAGTTTTTTCTCCAACTTCTTGGTCACCTATTTCAAATCTGTCGACATCATCAGAAAAAGTCATAAATTGTCTAATTTGACTATTTTCTAATCTATCTTGTTTGGAATTAAACTTAAAACGATACAGGTAGGGTCTTTCTGAGTTTAATGAATATAATACCTTTCCGTACTCACCAACTTTAATACTGATATTGATATTATGCTTATCATCCTTACCAATAATCTCATTAGGTCCAACCTTTTTTAAATTAAAGAATAAAGGTGTTGGAGAAGGATTAAGTATTAATATTTCAAAAGGAACCTTATTACCTCCAATAGATTGGAAGGAAAACTTCGCTTCTGGATTATTATAATTTGTTACTTGAAGAGCATTATTAGTAACAAACTCTGCGTTTTCTTGTCCTATTGAAAAGTTTTGAAGGTTTTGCTTTTCTTCAGGTACTTCAGTCGTTACGACATTATTTTCTTTGGCCAAAACTTTTGTATCTTGAGTTTTGGTTTCTTTATTTTGTACAGTAGGCTTAACTGCCTTTGGAGCAAAATAAAATTGCCACGTAAATAAGACAATCCCCGATAGTACAACTGCAAGAAATGCTCTTTTTTGTTCTGCTCCCATTAATCTCTACTCCTCATTTATATGAATAGTTTTTGGAAGAGGATCATATCCTCCCGAGTGAAGTGGATTACACTTTAAAATTCGAAGGCTTGAATACCACAATGCTTTAATAAAGGAAAATCTTTGAAATGCTTCTAGTCCATATTGAGAACAACTTGGGTAAAAGCGACATTTTGGGCCAAATATTGGTGATATTAATTTTCTATAAAATTTAATTAATAATAATACCAAGTGGTTAAGAGGGTTCATTTTTTCAGCTTGGCCCAAAGCAAGGAACTACTTTTAAGCAAAGCATGCTCTGCAGAAGAACTATCTTTGTTATCTTTATATATACGAGGAGAAACTACTATAAGGATGTCTTTTCCAAGACCTCGAAAATCGCCAGTTCTAAACTGTTCTCTAAGTAAACGCTTTAACCTATTGCGCTTTCCAGCACATCCAACTTTCTTGGACACTGAAAGTCCAATCCTCGTTGACGCACATTTTTTTTGAGAATCTTTATAATAAAATCTCAACCACTTAGAACTAAGCAGCTGACTATCAATCCTTAGATAGGAAAAATCTTGAATAGTCCTAAGACGAAAATTGGGCCCAAAACCATTCACAATTTTACTTAGTTCCTACCTTTACAGTAAGATTCTTCCTGCCCTTCGCTCTTCTAGCAGAAATAATACTTTTTCCACTGGAAGTAGACATTCTTTTAAGAAAACCGTGAACTCTCATTCTTTTCTTTCTTTTTGGTTGCCAAGTTCTTTTACTCATATTGATAGCCTCTTTATAACACGTATTGTGAAGAGCGTTTATATGGTATGAGACTCTAAAGGTCAATAATACATGGAGCAATTACCCCATTTTATTGGTAATAGGGTCTACTCCGTGATAACAAATACTACTCATAGAAACAAATAACACGGAGCAAAAATTATTTTATGTCTGATTTATTCCCTTTTGACCACTTCCTAAAGCCACAAAATAAATCAAATATCAATAATTTACCTATCAATAAGGGTGCTCAAAACATCCAAAATGAATCCGAAGTCATTGAAAACTTCAAACAAAATATCCCCCCTAAAAAATATAACTCCCTCTTCGATGGAACCCTCAAGTTAATCGAAAATAAACCAGAACTTCTCATATTTGAAGTTCCCAACGAATCAACTAAATCCACATTAGAAAATAAGTTCATGGATGAGCTCAAAGAAGCATGCTTTGATACCTTCCAAAAAGATAAAAAGATTCAAATTAGAAGTTTAGATTCTAAAACTCAACCAAATAAAGGCATTAAATCTATCCTAGACCCCTCTATTCAAGCCAAAGAGAAGAGATCCGTTCGAGACCATAAATTTAAACTCGATCTAGATCCCACTGAAGACGACCTGAAAAGTAAGATAGAATCAACATACATCAATCACATGAACCCTGACCCTCAAGAACTGATCATTGATAATCAAAAAAGATTTGAAAACTTTATCATTGGAGCATCAAACCAACTTGCTTTTGCAACAGCTCAGGCCGTATCAAAGAACCCTGGTAAAGATGGAAAATATCCATCGTTATACTTACATTCTAATTCCGGACTTGGTAAAACCCACCTTCTGCATGCTGTGGCAAACCAAATAAAAGAAAATTATCCCCAGCTCATTATATGCTTAATCACTGCTAGAGATTTTATGAATGAGATGATTAGTCATATTCAAAAAAATGATATTGCAGAATTTAGAAGAAAATATTCAGAAAAAGTAGATGTCCTCATGATTGATGACATTCATGAACTAAAATCTAAACAAGGTACTCAAAACGAGTTTTTTCATATCTTTAATGAATTACATAATAAAGGTAAACAACTCATCTTTACCTCTGATAAATCTCCAAAGGAAATCGACGGTATAGAAGAAAGAATTAAAACTCGCCTCCAATGGGGACTTGTCGTTGATATTCAAAAACCAGATATTGAAACAAGAATTGCTATTCTAAAAAGAAAGGCCCAAGAGCTTGATCTCTATTGTACAGAAGATGTGATTAACCTCATTGCTACCTCTGTAAAAAGTAGTATCCGTGAATTAGAAGGATCACTTATCAGATTATCTGCCTATGCTGATGTTATGGGTATTGAAATTGATGCTGAAATAGTTAAAGAACAATTAAATATTCAAGACAACACTGAAAGCAAACAAATAACTTTAGAAAGTATTGGTAAAGTTACAAGCCAACACTTTAAAATTCCCCTACCTGACTTAAGAAGCAAATCGAGAAATAAAGAAATTGCATATGCTCGTCATGTGGCCATCTACCTTTCCCGAAAACTAATAAGGGCCACCCAACAAGATATTGGTAAATACTACGGTGGCCGAGATCATACATCCATTATTCATGCCGAGAAAAAAGTTCAAGAACTTCTTAAAACAGACAGTAAACTCTCTCGTCATCTCCTAGAAATTGAAAATACACTCTAACTTTTCCACAGTTATCCACATTCAATTCACATAAGATTGTGAATTATTGGCCACCCAAGGCCGACTACTCAAAAGTTTTCCACAGGCCAATGTGAATAACTCAACTTTTAGGCCGACTACTCGGCCAACCCACACCTTTTCCACAAGTTATCCACAGGCCATTGTGGAAAAATAAACTTAATGAAAACGAACACTTATAAAACTTATTCACAATAAATAGATTTTGTGGAAAACTTTTTTCCACATTTTAACTTTTCCACAGGCCGAGTTTTCCACATGTGAATAACTTTGTGGAAAACTTTGGCCAAATTTAGGCCGCGCATCGAATAAAAATTACTTCGTATAATCTCTGTGGAAAACTATGTGGAGAAACTGTGATGAAAGCGAGGGTTTTCAACAAGCAACAACTAATATGCGAAGCTATAGAGCAAAAAATAAAAATGTTTTCCCCATTTATCCACGGCCTTCAAATCTATAACTAATTGTTTTTATTATATTTATTGAGGTTTTCCACTTTTCCACAAGATAATATTATATATATTAATTAATATATTTATTATTCTTTAAAAATTCAGAAAGCTTCATACCTTGATTTTATAATCCCCTAAGGATAAAAATATCTAAACAGAGAAACTTAAAATGAAGTGCCAAGTAACTAATGACATTTTAAAAAACGCCCTTAATAAGATTTTATCAGTCGTTGATAAGAAAAATACTAGACCTATTCTAAGCTACACCCTTGTTAAGGCCAATGAAGATAATACAATTGAATTCTCTGCTACAGACCTAGAAGTATCAGCAAGAATAAAAATCGAAGCTATTGTGGAAAACCCTGGGATCTTTTGTGTAAATGCTAAGAATTTATATGACATCGTTAGGGAATTACCTGAAGACAATATTTATCTTGATAAAGAAAATGATCAGAGCACACTCAATCTTACCTGCAAAGAAATACATTATTCTTTACTTATTTGTGGTCATGAGGATTTTCCACATTTGAACTTTTGTAATGAGTCCTCAGAGTTCATTCTAAACTCAAATGCTGTTGTTGAGATGATTAATAAAACCGCTTTTGCAGTTTCAAATGATGAAACACGACTTTACCTAAATGGTATTTACCTACAAGAAAAAGATAATAAGCTTAGAGCTGTTGCAACAGATGGGCATCGTTTATCTTTAATTGATAATATTACTGACCAAACACTTGAGCATATTGAACCTTTAGTTAATGGAATAATCATCCCTAAAAAAGGTGTTTTTGAATTAAAAAAACTTGCAGATACTTTTCCTGGTGAAGACCTTAAGATTTCAGTTGATGATTCTTTTATGTACATCAATACAAATATGTATTCTTTATCTATTCGTTTAATTGCAAGAGAGTATCCGAAGTATCAAGCTGTTATTCCAAATAAAACCTCATTCTCAATGAGTGCTGATAAAACATCTTTTTTTGACGCTGTTAGAAGAATAAAGATCATGTCTAATGAAAAATCTAATGGGGTAAGAATTAAGTTAAATAAAAATCAAATGTCTATTTCAGCTAACCATCCTTCTTTGGGTGAGGCCCTTGAATTTGTTCCCATTAATTATACGGGAAATGATATGGAAATAGGCTTTAATGCTAAATATCTCATCGATACTCTTTCAAACCTTGATGATGGGGATATCAATATTGAACTCAATAATGAATTAAGCCCTGTTATTATCAGATCAGAGAAAGTTCCTAATTATTTAGGGATTATTATGCCTTTAAAGCTTTAATAGCCTGTGGAATTTTTCAGAATATCAAAAATTAAGGCCTCGAACTTTAGAAATCTCGAAGATGGGATAATTGATTTTTCTCCAGGTATAAACTGTATAATAGGAGAAAATGGAAACGGTAAAACGAATATATTAGAGGCCGTTTTTATGATGGCATCAAAAAAATCTTTTCGTAAAAATACGAGTTTTCCACAAATTCTCAGTGTTGATGGTGAAAAACCTGAAATATTAATTTCATCCGTATTTGAAAAAAAAGATAAAGATCATTTCAATATTTCATTAAAGATGGGCCAAGAAGGAAGCTATTGGTATGAGGATAACTTGGCCGTTAAGAAAAAGACTCCAATTCCAATAGTTTTTATTAATCCTTTTGACTCCTATAGTTTTTTTCAAACAGCTTCATTTAGACGAAACTGGATGGATACTAATATTTCACAAATTAACCCTGTCTATAAAAGACAGCTAAACCGTTATCAAAAGGCCTTAAGATTCAGAAATAATCTTCTTTCTGGAAAAGACAGGATGATTCAAGCTCAACTAAAGGCCATTGATATAGAAATGGCGAAATATTCTAAGCTCTTAACTGATATTCGTATTCAGTTTTTAGAAGAAATAGATTCGACATTTTCTCAGACTTTTAAACAAATCTTTTCCGAAGAGCATCATTTGCAAGCACAACTTCAAAGTCGGTGCAGTAATTTAACAGAAAAACAAATCTATGATGCATATAGAAATAATACAGAAAAAGATATTGAAAGAAGAATAACGACCTATGGTGTCCACAAAGATGACTATACGCTTCTTTTTGATGGCTTCAATTCAATTGAATACTGTTCTCTCGGCCAACAAAAAATGGCTTATCTGAGCCTGTTATTTGCTTATATTGGCCTCTTTCGGTATAAATTTAACTCGTACCCTATAGTTCTAATAGACGATGTCTCAGGTGAACTCGATAAGCAACGTTGGCAAAAATTAGTGCGGTATCTAAAGTCACAAGATTTTCAGGTCCTTATCACTACCGCAAACGAAAACCTGACCCGAGAATTAGAAGAGCTAACGATGGCCAAGAAGATAAGAGTTCTTGAGGGTAAAGTAAAAAATGTTTGAAGGAGTTTCATTGGAAAATCAAGAACCTAATATTTCAAAAGTATCAACAGATTATACAGCAGATAAGATTAAAGTTTTAGAAGGTCTTGAAGCTGTTCGTAAAAGACCAGGTATGTATATCGGTGATACAACCTCAAGAGGTTTGCATCATTGTGTCTATGAAATAGTAGATAATGCTGTGGATGAAGCGTTAGCGGGTTATTGCTCTGAAATAAGAGTGATTATCCATGTGGATAACTCTGTAACTGTTATAGATGATGGAAGAGGGATACCTGTCGGTTTACATCAAACAGAAGGTATTTCAGCAGCTGAATTAGTTTATACAAAGCTGCATGCAGGTGGAAAATTTAATGAAGATGATGGGGCCTATAAGGTTTCTGGTGGTCTTCATGGTGTTGGTGCTGCAGTTGTTAATGCTCTTTCAAAATGGGTTAAGCTTGTCATTAAAAAAGAAGGAAAAATACATCAACTTGAATTCCAGTATGGAAAAGCAGTTGATGGAATTAAAGTTCTAGGGGATCTCAAAAATAAAGAAGAAACGGGAACTGCTGTAACTTTTAAACCTGATAATGAAATTTTTGAAACACATGAATATAATTATGAAACCTTGGCCAATAGATTTCGAGAAATGGCCTTTCTTAATAAGGGTTTAAAAATAGTTCTTGAAGATGAACGCTCAGAGAAAACAGATACATTTCATTACTCTGGTGGAATTCAGGAATATATAACATGGTTAAATAGGGCGAAAAATCCAATACATAAAAAAGTTATTTATTTCGCTCAATCTAAAGAAGAATATGAAGTTGAAGTTTCTATGCAGTGGACTGATTCATACTCTGAAGTTTTATCAAGTTATGCCAATAATATTTCTACACCTGAAGGTGGTGTGCACGTAATTGGTTTTAAAACAGCACTCACAAGAATTTTAAAAGGTTACGCCAAAGATAATAACCTCATGAAAGGTGCGAATATAAAGTTATCAGGTGATGATATGAGGGAGGGATTAACAGCGGTTATTTCTGTTAAACTCAAAGAGCCTCAGTTTGAAGGTCAAACTAAATCAAAGCTTGGAAACTCTGAAGTTGAAGGTATCGTAAACTCTTTAGTTGGCGATGCTTTAAAAACATTTTTGGAAGAAAACCCTAATACGGCCAAGACTGTCATTAAAAAATCTATAGATGCAGCAGCAGCAAGAGAAGCTGCTCGAAAGGCTAGAGAGCTTACAAGAAGAAAAAGTGTTTTAGATGTAACGGGTCTTCCAGGGAAAATGGCCGATTGCCAGGAAAAAGATCCGGCCCTTTGTGAACTTTATATTGTTGAGGGTGACTCTGCTGGTGGCTCTGCTAAGCAGGGGAGAGATAGAAAAACTCAGGCAGTTCTTCCTCTTAAAGGTAAAATTTTAAATGTTGAAAAAGCTCGTTATGACAAAATGCTGGCAAACAACGAGATTAGAATGCTTGTCCAAGCTTTAGGAACAAGTATTGGTAAGGATTCCTTTGATCTTAAAAAACTTCGTTATCATAAAATTGTTATTATGACGGATGCGGACGTTGATGGATCGCATATTAGAACTCTACTATTAACTCTTTTTTATAGACAGTTTCCAGAGCTGATAGAACAAGGGCATATCTATATCGCACAACCACCTCTTTTTAAGTATAAAAAAGGAAAGGTTGAGAAGTACCTTAAAGACGAGAGAAAACTAGAAGAGTTTCTTGTCTCTAATTCAGTAAAAGATATGGTTATTTCTATTGGTGGAGAAGTACTAGCTTCAACTGAAGTTGAAAAGTTTATCACTAAATATAGGTCCTATAATACGGAATTATATAACTATGATATTCACTTTGATACTGCTCTTTTAAAAGAGATTTTAGAAAATTCAAAAATAAGTGCTGAGATATTAAAAGATCAAAAACTTCTTAGAGCAGAGGTTGATAAACTTAATAATCATTTTAGTTTATTAGAAAATGAGTCACTTAAGAAATATGAATTCAATATTGTAAATGATGAAGAGTACGAAGATGCTGAGAAAGTTGAAATTACTGTACAAACATCAGCAAGAACAAAAAGGTTCAAACTAAATAGTTACTTTCTTTCTTCAGCAGAGTTTGCAGATTTAAAAAATAAATTTGAAGGAATTCAAAGGTATCGTACAGCTCAATTTAAAGTTGAGTCTGATAAGAAAGAAACGAGAAATTTTGAAGGTATCAAAGACTTTTCTAATTTTATTATAGAAAACGCAAAGCAAGGGGCTTATGTTCAGAGATATAAGGGACTTGGAGAAATGAATCCTGATCAACTTTGGGAAACAACCATGGATCCAGAAAAAAGAACATTACTCCAAGTCAATATTGAGGATACTATCGAGGCAGATCAAGTTTTCTCCGTACTTATGGGGGATCAGGTTGATCCAAGAAGACAATTTGTAGAAGAAAATGCCCTTAATGTGAGAAACCTCAGTATTTAATTGAAAGGTAATTATGAACGATACGACAGAAAATAAAAATGTAGAACCAATTCTAATTCAAAATGAAATGCGAGAGTGTTACCTTGATTATGCGATGTCAGTAATCGTTGGTCGTGCTCTGCCTGATGTAAGAGATGGATTAAAGCCAGTCCATAGGCGTATTCTCTATGCCATGCATACTCTTAATAATGTTCATAACAAGCCTTTTCTTAAGTCTGCTAGAATCGTCGGGGATGTTATTGGTAAGTACCACCCGCATGGTGATTCGGCCGTTTATAGTACTCTTGTAAGAATGGCACAAGATTTCTCAATGAGATATCAGCTCATAGATGGACAAGGAAACTTCGGTTCTATTGATGGAGATAATGCTGCGGCCATGAGGTATACGGAAGTCCGTATGCAAAAGATGAGTGAGGAATTACTCAAAGACCTTGAAAAAGAAACGGTGGATTGGCAGCCTAACTATGATGACTCCCTTCAAGAGCCAACTGTTCTACCTACCAAAGTGCCAAACCTTTTGGTCAATGGCTCTTCGGGTATTGCTGTGGGTATGGCCACTAATATACCTCCTCACAATCTTGGTGAAATAACGAAAGGTCTTATTGCTTTACTTGATAATAGGGAAACAACTGTTGAAGAATTAATGAGCATTATTCCAGGGCCAGACTTTCCAACGGCTGGTTCAATTATAGGACGTGAAGGGATTAAAAAGGCTTATAAAACGGGTAGAGGAATTATTCAGATTCGTGCAAAAGCAGATATCGAAATTCACAAAAATGATCGTGAAAGGATTGTTGTAAATGAGCTTCCTTACCAAGTTAATAAAGCTAAACTTATTGAAAAAATTGCAGAACTTGTTAATGAAAAATCAATTACAGGTATAAGTGATATCCGTGATGAATCTAATAAGCTTGGTATTCGTATAGTACTTGAAGTTAAAAAAGGTGAGATGGCCAATGTCATTTTAAATAGACTTTATAAAAATACTCAGCTTCAAGTTTCTTTTGGAATAATTTTTCTATCTCTTAATAATGGGATTCCTAAAATTATGGATATTAAAGAGCAGTTATTATGCTTTTTAGACCATAGAAGGGAAATCGTTATTCGAAGAACTGTTTATGATCTTAAAAAAGCAGAAGCTAAAGCTCATATCTTACTTGGTTTAAAAACGGCCGTTGAAAATATCGATGCTATTGTTGAATTGATTAAAAAGGCTAAAGGGCCAGGCGAGGCTAAAGAGCAATTAATCTCAAAATATCAACTCTCTGATATTCAGGCCCAAGCTGTTTTAGATATGCAATTAAGAAGACTAACAGGTCTTGAGAGAGATAAGATCATTGCAGACTATAATGAAGTTATGGAGCTTATTGCTGAGCTTGAAAATATTCTTGCTGATGAAAATAGAATCAAAGACATTATTAGAAATGAGTTTGAAGAAATAATAGAAAAATATGGTGATACTCGAAGAACTGATATTATTGCTCAAAACGATGACATTCAGATTGAAGACCTTATAAAACAAGAAGATCAAATCGTTACGATAACCCATAAAGGCTATATAAAGAGAATGGCCATGGATACCTATAAAACTCAGAAAAGAGGTGGAACAGGTGTTAAGGGTGCTGCAAACGATGATGATTTCTTTACTGATATTTTCGTCGCTGATACACACTCAACTCTTCTTTTCTTTACTACAAAAGGAGTTGTTTTCTCTAAAAAAGTTTATGGAGTGCCAGAAGGCACAAGAACTTCTAAAGGTAGGAATATAGCGAACCTTATTCAAGTTCCATCAGGTGAAAAAATAAAAGAAATCATCTGTATTCCTAATTTAGATGAAAGTGAAGGAAAATATCTTGTCTTTGCTACAGAGAAGGGTCTCGTTAAGAAAACAAACTTAAGTGATTATAAGAGAATTAAACAAACTGGTTTAAGGGCAATTAAAGTACAAGATGGCGATAGTGTTTGTAATGTCCGAGTTACTGATGGTGAAAAAGATGTTCTTCTTTGCTCTTCTTCAGGAAAAATAATTCGATTTAAAGAAAGTGATTGCAGGCCAATGGGAAGAGTCTCACAAGGTGTTAAAGGAATTAGTTTAGATACCAAAGAAAGAATAATTGGTATGGAGATTATCGATGATTCCGTAGAGATACTTTCTGTTACAGAGAATGGATACGGGAAAAGAACGAGTGCTTCAGAATACCGACGTCAAACAAGAGGTGGTAAAGGTATTTTGGCCATGAGACTTACGGATAAAAACGGTGAGATCATTTCAATAAAACCAGTTACTGATAAAGACGGTCTTATGATTATAACCAACAAAGGTCAGGTCATAAGAACTAATATGGATGGAGTTTCGTTATTAGGTAGAACCACACAAGGAGTGAGAGTCATTAGACTTAAGAGTGGAGAAAAAGTGGTTGCCGTCGAGAGAATAGTTACAGATGAAGATTTATCTGAGAGCTAATTTATTATTTATTCTGCTGCTTTTAGTTTCTTGTGATTTTACACCAACGTATCATAAAGAGATTTTAAAAGCACAGGATTATGTTAAAGAACAAAATTATAATAAGGCCGTTCTTCAGTATGAAAATCTTTTAAAAAAAACTATTAGTAATGAAATAAAAATAAAAATCTATTTCCAGTTAGGTGAGATTTATTCAATTCATCTTGGTAAAATTAAAAAATCTTTAGATTATTATAAAAGTGTCACAAAGATTTCAGATGATATTTTTTGGACTGTTAAAGCAGAAGAAAAAATAGCTAATTTATCACTAGATTTTTTAAAAGATTTTAATCGATCACAAAAAAGCTTTGAAAAATTATCTCAGTTTGTTCCAAGATTAGATAAGTATGAAACGTTTTTATTTAAACTTGGTTATTCTCACTTCAAACTAAATAACTTCGAAGAAAGTAAATCCGTTTTTAAAAAACTAAATGCAGTTGAAAACTCTGATTACTTTGTTAAATCGAGCTACTATTTAGGCCTTATTAATTATCTTCAAAAAAATTGGAGAGAGTCGATTTTATATTGGAAAAAATATATTTCCATGGAAAAAAGAAGAGATCAGGTTGTAAAAACAATATTTTTGATGGCCAACGCTTATGAAACAATGGAGGAACTTAAAAGTGCTTACAATCTCTATTATTCAATATTAGGGGAGTACCCTAATATCGAAGTAGTTCAGAATAGATTAAATGCGGTTTATAATCGGAGAATCGCTAGAAAGAGATAGATTTGAAATTTGAAAAAAAATGGATACAAATTGTAGGTCTTGCGCTTAGTTTTCCATCGGCCATTCTTTTTATGGCATGGGGAACAATGGAATTAATTAAAATGGAGATCTTTTCAAGAAAGCTCGGCTGGGGACTTTTTGTTGTCGTACTTTTTAATTATGTCTTCCTCTTTGTCCGATACACTTTCTTGGTAAAGAAAAAAGGTGAAGATGGTACAGATTAATTGGTTTCGCTATATCCCATTATTAATTATTTCAACTTCTATTTTTATGGCATTTTCTCGTGGCCTTAATGATATATATGGAATTTTAATTGCGCTCGCTGCGACATTAACTAATCAATATTTTTTGGTGCAAGGGGTCAGGGCGTTTGTCTTAAATGCTCGTGATAAATCGCAGCATAAGCAAAGTAACACAAAAGTTATCCTCTTGTTTTTAGGAAAGTTTCTTATACTTTTCGCAGGGTTCTATTTTGCTTACACCCTTATGGGAAAGCATGTTATTTTACCTATCATTAATTATGTCATCCTTATCTTTGTTCTTACTTTAAGCATTAAAGGCTTTAAAGACATCTCCTAAAACTATACAAATCGAGTCAAATAAGTTAACTATACCGAGCCGATTACACACTTTATTAGGATAAAGAATGAAAAAAATTCTTTCGTTAGGAACTTTATTATTTTCTGCTAACTTATATGCTGCCGGCGGATTTACCTGGATCAGCACTATTCAAAACCTCTTTGGTACTCATATAGCAGAATACATTATTACCTATAGCTTTGTAGGATTAGTACTCATAGCAATTGGTTTACTTTATAGAACAAGAATGGCCAAAGTTCCCAACGCTGTTATTCCTGATAAAGGAATTACTTTAAGAAACTTAAGTGAGCTTTATGGACAGTTTATTTATTCTCAATGTAAGGCCGTAATTGGAGAGAAAGAAGCTGATAAGTACTTTGGTTTTATTTCTACAATCTTTATCGTAATTCTTTTTTCAAACGTCATAGGTCTTATTCCTGGATTTCTTCCTCCAACAGAATATTTAAATACAACACTTGCACTTGGGGTATTCTCTTTTATTTATTATAACTTTGTTGGAGCAAGAGAAGTTGGTTTTATCAATTACCTAAAGCACTTCGCTGGACCACTTTGGTATATGGCCATCCTCATCTTTCCAATCGAAATAATTTCAAACTTTATTAGACCTATTTCATTGGCACTAAGGCTTAGAGGAAATATGTACGGTGACCACTTGGTCTTAGTACAGTTCTCTGACTTGGCCCCTCTTATTGTTCCAATAGCGGCCATGCTATTAGGTTTATTAGTTTGTTTTATTCAAGCCTATGTTTTTACGGTTCTATCAATGGTTTATATAAGCTTGGCAGTTGCTCATCACGATCATGATGAGCACGCCCATCATTAAATATATTTCTTTAAAGGAGAAAAAAAATGAAAAAATTAGTTTTTGCTGCTGCTACACTTTTTGCTGCTACTCCAGCTTTCGCTGAAGGGTGGTCTGATGCTCAATCTTCAACAATCAAAGCTGCTGTTTACTTTCTAGCTGTTGCTTTTGCTGCTGCTGTTGGTACTAAGTCTCAATCAGGTGCTGCTTCTGTAGCTCTTGAAGGTATCGCTAGAAACCCATCTGCTGCTGATAAGATCATGACTCCAATGATTCTTGGTCTAGCTCTTATGGAATCACTAGTTATCTTTACTCTTATTTCAATCTTCCTAGCGTAATTTTTAGGAAATTTATAAGATATGAAGGGCCCTGATCAGGGCCCTTTTTTATTCGAACTCTTCATTTTTGTTTAAAACCTAATTAAATAAATTGAAGAAGAGCACTTCACTTAAAATCAATATGTTACAGAGTTAAATTTTTCCAAGGTTATGGTTCTTTCTTGTTTATTGACGCTAGACAAGGTAGAAGAAAGACGTTTTATCGGAGGAAATTTTGGGTATAGATCACCAGATTTACATGGAGAAGGCCATTAATTTGGCCAAAAGAGGCAGAGGACTAGTTTCTCCAAATCCTTTGGTCGGTGCGCTTCTTATTAAAGACGGAAAGGTCATAGGAGAAGGTTTTCACGAAAGGGCCGGCACTGATCATGCCGAGGTTGTGGCCATTAAGAGTGCTACTGTCGACGTGAGTGGTTCTACTCTTTATTGTAATCTTGAGCCTTGTTGTCATACAGACAAAAGAACCCCTCCCTGTGTTGATTTACTTATCGAAAAGAATATCAAGAAAGTTGTATTGGCCAACTTAGATCCGAATCCAAAAGTTTGTGGAAAAGGGATAAAATTATTAAGAGAAGCTGGTGTTGAAGTTGAAGTTGGCATTCTTGAGAGCGAAGGAAAGAAGTTAAATAGATCTTTTTTCAAGTATATAACTACTGGAATTCCTTACATACATCTTAAGATGGCAATGAGCTTGGATGGTAAAATTGCCTTATCTAATGGAGTCTCAAAATGGATCACCTGCGAAGAATCTCGAAAGGCCGTCCATCAGATGCGCTTTGATTATGATGCTGTCATGGTTGGTAGAAATACTCTTAACTCTGATGACCCTAAACTCACGATAAGAAGTGTTGAATCTAAAGGAAAGTGTCCTATTCGTATTGTTGTGGGAGACCCAGGGAAAATGAATTTAGAGTCTGCGCTTTTCAACGACGAATTTAAGAAAAAAACTATAGTCCTAACTTCAGTAGATAAGTGGAGTGAAGCTAAAGAGAGCGTAAAAGACTTCTTTTACCGTAATGAAATAACCATAATTCAAATAGATAAGCACCATCCAGGAAGTTTTCTTCTTAAGGCACTAAGGTCATTGGCCCAAAATAGTATAACTTCTGTCTTAGTTGAGGGTGGCGCAGGGCTATATTCTTCTTTCATAAAAGAGGGCCTTTATGATAGGATCAGCGCGTTTCAGGCTCCTATATTTATGGGTGATGGTATTAATGTTTTAGGGGAACACTATGAAGAGATGTCCTCTATTAAAAGACACCATATTATTCGCTCGGAAAGAATAGGTGCAGATCAATTAATTGAGTTGGGGCCATAGATGTTTACAGGTTTAGTTAAAGAATTAGGAAAAGTAATTAGTGTTACTCCCAATAAAGAGGGAACAGAAATTACAATTTCTTCTAATGAGTTAATTAAAGAGATAGGGGTAGATGACTCTGTCGCCGTAAATGGTTGTTGCCAAACAGTTATAAGATTTGACTCTAAAAGTTTTACTGTTCAAGCAGTACAAGTCACTTTAGATAAAACAACTTTTGGAGGCCTTAAACCCGGAGATGAAGTTAACTTAGAGCTAGCTCTAAGATTAAGCGATAGACTAGGAGGTCATTTAGTACAAGGGCATGTTAATGGAGTAGGTCAACTAAGATCTATCCAAAAAAATGGAAAAAATTATGTCCTTAGTATTGGAGCACCGGAAGCATTATCAAAATATATTGTAAAGGAAGGCTCAATTGCAATTGAAGGTATTAGTCTGACAGTTGCAGATAAAAACTTAAATGAATTTAAGGTCTCAATAATTCCTCATACATGGGAAAACACTATCCTAAAAAATAGGAAAGTTGGAGATTCTTTAAATCTAGAAATTGATATTTTAGCAAAATATGTAGAATCCATTTTGGGAGGTCAGAAAAGTAGAGATGACTTTTCTATGGAATGGATTAAAAGCAAAGGGTTTTAATTGTGATTAAATTTGATGATATTGAATCCGCTATTAAAGATATTAAAGACGGTAAAATTATAATTGTTGTAGATGATGAAGATCGTGAGAACGAGGGTGATTTTGTTATGGCCGCTGAGAAGGTTTCACCTGAGGCCATTAATTTTATGGCCGTTCATGGTAGAGGTCTTATTTGTACACCGATAACAGTTAAAAGGTCTAAAGAGCTAGGGCTCCCATTAATGATAGGGGAAAATGATTCTATTCATCATACTGCTTTTACTGTTTCTATTGATCATCAAGACACTGAAACAGGTATTTCGGCCGCTGATAGATCGAAAACAATAGAGGCCATGGTTAATCCATCCACGAGACCGGATGAGCTTTTAAGACCGGGTCATATATTTCCTCTTATAGCAAAAGATGGTGGTGTTCTTGTAAGAAATGGACACACCGAAGCTGCCGTTGATCTTGCAAGGCTTGCAGGTCTTAAGGCCGCAGGAATTATTTGTGAAATATCGAACCCTGATGGGTCAATGGCCAGAGTTCCTAAATTAATGGAGCTGGCGAAGGAATTTAATCTTAAAATTATTACGATTAAAGATTTAATTGATTATCGAATTAAAAATGAAATTTTTATAGAAGAGATATCGGCCATAGATTTTCCTAATGACTATGGAACATTCAAACTTCATGCCTTTGAAAATATTTTTAATAGAGGTGAACATCACTTAGCATTTGTTAAAGGTGAAGTGAATAATGATATAAATAATGAACCTGTAACAGTTAGAGTTCATTCTGAGTGTTTTACAGGAGATATATTTGGTTCTAAAAGATGTGATTGTGGAGATCAACTAAAAAGAAGTATGGATCTTATTGAGCGTGAAGGCAGAGGTATTCTACTTTATCTAAAACAAGAAGGAAGAGGAATAGGACTTATAAATAAAATTAAGGCCTACCGTCTTCAAGATAAAGGCTATGATACAGTTGATGCCAATCACAAACTAGGCTTTAAATCTGACTTAAGAAGTTATGGTTTTGCTGCTCAAATGTTGAAATCTCTTGGTGTAAAACAAATTAAATTATTAACTAATAACCCAAATAAGTTATTTGATCTTTTAAAGTACGGAATTCAAATAAGTGAAAAACTTCCTCTTGAAGTTACACCTAATGATGAAAATTTACATTATTTGAAAACTAAGCGAGATAGAATGGGGCATACGATCCTCAACGGGCCACATTAAGGAGTAATGATGAATATTATTGAAGGTAAATTAAATGGTGAAGGTAAAAAGTTTGGACTTGTTGTAGGCAGGTTTAATGACTTTATTTCTTCTAAACTTATGGAAGGTGCCTTAGATTGTCTTAAAAGACATGATGTAAATGAAACAGATATTGATGTTGCTTGGGTTCCAGGCGCTTTTGAAATACCTCTTTTGGCAAAGAAATTGGCCAAAACTAATAAGTATGATGCAATTATTTGTTTAGGTGCAGTAATAAGGGGATCTACATCTCATTATGATTATGTATGCTCTGAAACGGCCAAAGGGATATCAAAAGTATCTTTAGATGAAGAATTACCAGTTATTTTTGGTGTTCTAACGACAGATACTATTGAACAAGCGATTGAAAGGGCCGGTACAAAAGCAGGAAACAAAGGTTGGGAATGTGCCTTATCTGCTTTAGAAATGTCTTCTCTTATAAATAAGTTTGAATAAGTTCTTTATGGCAGCAGCTATTTCAGGATATTTTTGTATTATCAAAATGATATAAAAAAATAGCTGCTGCGACTGAAGCATTAAGATGGTTCACGAAATTATCTACCGGGATCTTATAGATTTGATCACATTTTTCTAATATATGAGAATCAATACCATGACCTTCGCTTCCAATAATGATGGCCTCATTGCCTACAGGGATCCAATCATTTATCTTTTTTGAATTGGGGGTATTGGCCGTTCCTATAATAGGCACTTGAAGCTTTTTTAAGGTATCTAAAAGGTTATTTGTTTGATGTACTTTGACATTAAAAATATTACCCATTGAAACTCTAATGCACCTTCTGAGATATGGAGATACACATTCTCTATCGATAATTATAGATTTGAACCCAAAGCCTGCACATGTTCGTATAATAGAGCCTACATTCTCTGGACTCGTTAAACCATTAAGGACTAAGTAAGGAGGATGGAGTTCAGCTAAATCAGAGTAGAGGTTTCTTTGAGCTAGAGCGAGTATTCCTTTGTGATAATTAAAGCCAGTGAAAGACCTTAGCTCTTCTTCTGATACAACAATAGCCTTTTCACGGACCACGTTTAAATGACTATAGTCTTCTATGAGTTTATCAGAAATTATTATTTTCTTTATTTCAAAGTCTGATTGTAGAAGCTTTAAAAATCCTTTTCTACCCTCAACAATGATTTGGCCTTCTCTTAGAAGGTTTCCACTTTTAAGGTTTTTAAATTCGGTTAAATTATCCATTATTTTAAATAAGGTCTTAAATATTTGGCCGTATGAGACTTTTTAATTTTACAGATTTCTTCAGGTGTACCGGTCCCTATGACTTGTCCGCCTTTGTCTCCACCTTCTGGACCTAAATCTATTATATGATCGGCCATTTTAATAACATCAAGGTTGTGTTCAATGACAACAACAGTATTACCCTGTTCAATAAGGTCATTAATGGCACTTAAAAGAACTTTTATATCTTGAAAATGCAGACCTGTTGTTGGCTCATCGAGAATATAAAGGCAATGTCCTCTTGTCATTTTGGCCAACTCTCTTGCGAGCTTTAGCCTTTGGGCCTCACCTCCGGAAAGGGTTGTTGCAGATTGACCTAAGCTCATATAACCAAGGCCTACACTATTGAGGGTAGATAAAATGTGATGAATCTTTTTTTGATTTTTAAATACGTCTATTGCTTCTTCGATAGTAAGCTCAAGCACATCACTTATCGATAACCCTTTAAAAAGTATTGATAGGGTATCTTTGTTATATCTTTTCCCTAAACATTCAGTGCAGGTTATATAAACATCAGGGAGAAAATGCATTTCTATTTTTTTTACACCATTTCCTTCACATTCCTCACACCTGCCGCCTTTAACATTAAAGCTAAATCGTCCTTGCTTATATCCACGGACTTTAGACTCAGGTAAATTGCTGTAAAGTTTTCTGATGCTATCAAATACAGAAGTATAGGTTGCAGGGTTAGACTTTGGGGTTCGTCCAATAGGGGATTGATCGAGCTCTATAACAGAGTCAATTTTGTCTAAACCTTTTATAGTTTTATAATTATCTCTGTCATAACCTGCCTGATAAGACTTTCGTAAGTTGGACTTCAGTGCTGGAACAAGGACTTCGTGGATTAATGATGATTTTCCAGAGCCACTAACTCCTGATACACAAATAAGCCCCCCTAAAGGGATAGAAACATCAATATCTTTAAGATTATTCTCTCTTGCACCAGAAATAAGTAGTCCTTCTTCTAGTGTTCTTCTTTCAGGTATATCAATGGTTATTTTTTTTGAAATATATTTTGCGGTAATACTTTTCCGAGATGAAGCTATTTTTTGACCTGTACCTTCATAAACAACTTCACCACCATGAACACCAGCACCTGGGCCCATGTCGATTATATAATCGGCCTCTCTCATCGTTTCTTCATCATGTTCAACGACAATAACTGTATTGCCAAGATCTCGAAGGTTTTTCATTGTCTCAATAAGTTTTTGATTATCTCTTTGATGAAGTCCAATACTGGGCTCATCAAGGACATAGAGAACACCAGATAAAGCAGAGCCTATTTGAGTGGCCAATCTAATCCTTTGTGCTTCTCCTCCCGACAAAGTCATGGCCGCTCTATTAAGGTTGAGATAATTAAGGCCAACATCTTTTAAAAACTTTAAACGCGAATTGATCTCTTTTAAAACCTTTTCAGCGATAATACCTTTCTGACCTTTGAATTTAACACTTTGGAAAAACTGAGCACAATCATCTATACTAAGCTGGGTTATTTCCACGATATTCTTATTTTTAATTAAGGTTGATAAGGCCGTTTTATTTAGCCTGTGACCATCACATAAAGGACATGTTTTTGAGGTCATGTACTTTTCTAGTTCTGCTCGTTTTAGCTCACTTGTTGTTTCTAAATATTTTTTTTCTAACCATTTTATAATTCCAGGAAACTCTTTATTAAATTCGAAACTAGAGTTTTCTCCTGAAAATTCATATTTATATACCTTTTTGGCCCCTTCAAATAATATATTTTGAAAATTTGCTGGCAGATCACTATAAGGCTTTGTAAGATCTACTTTTTCAGCTTTGGCCACACCTTGAACCATTCGATAAAGAAAATTATTTTTTTTGGCAAGAGGACCAATAGCACCAGTCATAATAGATTTTTCTTTATCTAAGATCATCAAGGATTTATCAAATCTATTTGACTGGCCAAGACCATTACATGAGGAGCAGGCCCCAATAGGTGAATTAAAAGAAAATAGTCTTGGTTCTAAATCAGGATAAAGAGTTCCGTCTGATGACATATTATTTTCACTAAAAACTTTTAATTCATCATTGATTAAGGCCTGTGCAATACCAGAGCTCATTTTAAGAGCGAGTTCGATAGAATCAGTAAGACGATTCTCAATTCCTTTTTTCATTAGAACGCGATCTATGACAACAGATGCTGGAGAAGCTTTTTTAAGTTTTTTTGCTTCTTCGAGCTCCATTACTTTCCCATTAATAAAGACTCTGGCAAAACCTAATCCCTGTAATTTGATAATTTCTTTTTTAATATCTCCAGATAATGGAGAAAGTATTTGCACTTTGGTTTTTTCAGGGTTTTTACATATTTCCCGAACAATTTGCTGAGGAGTGTATTTTTTAATCTCTTCACCAGAAACAGGGTCAAAAAGGCTGCCTACTCGTGCCCATAAGACACGCATATAATCATAAATTTCCGTTATTGTGCCAACTGTACTTCTGGGATTATTACTCGTTGATTTTTGATCAATTGCTATTGAGGGTGATAAACCAGTTATCGATTCAACATCGGGTGGTTGATATTGGCCTAAGAACTGCCTGGCATAACTACTCAGACTTTCTATATATCGTCTTTGACCTTCGACATATATTGTATCAAAGGCCAAACTTGATTTTCCAGATCCACTAGGGCCAGTGATCACTGTCAGAGTTTTCTTAGGAATCTTTACACTTACTTCCTTTAAATTATGAACTCTTGCTTTAGATATGTTGATGTGATCGATTTTCATGCTGATTTTCTAGGACTCTTTTATTTGCGTGGATAGCTTTTTTTAACACAAAGAGGCATCCAAGCGGGTTTGCTTTATTTTTTCCAAATAGTTCAAAAGCAGTACCGTGGTCAACACTCATTCTAAGAAATGGAAGTCCCATAGTAATGTTAGCAGCAAGAAGACCGTTGCGTCCTTTGAAATAGGATAGACCTTGATCATGATACATATAAACTTGTAGAACCTTGGAGAGCTCTTCACCTCTTAACGCCAGTGAATCTCCTGGTATAGGTCCTATAAACTTCTTTTTTGGAAAAACTTTACTTAGATTATGGATGGCCTGTGTAATGACCCTTTCTTGCTTGCCTAATAACTCATTTTCGCCAGCATGAGGATTTAACCCAGAAATGAGCAGACGATCGATATCAAAGAAATACTTTTGAAATGTATTGAGACTATAAAGTATTTTATTATGAATAGTTTGCCTTTGAACTTCATCAACGACATTCTCAAGAGCTATATGATCTGTAACAAGAAGAATATTTTCTCTGTCAGACATAAAGGTCATGGCCAGATCTTTATTGGAATATGCTTTTCTTAAAAACTCGGTATATCCTGCAGCAGGTTTATTATTAAAACAGAGCTGATCTTTAGAGGTGGGCAGAGTAACTAAAATATCATGGTCATTTATTTGGTTGAGTGCATTTAGTAAACTAATCGTACTTTCTGAATGATGACCGAAACCCATATTTGAAAAGACACATTTTAAAGTAGCACCTGAAAAATAAGCGTTGTCGTTCTCAATATAAAAGGAGTTAAATAAATTATTAAGATGCTTTTCAAGCGTTTTTTTGTTTGTAAAAAGGATAATTTCTTTTCTTTGAGAAGAGGCAAGCATGATATAGCTTTTTAAAAAAACTTCTAGACCAATAGAATTTTCATGCCCCTGCGTAACTAGTATCATTTTATTTTATAAAAACTTCTTTATAAAGTGTTTATTCTCCTCTCTCTGAAACCAAACTTTTTTCATCTCATTAGACTTTTTATAAAAGAGCTCGGCCTTAATTTTATTTTTTCCTTTATTAAACAGATCAGATTCCATCAAATCTTTCTTTTTAACAAAAAAGACATGATAATCCTTGCCTATCAAAATAGGTCGAGAAAACTTTCCTTCCTCAGTCTGCTTAAGGATCTCAAGAAGTTCTTTGTTGAGAAACTCTTCTGTTACCTCACCTAACACATTTGTTTGTACTGAGGAAAAGCGAGGCGGAAGCACTCCACTTTGTTGGTATTTCTCCATAATTTCTTGAAAAGATTGTAGGTCTTTTTTGTCCAATGAAGTTCTAGAGATCGAAAAGTCTACAAGACTATATTTAAAGGTAAATGTCTTATCTTTTGAATGAGTTTTAAAGAAAGTATTTTTTATTTCTTGTTCTGTTATTGAAATCATTGGTTGAATAATACGAGAAATAAATACGTTATATTCAATTGTTTCTCTGATGATTTCAAAATACTCATCAAACTTTAGATTGTTTCGAGATAAGAACTCAATAAAGGTTGCCCTGTTTAGTCCAAGACGTTTTTCTGTTTGTTTGATTTGGGCCTCTACTTGATCGTCTCCGATAAGATAACCCATTTCTTTTAGCTTTTCTTTTATGAGAATGCGGTTAATAAAGATATTAACTATCTCACTTTTGCTAAGCTCTTCATTATAAATTTGAGGGCTAATCTCTTTACGAGTTTTTAGAGTACTCATAACTCTTTGGATTTGGCTTTCAGTAAAGGTCTTATCATCTACAATGACAGTAATTTTATCGAGAAGTTTGGCCTGTGTAATTGAAGACCATAAAATAACAAAAACCAGGATTGAGCGCATCTTTAAAATCCCTATTTAGATTTGACTTTGCGCTCAACAAATTACCTTTTTAAAGGCCTTATTGTAAAGAATTTGATTATTTAAGGGCCTGTTCGTGAATCTTAATTGATGCTTTAGACCTTAGACGAGCGAAGTAATCTTCAATGACTTTATCACGCTCTATGTCATAAACGATTTTTTTATATCTAGGAATATTTATATCCTTAAATTTTTTAACCGCTAAGACCTTAATGATATGATATCCAAACTGTGTTCTGACCGGAGAAGATATATAACCCTTTGATTTTCCATTAATAGCTTCAAAGTACTCTGGTGCCATAATTACGGCCGGTTGAAACCCAAGGTCACCACCGTTAACAGCAGTCGAGCTTTGGCTATATTTATTTGCTAACTCGGAAAACTTACCTGGCTTTTTCTTTGCTGCCTGATAAACCTTTAAGGCCTGCTTAAGTGCTTCTTCTGTCTCAGCTTTGTCAGGGGTTGCTCGAACTCTAAAGAGAATATGGGCCGTTCTATACTCAGGATTATTCTTGTAATAACTTTTTACCGAATCATCCGTAATTTTTATTTTAAGAAATTCAGGCTCTAGATCTTTAGATATTTGAGCATGGTAAAGAACATCATTCATTTTTTCTTTAACTGTAGAGTCATTATCAAGACCTGATTTCTTTGCTTTTTCAATACCTAGTTCTCTATTTATAAGGTCATTAAGTACCCTGTCTTTAGTGACTTTTTTATTGGTTACAAAAAGCTGGTTTTGTTTAAATGATTGATCAAAAACTTCTTTAGTAATTTTTTTTCCATTAACTTCAGCCACAATGTTATCTTGGGCATTTAGATTTGATATGGATAATGCAGTAAAAAGAGTTAGTGATAAAATTTTCATGAGAAGTCCTTATGATTATTTACTTTATTTTATTATACAAAGTTAAATAATTAAATATAGCTAAGGAAAAAAGATTAGTGAACCGGACTAATTAACTCGGATATCTCTTCTGCAAAAGACACAAGATCTTCGGGATCAACATTTTTTTTATGTGAATAAACGACTTTATAGTTTGGACTGAACTGAAACCTCTTTGGTCTTGATATAAAAGTATCAATAACCTTACCTTTTAGGTCAGGGTTTTGATCTAAAATGCCTTTATCGAATTCAAGAGAAACAATATTACCGGCCACTTTAACAGCTTTAATTCCAGTTTTTTGTAGTTTAATTCTAACCTGAAAAATTGTGAATAAGTGATTAAGCTCACGTGGAAAAGGGCCAAATATATCTTCAAGTTCATCGGCAATTGAGTTTAAATCTTCTAGTTTTGTACAATTTGATAAACGTTTATATTCTTTTAGCCGTAAAGAAGAATCCTCAATATAATTATTTGGGATAAAACAAGGAAAAGGTGTAATTATTTCTATATTCTTATTAATAATTTCCTTTTCACCACGAAGCTCTTCAATGGCCTCTTTTAAAAGCTCCATGTAAAGTTCAAGTCCAATTGATTCAATATGACCTGATTGATAGGCCCCTAAAATATCCCCAGCACCTCGGATTTCAAGATCACAGTTTGCGATATTGAAACCACTTCCTTTATCAGCATAAGTTTGAATCGCTTTAATTCTTTTTCGTGCCACTTCTGTAAGAATTCCTGTTTTTGGAATAACGAAATAAGCATAAGCTTTCTTCTCTGAACGGCCAATACGTCCTCTTAATTGATGCAGTTGTGAGAGCCCAAATGTGTCGGCCCTATTAATAATCATTGTGTTTGCGTTAGGTATGTCAATTCCTGACTCTATGATTGTTGTTGAGATAAGGATTTGATACTTACCTTCATAAAATCCGGTAATTCTTTTTTCCAACTCACTTTCCGACATTTGTCCATGCGCGTGTATAATATTTGCATGAGGGACAAGCTCTTTTATTGTATTCGTATAACTTTCAATATCTTTAACACGATTATGAACAATGAAAACTTGACCTCCTCTACTAAGCTCTCTTTCAATAGCTTCTTTGATAGTTAGCCAGTCTTCTTTTATGACATATGTCTTTATTGACTGCCTTTTAGGAGGTGCTGTTTTTATTAAAGAAAGTTCTTTAAGTCCAAGAAACGCAAGTTGGAGTGTTCTTGGAATTGGAGTGGCCGTTAAAGTAAGGAAATCAACATTACTTTTCATCAGCTTTAATTTTTCTTTATGATTAACTCCAAACCTTTGCTCTTCATCAACAACAACAAGTCCAAGGTCTTTGAATTTTACCTTATTAGATAAAAGCATATGAGTACCAATAATAATATCAATTTGGCCTGTTTCTAGTTTTTCTATAGTTTCTTTTCTTTCTTTCGTGGACTTAAAGCGAGAAAGAAAATCAATTTCGACAGGAAAGTCTTTTAGTCTTTTTTGAAAGCTATGAAAGTGCTGATAAGCAAGAACAGTTGTTGGTACTAGAACAGCGACTTGTTTTTTATCAAGAATGGCCTTAAAAGCTGCCCTTATGGCAACTTCTGTTTTTCCAAAACCAACATCTCCACAAACCAGATGATCCATCGGTTTAGGTTTTTGCATTGATTCTAAAACATCAATGATGGCATCTTTTTGATCAGCTGTTTCTGTGAATGGGAAGGCCAGCTCAAATTCATAATAAAGGTGATCAGGTGGTGTAAATGAAAAGGCTTGACCAGATTCTCTTTCGGCTTGCAACTTAAGAAGGTCGAAGGCTAAGGTCTTAATTGCATTTTTTGCTTTTTCTTTTAATTTGGAGAACTTATTAACACGTAGGCTATCTACCTTTGTACTTATCTGAGAATCGGAATGTTTTTGTATTAAATTTAACTTATAAACGGGTACATAGACTTTGTCCCCTTGAGTATATTCAATGATAAGGAAGTCACTGCTTGAGTCACCAACACTCATGGATTGCATACCAAGAAACTTACCCATCCCATGTTCATTATGAATTACATAATCTCCACTTTGAAGTGTAGCGAGTTGTTCAGCAAAAAGGTCAATGTGCTTTTGTGATGATGTTTTTGTTTTATTTTTTTTATTTCCAAAAAGATCACTATCTGAAAGGACAAGTATTTTGTCATTTTTATAATAGAATCCTGATACGAGAGGAATATCAACAAACTTAAGACGATCTCCTAAACTAGAGATAAGTCCGTTTTCCTCACATAAAAACTTAATTTCGTCTTTTGAACTTTCCCCATGACAAGAAATGATAATTTGACCTTCTCTAATAAAGCTTTTTTTAAGTTGCGAAAAAGCTTCTTTAATTTGGTCAAATTTATTTAAAGTAGGATTTACATTTTTAAATACAAAACCTTTTGCGGGCTCAAGATTTAATTCAATAGTATTGGAAAGACTTGTTTCTTCTTCAGATATATGAAGTAAATTACTTAATATAGTTTTTCTATTATTTTGGATATCAAAAGAGCAATCATAGAACTTATCAGGTTCTACTAATAGAGAGTCGCTACTTGGATCAGCTGATATAGACTCATAGTCAACCCGGAGACTTTCTTTGTATTCATCATTTAACTGAAAGGTTTTAAAACTTTCAAAAAGAGTAATTTGATAATCTTCAGTGAGGTATTCAAGAAGGGTACTTGTTTCTTTGAAAAATAATGGAAAATAATTAACATAATCTTCAAAAAGTTCACCAGAATTTAATCTACTGAAAATAGATTTTCTTTTTTCAAATTTCTCAAGAAACCCAGGGGAGGGTTGAGGAATATTTGATCGTAAAATACTTCTATAAGGCTCTCGAGTTAAAAGGTGTGGGCTTGGGCCAAAATGGACTGTATCTAAATTAACATCTTTTACTGTTCTTTGACTTTTTAGATCAATTGGGTGAATCGATTCAATTAGCTCATCAAAATAATGGAGACGAACAGGTCCAGAAGAAGTTGGAAAAACATCAAAGATTTCACCTTTGGCCGAAAAAGTTCCAGGCTCTTCTACTGTAATTGAATAATCATACCCTATTTCAACAAGCTTAAGTTTAAGCTCTTCAGGTGAAATAATATCTTCAACTTGTATGCTAAATGAATTTTCTCTAAAAAACTCTTTTTGAGGAATTTTTAAAAATAATCCATTATATGTGCAAACAATGATTTGATCAGTTGAATTTGTGCTCAGCAGATCTAATGCTTTAAGTCTTTCAAAAAGATTTCTTTCAGATTCTAGGGCGCTGCTATATAAATCTTGCTCCAGGCCAGGATAAAATAGTAAATTTTTCCGTGGTACTACTTTTTTGAGCGAGTCATAAAATAGTTCTGCCTCTTCTAAATCAGGAAAGGCAAATAGCTTAGGTCCCTTTAGAGTCTGCTCTTTTTCAGATAAAAGCATGAAAATCCATTCATGTGGACGTGCGCCATAGACGTTTAGTTTTTTATCTGAACTTTGGAGCCAATTATTAATTTTTTCTTGTAGTGAGTTAAATGCTTTCATAATTACGTTTTGTGCTTATTACAAAATCTTTTACCGAATTGAAAATATTTTGTGTTGCAAAAAAAAATAATTGAGGAAAACAGATTTCAAACAGTTTCCAACCTGCTATTAAACGTGTAATAATTTTACGGCATTACATTAATCGGAGTTTTCATATGGAGGCTACCTACTCACTGGATGTCTATACCCCAGTAGTAATTCTTTTATTCCTTGGCGCTATAACTGTAGTCGCTGCACTCTTGCTTGGTAAGCTAGTTAGACCTCACAATCCTAGTGAGTCTAAAAATACGCCTTACGAGTGTGGTGAACAACCAGTTGGAACTGCCTGGTCCTTTTTCAACATGCGTTTTTACGTAATCGGATTGATTTTTATTATATTCGATGTTGAATCGGCCCTGATGTTTCCTGTGGCCGTAATCTTTAAGAAAATGAATGAAATTGGCAGGGGTGGTTTAGTTCTTGTTGAAATAATGATTTTCTTATCAGTTCTAATCTCTGGTATAGCCTACTGCTGGAGAAAAGGTGATTTGGACTGGGTAAAAAGTTATGTACCTAGTAAGGACACCAATAATAAGCAAGGGTAAAAAATGAATAACACAATAGTTTCTTATTTATCCCAATTTGAATCCTATAAGGGTTTATTAGAAAGCTTTTCTAGTTTATTTGGAGAAGCAGGTCCGGGTTTACTTACATTTTTAGTTTTTCTCATCGGCTGTATTTTGGTCGTCACTGTAATGGCAACAATCGGTGGTTTAGGAACATACGCAGAGAGAAAAATTTCAGCTGACATGCAGGCAAGAATGGGTCCTAACCGAGTTGGTCCCTATGGACTTCTTCAATTTCTTGCTGATGGTGTAAAAATGTTTCTTAAGGAGGACATCACTCCTAATACAGCAGATAAGTTTATTTTTGGCCTAGCCCCTTTATTGGCCCTTGTGGGTGTATTTGGAACATTAGCTGTTCTTCCGTTTTCAAGTGGCTTTACACTATCGAATTTAAACGTTGGTGTTTTCTACCTAATTGGTATCGGGTCTCTTGTAGGAGTTGCAATATTTTTAGGTGGGTACGCATCTAACTCTAAATGGTCCATGTTAGGTGGTATGAGAGGTGCATCACAAATTATTAGTTATGAAATACCTGTTGTTCTATCACTAATGGCGATAGTTCTTATGTCTGGTTCTTTAAACTTTGGTGGTTTAGTTGGAGCTCAAGGTGGGCTGCCTCAAGAGTGGTTCATATTTCATAATCCATTTACCTTTATAGGGTTCTTTGTGTTTTTTATAGGAGCATTAGCTGAGACGAATAGAGCTCCTTTTGATCTACCTGAAGCTGAATCTGAATTAGTTTCTGGTTATCATACTGAATACTCTGGGATGAGATTTGCCTTTTTTGCATTAGCTGAATACATAGAAGTATTTGTTGTTTGTGGTGTTGGTGCAGCAGCATTCTTGGGTGGTTATAAAGTTCCATTCAATCTTGGTGGTGAAGGTATTATTGGTCAGGTGCTTCAAGTTCTCGTCTTTTTTGGAAAGACATTGGCCTTATATTATCTCGTCATTATGATTAGATGGACATATCCAAGGCTTAGAGTAGATCAGCTCATGACATTATGTTGGAAATATCTTACTCCTATGGCCATATTCAACCTTATAGGGTGTGCGCTATGGATCTATTTGCTAGATAGTAAATCAATGTGGGATATGTTGGCAGCTTTTGTTGGTTCAATGGGAACCGGTGGCGGACATTAGAATTTAAGGGAGATTAGTTAGTGGATAATGTTATATTTATAATTTCTACAATATTAACAGTCGGCGGCGCACTGTGTGTTCTTTTAACAAAAAATGTAATGCATGCCTGTGTTTACCTTCTAACTTGTTTACTGGGAGTAGCAGGACTTTATGTAACTTTAGGAGCTGACTTTGTGGCAGCAACGCAACTTGCAGTTTATGTGGGTGGAGTAGTTATCTTAATGGTTTTTGCAGTTATGTTAACAGGTGGGCCTAACTCTCAATCATCAAATAAATTTGGAATAGTTAAAATCCCAATGATGGGTAATGCAAAGACATATATTATCGGCATTATAAGTGCTGTTATCTTTGGGCTTATGGCCTATAAAGTTTTAAGTAGAGTTATTACGAGTATACAAGCTGGTGAAGCTCCTGTTTTTACGGAAACAGTAGAAAAAATTGGATTTATGCTTGTGACTGATCATGTTTTGGCCTTTGAGATTTCCTCGGTACTTCTCTTAGGGGCCCTTGTTGGTGCAGCTATTATTGCCCGACCAAAAAGAGGAGTTTAAGTATAATGATGACATTAACCTCATATTTAATGATTTCAACATTCTTATTCCTTTGTGGTTTAGTTGCTGTGATCGCTAGGAAAAACCTTATTGCAGTTCTTTTAGGAATAGAGTTAATTTTAAATGCATCTGCTTTAAATTTTGTTGCCTACACCAGGTTTGTTAATAATAACCTGGACGGTCATATTTTTCCTTTATTCATTATTATTGTTGCTGCTGCTGAAGCAGCTGTTGGTTTGGCCATCGTTATTAGGTTCTTCCAAATTAGAGAATCTATTCATATTGATGATGCTACACAACTTCAAAGTTAGGTAAAGAGGAACGACTATGGATTATACAATCTCTAATATAGCCCCCATTATGCTCTTTCCCTTTTTAGGGTTTGTAATTGGATGTTTTCTAGTTAGTAAATGGGAGAAGTTTACAGCTGCATTATGTACCTTATCTATTTTTGGGTCCTTTATATACGCAGCTAGAATTTTTAAAGACTTTGTCTTTGGCGTCTATTCTTCTGACTATTATATACATAAGACTTTTACATGGTTTGACCTAGGTCCCATGTTTAAGCTTAACTTAGGTATTTATCTTGATAATATGGGTGCTGTCGCTCTGTTTATGGTTACAGGTGCAGCCTTTCTGATACATTTATTTTCTACTTACTACATGGGTCATGACAAGCGTTATGGTCGATTTATGGTTTACCTTAACCTGTTCACCATGGGTATGTTAGGAGTTGTTCTTTCTGATAACTTGTTTTCTTTTTTCATGTTTTGGGAGCTTATGGGCTTTTGTTCATATTCTCTGATTGGATTTTATTACGAGAAAGAAGCTCCTGGAAATGCATCACTCAAAGCCTTTATGACAACAAGAGTTGGGGATGTGTTCTTCTTATTAGGTATATGCTCACTATGGTATGCAATAAAGGACCATACAGGAGTAGGAAGTTTTACTTTTGTTGATATGTATAATTTTTTAGCTGATGGTGGTTATGAAGGTAAGACTCTTCTTGGTATGAACTGGGCCGCCGCAACTGGCTTTCTCTTTTTTATGGGAACAATTGGTAAATCAGCTCAATTCCCACTTCAAGTTTGGTTGCCAGATGCTATGCAAGGTCCAACCCCTTGTTCCGCTCTAATCCACGCAGCAACTATGGTTGCAGCTGGTGTTCTTCTCTCTCTTAGAGTTTTTCCATTACTTGAAGCAGGAGGTTTATTACCTGTTATTGCTTATATTGGTGGTATTACAGCATTTGGAGCAGCGACTATCGCACTTATTCAAACGGATCTTAAGGCCGTTCTTGCTTACTCAACGATTTCACAACTAGGGTATATGGTACTTGGTATTGGTGTTATGGCCTATAACCCATCATTTATGCATCTAATTACCCATGCTGTGTTTAAAGCTTGTTTATTTCTTTCTGCTGGTAGTGTTATTCACTCTCTTCATGATCACCACACTCATGCTCATGTACAAGAGATGCCTAGAATGGGTGGGCTTAGAAAGAAACTTCCATTTACGTTCTTTGCAATGATGTGTTGTACCTTGGCCATTGCAGGGGTACCTCTATTTTCTGGTTTTGTTTCTAAAGATAGAATCCTAGGTGATGCTCTATTAATGGCATTAGATCATCCTGTTTATTGGGGTCCTGCTATTCTTGGTTTTGCAGCAGCATTCTTAACGGCCTTTTATATGTTTAGAATGATGTTCTTAACTTTCTTTGGTGAGCCAAGAGATAAAGATGTTTATGATCACTGTGAAGAAGAAAAACTTTCTTTTAATAGAAATGTTCCTCTTCTTATTCTTACTGTTTTTACATTAGGCTTTTGGTACTCAGGTTCTTTTTCAGGTCAGGGACTAGTTAAGTTTCCTGGTGTTGAAAATAAAGAATGGTTCCAGACTCTAATAGAAAGGCCAGACCTTAATAATCTTTCAAAGTTTAAGGATTATACTTCTGAGTCATTCTCATCGGTTGATGATAGAGACAGAACTAAATTTACCAAATCTTCTTACGATCCAAGCTACGGTCTAAGTGAAGAAAAAGCACATCATGTTCATTATTGGCATTATGTGGGTGCAATTATTTCTATCATTATAGCCTTTAGTGGAATTTTCCTTGCCTACCTTATGTATATTAAGAAATCTGTTAATCCAGGTTGGTGGGTGAATACTTTTAGCAAATGGTATCGTGCGCTACAAAACCTATACTATATGGATCATTTCTATATTAAAGTTTTCATCCAAAAAGGATTATTAAAGTTTAACAATTTCCTAGCTTGGATAGATATGAGTATTCATGATAAGTACTTGATTGATGGTTGGGAAAAAGTGAATAGAGTATTTTATCGTATTTCAAAAAGATTTGATGATATCGCTATTGATACTGTTGGTGTTGATGGGGTTGGTGCCAGTGTGCGCTTTTTCAATGTTATTTTGAGAACGATTCAATCAGGAAAAATACAGTTTTATTTTATCGTTATCTTGTTAGTTCTATTTAGCTACATGATGACACTCAATATTGGTTAGTAGATTTTATTAAATAAGGAGAGACCGTGAGCGGTATTCTAAATTGGATTTTATGGTTGCCATTTCTTGGTATGTTAGGTGTTTTGCTGATTCCTAAGCAAAAAGAATCGGCCATTAGATGGTGGTCTGTTTTTGTAACAGCAGTGACGTTTGTCTTATGCTTAGTACTTTACAAAAATCATGATCAAGCTGATCCTATGATGCAATTTGTTGTGAGTCATCCGTGGATAACTCAGTTTAATATTTTTTATAAACTGGGTATTGATGGGATTTCATTACCAATGGTTGTTATTAATGGGCTTCTCTTTTTAATATGTAGTATTAGTTCATTTGACGTTAAGAAAAACTTAAAAGGCTATTACGCTCTTCTTCTTGCTCTTCAAGGTTCTGTCTTTGGTGTTTTTATGGCACTAGACTTTTTCCTTTTCTATGTTTTCTGGGAAGTTATGCTTCTTCCAATGTTTTTCCTTATTGGTGTATGGGGAGGAGAAAACAGAGAGTACGCGGCCATCAAATTTTTCCTTTATACCTTTTTTGGTTCGATTCTTATGCTCATTGGTATTATTGCTCTTTACTTCGCTGCCGAAGGTCAGCTTGGTGCTCAGACATTTGATATGGTTACCCTTATGGGCGGGCACTTTACGGATCTTAAAGTTACCATATTTGGTTCCGAGTTTAGCTTTGAGAAGATCTTCTTTCTTTTCATGTTTGTTGGTTTTGCAATCAAAGTTCCAATATTCCCTTTTCATACCTGGCTCCCACACGCTCACGTGCAGGCGCCAACGGCCGTTTCAGTAATCCTGGCCGGTGTTCTTCTTAAAATGGGAACTTATGGCTTTATGAGAATTAGTTATCCAATCTTCCCAACAGCAGCTCATTACTATGCTGATATGATTGCATGGCTAGGTCTTATTAACGTCATCTATGGAGCTCTTTGTGCCATGGCGCAAACGGATGTTAAAAAGCTTATTGCATACTCTTCAGTTTCCCATATGGGTTATGTCATGATGGGAATTGCTGCTATGACATCGGAAGGTATGAATGGTGCTGTTCTTCAAATGTTTAACCATGGAACCTCAACAGCAATGATGTTCCTTTTGATTGGTATTCTTTATGAAAGATCACATCATAGATGGATCGTTAGACCAGATGGTTCGAAAGGATTTGGTGGTCTATATACACAGATGCCAAAATATTCGATTATCTTTATTATTGGTATGTTTGCTTCATTAGGTCTACCAGGTCTTTCTGGATTTATTTCAGAGGCATTAGTATTCCTAGGTATTTACCAAAAATATACTACTATCGCTGTTCTTGCTCTTATTGGTCTGCTTATCGGTGCAGCTTATCTTCTTTGGATGTTTAAGAGAATGTTCTTTGGAGAAGTTAATGAGGATTGTAAGGGCTATAGTGATGCAAATGGAAGAGAGATCTTCTATATGACTCCGCTAGCAATTATGGTTATTGTCTTTGGTATTTATCCATCACCACTTCTTGATATGATGAAATCATCAGTAGGGAAGCTCGTGATAGATTTGGCCAAATTTGCTAATTAAGAAAGGAATTGTAGAAAATGGGTATCAATTTTTTAGCCACTTTAAGTCACTATATTCCAGAACTTATGGCCATTGTAACCATGATGGGGCTGCTTTTTGTAGAGGCATGCTTTAAAAACAATGAACGTAACAGGCTCTATCTTTACTTAGTTGCTGGAATTGGACTGTTATTTACATTCTGGTCACTCGGAGCAGCTTTATCAACAAAGCCTTTGTTCATCTTCACAAACTCTGTGACCATTGACCCATTTTCAACTCTTATTAAGATGATTATGGTTCTGGGATGTGCTGGTGCCATATATCTTAGTGCAGATAGTGAGGATATTTATTCCAATTTGAAAGCGGAATTTGCAATCATGGCGGTCGGAGTTCTTGTTGGAGGAATGCTTCTAGCGTCTGCCAATAACCTTTTGACTCTCTATTTAGGAATTGAGACGTTATCAATTCTTTCTTACGTCATGTCCTCCTTAAAGAAAAAAGACGACCGCTCATCTGAAGCTGGTCTAAAGTATGTTCTTTATGGCGGAGTAGCTTCTGGGATAATGCTTTTTGGTATGAGTCATATTTTTGGAGCACTAGGTACGATAAACTTTAGTGAGATGATTCTTTTATTGAATTCTAGCGATGCGGGCCAGACTGGAATTCTTTTAGTTTCCTTTCTTTTTGTCTTTGTAGGTCTTGGTTATAAAATAGCTTGTGTACCTTTTCATATGTGGACGCCAGACGTTTACGAAGGATCACCCATACCAGTTACGACCTTTTTTGCCATTGTTCCTAAAATGGCGGGAATTGCGGCCCTTGTAAGAATTACTATGGGTCTGTTTGGAGAAGAACAAACTATTCTTCAGATAAGCTGGGTAGGTGTTATTCAAGTCGCAGCAGCTCTAACAATGATCGTTGGTAATGTTTCAGCGATTGCTCAAAAGTCAGTAAAAAGAATGTTAGCTTATTCCTCTATTGGACATGCTGGCTTCATGCTTCTTGGTGTTGTCGTTGTTGATCAAACCGGTGCAAGTGCTATCGCGTTTTACGGAATTACCTACCTTTTCATGACTCTAGTTGCTTTCTTTATTACTGGTTACGTAAGTGATCACTATGGAAATGACCATTTCGAAAGATTTAATGGTTTAATTCATCGTTACCCGGTTATGAGTATTATGATGATTATTACAATGATTTCACTTGCTGGTATTCCACCGATGAGTGGTTTTGTTGCAAAGTTTAATATACTCGCTGCTGCCGTTAAAAAAGGCTATTTCACTCTGGCCATAATTGGTGGGATTAATTCTGTTGTTAGTCTTTATTATTATTTGAAAATAGTAAGACTGATGGTGTTCAAGCCAGTAGAGAGTGAAGAGGCCATTGCTGGCTTTGGAATGAGAAACCATGTCGTTGTTATTGGTCTTTCAATTCCTGTTGTTGCTTTAGGGATTTTCTGGTCTAGTATCCTAGGCCTTACCTCTGGCGCCCATTTATTATTGCCTTAAGCTTCTAAGTTACTAGAATCATAAGTAAATACCCCCTCTTTGAGGGGGTATTTTTTTGCCTTTTAAAGAAAATTTTAGAGCAGTGCTATCATATTGATATGACTCAAAAATATCGTATACAAATATCCGATGGGAAGGTTTTAGGTCCATTTAGTTTTGAAGATATCCTAAGGCTTATCGAAAATGGCAAATTAGATCCTGAGAAGGATAAGGTAGCTTCTTTTCCAATTGGTACTTGGGAACACCCTTTAGATATTGATCACTTTAATACTGCTCTTAATAAAGCTGAAGATACTCAAGTTGTAGAGCTTATTGATGATGAATTAATAGAAGACACTTCACAAGAGCAGACAGTTATTGAACCAGTAGATTTACCTGAATTTAATTATGAAAAGCCTCAAATGGAATCCCCCACAAAAGAAGCTCAGGATGAAGATGAAGAAGAAAAAGAAGACGATGTCGATTTAGACTCAACTCTTATTTTAGATAGAGACAAAATAAAGAGCGTATTTGATGAAGATACAATCAAGTTAGACAAAGATACCCTCGAAGAACCAGAACAGATCATTGAGCAAGAAGTAGAGGAAGCTCAAGAGGAAGTGGAAGAAGAAGAAATTATCGATCAAAAAAGTGAAACAGTAGTAGCAGATTTATCGAGCCTTCTTGAAGAAGTTGAATCAGATACTGAAGTTAAAGAAGTAGAGTCATCTATTGAAGAGAATCTCAAGGCCGAGGCCCTTGAAAATAAAGAAAGAGAAGATCAACTTTTACGAGATATCGTTTCGGAAGAAGAGATAGATGAAGATTTAGAAGAAGAAGGCGAAGAAATTTGGGAAGAAATAGAGGACTTAGAATATAGAGAAGGAAAGAAATTCAGTGTCATGGATAAACTTAATACGTTTAAAGAAAAAATTGAACATTTAAGAGAAGAGAAAGAGGAAGTTGAGCAAGAAGAAAAATCTGATTTGAAAAAAAGAAGAGTTAAATCACTTATCATTGGTCTTTTACTCATTTTTGTCATCTGGGAATTTTTATTTCCTAAAACAAAAGAAGTTAAAGAGATTATACCTGTCTATGCACAAATTAGGTTTCCTATTCTAGAAGAATATTCTGATCATCAAAAAAGTGCTGAGTTAATGAATAAGGCACTGCAAGAGCTACCTAAGAGAAACTATATTTCAAAGGTCAATGCTGCAAACAATCTTAGAAAATCTCTTTCTTTTAAGTTTAAAGACAACAAAGCAATTAGTTACTTAATTAATATTTACTCGAAGCTTTTAAAGGATGCTAAAGATCATAAAAAGGCAGGGGATATTATTCTTACGCTCATGGCGATTACAAAAAATAGAAGCTTAACAGATGATCAAATTGTGGAAGGAAGTGCAAGGTTCTATCATTATAATAATAAAAGCCTTACGGCCCTGAATATAATTGAGAACTTTTTGAGGATAGAAAAACCAAAATTAGACTTAATGGTTCTTTATCTGGATATTCTTCTTGAGGTTGGTCAATTAGAAAAAGCAAAAAACCTTTTCTCAAAGTTAAATAAAATCCCGAAAAAACCTTTAAATGTTCATTTGATACTCTCTAAGTTTTACGAGGTTGATCAACAATTTGAAAATGCTAAAAAGCAAGTTTTAGCTGGGATTAAAGAATATCCAAGGAGTATCCCACTTTATATCCAATATGGGGTCCTTTCTTCAAGAGAAGGAAAATTTAAAGAGTTAGAAAAAGCACTGAAAAAAATAGAACAGTTTGAAGCTGGGAAATCTCCTTATTATTTATCAAGACTTTATGAGTTTAAAGGAATTCTTTTTGCTATCAAAAAAGATCTTAAAACATCTGGAATGTATTTTAAAAAAGCATTGAGTATAAAAGAGAGTGATATTCTTAGATCTCGATTAGCTTCGTTTGATTACAAAGGCGCTAATGCAGTAGAAACTCTTATAACAGAGAGTAAGATTATTGAAAAAATGAGAGTCATTCATAAAAAAGTAGTTGAAAAGGAATGGGAGCAAGCATTTCAACTTGCTATTGAGGCCACTGATCTAAACCCTAAATATATTCCTGCCAGAAGCCTTCTGGCCAAAATCCAAATTAAGAGAGGCTTTTTCGAAGATGGACTTAAAACTTTAGAGGAGCTTAAAAATGATTACCCTTTTAATGAAAGGATAGCAGTACAATATATTTTGGCCCTGATTGAAGCTTTTCGACTAGATATAGCGGAAAAAGAATTAAGTGTTCTTGGCATGAAAAAAGATAAGTCTGTTGTTAGTTATAATAAAATTCTTTCTCGTTACTACTTAAAAAAAGGAAAGGATATTCTTGCACTAAGATACTTAAATGAAATTACTAAACAAGACCCACTCGATGATGAAAGTCTTTTTTTAATGGCCCAAACCTTTTTAAAATATCGTAAGTATAGTCAAGCACAGCGCTACTTAGCAAAGGCCATTGAATTACACCCAGATAACCTGACTTATAAATCACTTTGGGCGAATATTTTATATGAACTTGAAGGAGCTGATACGGCAATAGGGTATATAAGAGATTTAATGGAAACAAAAAAAGATCATCCTAAGCTTTTAGGTGATATTGCAATTTATTATTATAAAAGTGGTCAGCTTAAAGAATTTGAAGAACATCATGAAAAAATAAAAAATCTTCCAGAAAAAGAAGAAAGTTTTTACGAGTTTCTCGTTGAATCATCTAAGCTTAACGAAAAACTTGAGGATGTCATTCAATATACCAAAGAGCTCATTAAAGTCGATCAGGGTAATATAGAATCGAGAATGGCACTTGGTGAAATGCTTTATAATATGAAAAAATTTAAAGAGGCCGAAAAAGTTTTCCTCGATGTTAAAAAAAGGCTTTCTACCTATCCTAAACTTAACTATTATCTTGGAAAAATTTACTTAAATACCAAAAAAATAGATAAGGCCGAAAAGTTAGCTAAAGATGAGATAAAGGCAAACCCAGAAAGTTCGACTGGCTATTTTGTTTTAGGACTCGTTTATCAAACTAAAAAAGAATACACTAATGCCGCTCGAAATTATGAGGTGGCCATATCAAAAGATGGTAAAGATGTAGAAGCTCTTGAGGCGTTGGCCAAAATGAAAAGAGGACAAAATTTCTTGGCCGAATCGAGGGAATTATTCTTAAGGGCCATTAAGCAAGAGCCAAGTAGGGCCAGTCTTCACCGCGAAATAGGGTATGTTTATAAGGGAATTGGACAAAGTGAGCTCGCAATAGAGTCATTTGAGACTTACCTTAAACTATCTCCATTGGCCCAAGATCAAAGCACTATTAAGAGCTATATAAAACAACTTAAACTCTAATTGCTCACATTTTAAATTTTGGCTTCTCTAACGGTTGGCAAAATGTATTATAAGCATTATAGATCAATATAGGCGAGGTTTTAATGCATGACATAAAATATTTTGAAACGAATACACAAGCTGTTAAAGATAATCTTAAAAAAAGAGGCCTCGACGGATCTATTGTTGATCAATGTCTAGAACTCAATAATAACAGAAAAGAACTCACAACTTTTGTTGATACCAATAGGGCCGAATTAAATAAGTATTCTAAAGAAATTGGAATGCTTAAAAAAAATGGTGAGGATGCTTCCGAGGCCATGAGTAAAGTGGCCCAATTAAAAAAAGATATGGAGGCCAAAACACAGCAGCTTTCAAATACTGAGAATGAACTTAATTCTATTCTTTCTACTATCCCTAACCTTCTTCATAGTGACGTGCCAGAAGGGTCTGATGAGTCCTCTAATATAGAAATAAAAAAATGGGGAGATATACCAAATTTTGATTATAAGCCTAAGGATCATGTAGAACTAGGTGAGAACCTTGGTATGCTGGACTTTGATAGGGCCGCTAAGATTACAGGGGCAAGGTTCGCACTTTATAGAAAGGATCTTGCAAGGCTTGAAAGGGCCCTGATTAACTTTATGCTCGAAGAGCATGGAAAAGTAGGCTATGAAGAAATTGTTCCACCATATATTGTTAACGATGATACTTTATACGGAACAGGTCAGTTACCAAAGTTTGAAGAAGATCTATTTAAATTAAACTTTGAAGATAAAAACTATTACCTTATCCCTACCGCTGAAGTTCCTCTTACTAATATGAAAAAGAATGAGCTTTTTGATAAAAAAGAGCTTCCTATAAAAGTATGTGCCTATACGCCTTGTTTTAGATCTGAGGCCGGTAGTTATGGAAAAGATACTAAAGGCCTTATTAGACTCCACCAGTTTAATAAAGTTGAACTTGTTAATATAGTTTCTGCAGATGAGTCAGAAAAGGCCCATCAAGATATGATTGATAGGGCGTGTTCCATTTTAGAGCTTCTTAAGCTTCCGTATCGCGCAATGCTGCTTTGCGGTGGTGACATCGGCTTTGGCGCTCACAAATGTGTTGACCTTGAAGTTTGGCTTCCAGGTCAGGATAAATATAGAGAGATCTCTTCTATCTCTAATTGCTGGGATTTTCAGGCCAGAAGGGCCAAAATACGCTACAGAGATGGGAAAGGTAAACCAACCCATGCCCATACTCTTAATGGCTCTGGTCTTGCTGTAGGAAGGACTCTTGTTGCAATTTTAGAAAATTATCAAAATGAGGATGGTTCAGTGCGAGTTCCTGAGGTCCTTGTTAATTTTATGGGCGGACAAGAACTAATTAGTTGTCAAAAAGGGTAGCTTCTCTTATATTCTGCATCTCAACGGAGGATTGGCTGAGTGGTCGAAAGCGGTGGTTTTGAAAACCATTGACCTTCACGGGTCCGCAGGTTCGAATCCTGTGTCCTCCGCCATTTTTTAAATATATTCACTTTAATATCTAAATATTTTTTATCGAGAAGTATCATTAATTTGATTAAACGAGTAGATAACACCTTTTTTCATAGTTGCACAAAATTTGTACCAGTGTAAACTTAGCTATAGACAAGAACTAATTCAACTAAGGAGTCAAAATGAAGGTTTTATTATCTTGCTTTGTTTTATCGCTATTTTTTTTCGTGTCCCCTGAGGCTCAGTCAAATCATCATATTAAAAGAGGAGGCATGGTACAGTGTTGTACTCCTCAGTTAATAGCTCAAGGTGAGCAGTGTGATACTTCTTGTAGACAAGGTGTTGATGCTTCAACAAATAGAATTAAAAATGCTGGAAATGTTCCTTGCTGCGATACTCCAGGTTTAAATCCTGTACATCAGTGTAATATGAGTTGTTCATACTGGGATTCTAATAAGAGGCCAGCAAGAAGAACTTGTACTGATTATATGAGAAGACAGGGTAGATGTAGGTAAGTAGATAACTTTAAATTTATCATACAAAGGGCCTCTTAATACGAGGCCTTTTTATTTTAGCAGTGATTAAAAGATAGCGATACGCACAAAAATTAAGATAAAATTTGATAATTAACTTCAGTTAAGTTATTAAATATCTTCTCTTTGCGGAAGTGTGGCCGAGTGGTCGAAGGCAGCACCTTGCTAAGGTGTCGTACCGCTTGCGGTACCGGAGGTTCGAATCCTCTCACTTCCGCCACTTTTCCTTGTCGAGGTTCTTATTAATTCTCTAGATAATAAAAAAAGATGTTTTTGGGTTAATTCTAATCCAACGATGATTTTATATCATGATTTAGAGTGGGGAGTTCCTGCTCATAAAGACAGATACTTATTTGAAAAGCTCCTTTTAGATAGTGCTCAAGCAGGTCTTTCTTGGGAATGTATTTTAAATAAAAGAGAAAATTATAGAAAGGCCTATTCCAATTTTGATTATAAAAAAATTGCAAAGTATTCTAAAAAAGATATTAAACGACTTTTAAACGATTCAGGTATAGTAAGAAACAAATTAAAAGTTGAAAGTTCTATAACGAATGCACAGGTATTTATTGAGATTCAAAAGCAGTGGGGAAGCTTTGATGAATATATTTGGAGTTTTGTTAGTAACAAGACAATTCAAAATAAATGTCGAAATAAAAAGGAAGTACCCACAACAAGCCCTGAATCAGTTGAGCTAAGTAAAGATTTAAAAAAAAGAGGAATGAAGTTTGTGGGGCCTACAATTATATATGCCTTTATGCAGGCAGTAGGTTTAGTTAATGATCACACGATTGATTGTTTTAGACATAAGCAAGTTAAAAGATTGAACTAATAATGTGTCTTATCTATTTGTTTCCACAAATTAAAAGGCTCTTTAGCACGCTCACATAAGGCCTTTTTAACATTAACCTTTCTTTCGTCGTACGGTAGTTCAAGTTGGTCATAAATCTCTTGATCTGAAAAGTTTACTCCAGGTTCTGCGGCATCAAAACGAGTTCCAGCAAATATAAGGTTTGGGATATGTGCCCATGAAATAGCAGCATAGCACATAGGGCATGGTTCACAACTTGAGTAAAGTATCAATTCACCTTCTTTGATTTCATTAAGATGAAAAAGAGAAAGATCACGACATGCTTTACGTATGACATTTACCTCTGCATGCGCTGTTGGATCAAAGTCTTTTGTTACAGAGTTAGATGCCCGCCACTTCTTAAGGATTTCTCCCGTTTTTGGATCTTTGATAATAAGAATAGCAGCAAAAGGGCCACCACCATTTTTGGCCGATTCACAGGCCAATTGAATTGTTTCATCCATTAAAGGGTCGTTTTCAGTGATTATATTCTTATAGACTTCATTCATAAATTAAGTTTAAGGATTTAGAATAAGGAATACAAATAAATGCTCAGCGTCAATGGAAAAGATGCCAAAACACCCTTTTCATATTTTGATGATTAAAGTACATAAAATAGATCATCGCACCCGTAGCTCAGTTGGATTAGAGTACAACACTACGAATGTTGGGGTCGCAGGTTCGAGCCCTGCCGGGTGCGCCATTTATTTTGAGGTAATTGCCTCTCTGACTTTTGTCGATAAACTCATTAAATCAATAGGCTTAATAAGAACAAATATTTTCTCAAAGTTTTCTTCGACTTCTTGTGCTTGTTCCGGGTTAGCAGTAATAAATAAAATAGGTGTATCTTTATTAATAGAATCACCTTCTCGTAAGTTTTTTACAAATACATCACCATTCATTAAGGGCATTCGAAAATCGAGTAAAATTAACTTAAATTCTTCTTCTTTTATTAACTCTAGGGCCTTAGTTGCATCAGGCTGTTTAACAACTTGAAAAAGTTGATCTTCAGTAAGGATTTCTTCAAGTAATTCTAAAATAAGCTCTTCATCATCTATAGCAAGAAGTTTTGGTGACATAAATTTTCTCCTTATTATATCTTAGAGTTTTTCCAATATTAAATGTACTGGGTTAGAAATTGCCGATAAGTAAATGAGTCAAGAAATATTAAGGTAAAATGAAATAAGTTTTACTATGGTAAAAAAAATACTTGAATCTAAATTAAAAGATGAAAAAGAGTTTTTAATTCTTTTATTTCTCCTGATCGCAGTAATATTATTTATTATTCAGTTAAAGCTGTGTTCGGATTTTTATAACTTACTTATACGTTCAACAGTAGCGACAATATTTCTTTCTCTCTATTTCAAAGCATTTAAAAGTATGTTGTACTCTTTTTGGTCCTTCACATTTTTAATAAGCTTCTACTTTATAAATTGCATCTCTTATACATGGTGGAGTTGGCCTGGACTTTTATTAGTTTTTACAATGGCCTATTTTATATCTTCCCCTCTTTTTTATCCAAGAGTGAGATGGTGGGAGTATGATTCAAGATATAAAGAGGACTTAAAAGTATTTATCTGTGGCAATGAAAGTGAACAGGTAGGACGTTTAACTGATTTAAGAAGAAATGCAGGAGTCATTATACTTTTTAGGGATATGGAAGTTGGGAAAAAATTTGATATTAAAATACCTTTTCATGACGAAAGTTTTTTATTTAAAGTTCAAATTTTTTCAAAAAAAGAATATCTAATAGGGCGAGGAATTTCATACGGAGTTAAATTTATCGACGACTCTCAAATAGTTGATTATAAAAACCTCAAACTATCTTGGCGGCAAGAGCTTTTAGATAAAAAAAGATTAAAAAAGCTTGATAATTTTCAGATATTTTGACTTCGTCGTAATTATCTGGGATAACGCATCGGATGAATAATTCAAATGATACATGGTATATGAATCTAGCGCTGGAGCAAGCATTAAAAGCTCAAGCTCTAGAAGAGGTGCCTATTGGTGCTGTTATTGTCGACCCTCAAGGAAAAGTTATTTCTGAAGGTCACAATTTGAAAGAGTCTAAAAATAACCCTTGTGGGCATGCAGAGATTATAGTTCTAGAAAAAGCTGGTGCTGCATTAGAGAATTGGCGTTTACTGGGATGTACTGTTTATGTCACTCTTGAACCATGTCCTATGTGTATGATGGCCTTAGTTCATTCAAGAGTTTCTCGAGTTGTTTTTGGTGCTTATGATATTAAAGGTGGTTCTTTAAGTTTAGGTTTTAACTTTGATCATAATCCAAAACTTAATCATGAGTTTAAGATTTGTGGTGGCGTGAACCATTTTGAATGTTCGAAAATATTATCTGATTTTTTTAGATTAAAAAGATCATACTATAAAAAGCTTAAGTGAATTTAAAAGGTACTTTCTAATTTTTTTAAGGAAAAGCGAAAGCACTATAAAGTGAAGTACTAATTATTATTATGGTTGGTAATATTTAAAAAGATACGTACTAAATTCTCTCATAATATAAAAAGAGTAATCAGTAGGTGGGTAACTTCTATTACCTCTTAACTTTCTTTTAAACCAACCTAGCTCTATTGGTTTACAAAATTCTTTTTGAGCATTTCTTTTTGCTAAAAAAGTTTTAAATCCTGGATATGTTCTTAGCATATTTGGCTTACAGTATATATCAGCGTTATCTTCACCACCATCTGGATGGATAAAAAGGTTGATACAAGACTGATAAAGTACTGAGTTAACGAATTGAGAGTTTTTTCCAGAAAGAATGCCCTCTAGGATATCACTTTGTCTAACTGCTTCACGTGCTTTTCTTTGTTTATAGGGATTTGGATCTTTTTTGGCCCTTTGAGTTTTAAAGACTGCTCTAGATTTATAGGCGTCCACGCAATTAGCTAGTGCGTTATGAGATAGTATTATGGTCACTAACATTGAAATAGTTATTTTTAACATCTTGATTTCCTTATTTATTTAGAAATAGTCTTTCGGAAAAACTGGAAAATTGTTTAAGGGAAAGTTGTTATTTAACCTTTTATAATTCTTGTCAGGTTAAAAATTGATCAAACTTTTATCTTAAGAATTAAGGTTTAATATAAAAGAATGCTAGACGTGTATGATATCCTATGCTAGGTGTTATCAATTAAATTCTTACGGAGAGTTGGCCGAGTGGTCGAAGGCGCACGCTTGGAAAGCGTGTAAGGGGCAACCCTTCGGGAGTTCGAATCTCCTGCTCTCCGCCATTATCTCAAAATATAAAGCTACTACCTCATAATAATGGCATGGCTTCTATAAGTATTGGATTCTTAGTGGCGAGCTAAACTTAATCAGTTTTTATATGATGCCATTTTTATAAAGCAAATAACATTAAGTTAAAATAGTGAATCAGTATATAAGGAGTTTTAATGAAAATCTTATGTCTTTTAACTTTTCTAATAGTGATGTTAAACTCACCTATCTCGAATGCTGGGTCAGGCTTTGATAAAATAAAAAATGTTTATAATAATAAAAACTCAGGCTTTGATAAAGCTACTTTAGGAAGTGATTGTTATCGGGGTATGCGTTCAGGTGCTCGGATGGGAAAAAGCCCATTAGGTAAAGCAGCTCTAGGCTTTGGAGGTATGGCGGCCGCAGCAGGAAAAAACTATATGCAGAATACGGCCGGTAATACAATAATGGATCGCTGTAAAACGATGTTTAAAGGCCCTCCAGGCAAATAGTATTTAGCGATGGGACTAGATTTTTATTTTTAGCGTGAAAGGAATCCTGAAGTTTATCATTTTTCAATTATTTTCACGACATCCAAAAAGAAAAAAGAAGAATTAAGAAAACTCTTTAGAGAATTTATTATTGAGTCACAAAAAAAGTTTTCAAGTTTGACTAAAGAGGAAAAAAAGAACTTGGAAGTCTGTCATATGAATTTTGATTTATATTAAAAAAGGCCTTGTTTATCACAGGGCCTTAGGAGTTAAAATCGAGGAGTATATCTTTTCAGTAAATTAGGCAATTGCCCCCTCATACTATGAACGCTCGCTTTGGGAACACAAAGCCCTATTCCAACACATATTTGTCCAGGGCCACAATCGGAATCACTTTTACAATCAGCAATGGAATCATCATCAGAAAGGTTAAGTAGGTTGATGATATTTTTAACTTCATATCTAGAAATTTTCATAAAATTCTTTGAATACGCATTACTTGAAAAAAGGGTTAGGCATTTTTTATTTATTCTTGATCGTTTTACTTGTAAAGATTAACGGCTTTTGACTACTGCATTTAAAGCAGCGATTTTTCACTTGTTTTAACTAAATAAGTTAGCTTTGATAAAAGAATAGGCTTTATTAGTCATTGCGAAAATTGCATCTTGTATTATAATCTATGTTACAACTTAAGTCTATATATACATGAGGAGTATTTATGAAGTTTTTATTTTCGCTATTTCTTGCATTTTTACTTTGTTCTTCTGCAGCTTACTCACAAGGACGTAGAGGGTATTCTGCTGGTGGTCAGGCAGCTTGTTGTAACGCACAAGGACTACACCCGTCCGGTTCAATGGAAGCTTGTGTTGTACCTCCGGGTAATTGTAGAAGCATTAAAGGTTCTGCTAAGTGTCTTTCTTGGGTATGTGAAGGTGAAACTATTACATTTGAGAGCCTTAGAATTACTGGAGAAAATGGCGGTAAAAAAGCTCAACTACTACAAATGGTAGGAACTAATAAAAATAATAGAATGTGTACAGTAAGGCTTCTCAAAAGTGGCGCGACTGTTAATCAATTATGTAAATATTTTACAGAACTATCTAGATTTAGATAATAAAATGTGACGTACCTCTGAGCTCCCAGCTAGAGGTACTTTTCTTCACTTCAATAAAATCTGCCCTTGCGACTAGTCGAATCATAAAGTTGTCATAGTATAGTTTATTTTATAGTATGCCCGCGGTAGTCAGGTCACCAGCAATATTGTGACTAGCGAACTCCGCCAGGCCCGGAAGGGAGCAACGGTAACTAGCTTGCTTTATGTGTTGAATGATCTGGCTGCCGCTTTTATTCTTCTATGTACGCCGTGCATTTATGTAATACTAAATTAAACTTCTTCGTTGGCCTAATATAAAGAGGTTTTATATGGTAGGATTCTGATTCGAGAGGGTATTTAATGCAATATCAAGTTTTAGCAAGAAAATGGCGTCCTAAAGTATTTAGTGAAGTCATTGGACAAAATCATATAACCAGATCTTTAAGCAATGCTCTTTTAAATAACAAAATTGCTCACGCTTATCTATTTACCGGTTCACGAGGAACTGGAAAAACATCTGTGGCAAGAATTTATGCAAAGTCTTTACGCTGTACAGAACTTAAAAGCAATGGTGAGGCCTGTGATGCTTGTCCTTCTTGTTTAGATTTTAATACGACTAATCCATTAAATGTTTTAGAAATCGATGGTGCTTCTAATAACAGTGTTGAAAATGTTCGGGATTTAATTAGTGAAGTGGATTATTTACCTAGTGAGGGTAAGTATAAAATTTATATTATTGATGAAGTCCATATGCTTAGTACGAGTGCATTTAATGCTCTTTTAAAAACATTAGAAGAACCTCCCGCTCACGTTATATTTATATTGGCCACAACTGAGCCTCAAAAATTGTTAGATACTGTTCTTTCACGTTGCCAAAGGTTTGACTTTAAGCTTGTGCAAGTTCAGGAACTTATGAGTCATGTTCAAAACATTGCAAAAAAAGAGGGAATCCGCTTCGAAAATGAGCGTCTTTTAAAAGAGTTGTGTAAAAGGGGACGGGGTTCTGTCCGTGATACATTATCATTATTAGATCAGGTTCTTTGTTTTACTGAAGATAAAAATATTACAGAAGAAGTGCTCGTTATTTCTTTAGGGTTAGCGAGAGAGTCAGTTGTTAATCAATTACTTGAAAATATACTTTCTGGAAATATGGAAAAGGTCTCATCGACTTACCGTAGTCTTGTCTTTGAAAATGTATCCATAAAGAATATTTTATCTCCTCTTATTGATTCTCTTTATGAACTTATTCAAAACCCTGATAAAAGTTTGTTAGGGGATATATCCATATCAGAGCTTTTTTGGATTTTTGAGACTCTAGCGAGAGATTCAAAATGGGCATTAGAGTCTTTGGAGCCAGAAAAAGTTGTTGAAATTATCCTGCAAAAAATTACAGCAAGAAGAGATTTTTTTACTAAAAAGGCCACTATAAAAACTCAAGTAGTAGAGCGTAATGATTCTGAAAAAAAACAGAGTGTAATAGTTTCCTCTGAAGAGGAGCAGTCTTTTGAAGAAGAAGAGCTTGATGATGACTACGCCTATACACCTTTAGATGCTGTTGACTCTGGACAAAAGGTTAGCGTTTTTAGTGATCCGGCAAGGCCTATAATAGAGGAAAAAAAAAGTCCAAAATCGACCAAAACCTGGAATGACTTCCTAAAGTGGCTTGAACAAAAGTCTCCATCTGTTTCAAGTAATTTGGATCAAGGAAACCTTATTGGTGAGTTAAACTTTGATTCTCAAAGACTTGATATCGTTTATGGGTTTTCACCAGAGGCGAAAGTTTTTTATGATTTTCTTGTTGAACAGAAAATTAAAGATAAGATCATAGAATACATAAGTACTTTTTTTGAAAAGGAGATAAGTGAAATAAGCTTTCGCTTAGATATCCAGAAAGATACTTCATTTTTATCGAGAGCAGAGATTAGAAAACAAAAAGAGCAAAAGATAGAAAGTGAAAAAAAAGAAGAATTCTTATCTCACCATATTTTAAAATATGCAGAGAATCTATTTCAAACTAAAATTGATAAAACGATTACAAATTAGGAGTAAATATGGCCAACATGAACCAACTAATGAAACAGGCGCAGCAAATGCAGGCAAAAATGGCAACCCTTCAAAAAGAGCTAGAGGCCAGAGAGCTTGATGTTTCTTCTGGTGGAGGAATGGTTAAAGTTAAAATTACAGGAAAGCAGGAAATTCTTGAAGTTAAGCTTGATCCAGAATGTGTTGACCCCAATGATATTGAAATGCTTGAAGAGCTTATTAAAACTGGTGTCAATCAAGCAGTGAAAGAATCTCAAGATATGGTTTCTAAAGCGATGTCTAAAGTAACCGGTGGATTAAAAGTACCAGGTCTTTTTTAAAATGAAGCTGCCAGAGTCTATTAACGAGGTCATGAGTTATCTTTCTAAGCTACCAGGGGTAGGTGAAAAATCAGCATTAAGATATACTCTTTTTTTAACTCGTTTAGAGAGTGAAAAAATAAAGGAGTTTTCAGACTCCATTTCTTCGTTAGCTGAGATTAACAAATGTGAGTCTTGTGGTTTTTTCTGTGAAGAGAATAAATGTTCGATATGCCTTGATCAAAACCGAGGTGAAAATAAAACTCTCTGTGTTGTTGAAGGGATATCAGATTTAATGGCCATTGAAAAAAGTGGACATTATAGGGGACGTTACCACGTATTGGGAGGAGTATTAAACCCGTTATTAGGTATCGGCCCATTAGAGCTTCAAATGGAAAAACTTTTTGCAAGAATCGTTAATGAAAAAATCGAAGATTTGGTCTTGGCCATAAATCCTTCAGTTGAAGGAGATGCTACTTGTAGCTATATACGAGATCAAATTCCTCCAGAAGTTAAGGCCGAGAGAATTGGTTTTGGTATGCCTATGGGAGGAAGCTTAGAGTATTTAGATAGCTTAACGATATCAAAGGCATTAGAAAATAGAACTTCTTTTTAAAATATTGTCATAACAAATTAAGATTTATAAAATAATTTCATAAAGAGATTTCAATGGAGTGAAGTCAAATATTTATGGAAGAAAACTTTATACCCCAATTTAAGAAAATTTTCGAAAATTCTCGTTGGCCTTCTCATTACCAGCTTTTTTTATGCCGTAATGATGGGGTTATCCTTTATAAAAATGCAAGTTTAGATAATAATTTAGATTCGCATTCAATAGGGGCGCTTATAGGAGGCGTATGGCAAGCAGCAAGAAGCCTTTCGGATTTTATACCTGGCCCTGAATTAGAAGATGGTTATCGTTTGAGTTTTGATACAAGCTCACAAGGCGTTTATATTTTACCATTTAGCTTAAAGGGAACAGAGTATTACTTAGGAGCAATTTACAGGGATGAGCAAAACCCTGCTAAGATTAAAAATATAATGAGATCTAAGATATTTGATTTAGAAAAACACTTTTCTAATAGCTCTGATGCTGAGCAAATTGGTGACGATAAGCAGTATTTGTTTAAAAATATTTCAGATCAAGAAATGGATGATATATTTAATATTTATTCATAAGGAAATTTAAGAATGTCTTTTGTTAATTACCATTCAAAAGAAGTTAATTGTAAGATTGTTTTTTATGGCCCAGGTTTAGGCGGGAAAACCACTAATATTCAATATGTTTATCAAAAAACTAGTGGTGATAATAAAGGGAAAATTATTTCTCTAAATACAGAAAATGAAAGAACTCTGTTTTTTGACTTTCTTCCTTTGGATCTTGGAGAAATAAGAGGCTTTAGAACTCGCTTTCATCTTTATACTGTTCCAGGGCAAGTTTTTTATGAGGCCAGTAGAAAGCTCATACTACGTGGTGTGGATGGTATTGTATTTGTTGCTGATTCTCAGTTGGAAAAAATGGAGGCCAACCTTGAAAGTCTCAAAAGTTTAGATAAGAACTTAAGAGATCTTGGATATGATCCCGAACGAATACCTCTCGTTTTTCAATGGAATAAAAGAGATTTACCAAATATTTCACCAGTAGAAGATTTAGAAAAACAGCTCAATGGCCATGGTCAACCAAGCTTTTCTGCTGTTGCTTGTGAGGGAACAGGTGTTTTTGAAACATTAAAATCTGTTACTAAAATGGTACTAATGAATCTTAAAGGTGGACTTCAAGAACAGCCTGCTAATAGATAAAGCTTTTATACTTTAGAAATATTATTAGTGATTCAATAAGTGCTTCTTGACTATAAAAGCTAGATCTTGTTCCAATCAAATGATGACCTTTAACAATACCTAGATTAATTCCCTTAAAGTAGTCCGGAAACTGAGCACTTTCACAATTGACGACACCATCATTTTTCTGATCACTTTTAAATATGGCCTTTGTGAGCATCATCCAGAAATGACTTTCATGCCATTGAGACTCAAGTGCCAAAGCAGTATAGAAAAGATTAGAAGGTAGTTTTTTGTGATTTTTTTTGAACCAAGTCCCTTGCACTTCTTGATCCAGTGAGTGCATGAGGTCTTTATATAGAAAGTTTTTTTTCGACTTAATTTTTTTATAAGATTTTTTATCATTAAGAGATTGTATACCTCGGATAATTTGTAGGATTTTGTGTTCAAATTTTTCAGAGCCTAGTATGGGGCAGGCAATGGTCGAAATTCCTAATATATGATCAGAAGCAAAGTGCGAGTTTTCATAGGCGTAATGTAGGCTATCGATACCGCCTTTTGAATATCCAATAATCCACAGTTTTTCATCAGGGTGATGTTCAATATATTCATCAATTTGAACTCTTAAAGCATTAGCATTTTCTGAAGTACATTTTAGGCCATCCATTTTTGGAATAAAGTATTTTATATTATATTTTTCATGAAGAGATTTTAGGGTTCTTTCAAAAGTAGACGTCGAGAATATTTCATTAAGAACACCATCAACAAGAACAATAGTGGATTTGATTTGTGGATGTTCAAGAATAGCTTTTTGCTCAGAATGAATATGATAAAACTGTCTTTCCATGAAGATAGCATTGAAGATTTGCGGGTCAGTTATGAAAGACTCTTTAATAGGAATATTATCACGCACATCAGAGAGTATTCTTTGAGTAAGAGGATGTTCTAATCTTAAGAATTTATCATTCTTAAACTCTAAAATAGATAAGATAAATCGTAGGGCCGCATGGGAGACCCATATTCCCGAAGTCGTACATTTTTTTACAAACTTTATAATGGATAAAGGGCTTGGGTATTTAACAACTGTCTCAACCATATTAAAAATTTCTTCTATAGAGGTTACTCTGGCCTCATTAAGAAACTTCTTTGTTCTTTTGTTGCGGTTTAAATAGTTTTCCCATGCTGCATTTTGTTGCATAATTTAAACTTAATGAAGTTTTCCTCTTAGTCAATGACTTGGTACGGGTCCATTGTCTTATCAATGAGATAGAGCATTGGCTTGAGGTTGGCCTGATTCACTATGTCAATATATTTGGCACCAGGATAGAATCCACCGGCCCCATAAGTTTTTGGTGAGAGCTCAAAAGTAAAACAGAATATACCATGTTCTCCAAATGCCCAGTCACATGTATCTCCAGAAGCTATATATAAATCGGATGAAGATTGAGGAGTATATCCATTCCATTTGGACATTTGTTTGGCCATTTTTTTGAAAACTTCTTCTTCTCTTCCACCAACTGATTCATGTTTATGGCCCCATGGATATAGAATGAGCTCAGAATATGTATGAAAAGAAAGCATCATTCTTAAGTTACTTTTTGATTCAACAAAGTCTTTAATCGCTAAAGATTCCGGCTCAGAAAAAGGATGCTTACCATGATAAACATCGCTTCTAGGACTTGAGGAAGAACCACCAGTATTCCATTCAAAACCATAATTTCGATTTAAATCAACACCATAAGTTGTGCGCTTTATTTTTCGTCTGTTTTTTCTCCACATTTTATAAGATCGACCCTTGATATCATGTAGAGTTCCATCAGGGTTAACAATAGGGATAATATAGATATCTCTTGATTGAATAAGCTTTCTAATATCTTCAGATTTTTTATAGTTTTCGATTAGATATTGAGCAAGAAAGATAGGAACTTCTGTTGAGATATGCTCTCTTGCATGATGAGTACCTAAAAATAAAATTCCTGGTATGAAATTTTGAGAGGTACGATTTTTTTCATGTGTTATACGGATACCATTAATTTTTCTTTTTTCATGTGTCTCGCCAATTGTAATGAATTCAGCGATATCAGGGTTATTTTGGGATAGGTCCTTAAATAGTTTATTTGTTTCATCATAGGTATGAAACTTTTCTTCTCCTTTTGGGAACTCATAGTCTTCATTACCAACAAAGGCCCTATTATTTGAGATATTTTCTATTTTATGGGAATCGATTAAAAGATTGGGGAGTTGTTTTTTTAAGTTCTTGTAGTCAAATTCATTGACTGTAGAATAAACTTTTCCGTCAAGATATTGATCGATATGTATAAAGTTAGCGATTTTACTTCGTTGTTCTTTATTTTCTGCTTTTAGATGCACCCAGTAAACATCTTCTGCAAAAGTAATAGACGAATAAATGAAGATTAGAATAGAGATTAATTTCATAGACCTTCCTTGGCTTATAACGCTTTCTATTATAGTAACAAGATATGTCAAGCAAGGGTAAAGGAGTAAGACAATGAAAGAACTTTCTAAAATTGGTGTTATTGGCGGCAGTGGTGTTTATAATCTCGGTAGTATTAAAGTAATTGCTGAACATAAAGTAGATACTCCCTTTGGAAGTCCTTCAAGTGAAATTATTGAGGGTGAGATTGATGGACATCGAGTTCTTTTTCTTCCCCGTCATGGAAAAGGACATACCTTATTACCTAGTGAGGTTAACTACCGTGCAAATATATACGCGCTTAAATCCCTAGGAGTTCAATACACTATTTCGATATCGGCAGTAGGCTCTTTAAAGGAAGAATACCCACCAACAACCTTTGTTCTTGTTGACCAGTTTATTGATTGGACGAAAGGAAAAAGAGAGCGGACATTTTTTGGCAATGGGGTTGTTGGGCATGTATCGACGGCCTTGCCTGTGGAAGCCTCTCTTCAAAAGTTTTTAGCACAATGTTGTAAGGATCTTGAAATTTCTCATAGTGTGGGGGGGAGTTATATTTGTATTGAGGGCCCTCAATTTTCATCTAAGGCCGAATCTAATATTTATAGGTCCTTTGGAGCAGATGTCATTGGTATGACAAATGTGCCTGAAGCCTATCTTGCCAAGGAAGCCGGGATGGCCTTTGCTACAGTTGCAATGGTGACTGACTACGACTGTTGGAAAGAAGAGCATTGTACGCTTGAAGAAATTATGGGTTATATGAAAAAAAATAATGAAGCTGCTAAAAAGCTTATTGAGTATTCAATTCCAAAGCTATCAAATAACCTTCCATCCTTCGTAAAAGAAAATACTAATGCTATAATGAGTCCTATGGAGAACTTAAGCTCCGAACAAAAAACTATTATTTCACAATTGCTAAGGTAGCTTGATGGTTTATACCTCTCATTATTCGGTTTTAAAAAAAGAGTGTCTTGATTCTTTAATAGAAAAGCATGACCAAAACGGTGAATGGGTATTTGCAGACTTAACATTTGGGGGCGGAGGACACACTATTGCGTTGGCGGAAACCTTTCCCAATGCACGTATCTATTCCACTGATCAAGACCCTGAAGCTTTAGAAAATGGTCACCAGATCTTAAAGCAAAAGGGATTAGATAATCAGGTCACTCTCATTGATACAAACTTTGTATTTTTCCCAAAATGGTTACGAGAGAATCGGCCCGAGACAAAACTTGATGGAGTGATTGCTGATTTAGGTGTGTCATCCCATCATTTTGATAAGCATGAAAGAGGTTTTTCCTTTTTAGGTGAAGCTGTTTTAGATATGAGGATGAATATTTCTGACTCCACCATTAGAACGGCCAAAGAGATTGTAAATTTTTATCCAGAAAATAAACTTGTGGAAATCTTTAAAAATTATGGCGAAGAAAAATTGGCCAGAAAAATTGCTGCAAGGATAATTGATCATAGAAAAAGAGAAGAGATTGTAACCACTAAGGATTTAGAAAATATTATTTTTCATAGTTATCCACCAAAACAAAGGCATGGCAGAATTCATCCCGCCACTCGAGTCTTTCAAGCACTTCGGATAGAGGTTAACCAAGAGCTTAGAGTTTTAGAGGAGCTAATACCTCAACTTTTGCCACTCTTGTCATTGGAAGGAAGATTAAACTTTATTAGCTTTCATTCTTTAGAAGATAGAATTATTAAGCATAGCTTTAAGTCACTATTAGAATCTGATCTTCCTTGTCAGATTATTACAAAAAAGCCAATTCTACCTTCTGATGAGGAAATATCTGAGAATTCAAGGTCAAGAAGTGCTAAACTGAGAATATTGGAGAGGGTTAAGGATTGGCCTTCGAAAAACAAGTATAAAAAGGATTTTATATGACTGTTACAAGAAAAAGAGTAAGTCTTAGGAAGAAGCAAACTTTTTGGGATCAGGCAAAATCAGTTATTTTTTCGACCAAAGGATTTCCAATCGTCATGACGTTGTCAATGATTGGTGTCTTGTTTATCCTTTTTAGAATGAAAGGTGTTGAGTTAGATTATAAAATTACTGAGTTGAATAAAGCAATTAAAGTTATTGAGATTGATGGAAAAGAGCTTAAGGCCAATAAGGCCGACTTACTTTCAGTTCAAAACTTGAGGCTTTTGGCACGTAAATATAACTTAAAACCACCAACATCTAAGCAAGTGATAGTTATACCTTAATAATGCAAAATAATAACTTTTCTAAAATGGATTTAAACGGAAGTTACTCAAAAGAAAAAAAAAGAATTGTTTTTATATTCATTCTTTTTTCGTTCTTTTTTTTAATTGTACTTTTTAAGGCCTTTTATATTCAAGTTATTAATAATGACAAACTCATTGAATATAGTAAAAAACAAACCCTTCGATATTATAAAGTATATCCAAATAGAGGAAATATCTACGATAGAAATGGTAATCCCTTGGCCATCAATACACAAACATTTAGTATTTTTGCCATTCCGAAATATTTGGAAGATAAAAATGTAACACTCGAAAAGTTTTCAAAAATAGTTCCAAAATATAAATTGTGGCAACTGAAGAAAAAATTAAAAAATAGAGATCGCTATACTTGGATAGCCAGAAAGATAGTTTTAAAAGATGACCAAGTCGAGGCCATCAAAAAGCTTAGAGGAATATATATTGAAGCAGTTCCGAAAAGATTTTATCCAAATAAGGATCTTCTTGCACAAACCTTGGGATTTGTGGGGCTTGATAATATTGGTCTTTCTGGAGTTGAGTATATTTTTGATAAGGAGCTTCGAGGCGAAGAGAAGATCGTTAAATACTTAAGGGATGCTAAAGGGCGACCTATTAAGATTGAGGTTGAAAAGGATAAAAAAAGTAGTCAAGACATCCATTTATCCATTGATAAAGATTTACAGGCCATTTCAGAAAAAGCGCTTAGAGAAGCGGTAAATTTTTATAAAGCCGAAAAAGGGGGCGTAGGAATAATTGATCCCCAAACAGGTGAAATTCTCGCCATTGCAAATTATCCCTCATTTGATCCTAATGATTTTCGTAAATCTAAAGCGAAGTACAGAAAATTGTCTTTTATAAGTGATCCTTTTGAACCAGGTTCTGTTTTTAAAATTTTTACAGTAGCTTCTGCATTAGAGTTTAAGATTGCGAGACCAGATACCAATTACTATTGTGAAAGAGGACAATTGAAAATTGGAAACCATATTATTAATGAAGCAGAAGCCAGTAAAAAAAATGAGTGGTTGTCGGTAAGCGAGATTATCGAATACAGCTCTAATATTGGTACAACAAAAATAGCTTTTGATTTAACTTTTCCTCGACTTAAAAAGACTCTTCTTGATTTTAATTTTGGACAAAAGACAGGTATCGAAATTCCTGGAGAATCAAGGGGTATATTTGATGCAAATGAAAATGTTTCGCCATTAAAACTTAGTAATATTTCTTTTGGGCAAGGAATTGCGGCCACTGGTCTCCAAGTTTTATCGGCTTATGCAGCTGTTGCTAATGGAGGTGTTTATCATCAGCCAACATTATTAAAAACAGATTCCCCTAAAAAAGGAATTCGTGTTCTTTCGGAAGAGACAAGTAAAGAGCTAATCGATATGTTGGTAGCTGCAGTCGAAGATGGTACTGGAAAAAATGCAAAAATTCCTTACTTTAAAATTGCTGGTAAAACGAGTACGGCCCAGAAGCCAACAAAAGAAGGGGGCTATAAAGGATATATTCCTGGTTTTGTAGGGTTTCCTGTTGGTAGTAGTAAGCATTTTGTTGTTTATGTTTATATTGATGGTCCTCAAGGAAGGGATTATTATGGCAATACTGTAGCTGCCCCTGTTTTTAAAAAGATATCGGAGTATATACTCTATAAAGATAAAGACTTACACAAGCTATCTATACGTCCTGATGTTATTAAAAAAGGGAATATGGACTCGGTTAAAATTAAAGAATCAAGCACTAGATATTTTTCAAGGGGTGAAACACCTAATTTTATCGGGCTAGATAAGGTATCATCTGCTCGGTTAGCGCATAAGATGAAAATCAAAATAAAAGAGCAAGGGATAGGAGTCGTAACTGGTCAAAATCCTTTACCAAAAACTAAAATAGGTAATGACACAGTAGTAAATCTAATCTATTCTCCACCTAATTATGACTAGTTCTGAGCTTTTATCACAATATAATATTCCAGAAAAAATTAAAGACTTGTCTTCACTTTTACAAAGTGCAAATGATCAAGAATTAGTATTTTATAATCTGAATCCTGGTCAAGAAGATGTGTTTAAGAAAAGGTATGAAGCGAGTCAGAAACCTTTTGTGATTATTAATAGAGATCCTAAGATAGAGTTTAATGGGATTGTCGTTAAAAATGAGGACTTTATTCCTCTAAAAGAATCATTGATCGAAAAATATTATCCTTTAACTCAAACTTGTAAATTAGCGGCAGTCACGGGGACAAATGGAAAAACAACAACAGTTTTTCTGGCGATGCAAATTGCAGAGTTAATGGGAAAAAAGGCCATAAGTCTTGGAACCTATGGGTTAAGAGATATTAATGGTTTGTTAGAAGATAATGTACTAACAACTCCTTCAGAAATTGAGTTCAGAAGGTTTTTATTTAAGTACGGAAAAAACTATGATGTTCTTTTCTTTGAATTCAGCTCTCATGCTCTTGATCAGCAAAGATTAGGAAATATAAAATTAGATGCTGCAGCTTGGACGAATTTTACTCAAGATCATTTAGATTATCACAAAGATTTAGAGAGTTATTTTCAAAGTAAGATGAAAATGATTTCTTATGCCAATGATTTAAGAGTATTAATAAATAGTTCTGAAAATGAACTTATTAAAAAAGTAGGGGCAGACAATATTGAAATAGTTCCATCTTCTACCTTGATAGATTTACCTATTTCTTTTAGAGCAGGTTTTAATCAGCTTAATTTAAATTTGGCCCTTTCTTTAAATCAAAAGCTTTGGCCTTTTGATTTAAGTACTATCGATTTTAATAAATTAAAGGTCCCAGAAGGGCGATTTCAGGTTTTAGAAAATGAGAAGTCCTTTGTTGTTATTGATTATGCTCATACTCCAGTTGCCATTGAAAAAGTTTTGGCCTCAGCAAAAGAGATCTTTCCAGGATTCAAGGTAAAGATTCTTTTTGGTTGCGGTGGGAATCGAGATAGAAGCAAAAGGGCCTCAATGGGAAAGGCCGCAGAAGGTGCTTCTTATATTTATATAACGAGTGATAATCCTAGAGATGAAGATCCACAAGAGATTATAGACGACATTGTTAAAGGTTTATCAAAAGAAAATTATAATATTAATATAGATAGAAAACAGATGATTGAAACTGCCCTTGGTTCTTTAATTCCTAATGAAGTCCTTTTAGTATTAGGAAAAGGAGCAGAAGACTATCAAGAAATTAAGGGTGAGCGTTACCCCTTTTCAGATTATCAAATTGTTAAGAACTATTGGAGAAACTCTTGAATTTAGAAATTTTGAGTATTCCGACTACAGTTTATTTATCTCGGCCTGAATTTACAGGAGAAGCAAATTTAGTTTCTGATACAAGAAAGTTAGAGGCCGGAGATGTTTTTATTGGGATTAAGGGAGAGCGATTTGATGGAAATGAATTTTTTGCTAAGGCCCTAGATCTAGGTGCACAAATCATAATATTACAGTCCGATCCAGTAAGAGATGAACAAGTAAAAGAGGAAGTTAAAAAGCATAGTGGAACTTCACTTATTCTTGTGGAAAACTCAATAAATTATTTACAGCAATTATCAATCCTTCACTTACAAAAATGGAGAGAACAAGGCAAAAAGGTAATTGCTATTACTGGAAGTAATGGCAAGACGACTACTAAAGAGATGATTGCGTATTTATTAGAAAAGGTTCTAGGGGAAAAGCTTCATTTTACGAAAGGTAACTTTAATAATCATCTCGGTTTGCCCTTTACGATTTTAGATCTTAAAGAACAACATGAATTGGCCTTATTTGAAATTGGCACAAACCACTTTGGAGAAATAAAATCCCTTTGTGAGATTTGTGATCCTGATTTTGGCCTGATCACTAATATTGGTTCGTCACATTTAGAGTTTTTAAAAAATGAAGAAGGTGTTTTTAAAGAAAAATCAGATCTATTCCATTGGATAAAAAAGAAAGGGGTTGAAAAATCCTTTATTGTAAATGTTGATGATTTTTTTTTAAAGCAACTAGCTCAAGATCCCGTCTCTATTGCTTCAGGATCCGACTCTAAGGATTTTAAATGGCAATGTTTTGATGACCATCTTGAAGGAATGGATAAGATCCAAAACCCGAATCTGATAGGTAAGCATAATTATAAAAACCTTTCGATGGCACTTTCATTGGCACTTACGCTTTATCCTGATCATAGAGAAACCTTTATAAAAGCGGCCCATACCTTTCATCCCCAGGCCAACCGCTCGAGCTGGCTTGACTATAATGGTATAAAAATTTTTTTAGATGCTTATAATGCCAACCCATCTTCTATGGAAGCTTCATTACTTTCTTACTTTTCTTTTTTAGGAAAGAATAAAATCAACTTAGACAAAGTTCTTTTTGTTATTGGTGATATGTTTGAACTCGGAGAAATTACACCAAAGGCCCATTCAAATATTGGAACAATTCTTAAACAGCAAAATGCCGTTCACGCAATTTTCGTAGGACAATTTTCTCATCACTATCTTGAAGGTTTTGGTAATAATGGTAAATGTTATGCTAGTGTTGAAGATTTACTTGGGGACTGGCAAAAGGGCCTTGATCAATATGAGCATATCTTTGTCAAGGCCAGCAGGGGTGTGGGTCTAGAGAAGCTTTTTAAAAACCAGTAAGCTGCTTTACAAGCTTAGTCATATATAGGTATAAATTTACTTTAATTCCTTATTGGATAGCTTATGCTTTACCACTTTCTTTATTCTTTCACTAAAGATATTGCTCTGTTCAATATATTTAAATATATTACGTTTCGTTCTTTTATGGCCTTTCTTATAGCGGTAATTGTTTCTGTCTTTTGGGGCAAGCGCTTCATTCTTTTTATGAAAATGAAGCAGTTTGGCCAAGTGATTAGAGATGATGGGCCACAATCACATCTTAAAAAAGCAGGCACTCCAACTATGGGGGGACTGTTTTTACTAGGATCAGTTTTTATAGCAATCGCAATTTGCGGTAATTTTTATTCTATACCTATACAAATGTCACTGGTCGTCACATTTAGTTACTTTTTATTAGGCTTCTTTGATGATTATTTAAAAGTTTTGAAAAAGGATACTGATGGAGTATCCGCAAGAAATAAATTGATTTGGCAGTTTGTAACTGCTTTTGCTGTTGTTTGGTACTTAGTTTTTACCAAAACAATTGATACCGGCCTTCATATACCATTTCTTAAGGAACCCCTGATTGATTTATCATGGTGGTATATTCCTTTTGGCGCTTTGGTTATTGTTGGATCTAGTAATGCCGTAAATTTAACAGATGGGTTAGATGGTTTGGCCATTGGACCTATAGTGACCAGTGCAGCAACGCTTGCCATAATTTCATATGCGACTGGTCATAAAGAGATAGCTCAGTATCTTTTTATACCCTATGTCGAAAATATAGGAGAACTTTCTGTATTGGCCGCGGCCATTATTGGTGCAGGCGTTGGCTTTTTATGGTACAACACATACCCGGCTCAGATATTTATGGGAGACGTTGGCTCATTATCTTTGGGTGGTGCGCTAGGCGCTATAGCCGTAATATCTAGAAACGAAATATTATTTGTATTAATTGGTGGTATTTTTGTAATTGAGGCACTTTCAGTCATTATTCAGGTTGCCTCTTATAAATTAAGAAAGAAAAGAGTATTCAAGATGGCCCCTATTCATCATCACTTTGAGTTGAAAGGGTGGCAAGAGCCGAAAGTTATTGTGAGGTTCTGGATCATTAGTATATTTCTTGCCATTCTTTCTTTGGCCACCCTAAAAATGCGCTAGAGGAGTTTTATGGAAAGGTTTAGAGGAAAGAAAGTTCTAATTGTTGGAATAGGAAGAACTGGTTTTACCCTAATAAACTTTTTCAACCGACTTGAGTGTCTGATTCGAGTAACAGATATCAAACCTATTTTTGATCTTAATAAGGCCATTAAAAAGTTAAAAAAGATTAGTCCAGCGGTTGAGATGACCTTTGGTGAGCATCGAGATGAAGATTTTCTTGATGCAGATGTAATTGTGTATTCTAAAGCGGTAAATCCGGATCTTGCCCAACTTGAGCTTGCAAGAAAAAATGGAAAGATGGTTTTTAGTGAGTTCGGCTTAGGGAACTTGTTATGTAAAAAGCCAATTATTGCCGTTTGTGGGAGTTATGGTCGGACAACTGTCAGTCATATGATTGGTTTTTGTCTTCAACTAGATGGTAAAAAAGTTTTTGTAGGTGGTACCAGTGAGACTCCATTTATAGAAATGATTAATCAAAACAACGGTGAGGATTATGATTATGCTGTTGTTGAGGTGTCCGCAGTACAATTAAAGCGTCTTAATAATTTTCATCCAACAATGGTGGTCTTTACTAATATTGGAGAAAAATACCCTGTAACTCACTTTAACTCGATGGGCGAGTATATTGAAACTAAGCTTGGAGTTATTAAATCACTTTCTCCAAATGATGTTCTCATCGTAAACTTTGATCAACTGGCCAATAATTCTTTTATAAGAAACGCTAATTGTACAAAATATTGGTACTCAAGAAGAAGTTTTGTGGATTTAGGTGTTATGGATGAAATCCAGGGAACTCATTTTCATAATAGAAGAGTTAATTGCAATATAAATTACCATTCTGACTTTGTTGTCTCTAAAATGAGAATCGTAGGTCAAAATAATCGTGAAAACCTTCTAGCAGCTATTACTGCTTGTAAGGCCATTAATGTGAGTGATAAATCAATTCAATTGTTGATAGAGAAATTTCCAGGTATTCCTCATCGCTTAGAGTTTTTATTAGAGAAAAATGGTGTGGCCTTTTATAACGACTCAAAGGCCGAAACTATGGAAAACATGATTGAAAGTCTCAAGGCCTTCAAAAAAACTGTTATTTTGATCGCTGGTGGTAAAGATGACGAGGAGCTCAATTTTGAGCCATATGCTGAAGAAATGATCGATAACGCTAGAGTTTTAGTTCTTGTAGGTGAGTGTAAAGAAAGGCTGAATCGATCATTGGGCGAGCACGGACAAACTTTTATTGTGGGCTCTTTTGAAGAGTCTGTTCTATTGGCCTATCAAAAATCAAGAACAGGTGATGTTATCCTTTTGAGTCCAGGTAATCCTTCGACCGACTTCTTTAGAGATTATGAAGAAAGAGGTAATTACTACAAGAAGCTTGTTTATCAACTATAAGAAGCATCAGATTGAAGTTCACAATTTATTTGTTAAAATAAGTAAGTGAACTTTCTACAATGGGAACAAGATAAAAAACAAAAGTATTTCCTGGCCTGCCTGGGGACGCTCTGCCTTATTGGCCTTCTTATGGTTTATTCCTCTAGTTATATCTATGCTAAGGAAACCTACGGAAGTTCTACTTATTTATTTTTTAAGCAATTTATTTTTCTTATTTTCGGTGGCGCCGCCTTATACGTAGTTTCTAAGACAAAATTACAGGTTTGGATTAAATACGCTCCTTATATAAATATATTTTTTAGTTTCTTGTTACTTTTAACTTTCATTCCAGGTTTAGGGATTAATATTAAAGGTGCCCATAGGTGGATTGGGGTGATGGGGCTTAACATTCAGCCTGGTGAGTTTGTTAAATATTCAATTCTTTTGTGTTCTGTTTATTATTTTGAAAACTTTTATAGGATGGATATTAAGGAAAGAGTTAAAAACTCACTAATTCTTTTAGCGCCTTTGATTTTACTTCTTTTCCAACCTGATTATGGATCATTTACCATCTGCTTTTTGGTTATAAGCTTTGTTTGCTATATAGGTAACTTTTCTAGAAAGTATTTTTATACTTTTTTAGTGACTGGAACTATAGCTGGAATTGGTCTGTTATTCATGGCCCCGTATAGAGTTGAGAGGCTATTGGCCTTTATGGATCCTTGGAAAAATCCTAAAACCAGTGGTTTTCAAATTATTCAAAGCTTTTTGGCCTTTGCTAATGGGAAGTTATTTGGTCAAGGCCTTGGAAATAGTAATGAGAAGCTTTTTTACTTACCTGAGGCCCATAATGACTTTATTTTTAGTGTATTGGCCGAGGAGCTTGGTTTTGTAGGGGTTTTTGTTGTAACAATTATCTATATTTATCTATTGGGGCTTGGTTTTTCTTTGGCCTTAACAACAAAAAAACGCGTAGCATTAATTATGGTCGCCTCCATAACATTTGTGATTGGCCTTCAGGCCCTTCTCAATATGGCAGTCGTTTTAGGTCTATTACCTACGAAAGGATTAAACCTTCCTTTCATCAGTTACGGTGGCTCTTCATTGGTATCTAATCTCATTGGTATAGGGTTCTTGTTTTCCGCTCTGAGGTGTTGTAATGAGGAGGAAAGAATGGAAGAAGGGCCCTATGCACGATATTAAATGTAATCCTTTTGTAAAAATACACTTTATTGGAATTGGTGGAATCGGTATGAGTGGTATCGCCGAGATCCTATTGAAAATGGGTTATAAGGTTACAGGTAGTGATATTTCTCACTCCACAACAGTAGAAAGGCTTACTGAACTAGGTGCTGAAATTTTTATTGGGCATCAAGAACAAAATATAACAGATCAAACGACGGTAGTTTATAGTTCAGCGATCATTGAAAGTAATCCAGAGTTTAGAGTAGCTAGAGATAAGAAAATCCCTATTATGAAAAGAGCAGAAATGTTGGCCGAACTTATGAGGCTAAAAAAGGGAATCGCTGTAGCCGGAACACATGGAAAAACAACAACGACGAGCTTTTTGGCGACAATTCTTCAAGGTGGAGGAGTTGATCCGACCTATGTGATTGGTGGGATTGTTGAGAACTTAAATGGTCATGCCAATATCGGTAGAGGAGAATATCTTGTAGCAGAGGCCGATGAAAGTGACGGTTCTTTTCTGCTTCTGAATCCGATTCTATCGGTTATTACGAATATAGATTATGATCATATGAATTTCTATAAGAATGATAATAATCTTTTAGAGGCCTTTGAGGATTTTGCTAATAAAATACCTTTTTATGGTGTCTGTGCGATAAATGCCCATGATAAAAAGCTTCAAGAAATAAGAAAAAGAATGAAAAAGCCTTATGCTCTTTTTGGTTTAAGACAAGGGTTTGAGGGAAAGCTTGATTATGAGGCAAGGAACTTAGAGTACCATGAAAACAGTAGCTCCTTTGATCTCTATATAAATGAAGAGCTTCAAAAGAAAATTCAAATCAATCTACCTGGCGAACATAATGTGCTTAATGCTTTGGGAGCAATTACAGTTAGTCATAAATTAGGTCTTGATATTGATACCATTGCCTTAAGTATTGCCGCATTTAAAGGTGTAGGGAGACGATTTCAAAGACTATATAATGATGAAAAAATAGAGATAATAGATGATTATGGCCATCATCCAACTGAAATAATGGCCACTATCAAAGCTGCTGTAGAGACAAGAGCAGATCATAAAGTAAAAGTTATTTTCGAGCCACACCGTTATTCGAGGACCAAAGAATGTTGGAATGATTTTCTTCACTGCTTTAATCAGGCTGATGAGGTGTATCTATGTCCTATTTACCCAGCAAGTGAAGAGAGTGTACCCGGAATTAGCTCATCGATCCTCGCTAATGATATAAATAAGATTCACCCTGATCTAGTAAAGAATATAGAGGCTGATGAAATATCTAATGTTCTAAGAGCGCAAGCAGATGAGAAAACGACTTTTCTTGTGTTGGGAGCAGGTACGATTGGAAAAAAAATTAGAGAAATTGTTAAAAATGAATTTAGTTAATGAGTTTGAAGGTAATGATTCTATTCAAGTAGAGTTAGATAAGGATCTTAGTAAAAGATCAACTCTAAACCTTGAGGCCAGTGGTCATCTTATTACTATAAAAAATCTTGAAGCTTTAATTAAAGTACTATCAACGTTAAATAAATATGAACTAAATTTTAGAGTTCTTGGACTTGGAGCGAATCAGGTACTGCCTCAAAATAGTGATTTTCCTTATATTAAACTTGATTTTAAATATGATAAAAAATTATTTGAGGCCGTTAGACCAAGTTATATCTTACCAGCTTCTATTCCATTAAATATTCTTACATCGCAAGCAATAAAGTATGAACTAAAGGGATGGGAGGCCTTTACAGGAATTCCTGCGACTTTAGGTGGCGCTATTTCTATGAATGCGGGTACTCGGTTAGGAGAAATTGGAAATCTCATTCAAAAAGTAAAGTATGTTGACCGTTATGGAAAACTACATGAGAAAAATGTAACAAAAGAAGACTTTGCTTATCGGAAAAACAATTTTCTTAAAAATGATGATGTTATTTATGAAGCTGAAATAACTCACCTTGGAGTTTCTCCAGGTATAGGTAAAGAAATCAAAGATTATTTAGCTTACAGAAATCAAACTCAGCCACTAAATGATAAAACATGTGGTTGTATGTTTAAAAATTACGAGGAAAGTGGAGAGAATAACTCTAGTTCTTGCCCTGCAGGAAAATTTTTAGATATAATGGGTTTAAAGGGGTTCACTATTGGTGGTGCACAAGTAAGCCATGTGCATGCCAATTTTCTCATCAATAAAGGTGGGGCCACAAAAGAAGATGTTCAAAGACTCTTACACTTGGTTAAGTCAGAGCTTGCACTTCAATTTGGTAAAGAATTTGAACTCGAAGTAAAATTATGAAAATACTTATTTTTCTTTCTCTGATCTTTTCTCAAATCGTTACAGCAAATATAAATCCTAAAAAGAAAGAAAGTAAATATAGGACCTTTTTTGGCAATTGTCCCTCAAGAACAGCGGGGACATTAACACTTAAATTAGTTAAAGAGTTTGAGAAAAATAGGTCTCTTCATGATGTAAAAAAAATTATTCTAAAAGAGGATCTTAAGGATAAGCACTTTATTGCAAGTTATAAGATCAATTATGACCCTTTAAAAGATTTACTCAAGTTTAAATTTAATTGTCCTAAGCCATTAACAAAAGTTCAGGTATATAAAGATGGAGGGCTTGATTCTTATGAGGCCATACTTGTTGATGATGGAGAGCTTTACGATCCAACTTATGAAGTTATTTTAAGGGAAGAAAAAAAACTTACAACACCTCTTCCCAGCTTAGCTCTACCAGTGAAGTTAATAGATAAGAAAAAGAGACTAGAAATTACTGACCTTATCCATGAAATGGGCCCAGAGTTACAAGCAATGACCTCAGAGATAATTCTTGATAATTCAAATGAGCTTACTGTGATTCTTTCAATTAAAGGTTCTCCCACTTCAACCTTTTTTGGAAATAAACAGTGGAGCGAAAAGGTTAAGAAATTACAAAAACTAATTGCTCATATGCGAATCAAAAAGAAAATTCCAACAGTCATCAATATGACGAACCTCAAGAAAGTAGTTGTCAGGTTTAGTGACAAATTCTAAAATTTATTAGACGCATGTCTAAGAGTGGAATGATTCCATTCAAAAAATGAGAAAGGAATCTCATGAGCGATAAAAATATCATTGTTGGTCTCGATATTGGTACCACCAAGGTATGCACCATCGTAGGCTACCAAAAACCAAACTCAGAAATTGAAATTATTGGCATCGGCACCCATCCCAGTTATGGTCTTAAAAAAGGTCAGGTAGTTAATGTTGATAAGACTGTTAGATCAATAAAAGCTTCTTTAGAAGAAGCAAGGTTGATGGCAGGAATGAAATTTAATAAGGCCACAATTGGTATAGCGGGAAATCATATTTATAGTTTTAACAGCTCAGGTGTAGTTGCCATAAAACATAAAGAGATAACTCATAATGATGTTGAAAGAGTTTTAGAAGCGGCAAAGGCCGTGGTTATACCAAGTGATCGAGAAATCTTACATATAATACCCCAAGAGTATAAGGTAGATAATACTTCAGGAATAAAAAACCCAGAAGGGATGGTTGGTGTAAGGCTTGAGTGTAACGTTCATGTTGTTACCGGTGAAATAAGTCTCATTCAAAACCTTGTTAAGTGTGTGGAGCATGCAGGCTTATATACTGACAAAGTTATTCTACAGCCAATAGCTAGCTCAGAGGCAGTTCTTACTACTGAAGAAAAAGAGATGGGTGTTGTCCTTATTGATATTGGTGGAGGAACAACTGATGTGGCCATCTGGCATGATGGGAGTTTAATTCACTCACATATAATCCCTGTGGGAGGTAATCATTTTACTAATGATTTAGCCGTGGCCCTAAAGATCTCACATAGTGAAGCGGAAAGAGTAAAAGTTAATCATGGCTCCGTTTTAAAAGAAAAGTTAAATCAAATGACGAGCATTTCAGTGCAAGGTCTAAGCGGAACCAAGCCACGTGATGTGAGTCTTGGGCAAATTAGTGAAGTATTAGAAGCTAGAGCGGAAGAGTTATTTCATATAATTAAAAATATTATTAAAGAAAAAGAGCTTGATGAAAAAATCACAGGTGGTTACGTAATTACGGGTGGTGGTGGACTTATTAATGATCTCCCAGAGCTTGCAGAGTACATTTTAGAAAGACCTGTGAAAGTTGGCTATCCACAAAGTTTTGGTGGAATGACAAATATAATGAGAAATCCAAAATTCTCAACAGTATTAGGACTTTTGATCGAGGGGAATAAAGATAATTATCATTATGATCAGGAGGTGTCTTCAGATATGATCGATCACGATATTCTTGGACGGCTAAGCGATTCTATTAAGAGTGTATTTAAAGAAATATTTTAAATTGGGAGGACTATATGAGTGGTATATTTGAAATTGCAGAGAATAATCAAACAAGTGGGCTGGGCGCAAAGATTAAAGTTGTTGGTATCGGTGGCGGCGGAGGTAATGCTGTTAATACAATGATTAAGGCCGGTTTAACGGGTGTTGAATACATAGTGGCGAACACTGATATTCAAGCTCTTCACGCAAATCTAGCTCCAACTAAAATTCAACTTGGACATGAGATTACTAAAGGTCTTGGGGCAGGGGCCAACCCAGAAGTTGGAAGAAAAGCTGCTTTAGATGAATATGAGGCCATTAGTGAGATCCTTGAAGGTGCAGACATGGTTTTTATTACTGCTGGAATGGGCGGTGGTACAGGAACGGGTGGAGCACCTGTTATTGCAAAACTAGCAAAAGAATTAGGATGCTTAACAGTTGGTGTAGTAACAAAGCCGTTTCTTTTTGAAGGGAAAAGAAGATTTAGACAAGCAGGTGATGGGATTAGAACCTTAGAAGAAAGTGTTGATTCACTAATAACAATTCCTAACCAAAGACTTCTTTACTTGGCCGGAGATAACTTATCATTAGTTGATACATTTAAAAAAGCAGATGAAGTACTACTTAATGCTGTTAGAGGGATATCTGATCTAATTAATAATACAGGTCATATTAACTGTGACTTTGCAGATGTTAGTACTGTTATGGCCAACAAAGGGCTTTCATTAATGGGAACAGGGATTTGTTCTGGCCCAGATCGTGCCGTTAAAGCTGCAACAGAGGCCATTAGCTCACCTCTTCTTGAAGACATTTCAATTGATGGTGCTACTGGAATAATTATTAATATTACTGGTAGTGAAACTTTGAGTATGCATGAAACACACGAGGCCGTGACTTTAATTATGGAAGCCGCTGATGATGATGCTGAGATTATTTTTGGTACTGTAATTGATAAAGAAATGGAAGATGATGTTCAGGTGACAGTAATTGCTACTGGTTTAGGTGGAAAAGAACGAGTGACATCGGCCGATATTCAAACGGAAACTAAGAAAGAACCTGTAATATCTGCCACACCTGTTCAGGAAAAAATTGAGGTTCAAAAACCGATAGAAGAAAAATATGAAATAAAAGAAAAAGTTATTGAAGAAGAAAAGCCCGCTGTTGCTAACCCTCAAAGAGAATTATCATCTTTAGAGCGTACAATTCAAGAAGCTTCGAAAAGCTATAAAGAAGAAATTCATTCTAATGTTAATGAAATGAAAGCTCTAAAACCTGAACCCATCGCGGAAAGACCAGTTTCTAACCGAACAAAATCTATTGCAGAAAAACTTGGGTTTATTAATTTTGACGAGGATGAGCTTGATCGTCCAACTTACTTAAGACGTGAAGATCAGAGTAAGCAAGAGCTAAATAATTAAATTTTAAAATATTTTATATCACCCTCTGTGCAATAGAGGGTGATATGAGATTCAATAAGGTCTTTTTCTTCATTAATTTCATATACAGTCGTTAGAAAACTTGGAATAGATTCTTTCCTCCATAAGTTATCTTTAAGTTCATATAATTTGACGGCATCATCAGAACAATCTGAGGTAGCGACCGCTTTTTGAATAGGAATCCACTTCTTTTGCTTGTATAGATTAGCGTGTGTAGGGCAAAAATTTAATGAATCAAAGCTATTGTTGCACTTTTTACACAAAAGGTTTTCACATATCTGACATTGATTGAGGGCCTTTCTAAAATAATGAAAATGGCACTTTCTCATTCGTGTGAAATAGATAAAGAGTCCTATAAGAATAAATGTAATTAATAAACTATAAGTCATGTATATAAACTTCAGGCTTTATGCCAGTGATACGACTAATTGATTTTCTAATTAGAATTCGAAGCTCTTCCATATTAAAATATTGTGACTTTTTTAAGTATTTATCTATAACACTAAATATTTTTTTCTCTTCTACGACATCAGGTAAACCTTTGCAGGTAATTTTAAACTTTCTTTTTTTTGTATCTAGTGAAACTAAAACAAGCCCACCTTGAGCGATCTTTCTTCTTTCTTTGATCTTGTCTTTCGAAATTTCAATATCCTTGGTTTGTACTAAGACAGGATCTTTCGCTTCATTTTTATCAACAGTCCACATATCGCAATTGAGACGGTTAAAGTTAAAAAGAAGGTGAGTTTTCGCATTACTGAAGGACTCTAAAAAGAACTGTAAATGTCTTTTAAGGAAGTAGCTTTCCCCATGAATAGGTACAAAATGGGTGGGTTTAAAGTGATTATAAAGAATTTGAAGGTCTTTTTTCCCCGCATGACCAGACACATGTACGAAATCATCATCACTTGTTACGATTTCAGCTTCGCTCTCAGTTATTTTGTTTAAAACATTTGATATTTTTACTTCATTTCCAGGAATAGTTTTTGAAGAAAAGAGAAAGGTATCATTTTTATCTAAGCGAAAGTATTTATCTTCTCCGTAAGCGACTCTTTTAACCGCAGATTTAAAATCTCCTTGGCACCCAGACACAAGCACAACAAGAGATTTATCTTTAGGGTCAACTTCATCAACATCATAGGTCCCAGAGCTAGTGTGATCTAAAAAACCTGTTTTCTTTGCTACTTCAAAATAATTCGCCATGGAGGCCCCATAAGTTACAACAGTGCGTTTGTTTTCTTTAGCGAGTTTTAAAATTGTTCGAAGTCTAAATGAATTTGATGCGAAAAAGGTAATAAATAGTCGTCCCTTTTTCTTAAAGTAAGAGGAAAGTGGATTATAAAGCTCATCCTCTTCTTGCGTCTTTAAATTTTTAGATATTATATTCGTACTATCTGTAAGCAAGATTTTTTTTGAGTATGCAGAGCTTTGTTCTTCAAGCCACTTTAAGTCAAACTCTGAGTTATTTTCATTAATTTTAAAGTCAGATAAATAGAAGAGACAAAAATCATTTGCTTCAATAAATACCCCATAAGTATCAGGAATGGAGTGATCAACCTTTAAAGGTGTTAAGTGAAAGTCTCCAAAGTTAATTTTTTGTTTATTTTTATATTCTCGAATTTCCTTTTTTATACCTTTTCTTTCGATAAGGGTTTTAGCAAAAAGTGGAGCATGTATCTTAATATCAGGAAACCTCTTTAGTAATAACTTAAGTCCACCAAGATGATCCTCATGAGCATGGGTGAGGACAAGGTCTGTGGGTTTATTAATATTTGAATAATCAGGAATGATATATTCAATATTAAAAGGGTTATCGTCAGGAAAAAGGATACCGCAGTCCAGTAAAATCCTTGTTTCTCCCATTTCAATAAGATTCATATTGGCACCAATTCGGCCCAGACCACCTAATGGCGTAAAATTGAAGTGGTTTTGACTCAATTGAGACTCCCTGTATTTATCAATTGGATAAGCTATTATATTCTATTCAAATGAAAAACAGAGGTATGGCGCATCTTATTATAATTCTTTTTATCCTATGGAGCAGGTCTCTTTTTGGAAATGACATCGTTTTGGGAATTTCTTCTGTGCCGAATAACTTAAGTCCATTTCATAGCACAGACTCAAACTCACAGAATATTAATAGAATACTTCATAAGTCTCTTATCGATCTTGATAGAAATATGAATTTTGTTTGTGTTTTATGTGAGAGCTACAAAGAGATCAAAGAAAAAGATCAATACAAAATTTCTTTTAAATTAAAAAAAGGTCTTCAATTCTGGGACGGATCAGCAGTCGATGCTAAAAGTATTAAGGATAGTGTAAGTTATTTTCAAAATGAAGATATCAAATCAGTATTCCGGTTTGCTTTTGGAAAAATAAAATCTGTTAAAGTCGTCTCTTCTTACGAGTTCGAGTTTATTTATGATCGTTTTGAACTAGATCACCTATCGAATTTAGTTCTTTTGAAAATTATAAAAATGGATCATGATCAAAAAACGACACAAGGGATTGGTGATTATAGACTAGAAAGGACTAATGAATTAACCATAGAGTTAAAATCAAAGACGAGACCTAATCTTATTTTTAAAGTTGTCAGGGATGAAACAACAATGGCATTGAAGCTGATTAAGAATGAGATTGATATAAGCCTTGGGTCTATATCGCCTCGTAAAATAAACTGGATATTAAAAGAGTATCCTGCAATAAAAAAGTGGGAAAACCAGAGTTCTAACTTTGTTTATTTAAATCCAAATCATCAGAGTGATGCGCTTAAAGATATAAATGTAAGAAAAGCATTGAGCCTATTAATTCCTAGAAGAGATATTCTGAAATATAAACTTAAAGGCACGGCCATAATGGCCCATAGTATTTTTAGCCAATCGTTTAAAGATATTTATATAGATTTTGATATTGACCAATATGATAAAGCTCGGGCCATGAAATTAATTAAAGCGAGTGGTTATAAACATGAGGGAGGGTACCTCATTAAAAATGGAAAAAAATTAGAACTAAACTGGATAGTATCAAATAATAAAAAAACATTAGAAATTGTTAATGTAATTAAAAATAGTTTTGAAGAAGCTCATATAAAAATCAATCTCAATATATTGGAGTGGGGTAACTTCATGAGACGCTATAAGCAAGGGCAATTTGATTTAGTGATGGCCCAATGGGTTGGTTTCACAGGGCCTGATATTTTAAAGTTTGTTTTTCACTCAGATATGATTAGTCCTAAAGGTGGTAACCGGGGTAGATACCTCAATGCTAAAGTTGATGAACTTTTAGATAATGCACTAGAAACTTATAATGGTCAGAAGAGAAATGTAATTTTCAAAGAGGTTTTAAAAACGGTAAATCAAGATTACGCCTATATCAACTTATGGCACCCATCAGTAGTGTGGCTGGCAAGATCTTGCATAAATTCAGTTAAACCTTATCCAAATGGAAGTTTTTTAGCTCTCTCCGAAATAGAAAAGGTGAATTGTAAACAATGAATAGTTATTTCAATATACGTATAAGCTTTGATAAAAACCAAATTAGTATTTGTGAAGAGATTGAAAGAAGCGCAATGAATGAATATGAGTGCGACGGAATTCATGAATTTTCTCTTAACGAAGAAGAGGTAGATTCTATTCTTGGAGAAAAAGTTGTAGGTGCTGGAAACCTTTCTGAAGAAGATATTTCTCTTCTAGAAGACTCTATTCTTACTTCTGGAACTATAACGAAAGACTTCTTCTTCTATGGTGATAGGGATCAAGAGCGGGCCGAGTACTTTTTTGCTTTTTTAAACTCGGATTATTCAGAGCTATCGATTTTATTAGAGCAAAAAGATGGAGAAGACTGGAACGATTCGTGGAGAGAAAACTTTCAGCCTATAATCGTTTCAGATAATATTAAAATTTATCCAAGTTGGATGAAAGAAGAAAGTAAGTCTGATCCTTCTGTGATCTATATTTATCCTGGTCAGGGCTTCGGAACTGGGGATCATGAAACAACATTTCTATGCTTAAAGCTTTTGGATGAGATTAATTCCCAAGCGCTTAACTCTGGTAGTTGTCTTGATTTAGGATGTGGTTCAGGGATATTAGGTATAGCGGCGATTAAAAAAGGGCTCAAGAAAGTACATTTTTGCGATGTTGATGTTTGTGCTCTTGAAAACACGAGGCAAAACTTAAAACACAATAAAATATCTGAAGATGATGATGAAATTCTTAGTTTCCTCCGAGATGACTTTTATCTTAATAATAAATATGACTTAGTCTTTGCTAATATAATTCAGAATATATTACTAATGGAGTGTAACTTAATCACAGACTCTACAGTGAGTGGAGGCTATTTGATCCTCTCTGGTCTTATTAAGGGACAGGAAAAAGAAGTTCTCGAAAAATATTCGGCCTTTGAGCAAATAAAGCTAATCACTAAAGGTGAATGGTTAGCGATATTACTTAGGAAGTTATGAGGGCCATATTTATTGATAACATTGATGATAATGAGTTTATTTCCTACGAAGGGGAGAGTACTCATCACTTATTAAATGTTGTTCGAATTCAAAAAGGAGAAAAGGTTCTCTTAATGAATGGCAAAGGCCTTATAGCTCAAAGTGAAATCGAACATGTCCAAAAAAAGAAGATAATCTTTAAAGTTTTAGAGCGTAAAACTTATCCTCAAAAATCAAGTATTAGCCTAGCTATTTCTTTAACTAAAAAAGAAGCATTTAATGAAATATATAAGAGCTGTGTAGAAATGGGAGTTAAGAAACTTATTCCCTTTAAGTCTAAGTTTTCTCAAAACTTAAAAATAAATTATGAAAAACTACATAAAATAGGGATCAATGCACTGATACAGTCTAATAATCCTTACTTAACAGAAGTAGATCAAGTTTGTAGTTATCATGAGCTACTGGAAAGATTTGAATCTTTCTCTAATAAATTAGTTTTTTCATTAAGTGAGACACCAGAATCTGATTTTCAAAATAATGGTGAATGCTTAATAGTTATTGGGCCAGAAGGTGGTTTAAGCACAGATGAAATTTCAACAATGATTAAACATGGTGCAAAAGCGATTCACCTTCCTTTACCAATTTTAACAGCGCCAGTGGCCGCTTGTGTGGCAACAGGTTTTGTGCTTGGAAAGACTACTTGATTATGTTAGACTATCTGCAAAAGAAGAGGTGACTTCATGAATATTCAAGAACAAAATGGTGACGTGGGTAAACCTTTTGATCCCAAAAAAATCGTTTTTAATTTTGATGAAGAGGAAACAAACGATTTAGATGATTTTACCTTTAAACCCATTAATGATGGGTTAGGTTTTCATCATGAAAATAAAAACCTAAAAAAAATTGTCAAAGCACCTCAGGTCCAAAAACTAAACACCCAAACAACCCAATCTACATTTTCTACCAGAAAAGTGGCAATTGAAGAGGTACCAGCTCCTCAAATGATTACGCCTGTAAAAGAAGAGAAAAAAGTAGAAAAAAAGACCATTGTTTTGGCCGATCCTTGGGAAAGAAGTTTGGCCTTTATTGTTGATATGATGATTTTAAATATTATGATCTTTGCAATGGGCTATTTTGCTTTTTATTTTAGCGGCCTAGATATACGCCAATTGAACTTCTCATCTGTTTATGTCCTCGGCTCAATAGCGGGTACCTATACTTTGATTTATACTTTCTTTTTCTCTGTTCTTGATATTAGTGAGACACCTGGTAAGAGCATTTTTAATTTGAAAGTTGTTAAGAGAAATGAAAAACCATGCTCTCTTCTTGATACTTGGGTTAGGTCTGTGATAAGTCTAATGTCACTATTATTGTGCGCATTGCCTTTAGCCCTTGGTTTTCATGACAAGTTGTCAGGAACTATTGTAATCAGGAAGTGATGAATAAAACCCTTCAAGAAATTTGTGAGAATAGAGGTAGCAAAAAAATTGTCTTTACCAATGGCTGCTTTGATATTCTTCATAGTGGGCATGTCCAATATTTAAATGAGGCCAAATCATTGGGTGATATTCTGGTTGTAGGGCTTAATTCTGATAAGAGTGTAAAAGGACTTAAAGGGCCTCTACGACCAATCAACTCAGAACAAGATCGAAAGTTTATTTTAGAAAACCTTAAGGCCGTAGATTTTGTTGAAATCTTTGATCGACCAACACCTCTTGATCTCATTCATAATGTTCGCCCAGATGTTCTTGTAAAAGGTGGGGACTGGAAAATTGAACAAATCGTAGGGTCTGACTTCGTGATATCTCAAGGAGGGCAAGTTAGATCTTTAGTTTTCAAAGAAGGTAAATCTACAACCAATATAATTGAAAAAATAAAAGAAGCAGATCATTGATATTTTCTTTAAGTTTAAGCTCCTCACAAATAGAGTCGGACTTTATTGATCATCAAAATGATCATTATATACTTGGTGAGTCTAATTATAAGAATTCCATTGTCTTAACTAACCCAAATCTTATGCTTTCAGAGCTTGTACAGCTATTTAAAGCTAGCTTTAACTTGGGTAAAAATATTGTGGTATATAAGGATGAAGAAGCTTTTGAGAAATATAAGAGTAATTTCCAAGCTAAATCGATGGAGCATATTTTTTTCGAGAAGCGGTATAAAGGACTTTTTCAGGTTCAAAATGATGGCCCTATAAGCTTTGATTATTTTAAAAAATTAAACAAAAATAATTGAGCAAGTTTTTTTTCTTTTCATAAATCATTAAAATTTAACAAATAACCGATTTTTTTAATCAAAAATAATTAATTGACTAAAGTGCTCAGGTTGATCACCGATATTTGTTTTGTCCGACAAAAAGGGTCGGGGAATTTTAGAAAGGAGACATTAAAATGGGCTTACGAATTTATTCAAACATTCCGTCTCAAACAGTTCAAATGAACTTACGTGAGATTTCAGGAAAGGGGCAGAAGGAGCTAGAAAGACTTTCTTCTGGTAAGAGAATCACCAAGGCAGCTGATGATGCTGCTGGATTGGCCATCTCGAAAAACTTAGAAGCACAAACTCTAGGTTTAAGACAGGCCACAAGGAATGCTAACGATGGTATTTCTCTTGTACAAACTGCTGAAGGTGGACTAAACGAAGTGTCCAATATTTTAGTAAGATTAAGAGAATTATCAGTACAGTCAGCTTCCGATACTGTTGGTGAAACAGAAAGGTCATTTCTAGATAAGGAATACCAACAATTATTAACTGAAATAGATAGAATTTCCGAGGCCACTGTATTCAATGGTACGCAACTTCTTAACGGAGAAGGTGCAGGTACTCTCGATTTTCAGGTAGGAGCATTTGCGGGAGAGCAAAACATCATTAGTTTTGATTCAAGTGAAACAGATGCATCTACTGGAAGTATTGGGGTTGATGGTACAGGTGTAACGGAAAAAGACTCTGCTCTAGACTCTATTGCTTCCCTGGATGAGGCCATTGATCAAGTTTCTGGTCAGCGATCTAATCTAGGTGCAATTCAAAGTAGATTGGCCTCAACGGTGAATAACCTCGAGATCCAAACTATTAATCAAGACAGTGCCAGATCTGTTATTGAAGATGTTGATGTTGCTAATTCAACTGCTGAACTAGCAAGTGCAAACGTCTTAAAGCAAGCTGGTATCTCATCACTTGCACAGGCAAATAACTTGCCTAACTCAGCTCTAAGGTTGATTTCATAATAACAATGCAAGGGAAAGTTTATACTTTCCCTTGCTAATTAATTTTAAAAAGATGTCGGTGAAGCCCCATATCACCGCATTTTAAGCCCATCCCCTCAGGGAGTGAATTCTTTCTGAGGGGTTTATGGGAAAATGACATGAGCAAAATAGAAGTAATAAATTCATTAAAAGAAGCGGTAAGTAAAAAATATGATATTGTTATCTGGTATCTTTTTCATAATCACATCATCCAAGCGAAAGCAAAAATTAAAAAATTTAATCAAAGTAACTCAGAAATTCATATCCAGCCTCAGGGCGATTATTTTGGAATGATTGACAAGACTATTAGTGGGTTTGGAACTGTTAACATTTATATTCCAGAGCTTTCTCTTGTTTTTTCCGCACCATTTAAAAGTATGAATGATAAAAAAAATCTTATATTAGGAGAACCTAATTCATTTCTATATCATGATAGAAGATCAGAAGATAGGACATACGTAGAAAGTCATTACACTATTAACTTTAAACTTGGAAAAAAAGAAATACAAAAAAAACTACATGATATTAGCGCTGGTGGTATGTCGATCATTTTTTCTAAAAGTGAACGAACAGTTATTCCTGCAGGAACAACAATCAAAAAAATTAAATTAAAGGCAATGGGAAAAACCTATGAATTAGATTGCCTTGTTACAAATTATCTCAAGTTATCCCCCTATATGATAGATGCTTGTCCATATGGCGGTGCTAAAGTGAGCTTTAAGTTCTTAAATCTAAATGAAAAAAACTCTAAAGTTATTAGCAAAATAATAACTGAGCAGCTCGAGTTACAGAAATATTGATATTCAGTATATTTTGACATATAAAAAGCTATGACTATCGCCGTCATATCAGACACCCATATTAAGGTTCCTGGAGATGAAGCTTACCAAGTAATGGAAAGCTTTTTACTTTCAGATAACGTAGTAAATTCTAATGTAGTTGTTTTTCTTGGAGATATATTTGATCTTATGGTTGGATCTCATCAGTATTATCTTGAAAAATTTGAAGCATTTTTTTTAAAGTTAGAGGCCTTGCTTAATCAGGGAAAAGAAGTGCACTTTTTCGAAGGTAATCATGATTTTCATCTCAAGAAATTAATGAGTGAGCGCTTTAAAGATAAGTCCTTTTTTTATCATCAAAACTCTTTTATTCTTAAAAAATGGGGTAAAACGTTTTATTTCTCACATGGCGATGATCTCGATTGGGATAATAGAGCATACAAATTAACTAAGTTTATTTTACGAAACAGACTTTTCAATAAGTTTGTGGACAAGGTTCCTGGTACTATTGTTCATTATTTAGGGGCAAAATGGAGTAGCCACTCGAGGAAAAAAAATAAATCTTATTTTCTAGATCCGTTAATTTCAAATCAGATAAAACAAAAGTTTAGATCCAATGCTCGTCAGTTATGTCTTTCTCAAAAGTATGATTATATTATCTGTGGACATAGTCATATTGAAGATGAATATTCAATATCAGAAGGGATGACCTATCTCAATAATGGATATCCACCACACTCTAAGAAATGTATTCTTTTGAGTGAAGTTGGACACCAACTTTATCTTTTACCGTAAGTAAATTTCTCATTAAGAGTACTAAAATATTCACGATCTTTATTTGAGACGATCTTTGCATGAATATTTTTTATTTTTTCGATTTGTATAATTTCACCAGGTTGAACAATAAACTCTTCTTGTCCATCCATAGTAAGATGAATAGGTTGTTTTTCTGAGCGTTTACATTCAATTTGGACAGTGCGGTTATCAGGAATGACAAGAGGTCTTTTTGTAAGGCTATGAGGACAAATAGGAGTGAGTACCATTGAGTTAACTGTAGGGTGAATAATAGGTCCTCCTGCCGCAAGTGAATAGGCCGTCGAGCCTATAGGTGATGAGACGATAAGGCCATCCCCAGACATGTCGTAAATATGACTTTCATCTAGGCTTAATCGAAATTTGAGCAAGCGTGAAATTTCGGCCCTATTAACAACAGCATCGTTTACGAATTTAGCCTCATGGATAACTTTATTTTTTTTAATAACTTTGGCCCTATAGAGGTTGAGTTTATGGTAGTCATAGTTACCTTTTAGAATTTTTTGAAGATTTTCATAGATATTTTTTTTAGTAAACTCTGTTATGAAACCAAGTCCCCCCATCTTCACACCTAGAATAGAGGGGCCATCTTTTTTTGCATTTCTTGCGACCCCTATAATCGTACCATCACCACCAACGGAGATAATAAGGTCAGTTTCGGTATGGATATTGTTCATAGTAGAGATGGAGATTTTCTTATCAATATTAGGAATATATTTGGCCAAATTATCATGATCAATTTTAGGAATGGATACTGAAACACCTTCTTTAAGTAGCCATTGGGCAAGGGTCGCAGAGAAGCGATTCACATCTCTCGTTGCTGTTGGTTTAAGAACTATGCCTACTGATTTAATTTTCTTTTTTTTCATGATTAGTCCAAGAAGTTATCTAGAATTTGGTTATTGAAAATATTAAAGGGCTTATTGATTATTTTACATTGATAATATGATGCCTTTTCGAGTATTTGTTCAGAGCTATATGCGGTCATTATAACAAACTTTGTTTTTATATCTTCAGTAGTAAACTTTTTCTTTGACTCTTCAATAACTTCAAAACCTGTTATGTCTTTTAACATGAGATCACATATTATTTTATCATAGTCTTTGGTATGAATAAGATTGATGGCCTTTTTACCGGAATTAGTCACATCAACCAAAAGCCCTTTTTTTTCAAAAAGCTTCTTTAAAGAATGCTGGATGAGAAATTCATCCTCAATGATGAGTAACCTTTTTTTCGTCATAATAATTTAGAGATAAGTTTAGCGAGAAAGTTACGCCTGGCAAAGGTGTATTATTTTTAAACTCAATATGACCATTCAATTTTTTTGCTAGATTCTGACATATGGGTAACCCTAAACCAGTTCCCTTTTCTTTTGTTGTAAAAAAGGGATCAAAGATATTTTTATTTTTTTGTGGCCCAATACCGGTGCCGGTATCTGATACCGTGATGGTAAGTTTATCGGGAGAAGGTGTTAGGATACTGATTGTAATGCAGTGCCTATCGTCAGATTCACGCTCCTGGATGGAATGAGCGCTATTAATAATGAGGTTAAATAGAATTTGAGTAAGAAATGTGGGGTTCGCTATGATTTGGATGGCCCGATCATCAGGGATGATACACTTTTTTTGAATAAATCGAGTCTCGCTTTTGGTTAAAGTTAGTACTTCACGAATAAGTTTTTCAAGATCAATAGGGACATTTTCATTTTTTTCATCATATAGATATTGGAAGTCCTGGATAATATTTTGACACCGCTGGCAATTAACGGTGATTTCAGTTAAAAGTTTTTTGTCATCACTATCAGATACTTCTTCGCTCAGAATGGAAGATGAGAGTTTAATTCCAAAAAGAGGATTACTGAGCTCATGCTTTAGTGTATTTAACAATTCTCCAAGAAGTTTGACTCTTTGAAAGTGGAGAATATCGGTTGCCCACTTTTCACTATTATTTTCATATATAACAAGAAAATTATTATCGCTTATTTCAATTTCGTGTGATCGTAATTTACCCTCATCCTGAAAATCAGAGGTACTTCTAAAAAGCAGAGTTGAGTCTTGGGTTAGGATTTCAAATTGTAGAGGTATATTTTGAATTGTTTTGGCGAGGGTTTGATATTTATGTAAAAAGCTATATGAGTTAACTCTAGACTCTATTATAAATTGAACATTTTGAAAGAACTTATCAAAGAGATATTGCTCTTCTTTACTTGGATAAAGGAAGCCACTATTAGAAATAATTAATATGACGTTGTGTTGTTGAAATTCAAAAACTTTAGCCAGAAAAGTACCTATAATGAATGATGTAAACCCAGGAAAGGAGTTACCGTCAAATAATTTGTTTTTGCTTTTTTTTATTTGATTAAAAATATGATTGAATTGCTGTAGATTGTTGAGCGATTCTTCTCTAAGTTCACGATTTCTAGTTTTACTAAGGACTTTATATTCGAGACCACCTTTTTTATGGATGTGAATTTCACAAACATCATAAAGAGAGAATAATTTTAGGTCTAATAGATCTTTAGGTAGAGCAACGAGTGATTTATTTTTATGGGCCAAACGCTTAACGTTTTCAAATATTTTATATTTTGATGGTAGGTTGGTCTCAGGAGAGACCTTCATTTGGATCGAATTATTATTAATTTGATCGAAAAAAGCTATTTTTTCAACGATCGAAGAGAAGGAATGACCTGACTTTTCCATTGATCAAGGTTAGCTACCAGCTCATACTCAAGCAAGTCACAAAGCATGATCATATCATTATTTTGTCTGGCCGGGACAAGTTGTTTGAGTACCTCTAATAAATTAAGCTCTAGTTGTAGTGTTTGCTCATCTTTTTTAAATTCAAAGTTTTGTGAAAATATATTTTGAATTTTGGTCATTAACTGAATAAAGAGGTCAAGAATAGTGGTCACCTCAACAAAGAGGGCATTGGCCTCATCTACTTTGTTTGCTCGGTATAAGGCCGTCAACTCATGTATTCTGGCGTGCAATTCATTGATATAAGTTTCACAACTTTCAAGAGTTTCAAAAGCGATCAATACTCTTGGCTTTGATTTAAACTCTATAGAGTCAAAGTTAGAGATATTTTGGTTTAAGGTAGCTTCTTCATCTTGCTCTTCGAGCCTGTTTTTATTTATTATAATTTCACTAATAACATGGTCATTATTATTGAGTCTTTCGACAACCAAACCTTGAAGCTCCTTTAAGGTATTATCTTCTTTTAGGTTTAAATCCTTGAGCTTATCATCATTAATCATAATAGTTGTCATTCATTCACCTCATGAGATATCTGTTTTTTAAAATCGTCATCATTTGCTTTAATAATACCAATAACTAGTTCATAAAGAGCGCTTATAAGATTTGAGTAGTCTTCGTAAACGAGTACTGATTGACCTGCTATCTCTTCGATATGGGTTCCAGGTAAATTAGCCTTTTTTACAGTAAAGAAATCAACGATAGGCCCTAGCATTGGGAAATTATTTCTGAGATAGATTTGTAGATGGTCAATTTCAGTTAATTTTTCTGAATATTCTTTGAGGACGGCGATTTCAGGGCCATCTTTATCGAGTTCATTATAAATATTAATACTGTATTTTTTGCCAAAGTCGATAAGTTCAAAAAGTTGTTCAAATGCAGGCATGTAACTTTTTAGTTGGCCGACACTTTTTTTCGTGAGCTTAGGTGGTGTACAGTTTAATTCAATGCCATCTATATAATATGCCCATAATATTTTGTAGACGACACGAAAAGCACTGTGTAGATTTTCATCCCCTTGTATTTCTTTCAAAGAGAAAAAGCCTTCTTCGGAAAAATATGATTCATATATATTAGTAAGTCGTAGTGACTTGATAGGAACTTCTTTTTTTAACTGCTGATATTTTATTGATCCATTAAGAATAAGCTGCTGGATGGATGATAAAACAAGTTGGTAGGGGAGATCTTTTTTCTGATCTTTAAGTTTTATATTATAGTTTCTACTTCCGTAAGGAGTCGTTTCGTGAGGTCTAACCGGGCCTTTAGATAATGTTAATGTTTGAAGGCCAGCAAGAGCACAAAGTTGACCAACCATTGAATCAGAGCCAACAAAGAGGCGAGCATTCAAAGCAAGTTTGTAAGTCTCTTCAATAGTATTTAAACCTACATCAACTGCAATACGGTCTTGAAATGGATGAAGTAGTTTTGAGCTTAAAAAACTTTCACTTTTCTGTTCATCCTTTTTTGATCCTACTATGTGGATGTTAAAGTCTGGGTTTCTTTTAAGGAGTTGATAAATAATTTCAATCCACTTATCTATTGACCATGATTTTTCATCTTGGGATGCAAATGGATGGAGGATAATAGTATTAGAATCATTAAGACATTCATTATGTTCTATAACTTTTCTTTTTGCTCCGAGCATCCCTTTGTATATATCAATAATATTAAAAGGGTTAAGAAGTCCTCTCATTACTGAAGAAAAGACTAATGTACTCCAATAATCTTTGGTTTGGGGACGTAAACAGCGATCTGCTTTTAGGCCCATATAATTCTTTGCTTCAATCATCGTCGCTAAATATTGTGAAGATAATGACCATGAAAGATTAATTAAGATATCTAGTTTATAGCTGTTAATATCTTGAATGAATTGGGATATATTTTTTAGCCCTGGTCGAATAGAATCAGGTGTCTCAATTATATCTTTTAGATTAAGGTATATAATCTTATCAAAAGTTTCATTTAATATAAATTCAAGTTGTTTTCCGAATTTTTCGCGACAAATGAGTACAAGCTCATATTCAGGGTATTGTTTTTTTAGTTCCTTGCAAGCAATAAGAGTTTGTATGAGATCACCAAATCTTGTGATTTGTAAAACTCCGATAGTTCCTTTTTTATTCATTCTGTTCTTCGCTTAAGAGGCCTGAGAGAACCATGATGAGCATTTCTTCGTCATTAAGCTCAATGCCTTCTTTAATTTTATTATTAATGTTGTGGACTTCACGTTCTAATTCTTGTGATAAATTACTCATAACCTACTATCTAATAGAGATGTTTTTTCTCTACCCATAACGAGATCGTTTTTGCGTATCTTTTCAACGGCCTCTTCTATTTCTCTAATACCCAGACTGATTTTTTGGAACGATTTTTTAAGATCGTAAAGACTGACTTCTACTTTTTCTGCGTTATCGCGAGCATTCGAAGTATTTAGATTTTCTATATAACTTCTAAAAATGAGGAGAGCTATAGACACCAAATTGTTATTTTCACAGCCTGATAATAATTGATCTAATGAATAGGTGAACTCTTCATAAGAGTTCTCTGATCCTTGAGTCGTTAGGTGGCGAATAGCTGATAAAAGTGTCTTGGCCGTATCAAGGAGGATATTCTTTTCAATATTTAGCCAATCTTTTATGGAGTATTTAAATTCATTGGCTACTTTACTTAAAAAATCTTCGTCCTTATAACCAGGAATAATCATTTTGAATGTAATATATCTGCTTACGAGTAAGGCGAGGTTGAATTCGTCATCTTTTTGGCCACCAGTTCTATGGTAATACACACCAAGTTTGTCTTCATTGGATCTGTATAAACTGATGTTTGATGAGAATGTTAGAGATTCATCAAGCCTTGGTTCAAATACACATTTGATGGCATTGTATATATCATTGCCAGTGATTGAAGTATCGCTATCTTCATAGTCTGATTGATTAAATATTCTTTTAGAGGGCCTTTCCGTAAGGATAACTGAGTTTGGATTCAAAGTACCTTGTTTTAAGAATGGGGCCCATCCTGTTGAGACTTCTACAAGGGGTGTGTCTAAGAGATCAGCAAGATGTTTTATAACCGTATCCGGAGTTACGAGAAGATCAATATTTAGTAGAACTGAGGGAAGAGCTTTAAAATCAGACTCTACAGAGACTAGGGCATTATCGAAGTATTTGTTTATCTTATTTCCAAATTCTCTTTCTTCATTCGTTGGAGCAATGAGCAGAATTGGGAAATAGATTGGGTTATTTAAAATCAAATCAATAAGCTGTATAAGCGTATTAAATGGAATGTCTTTTTCTAAAGATGAAGATTTTAGTTGTAGGCCTATAATCTTTATCTTATTACCCATTTTAGATTCATTTTCTCTAATTCGATTTATATTCTCAAAAGCGATTGTATTGTGCTGAGGGGAAGAGTTTATTTTTTGCCCTTCTTTTTCTCGTAGATTCTCGATGAGGTAGTGCAAACAATCGACATGATTTGTAGGTGAATATTTGTAGCATGGGAGTACATCGTTTAAAACTCTTGCCCACTTACTTGAAAAAGAAACACAGTTACTTTTATCAAAATAAGTACCATCAATTACTTTTTGATCTGAATAGCCCAGTAGAGATGATACATAGCTTGATACTCTGTCATTTGAGGTGTTGATAATTTGATTCCACCTTTGTGTTCTTACCTCTTCGAGATCTAAGAAAAGGTTCTCAAGTGAAAAAATATCATGAAATAGAGCATTCTTTTTAAGAGCAAGAAATGATTTTCTATCGATAGTATAAATTTTAGTAACTTTTTTTAATAACTTTGCTACAGATTTAAATTCTTCAAAAATAAGAATTGAAATTTGTCCTTTGCTAGTTGCATGGATAGAATTTATTAGGTGGGCCAAACTTAAAATATCACCATTGCGCTTTAGATTAATGATTAAAGTGTTATTCATCTGAGTTCCTCTTTTGGGCCAACTTGCTTTGATAGTTCATTGTATATATGAAAAATATAATCTATTTCACCTTCAATCGATCGCTTGTTGTTACATTTATTTTCGACGAGCTCATCTAAGCTTAATTCTTGTGGATAATCGTTGAAAATATTTTTTAAGATAGGGTTTTGTAAGAGGTACCTTGTTTTATCGAGTTTATTATCAGATTTATATTTTAGTAGATTTGTAAAATATGATTTAGATAGATTAAAAGATGATGGATGTGCGAGAAGAGCAGGCTTAGTGACAAGAAAATTAATAAAGGTCCTGTCACTGTAAAGCTCTTCAATTGTTAGTTCCGCAAGAATTTTTGTATTCTCAAATGAGTTGTACAGCTCTTGTGAATCATTTACCAGTTGATGGATTGGCTCAATAATACATAATTCAAATTGATTGTTATGGAGTTCTTTTAATTGTTTAATAAGTTCTTTGATATGATAACCAAAGCCTAACCCTAAAACTAAAATATTTGAATTTTCTTTTAGAAGACCTTTATTCTCTTCGATAAAGTTTTCTGCTTCTTTTATGGGGTTATAGATTGAATGTAGATGGATACCATTAACGACAGGGACTTTTTCACCTGTTTTTGATTCTTTTATTTCATAAGAAGTAATCTTAAATCGTGTACTCACAATTTTTATCCTGGTTATTTTTTTTAATAATGAAATTCACTGAAACCTCTTCCTGTAGGTATCAAAGGTGGTCTAGTCATTAGACCTATTATATTTGACCATGATAGAGAATTTTTGTCAAAAAGGGCCGTAATTATTTAACGCTTGATAGGTTATATTTTGCCGTTAACTTTTTCTCATTTTGGATATCTATAATACCTTTTTTTAGTTCAGTTCTTTTGTTTTCTAACGTTTGAGAAACATTTTTCTCAAGTACTTTTGTTCTTTCAAGAATCTGATTGGTATCAAGTCCCCAAGATCTTAAAATACCTTTAGTCTCCTCATCTGCGGGTTTTGTTTCTTCAATAAAGTGTTTTATTTCAGTTAATAAAATCGTCTGATAATTTTTAAGGATATTTATGAGACGTTCTCGATTTTCAGTTAAATGACCTAATCCATCCATGCTTTCTGATTCACCAGCTCTTAAAATTTGTTGGGTCGCATTTTCTAGACTATCGAGGTAGTCCAAATGAATCATAATTTTCATAGTGATGGATTCGGGTAGGCTCACTTTCTATTCCTGTTGATCTTTTAAAGACTTAATGGCCTCGACCCATCCATCATAGAGAGTGTTAATGACATTTAAGCAATCTTGTAGTGGTTTAGAGTCAATATTTAAGTTTGCTTTTGTACTCGAAAATAATACGAAATCGTAGAGGGAAGCTAACTCATTTGCAATATCTCCACCCACTTTAAAATCTAGAGAGTTATTAAGTTCGACAATGATATCTTGTAGCTTACTAATATATTCACCTTTTTTTGCTACATTACCTTCTTCTATGGCATCGATTGCCTTTTTACAGTTTTTAATCGCTGCTTGATAAAGCATTAAAAGAATTTGTTCTTTGCTAGCAGTATTTACGGATGTTTTTTTGTAAGCCCCGACACCATAACTCATTTTTTACTCCTCATATCTTTAACCTAGTTGGGTGACCATATTGGCGGCCGCAGCTCCTCCCCCTTGAAGGGCAGATAAGCCTGAGCCTTGACCTTTTATTCTTGCAATTTCGCCCTCAAGTCTTGCGAACCTATCTTTTATAATTCTCTCTTTATTCTCTATAACTCTTTGACGATTTTGTATCCTTCGATCCATTAGATCTATTTGATTTTGGATACCTCTTTTTCTTGATTGCAAAAGGCCATCAGGCATTCTAAGGATGGCCCTAAAAACATCATCGATTTTATTAACAAAACCTTCTGTTTTTATTCCTTCCTCCGTAATATGACCATGTAAGATTTGTGCAACTTCTTTATAGTTGGCACTTATCTTCGCACTTAATTCACTCGGTTCTAGCTGAAGTAGACCATTTTTCTGAAATTTAATACCAAGGTCTCCAAGCCTTCTAGCTCCAAACTCAGTTTGTATAGTAGCAAATACAGTTGAACGGATTCTTCCTTCTAATGATTGAAGAGTTATGTCTCCACCAAGAGTTCTTGATGTATCAGTGTTTTCATCTAATGTATTTTGGGTCTTTATAAATTTTAAGATTCCATTTACCTTTTCAACAAGGTCACTAACTTTTTCTTGGATAGCCTCGATGTTTTCAGAAATATTGATGCTAAACTCAGTCCCAGGAGATGCTTTTCTAAGATCTATTGTTAGCCCTGGAATTAATTCACTCGTTTTGTTTTCAGGAAGCTCAATTTCGAACCCATCTAGTTTAACTTTGGCATCGACTGCTTCTCTTTCAAACTCTAAGTAAAAATCTTTTTCACCATCAACAAAATAAAAGTATGGAAAATCGGCCCTTTTCTCATCACCCGTTTCTTGAAGAGTTATAATAAGTCGGTATGGTTCTTCTGTGCCACTTCCATCATTTACAACGTTGGCCTTCATTCCATTTGATGGATCAGAGTTGATAAGCCTAGCAATTCCACTTAGACTTGCACTATCATTATCAACATATATTGAACGTGATTCACCATCGGGTAGAAAGTACTGAATAAAACCTACACCAACATAGCTTTCATCTTTGTCTTCAAAGCCGCTTGTCATGGCCGAAGATCTTCGTGCTAATTGTGTAACTTCAAATTGATGGCTTCCCGGCTCAGCAATATTCTTATCTGCGGTAACACCAATGATATCCTCGTTTGTTTCTATACTTAATTCTCTAAGGCTTCGTGCAGTTGAATTATTAGCAATGACATTTGAGGCGTCTCGAACTAGCTGTATGAGCTCATTTACGAGGATTTTCTTTTCACCAATTTTACCCTTACTATCTTCCATTTTCTTAATAGGAATCTTCTCAGCCTCCATAATCTGCTTAACAATATCCTTGGGAAGTCCCGTATTTATAGATCCGAAAGAAATGGCCAAAAAGTCCTCCTGACTCAGTGATGGCTCAGTATGTCAATTCTAGCATATATGCCTTATTTTCCTATTTAGGGCACAATTTTCTCGGAAAATTCCACTAACGGTGGCAAGCGTGTTAAAAAGATAGAGATACGGTTTATATTATTGATTAAAACGGTCGGGTAATGGAATCAGTTCTTAACGAAAAATCGAGCATTTTGGCACTTAAGTCCAAATTTTTCATCTATAGGGCACTGTCTTATTCAATATTTCTATTAGTCCCCGTTTTACTCCCAAAGTCCTTACTTTTACCCCAAGAGTTCCAACATGGACTCTCTTTATTTTTTATTCTTTTCTTAATGAGCCAGTGGTTCCTCTTAGGAAAAGAAATTGATCATAGGCTGAAAATCTATTTTAGGGTGAACTCCTCACTGGATAGAATTGTTTACAGACTCTTGCTGGGAATGGTCTTTTTTATCCTCTATTTTAATATTCTCTATTTATTTCCTCCTAAGTGGATAAATAATATGTTTTGGGTCACTTGGGTGGTGCTTGGTTTGTTTTACTCCTGGCCAACCAGAGGAAAGATAATAGAGGAGTCGGTGAGCTCGCACTTAACAGAGTTTAAATATTTAGATCGGTTTGAAAAAACACTTCTTGGTCTCATTATGCTCTTTTTTATTGTTTCAATTCCTGAAATTCCTAAATTAGTTGATAAAGAAGCGCTTAAACTATTTTTTGACCCTACATCAAGTCTCGGAACGCCTCTATGGAATTACCTTACCGTAAATTATTATCCCTTTTTAAAGTATCCAGAGCTTTTTAAAGTTGGTTGGTCAATGCATTTTTATGTGGTTGGTATGGGGCTGTATCTTTTGACTCTTTACCCACTTTTCAGGTTCTTCTTCTCGAGACGTCTTTCTTTACTAGGTATTTTCGCTCTCATTTCTTCTTGGTCTTTCTCTAAGTTTTTGGCCTCTAATTATGGTGACTCAGTTTTAACAACTTTTTCCTTACTTTTTGTTTGGTCAAGTTTTTGGGCCGTTAAAAGCTCGACCTACAGGGCCGGTTTATTTGTTGGACTAGTTGGTTTTTTAGGAACTCTCATAAACGGCTCATATATTTTAATAAGCATTTTTCAGCTGAGTTCTTTATATTTCTTTTTTTTAAACCATAACACAAGGTGGTATAGAGTTCAGTTTTTGCGCTACGCCTCATTCGGTTTCTTTTTGAGTTTAGGCGTATTGTTAAATAGTGAGTACTCATGGACACCGGCCCCAGAGTTTGGAAATTATTTTTTAACTAAGATTTCAAGCTTAATTGAGGGGAAGGCCTTCTTCTCTATTTCCGTTTTTGGGGTATTGATTCTGTTGTTAAAACCTCTTATGAGGAAAGTGCATATTCTTGAGAGCTTTGATTTTAAGTTCGGGCGATCTTATCAACTTATATTTTATTTTTTATTTCTTGTGAGTTTTTTACTCTACTGGGCCCCTAACTTGATGAGAAGCTTTGGTATTATTTGGGTAGTCACATTTCTAAGTCTTATCCCACTAGAGCTTTTATTTCAGTCTTTAACAAGGTTAAGATCTAAGAGAAATATCATTTATGTAGTGTATATATTGATTTGTTTATTAGACTCCCATTTAGAGGGAAGAGTTAAAATATTTCTAAAGTTTTTTGATCTATAAATGTGGAAAACTCAGTTTCAAATTATTAAGAGAATGACAAAAGAAAAAAACTTAATTTTCAAAAAATATCATAAGTTACTAATATTAATGCAGAAATTATAGTTCTCTTACAATGACAAAGTATTGTTGTCTGCAAAAAAACTTTGTGGAAAACTAAGCTTGGAATTGTGGAAAACTTTTAAAAGCATGAACAGTAAAGAGGTTTGATAGATATGATAAATCAAAGTACCAGAGAGCAAATAAAGAAAAAAATTATTGAGACTGTTGGAGATTTACTGGCGAAATCAGAGCTTGATATCAGTAAAAAAGAAGACAATACCTTGGTTACAGAGATTGATTTAGTAGTCTCAAATATATTTAAAGAGCATCTTAGTCCTTTAGTTAACTTCTATAGTGAAGAAGATCACGATAAATTAGAATTCCCAAGCTTTATTCTTGATCCCATTGATGGAACGAGAGAGTTGATAAAAAGAATTCCAGAGTGCGCCGTGTCTTTAGGGTATCTTGATGACAAAGGTTTAGGTCATGGTTGGGGGTGGATATTCAATCCATTTACGGGTCTGGAGATCAATTGCCAGGATAGTTTTATACACTTAGAAGGAAGAGCTGAGGGAAAGCTTCAAGGAATGGTTTCTCGTAGCGAATGGAAGAGAGGACTTTATGCTGGTTATGATGAATTAAAGCTTATTCTTATTCCTAAAGGGAGCATAGCGTTTAAACTTGCTCTACTCGCAACAGGAGCTATAGATTTTGTTATAACCAAAAGACCTAAAAGTATTTGGGATATAGCTGCAGGTAGTATCCTTTGCCGTAAAAGAGGGATTCACCTTTATCAACAAAAGCAAGAGTTAAATAAGCTTTCCGAAAAACGTCTTGATGGCCCACTTTTATGGTGCAAACCAAGTGATAAAGATCTTCTTTTTGATCAGTTTCAATTTTGAAAAACTGAGTGAATAAGTTTCATTATCTTCTTCATTAATCGCTATAGATTCTTCATGGAGAATATAAAAAAATTTTATAATTTAGACCGACCAATACTCATTACGGGAGAAACTGGAACAGGGAAAACCAGACTTGCGAGGCACATCTTTGAGAGATCAAACATACATAATCAAAAATTTTGTCATGTTCATTTAACTTCTCTACAAGATGATCTTTTTGCAAGTGAATTATTTGGTCATAAGAAAGGTTCATTTACGGGTGCGATAAATAGTTCCTCTGGTTATTTAGAAGAAGTTGGCACAGGAACATTATTTCTTGATGAAATAGGGGATATTTCTTTAAAGGCACAAAAAAACCTTCTCTTTCTTATAGAGGAAGGAGTTTTTTATAGTGTCGGTGCAAGTGTACCAAAAAAACTAAAGGCCAGATTAATATTGGCAACTCGTAGAGACTTAAAAAAAAGAGTTGAGCAAGGAAAGTTTCGTGAAGATCTCTATTATAGACTTATGTTATTTAATATTGAATTAAAGGCGCTTAGATTTTCTGAAGAAATATTAAGAGATAAAATTAATTCTTTTTTTAACGAATTTAAAAAACTCTATAATAGGCCAAATCTGGTTCTTGATTCAGCTGTTTATGAAGTCTTTATGAGTTACCTATGGCCAGGCAATATTAGAGAGCTTAAAAATTGCCTAGAGTACTGCTGTTTTATGGCCAATGAAAAGGTTTTAATTTCTGATTTACCAAGCTGGATAAAAGGCCCTGGTGGAGGCATTAAAACATCTAATTCTTATCGTAAGTCACTAGAATTATTCGAAAGAGAGTATATCGTATCGGCCCTGTATAAATTTCAAGGGGGTGTCAATAGAACCTGTTCTGGGATAGGCATTTCAAAAAGCACTTTGATTGCCAAGATCAAGAAATATGGTATTAATATTTGGGAAATCAAGGCCAAAATAAAAGCAAATAGACATGGTATTTAAGATTAAAGATCACTATTACAAGAAAGCGAAAAAAGAAAACTTTTTGGCAAGAAGTGTATATAAATTAGAAGAAATTGATAACAAATATAAGGTTATTAAACCAGCTATGAGGGCACTTGATTTAGGGTATTATCCAGGCTCATGGTCTCAATATATCCAGAGGAAAATAGGGTCTAAAGGAATTCTTGTTGGTATTGATATTCAGGAAGTAAATAGTAAGATTCAAATGCCCAATACAAAGCTTTTTCAAAAAGATATATTTTCTATAGAGCAGCTCAGTGATCTAGATATAGATCAGCCTTTTGATGTCGTTTGTTCAGATATGGCACCTAAAACTACTGGAGTTAAGACTGTAGACCAAGCCAGAAGCCTTGAGATAGTTGAAAAGGTTTTTGATGTTCTTCCTCTTTTTTTAAAAAATGGTGGCGACTTTGTAATTAAGGTTTTCGAGTCACAAGACGCTCAAGACTTTTTTAAAGAAAAAAGAAACCTATTTAAAAGTATCCATTATTTAAGACCTAAATCGACGCGAACGGTTAGTAAGGAATACTTTGTCATAGGAAAAGGTTTTAAGGCATAATAGCCCAATGAAAAGACTGAACCTATTACTTTTACTTCTTTGTGTATCTCTTTTGTCTATATATCTTTATCAGTCAGCTAAAGAAGAACAATTAATAGCTCAAAAAAAAATAAGCATAGATCAAATAAAAGACCAAGTTACTGCTAAGCTTGTGAGTGATAATCCGCTTCCTGATCATTTTGATATAGATGGAAACAAGTATTCAGTTGAATATACCTTTAATGAAGACTTAACTAAATATATTAAGAAAATATTAAAAAGATATCGATCAGATTATAGTGCTGTCGTTGTTATTGAAAATGCAACTGGTAATATTCTTTCTGCTGTAGGATACGAAAGAAAGAAAAATGGTTTCACGAATGCTCTTCCTTTTACAGTATCTCACCCTTCAGCTTCTCTTTTTAAAATTGTTACGAGTGCCAATTTATTAGAAAAAGAAAATATAGATCCTGATACGAGGTTTTCTTATTCAGGAAAAGGAACCACTTTATACAAATATCAGCTTAAAAAAGGCAGAACTCGTTGGCACCGTTTTCAAACATTAGAGAAGGCCTTTGCTCATTCTAATAATGTTATTTTTGGAAAAGCGGCTATTTATAATACCACAGGTGAAGATATGTTTCAGACTGCAGTTGAGTTTGGTTTTAATAAACAGATTATGGCCGATATACATTTAAGTAAGTCTATTTTTCGAATGCCAGAGTCCCAGTATAACCTTGCCGAGTTGGCATCAGGCTTTAATAAGAAAACAACAATTAGTCCCGTTCATGGTGCCGTTCTTTCTAGTATTGTCGCTAACAATGGTATTTTTAAGGCCCCTAGAATTATTTCTAGTGTGAAGTCATTGAAAGAAAATAAAGTCGTTTGGGAGCCTGGTAATAACTCTAGCCAGGCGATATCTCCTTATACTTCTCAAGAACTTCAGAAAATGATGACGTTAGCAGTAAAAAAAGGGACTGCTAGAGGCTTTAAAAGAATGAGAAGCTCATTGAGAAGGAGTTTGGATTTAGGTGGTAAAACAGGAAGTATTACCGGTGGGCTACCTTATGGAAAAAGAGATTGGTTTACAGCATATGCGTCACCAAAAGGGCCTTCTAATACCGGTATATCCATATGTGTCATGAATATTAATTTAAAAAAATGGTATGTGAAGTCTACATATTTGGCCAAACAAATTGTTTCCTATTATTTTAGCAAAGTGAATCCGATCACAGAGATGCTTTCTGAACAGAAGCAAAGAGAAAATAAATCTGGGGTATAAATGAAAGAACAAGCACAAGAAGTCGAGCTAACAAGAGGCGAAAAGCTAAAAAAAGAAGCAAAGTCTATCTTTTGGATTTTACTACTTGTACTTACTTTTCGTTCTACATTTTTTGAGCCGTTTAGAATTCCCTCAGGCTCTATGATTCCAACTCTTATGGTTGGAGATTTCATATTAGTTAATAAGTTTGCTTATGGATTTAAAATTCCTTTTACGGATATTAATCTTTTTGGATTTGATTCGAACCCAAAGTATATGTTTGGTGAGTCTGACCCAGAAAGGGGAGATGTCATAGTATTCAAATATCCAAAAGATAGATCAACTAATTACATTAAAAGAGTGGTTGGTCTTCCTGGTGATACAATTCAAATAAGAAATAAAACTGTTTATATAAATGGCAAAGTTATCGCTACTACAGAACTTGATGGTAAAAAGTTTTTTGATGATATGGATGAGAAATATAAGGTCTATAACTTAAAGTTTTTCGAGACTCAGACTGGAGAGGCAAAGCATATTATTCAATTTGATAGTGATAATTATTTTAAAGTTGATTATGATGAAAGGGTCATTCCTAAGGGTCAATTTTTCGTCATGGGTGATAATAGAGACTTTTCTTACGACTCTAGGTTTTGGGGATTTGTTCCAAGAGAAGTAATTAAAGGGGAGGCCATGTTTGTTTGGTTTTCTATGATTATTCCATTTGGAGAACATGCTTTTAAATTTAGGCCGTGGAGAATTGGAACAGTAATTAGATAATTACTTCTTTTCTAGTTTACTACACCCATCATTACCTTGGTCAGGCTCACAGTTAATGAGGGGGTCACGGTAAAATCTTTTGCGAATATGCTCTTTGAGAACGCCGTCACCATGGCCATGAATGATAAGGGCATAGGGAATGTCTTCATTTTCAACAGCAATAGCAAGGTTTTCAGTAAGTTCTTTAAATTCATCAAGTCTCATGCCTCGACAATCGTATTCAACTCTATTGGGGATATTTCTTGAAATATGAACTTTGGGTTGATTAGATTTTTGTTTTTGAGGCAAGGAGAGTGTTTCAACATCACACCAAAGAGATTTATTACCAGAGCGTATATAAACACGTTTCTGCTTAGTTTTAAGGCCTTCTACTTGGACATTTTTCTTTAAAAGCTGAGAATAAACAGTATCACCCTCTTTAAGTTGTTCTATTGAGAGAGAAGGCTTTAAGTTTTGTTCAAAATCTTGAGGCGAATCTATGCCTCTTGCTTGGCCTTGCAAAGAAGAAGTTTTTCTTTGTAATCCTTTTTTTCCAATTTCGCCTTTTTTAACCTGAATAGATAATGACTGTGCTTCAGCGAGAAGCTTATCTAGCTTTTTATTGAATTCAGATAGAATCTTTTCCTTTTCAAGTAAGAGAAGTCCATCTTGTTGTCTTTTTTTTCTTTCAAGTTGTTGTTGGGTTCTTTTATTTTCTTCGATAACCTTATCGAGGTGAGTTTGCTTATTAATAAGCTCATTAATGAGGTTTTCATAATTCAACTTATCTGACTCGAGGACTTCTCTGGCCCTATTTCCAATATTATTATGAAGCTTAAAATTTTGGCATAGCTGTTGAAATATATCGAAGGCCATGGAACCGCCTGGGGTACCTAAGACGAGTTTAAATGTAGGAGTGTGCTTAACAGAATCAAATCCTACATGACATGAGATAAGTTGTTTTTGTTGATGAGTGTAGGCCTTTAAAAACTGGTGATGTGTTGAAATGAATACAAGAGATTGGCTTATTTTAAAAATTTCTTCAATAAGTGCAATTGCTAGTGCTGAAGCCTCTTCAGAGCTTGTAGAGTTAAATATTTCATCAATGAGGATAAGGGCCTCATCATTACGGATTTCTTCTAGAAGGTATAAATAATTTTTTGCTTCACTAGCAAAGGAGCTAAGACCACTTTTGAGGTCTTGTTGATCATGACTAAAATAAAATATTTTTTTAAAGGGATAAAGCTTTGCCTTTTTTGAGGGGATAAACATACCAAGATGAAGAAATAAATAATTTATAGCAATTGACTTTAAGGTAACTGTCTTCCCGCCCGTATTAGGACCTGAGATAAGCATTCCCTTTTTATCTTTGGATACATTAATGTCATTTAGAATAGGATTTTCTATTAGAGGATGGAAATAAGATTTTAATTCCAGCTCCTTATCAAAGGTAAGCTCTGGCCTAAAGAGGTCTTTTTTTAATGAATACTGTGACTTTGCGACAATCTCATCAATATAAATAAGGTTATTTTGAGTTTTTTTAAATTGGTCAGCGTAGGGATGAACTTGTTCACTAAAGTGGGCACATATTTTTGAAATAATCTCTTCTAGTTCAGCGAGTAAAAAGAGTCTTTTACTGTTTTTTTCTGAAAGCTCAGGTGGTGAAACAAATAATGTCAATCCGCTTGAACTTCTCGAAACAATAGGTCCTTGTTCGGCCCTATAGCTATCAGATCGAATTGCGAGAACGAAATGATCGTTGATTGTATCATGTTCTGCGTATTGAAGTGCATCCTTATACAAAGAGCTTTGGGATATTGTTTTAATTCTCTCTCTAATGGCGCGCTCTATTTTAACAATTTGGTCAAAAATTTTAGAAAGCTCAGGGTGCTTATTATAATCAACCTCGCCTTTTGAATCGACAAAAACTCTAAGGGGACGAATGAAGTTGTTTCTAATCTGACGGCCAAACGTAGAGTCAGTTTCAAATCTATGATGAAATGGGGCCTTGTTTATGAGCCTTTTAATCTCTGAGTGAACACTAATGATGTTTGCTAGGAAGTTAAGTTCTTTAAAATTAAATATTTTGGCCTTAGAGATATGATCAGTTAGTTTGAAGTACTCTGTTTGGTAGGGAAGCTCTCGTAAAAGTGAGATTGTAGGCTCAATATGATCTATTTCTGTTTCTACAAAATAACTTATTGCAGCAACTCTTTGGTCAATGAATCGAGTCCCTCTATACTTAGGTGGCGCACATAGTCGCTCATATGTAGGCTCAAAATGAGAAAAAGCTGCTATTTCTGATGAAATATCGCCCCAATCCAGAAATTTTAAGGTTTCTAAATTATTGAGATCTAATATATTAATTGCCATGGCCCAATCATACTCGGAATTAAAATTTAACGTTAATAAAATCAATGACCTCTTTGATGAAAAAGGTATTAAAGTCGTACCTATTCAAAAAATTCAATCAACACCACACTATATAGCACTTCTTTTAAGGTTTCCTCAACTTTCGAAAGTTCTATATTTAGGAAGAGGGGCAGGACATGAGGGAATACTCTTAGATGACGATGCTCCTAAGGCCGAATATAGAATTAAAGATACATTTTTGGAGTTTTTAAGGGCCAACCTTAAAGGAGGTATGATGGAAAAGATTGAGCTAGATCCTAAGGATCGCTCAGCCATTTTTCATTTTAATCTTAAAAAGGAACCTAAAAAATTAGGTTTTTTTTGGGGCGGTAGAAAGTTTTATTTTTGTTTTTTAGGAAAAAATAAAAGAGGGGAGTTTAAGATTTTTAAGTCTTGGACTAATCAGTATGAAAGTCAAGATCAGCTTAGTTTTAGTGTATTTGATGAAATTGGCAGAGGAGAATTTGAGCATTTTTCCGATAAAAAAATCATAGAAAATAGGATATCTAATTACTTTAAAGACCTTAGTCTGCAACTTACACAAAATAAAAACACTAAGAAACAATTAAAAAAAATCAAAACTAAAGTAAAAAGAATAAAACAAGATTTTGAAAAAACAGAGCTTGCTTTTGAAATAGAAAAATATCTTCAATCAATAGGTGAAAAAGAGTTAGCTCAAGAGGTCTTTAGATATAAAGAGTTCAAAATAAAATTGCCTCACTACCTTAATTATTACCAAAAAAGAGATCTTATTTTTTCAAAATGCAAAAGGCTTAAAAAAGCATCAAATCTATTGAAGCAAAGGTTAGATCAGGCCCAAAGAGAAATGAAAAATATTGAGGAGTCATCTCCTATCAATCTATCCATCGATAGTATAAAAACTATTTCTCCTGTTTGGGAAAAAGCAAAAATAATAGGGCCTTCTAAACAAAATAATGAAGATAACTTTTGGGAAATTAAAGTGTCGTCTGGAATGAGCTTAGCATGTGGAAAAAACAGTAAAGGTAATGATTATATTAGGTCACAGTGGGCCAAGAAAACAGATTACTGGTTCCACCTTGATGGTATGCCTAGCTCTCACCTGATTTTAAAGTTAGCACCTCAGCAAAACTTAGACTTTGAGCTTTTCTCCGCTATTGGCTCTGCACTAAGAGATCAAGGCGGGCTAAATATTTTAGAAATACCCCTTGTTTATACTCAAGTAAAAAACCTTAAAGGTGTAAAAGGAGCAGCGGGGAAAGTCTTATATAAGAAAGAGAAGCATATTGTTGTGCCTTATATTGAAGACTGGAAGGAATATCTTTCAACTTATTGTTATAAGGGGTAATGAAATGTTAAGCTTTATTAAACTATTTCAGAGAATAAGTTATGAAAATTATTGCCTTTTTCTTGCTCGTTTTTAGTACTGCAGTTTGGTCTAATGAGCTTAGTCTGTTAAGAAGCTTTGATAACAATCTTTATAACCCTACTAAAAAACAAATTAAGGCCATGAGTTTTAAGGTTAGAGTTTCAAACCTTGTTGAAGTTTTAAATAAGAGATTTAATTGGGAACCTAGAAAAGATGTATATTTTCAAGTTCAATGGAGACCAAAGAGAAACTTCAAAATAGAAGTTCATGGATTACCAGATGGATTTATTGAGTTAAAGAACGAGCTTATTTCTCTTATATCAAATAGGATAGATTTTGTTGTCCCTCTACCTTTAATTGAAAAATTTAAAGGGTATCGACTTTCTTACTATTCAAAGAAAAAAGGAACAACTTTAAAAGCTGTTGACCCTACTTATAAGCAGATAGCATCAGAGATGTATCTCTCTTTTAATAAAAAAGGTGTTTTAGAGAAAATTAAGGCCCAGAGTCCAGTGGGTACTCTAAATTCTAATTTTAAATTTCTCAAAACGGATTGGAGTAAAGGAAAATATGTTCTTGATGAATACACAGTAAGTGCGATTAAAGGGATTCAATCCTCAAAAACTATTCATACTTTATCTTACCAAAAAGTTAAGGACGTTTATTTTCTCGATCAGCTTCAGATCAAAACTATTTACGAGTTAGTCATGCCTCAGGATAAAGATAAAAAAGATTCCAATAAGCAGGAAGTCATCTCAATAGTAAGTTTTTCTGATTACAAAATTAAGTAGGACTGTAAATATTGAGAGAGTTGAAATTAAAAAAAGATTCTTTTAAATTTCTGGAGAAAGGACAAACCGATTTCTTTCATAAAGAAATTGATCAGTCAGTTTCACAGTTTATACCTGGTGAATGGGTATTTATTCCTCACTTTTCTAAAAACTATTCTTATGTAGGAATGGTTAATCCTTTTGTGGATAAATCAGCTTGTTTAAAAATAGCAGGAATTGTTCCTTCAAAAAAATTAGAGGATAAAAACGAGAGTGAATTTTCAACAGAGTTTGTGGATGATGCGTTAAAAAAATCAATTCAGAGAAGGCAAAGGTTTAAATCTTCCCTTTGCGGTGCACGTTTAGTGTATGGAAGTTTTGATAATCTACCGGGTCTTATTGTGGATATGTATAAAGACATAATACTGGTACAAATATCGACGGCCGGATTAGATAGGTTAAGAGAGCAAATAAAAGCTGTATTAAATCAAAGCTTTTCAAATCATAAAGTATACTTTTTTGATAATTCAAATAAGCGATCATTAGAGGGATTGCCTCAATATGATAACTTTGAATTCGAAAAGTTAGAAAATATAATTATAGAAGATGCAGGTATAGAATATAAATTATCACGAGATATCATTCAAAAAAATGGATATTATTTTGACCATACGCCAAACCGGATAAAACTGGAGAGGGCCATTAATGAGTTAGATATTAAATTTGATAATGGATTAGACCTTTTTAGTTATTGTGGAAGTTGGGGAATGCATCTTTTAAGGTCTGGTCTTAGAAAAGTCTCATTTGTTGATCAAAGTCCTATTGTTGAATCAATTAAAGAAAATGTTTTGAGAAATAGTTTTGATGGTGCGGCCCAATGTGTTAGGTCTGATGTGTTTAAATATTTAGATGAGTGTAAGCAAAAACAAAGAAAGTTTGATGTTATCGTATCTGACCCTCCAGCATTTTCTAAAGGCAAAGATAAAAAGACGAGCGCATTAAGAGGCTATGATAGTATTCATCAAAAATGTGTTGGTCTTCTCAATTCTCCGGCCCTTTTTGCGGTAGGGTCTTGTACAAAAAATGTAGATTTTACGGATCTGGATCAGAGCGTAAAAAAGGCTTTTAAACATCATGGTAAAAAGGCCCAGATGATTGAGATGGGTATTCAAGGTCATGACCATCCTTTTAGGGACTTTTTAGATAAGGGTTTTTATATTAAATTTATTCTATACCTCGTTGATTAAGGAGTAATTTTCATGAGTGATCAACTTAGAGAAAAAATGAATTCAGCTTTGGAAAATGCCAAACAAATAATTTTTGGACAGGATGAACTTTTGGACTCTATCCTTGCGGCACTTGTATGTGAGGGACATTTACTTATTGAAGGTATGCCTGGGCTAGGTAAAACCCTCAGTGTATCTGCTATGAGTAAGCTCTGTGATCTAACTTTTAGAAGGATACAATTTACACCTGATTTATTACCATCAGACCTTATTGGGACGATGATTTATAGTCAAAAAAATGAAGAGTTCACAACTAAATTTGGCCCAATTTTCACTCAGCTACTTTTGGCAGATGAGATAAATCGTTCACCTGCTAAAGTACAAGCTGCTTTGTTAGAATCTATGCAGGAAAAGCAAGTAACTATTGGGGAAGAAAGTCATAGGTTATCATCACCATTCGTTGTTCTTGCTACCCAGAACCCTATTGAACAAGAAGGAACCTATCCACTTCCAGAGGCACAAATGGATAGGTTTATGATGAAAATCTTTGTTGATTATCCAAGCTTTGAAGCTGAAAAAAGTATTTTAGACCTGAATAAAAACCCAATTAAAGCATTAACCCCAATCCTAGACACTAAGGACTTACTTGAGGCCCAAGATTTTATTGATAAAATGTACGTTGATGAAAAAATAAAAGATCTTATAATAAATATCGTACAAGCTACCCGGCCCTCAAATAAAAACTTTCTTAAAGAATTTGATGGTGCAATCTTGGCGGGGGCATCTCCAAGGGCGGCCATCTGGTTATATAGGATAAGTAAATTTGAAGCATTTATGGCAGGAAGAGATTTCGTTTCTCCAGATGATTTAATGAAGATTATTCCTTCCGTAATGGGCCATAGAATAATTCTAAGTTACGAGGCCACAATTGATAAAATAAATGGCAGAGATGTCGCTTTAAGAATTGCTCAATCGGTAGTTTAAATGAATTTTGAAGAGGTCAGAAAAGTTGTTGGTTCTATTAAGGCCAATATCTTTAAAAACTCAAACTCCTATTCAATAGGGATGTTAAAGTCTCACTTTAGAGGCACGGGATTACAGTTTAAAGAACATCAAGTCTATACTCATGGGGATGATATCCGCCATATTGATTGGAAACTCTTGGCCAAAAAACGTGACCCTTACATAAAGACATATGAGGAAGAAAGAAATGTAGAAATTGTTGTTGTAATAGATACATCTGCAACGATGCTGACCGGTTACAAAGGTGTTTCAAAATTACAGGCGGCGATAGAAATTTGTTGTCTTTTAAACCTTTTGGCCAAAGAAACCCATGACTATGTCACTCCTATCTTGGTGACAGATAAATTAGTTAGGCTCCCAACATCATCTGGAGAAAAAGGAATCTTTACTCTGGTTAAGTATTTAGAGAGAGAAAAAATACTAAATGAAAATGGGAAGATTAATTTGATTTATAATCGAAATTATCAAGCACCAAGTGAAAAGATTTTAATGGGGCTTTTACCTGAGCTTAAACGAAACAAGGAAATAGTCCTTCTCTCTGATTTTAATTATTTTTTAAATAAGGAACATTTAGAAAAGATTCTATATCGTAGTCACTTACATTGCTTTCAAATTCTTTCACCGATAGATTTAGGTGAAAAGATACCATTTTCTATTTTTTCAATAACAGATTATTTTTCAGGCAAAGGAAAGCTTAATTACATAGATTCCAAAGAAGATAAAACAAGTAGCTTTGCGAGAGAAGAGAGGTTTAAAACAATTAAAGTTCATAGTAGATACTTAGAAGATTTCGTTAAGGAGATGTTGTAGGATGGTAAAGCAATTCATTCTTTTTTGTATCCTTTTTATTCATGCAACAGCAGTATACGGGGCGAGTATAAAAATTGGGATGAAGGATGATATTGATAAAACGTTAAAGCTTGGGGAAGTTTTTGAGGGTGTGATAACGGTACACCCCACAGAGCCAAGTTTTTATAATTCTTTGTTGAGGCTTGAAGGTCAATTTATTCTTGAATCGTTATTTATTTCAGAAATCATAGATATAAAACTATCAGAAAATAATCCTGATGTTATTGAGGCCCGCTGGCTAGGTGTGATGGTTAAACCATTTGATCCTCAAAAAGATAAGCATAAATTAAAGCTTGGCGAGACCGAGTTTCCTATTGCTCAAATTAATTTAAATATAGAAGGTCAACCAGAGCAAATAAAAGGGTTTGTGCTGATTGATCAAGAGAAAGTTAAAAAAGACTTTGAGTTTAAATCTTGGATGATTATAAGCATAATAATCTTCCTAATAGGTCTATTTTATACTTATAAAATGTGGAAAAAGCATAAAATTAAAAAAGAGATTAAAAAGAAAAAGAAAGATGAGATTGAGAACTGGGTAAGAATTTTTTCAAGAGCAAGTGAGTTAGAGGATTACGAAAAGATTTATTATCAAAGAAATCAGTGGAGATCTGTCTTAAACTATGATGAAGTTAAGTACCAGAGTTTTAGGGCCCAAATTAACTCAGTTCAATTTAAAAAAGAGAAAGATAAAAATGAACATGACTTTCAATTAGTCAGTGATAGCTATAATGAATTTAAAAAGGATATAGAAATTAAAAATGGAATTTAATGGTAGTCTATATAGCCTTATAGGATTGATAGGACTTATTTTTTGGGTTTTGCATTTTTTTTATGTAAAAAAACGACCAGAGCTTGTGCTTCCCAAAAGAGTCAATATGAAAATGATAGGTGCCACAAGGGCACTCTTATTTTTATTAGGTTTAGTTGCTTGGTTGTTAATTTCGTTTTCTCTTAGTTTGCCTAGAAAACCAATTGGTTTTTCAAAGTCGTCAATAGAAGTGAATGATATATTTTTTGTGGTTGATGTATCTCGGTCAATGCTGGCAAATGATTTTGAACCAAACCGTTTGGAGGCCGCAAAAAGAAAGATTGAAGAGTTCGTCTTATTAAGACCCAAGGATAGGATCGGCATAATAATATTTTCTGAAAAAGCATTTACTTTATTACCACTATCAACAGACCTTAAATTAATACGACAAATTATTAAGGAAATAAGAGTTGGTTTTTTAGGTAGTGGTACCAATATTGGAGACGCTTTAGGTTTGGCCGTTGGAAGAGGCTCCCAAACTTTGGCCAAAAATAAAGTAGTAATCCTACTAACAGATGGTGTTAGTAATGTGGGAACAATGACTCCTCTTCAAGCGGCCGAAATGGCGAAAGAGGCCAATATGAAAGTATATACAATTGGAGTAGGGGGTAGTGATGATGCCCAAATTCCAGTTGGAAGTTCGAGGGCAGGATATTATCAAAATATTCCAGGAGGGAGTATTGACTTTAAAACTCTAAAAGAGATTTCTTCAATTACTGGCGCTAAAGCGTATTTGGCACAAAGTGAGCAGTCTTTAAAAGAAGTTCTATTAGAAATTGAAAAACTCGAAAGAACTGAAATAGATCAGAGTGGAAAGATGATGTATGAGGAGTTATATTATAAATATCTTTTAGTAGGTGTTTTGTTGCTTCTTATGGTCGAAGTGCTAAGACTTAAATTAAATAAGGAGGTGGTATGAAGTTTATGAATGCTGCCTTCATTCCTGTATTGGTGTTGACCTTTGTCATATTTTTTCTTTGGAAAAATAAAAGTGAAAAGCAGTTTTTAAAATGGATTAAAGAGCACTGGTTTTACTTACCTAGTTTTGAATTTAAATTGGGTAGATTGCTTTACTATAGTGGTATGGCCCTTCTTCTCTTTTCTTTAGCAGACCTTAGAGGCCCTGAAGAAAAAATGGAAACTAATATTCCAGATCAAAAAACGATCATTATTATAGATTCGTCTGCTAGTATGTTGGTCGAAGATATTCGTCCAAATAGATATGAAAAGGCCATTTTGTTAGCAAGGCATTTTATAAAGAATGCTTTTGGTCATAAGATTGCGGTTGTTCTTTTTTCTGATAACCAAAAAAGGATTGTTCCTTTTACAGATGATCTAGACTTACTTGATAGCCGGGTGGCCGGTTTATCGGGATTAAATATTCTTCATGGTGGATCTAATATTAGTCAGGCGGTTCTTGAGTCAGTCCAATATTTTAAAGAAAACTCCGGAGATAAAGAAAAAGTCGTTGGTAATATTTTAGTTTTTACGGATGCTGAAGAACATGACGGACTTCCTATTGAAGTTATAAAAGGGGATGTTTCATTAGCAATGGTAGGTGTAGGTTCTCGTAACGGTGGCCCTATACCAAAGAGATCAAGAAATAATGCTTTTCGAGGTTATAAGACTCACAATGGAAAAAAAGTTATTTCAAAATTAGATGAAAACTTTTTGAAAAAATTTGGTGAGATGGTTGAAAACTATAAGTACTGGGTCGTCTCTTCATATTCTATTCCGACTGAGGAATTATTGAGCTTTTTTAGAGGAAACTATGAAGAAAAAATGTCAAAGGGTAATATTACAACTAGACCTGTATACGGGCATTGGATTGCACTTTTAGGCTCTTTTCTTTTTTCTTTAAGCTTTCTTTTCAAGCTTAAGAAAAATTTCGTTATTCCAATATTAGTGATCATGAGTTTTTCACCAAGAGCTATAAAAGCACAGGAAGAAGAACTAAAAAAAATTAACCCAGAGACGTTAGAAAAATTGGAGAAGGTTAGGTCTGGTGAGCTGAGTAGAAAGGAAAAACTAAATCTTGCTCTTGATTTTATTAAAGAAGGTGACTTCAAAACAGGAGGAGTGCTTTTTAAAGAGAATATTAAGCCACAGGACTCAATAAGTTATAAATTCAATATGAGCACAGGATTGTTAGGTGAAAGAAAATTGAAAGAAGGGATTTCAAATCTAAAAAATATTTACGACTCCTATAACAATAACCCTCAATTCGAAGAGGCCATTAGAAAAAATATTCTTTTCGCACTAAAGCAAGAGCAGAAAAAAAGAAAGCAGGAGCAAGAGGACAAGAAAAAGCAAGATCAGAAGGAAAAAGAAGAAAAACAAAAACAACAAGGACAAAATGGTCAGGATCAACAAAAAGGTCCTAAAGATGATCAAAATAATGAAAAGGATAAAAAAGATCAAGAAGGCAAGGATCAAAAAAATAAAAACGAAAAAAAGGATAATAAGCAAAAGAAACCGAAGGATTTAAAAGAAAAAGAAAAGCAGTTAAAAAAGAAAAGAAAAATGGTGAAAATCCCAGCTATGATAAAACAGCTCATGGGGCAGGATAGAAAATTACAAGAAAAATATATCGATACCTCAACACAAGACAAGCAACAGAATAAAAAGAGTAGAGATTGGTGATTATGAAAAAATTATTGGCATCTTTGATACTTGTATTTCTTACAGATATAGCATTTGCTGTTAATATTAGGATTGAAGTTAATCCTCCCGCACCAGTAAAAGAAGAGAACTTTCAGGTTATTTTTAAAATTCGCTCACCATCAAATAGTCAGCCTTATATCTCTTTTGATCCTGGGTTCGCAGAAGTATTGGGTAAGAAAAGCTCAGGCGTTTCAATTAGCACCACAATAGTTAATGGAAGAGTCTCTACAGTTAGAGAGGCAAGCTATATATTTGATTTGATTGCGCCTAGAGCAGGAAGGTTGAATCTTAAAGATATTGTTGTGGATATCGATGGTACAAAAACGAGGCTACCTAATAAAGTCATAAAAATTACTTCGACAAGAACATCTCCTCAAAACTATTTTCTTCAAGCTGAAGTTAGTAATGTAAACCCCTTTCTAGGAGAAGGTTTTAATGTAAATTATTATCTCTATTATAGATATTCGATGAGTATTATTGGCCATGAAATATTAAGATTTCCTTCCCTTAATAACTTTATAAAAAGATTTTATATGCCATCGTCTAAAGTTGAAACAATTGAGAAAGATGGCTACATGTATTCCAGAAAGCTAATCTATTCTGCTCGTTTATATCCCGAGAAAGAAGGTGAATTAAAAATAGACCCAGTTAAAATTAAAATTCAATACCCAAAAAGAACAAGGGGAGGGGTTGGTTTCTTTGGCTTTGGGTTAACTCAGTATGCAACAAAAAGTATATCAAGTAAGCAGGTTAAGATTAAAGTTAGAAGTTTTGAAGGCATAGAAATACCAAAAAACTACTCGGGGTTAATAGGAGATAATAACTTTAGACTTGAGGTTACGAGAAATAAATACATGGTTAATGAGGCCATAGAATTAAAATTAATCGTTGAAGGAGAAGGGGCGTTAGAAAAATTTGAATCACCTAAATTACTTCTTAAAGACGAACTTGAGGAGTTTGATACAAAAAGTAGCTTTGAAGAAATTAATCATATTAGAGGAAGAAAAACGTTTGAATATACCTATTTACCCAGAAAAGCTTTTAGCGATCCAGAAAGGATATTTAAAATTTCTATTTTTGATTCAACCAAAATGGAGTTTATTGATAAAGAAATAAAGATTCCAGCTTTAGTTGTTAGTGGGCAAGCCTTTAACGGATACTCTAATCAATCAGTAGAAGGTAAAAGTAAAAGTAAAAATGAAAATCTAAATTTACAAAAGGAAATAGCACTTAAAGGTATTCTTGGCCCTATCACCGAAGTTAATAAAATGGCGGAGAGTTGGATAAGGGTGTTAATCATATTTGTGGCATCTATTATTATTTTCATTTTAGCAGTAGAAGGATTTGAGCTTCATAAACGCTACAGATTACCTAAAGAAGTAACGGTGTTAAACTTTGATTTAAAAAGAAATGGTGTAGATTATCACCGTCTTTTTAGGCTTCTTTATTATTTGAAAAACTCCAATATGAAAGAGGTCGAAGATATAAAGCTCATCGTTTCAAATAGCGAATTATCGGATTCTGCTAAAGGGTATTTCACTAAGGCATTGGAAGTAGGTGAAATCGTGTCATTTTCTGATAAAGGTGATGAGAATAATAGCTTTCATTATGAGGATAAATATTTTAAAGAACTTCTAAGTAAAATTGGAAGAATGAAACATAATGAAAGTCTACAATAGCCTACAAAATATTGCCGTAGATTATCCAAATATAAAGTTTGGAATGACAATTGGTAATTTTGATGGCGTTCATCTAGGACATCAAAGTCTTATTGAGCAATCAAAATCATTTTGTGATAGAGAAGGGCTTAAATTAATCTTATTAAGTTTTAACCCTCACCCTAAAGAACTGTTTTCACCAGATTTAACTGATTTTTATATTATTGATCAGAATCAAAAAAAGAATAAGCTAGAGTCTCTAGGTGTAGATGTCTTTTGTGAATTAAACTTTGATCATAGTTTAAGTATAAAAACATCGACAGAGTTTCTTAATGATCTATTGGCCGCACAGATTAATATCGCTCACTTGATCCTAGGTTATGACTTTAAGTTTGGTGCTGATAAGGAAAAAAGTATTGAAGTGAGTAAAGAATTCTGTACTAATAATGGGATTCAATTAGATGTTTTATCAGCATTTAAAATAAGTGATAAAATTGTTTCGAGTAGCGCCATAAGAGAACTTATCAAGTGTGGAGAAATTCAAAAGGCAAACTCTTTTTTAGGCCATGAGTTTTCAATTGAAGGTAAAGTTTCTAAGGGAAAAGGTAGAGGGAAAGAACTTGGTTTTCCGACGGCCAACCTTAGCTTTGATGTTAAAAGGGTAGTCCCTTCTAGCGGAGTTTATAAAACGAGTACACTCTTAAATGGTATTAATTACTCGTCAATTACGAACGTTGGTTGTAATCCTACGTTTTCAGATGTAACTGGCAAGCATGTCGAAACTCATATTTTTGATCTAGATAAAGATATATATGGTGAAAATATCGAAATCACTTTTTCAAAAAAAATAAGGGATGAAATTAAATTCAATTCTTTAGATGAATTAAAAAATCAAATTACCAAGGATATTGTTGAAGTGAAACGAGAGGTGAAATGTTGAAACTTGGCCTTTTGGGAAAGGATATCTCTCACTCGCAAAGTCAAATTATGTACGAAGAGTTACTTGGTGAGTCAGTCGACTATAGGCTTTTCGATTATCAAGATCCTGTGGAGATCCCATCTCTTGATTGGTTTTTTGAAAATATTGAAGGTCTTAGTATTACAAGTCCGTACAAAAAGCATTTCCTAGATCAAGTGAGTTTAATAGAGGACTTTGATTCTATTAATTGTATTAAGTATAAAAATGGAAACTTCTTGGCCACTAATACTGATTATAAGGCGATTGAAGAGATATTTCCTAGATTGTTAAAGTTAAAAGAATATGAAGTGATTTATGTTCTTGGTGATGGCGCTATGGCAAGTCTCACTAAAAAGTATTTTGATAGTCATGCGCTAAAGTACTTACAGTTGTCCCGAAAAAAAAATGGATCACTAGAAGAGTTTGAGTTTTTAAATAAAGCATTAATAATAAATACTTGTTCAAGAAATTTTATTTATAGAGGAAGTGTGAACTCTTCCATGGTTTTTTTCGATTTTAACTATAACTTTGGGCCCCATAAAGAATATTTAGGGCCATTAGTTTTCAAGTACTTCGATGGTCTTGAGTTATTAAAACTGCAGGCCAAACATGCTCTTAATTTTTGGGGACTCTCTCACTAATCTTTTTATCCAGCACTACCGATAACTATCCGTAAATTCAAAAAGTAAAGGACCCTATGTTTAGGAAAGAGTTTGCTGACGTTATTAGCTCGACTGGTATGATTCCGCTTAAGGATTTAAGGCCTTATTTACAAAATAAAAATGAAAACGAGATAACTGAGCTTGAGTTACTAAAACTTGATTTTTTTGACGTAAAGAAGTTTTCTCAAACTGTTGCTCAAAAATATAAACTTACATATATCGATCTTTCAAAAGCAAAGATTAAAGACGAACACTTAGGTATGATCAAAAGGTCTGATATTATTAAATATCGGGCGATACCCGTAAATAAAACAGGAAAAGTTGTCACTGTTGCCATCTTCGATCCTACTATAACAGAATTCGAGCCAGAACTTCATAAGCTATTTAATCAAAATATTGAGTTTTTCCTTGTTGATTTAGTAGTTTGGAAACAAATTTATGGAAGAGTTGAAGAGTCTATTGAAGAACTGGTTGCTACTATAAAAGAAATTAAATCTGACCCTAGTAAGGCCGAGGAAGATGTTTCAGAAGCAGATATAGGTCAGGATATTATCACTTACGTTAATCAGATCTTAGCAGAAGCATTTATTAAAAAAGCTAGTGATATCCATGTTGAGCCCTACGAAAAAAGCTTCAGGGTAAGACTTAGAATAGATGGAACTTTGGTAGAGTCGGCCAGGCCGCCTAAAAACATGATGCTCCCTATGATTTCAAGATTAAAAATTATGGCGAGTATGGATATTTCGGAAAAAAGGAAACCACAAGATGGGAGGATTAAACTCTCAATTGGTGGCCTTCCTATTGATTACAGGGTGAGTTCCTTACCTACCTTGTTTGGTGAAAAGGTTGTTTTAAGGCTTCTAGACTCATCTAACCTTCAACTTGATATGACTAAATTGGGGTTTGAAGAAAAGCAGATGAATAACTTCAAAGAAGGTATTCATCGTCCTTTCGGAATGTGTCTCGTTACTGGTCCAACAGGTTCTGGTAAAACGACTACTCTTTATTCTGCCTTAGCAGATTTGAATAAACCCACAAAAAATATATCTACAGCAGAAGATCCTGTTGAATTTAACCTAGAAGGTATTAACCAAGTCAATATTCGAAAAGAAGCAGGTCTTACTTTTGCTTCGGCACTTAAAGCTTTTTTGAGACAAGATCCTGATATTATAATGGTTGGTGAAATTAGAGACTTAGAAGTTGCAGAAATTGCTGTTGAAGCAGCATTAACTGGTCATATGGTTCTAAGTACCCTTCATACTAATGATGCCTGTGCGACTGTAACGAGATTACTTAACATGGGTATAGAGCCATTTCTTGTCACAGGGGCCTTGACAGTTATTGTTGCCCAAAGGCTATGCAGGAGAATATGCACAGAATGTAAAACTGATGATCCAGATATAACTGTAGATGCAATGGTATCTTGTGGTATTGCCGCTTCTAGTGCCCAAAAACTAAAGCCTAAAAAAGGAAGCGGTTGCTCTAATTGTAATGAGACTGGGTATCGGGGAAGAGTAGCAATTTACGAAGTGCTTTCAATTACACCAGGAGTTAAAGAGATGATTCTCAAAAATGCTTCTAGTGATGAAATCAAAAAGCAAGCAATAAGAGATGGTATGAAAACCTTGAGAATGTCTGCGTTAACCAAGTTCGCTCAAGGTTTAACCACTTTAGCTGAAGTTGTTTCAAACTCAAGTCCAGATAAATTTTAAGGGGTCTAAATATGAGTGAAGAAAAAGCAGAAGGAGCAAGTGAGCTTAAAGTTCAGCAGCTTTTTAAATTAATGATAGAAAATGGCGCTTCTGACTTACATCTAACGACTGGATCTCCACCAGCTATTAGAATTAATGGTGATATTGTTAAAGTTAAGTTGCCTGCGTTGACCCCAGCGGATACCAAAAGATTAGTTTATACATTATTAACTGAAGATCAAAGAAATGAGTTTGAGAAAAACTTAGAGTTGGATTGTTCTTTCGGTATAAAAGGTTTAGCTCGATTTAGATGTAATGTTTTTTACTCTAAAGGAGGAGTGGCGGCCGTATTTAGAACAATACCAAGTGTAATTCCTGATTTTGACCAACTTAATCTTCCATCTGTTCTTATGAAAATGACAGAAGTCAGTAATGGTCTTATTTTGGTCACAGGTCCAACAGGTTCAGGTAAGTCTACTACCCTTGCCGCCTTATTAGATCGGCTTAATCAATCAGAGCCTGGTCATATAATTACCTTAGAAGACCCCGTTGAATTCGTGCATCCTCATAAAAAATGTATTGTTAATCAGCGAGAAATAGGTAGCGATAGTCTTAGCTTTGCAAATGCATTAAAAGGTTTATTAAGGCAAGATCCTGATATCGTTTTAGTTGGTGAGTTGAGAGATATGGAAACTATTGAGATGGCCCTTACTGTTGCTGAGACGGGACATTTAGTTTTTGGAACCTTACACACTAATTCGGCAGTACAAACCATTAATAGGGTAATTAATGTTTTCCCATCTGATCAACAGGAGCAAATTCGTACTTTATTGAGTTTTGTTCTTCAAGGTGTTGTGGCCCAACAACTTCTGCCATTAAAGAATGGAGGAAGAGCAGCTTGCCAAGAAATTTTGATTTCAAATCCTGCTATCAGAAACCTCATTAGAGAAGACAAAGTTCATCAAGTATACTCACAGATGCAAATAGGACAAGATAAGTCAGGAATGATTACTATGAATCAATCACTGAAAAATTTAGTGGATAAGGGTAAAATAGAACCTGAACTTGCTATGGCCTATAGTCCTGTTCCAGAAGAATTGGCTAAGCAACTTGGAATTAAAGTAGGAAAAAAGTGATTTTAAATGCCAAGATTTAGTTATGAAGGCGTTGATAACGCTGGCAAAAAGATTGGTGGAAAGATTGATGCCTCAAATTTAGCGGAGGCAAGAAAGCTTCTTCGTGGTCAAGGAATCAAAGCGAGAAGGGTAACACCTCCATCTATTCTTGAGTTTGATTTGACTGAATGGATGGTTGATAATGGTTTGGCGGCACCTTTTGGCGCCAAGGAATTAGGTCTATTTACAAAGCAATTAAGTATAATGATAAACGCAGGAGTGCCTATAATTCAGGCCCTTGAGATTCTGTATAAATCCGAAAAACACCCAGTATTAAAAAAGACCATAGTAAAAATTGCAGAAGATGTAGGGGCCGGAAAGACTATTGCTGAGGCCCTTTCCCAAAGAAAAGGCTTTACAAAATTATATGTGAGTTTAGTAAAGGCGGGTGAGTCCGGTGGGATACTTGATACCATCTTAGAAAAACTAAATAGTCACATGGAAAAACAAGAGAAGACTAAGAAGCAAATTAAGTCAGCTATGACTTACCCTGTAATTGTTTGTATCGTCGGTGCTGCTGTTATCTGGGGAATGATGATTTTTGTTGTACCCCAGTTTGTAGACATGCTTGCTTCTACTGGTCAGGAGCCTCCCTGGATAACTGCGATGGTTATGCAGGTCTCAGAGTTTTTAGGGAAAAATGGACTATATCTATTTGGGGGAATCATAGCAGGTGGCTTTGCTTTCAAAGCATTTGTTAGTTCAGATCAAGGTAAAGAAATATTTGATAAGGTTATGATGAACCTTCCTATTTTTGGAATTGTCGTTATCAAGGGTAGTTTGGCCTCTTTTTCTAGAACCTTATCTACAATGCTAGGTTCTGGTGTCCCTTTGATCGACTCCTTAGAGATATGTATAGAAACTATTGACCAAACAGTAATTGTCAAAGATCTCAAGAGTGTGAGAGAGGCCGTAGTTACAGGTAAGTCCTTATCTGAGCCATTAACTAAAGTTACCTATTTCCCTGAGATGGTCGTTTCTATGTTACGAGTGGGTGAACAAACCGGAAATATAGATGAAATGCTTGAGAAAATATCAGATGTTTTTGAAACCGAGGTAGACGAAGCTGTTGATAATATGACCAAAATGATCGAACCAATAATTATTGTTGTACTTGGTAGCATTGTTGCAACGATATTAGTTGCTATGTATCTACCTATTTTTATGTCTGCCGGTGGTTCTGGATAACAAAAATATGTTAAAATAACTTTATAAATGGAGGATTTTATGGATTTTAACCTTATAAAAAACCAAAAGGGTTTTACACTAGTCGAGTTAATGGTCGTCGTTGCTATTATCGGTATTCTATCTGCGGTAGCGATACCAAACTTTAAAAGTTATCAGGCCAAAGCGAAAACATCAGAAGCGAAGCTTCAATTGGCCTCAGTCTACCAAGCAGAGACCGCACTTCAAGCTGACTATGATGCTTATGCTGTATGTTTAGATTTCGCAGGATATTCAGGTCCTACTGAAGCGAACTATTATGCTGTTGGGCTTACAGGAGCTGGTGGTGCTCAAATCGTTAGAGATAACGGTGGTGATGGTTGTAATGATGGAGCAGAAGGTATCTCATGGTGGAAAGGAAATAAGACGGTTGGTGGTAAGAAAGCGGATTCCGATGCCCCTCTTAAGGCCATTGCTATTCCGGGAAGTTATACGAATCCAGATGGTCTAAGTGCTGCGACTGTAGAAGTTAACGGAAACTCATTTATTGCTGCGGCAGCTGGCCCAATTAGTTCTGATAAGGCCAAGAATAATGAGTTTAGCGAGTGGATTATAAATGAGAATAAGAACTTAACCGAAGTTAAAAAAGGTTATTAATTTGAAGGGGGACTTATGTCCCCTTTTATTTTTGCACGATCACTTAATTCAAACTTTTTCCAATCTTTTTCCGCTTTAAATACACCCCCCTCATTTATATAAGGTCTACCAAAGTGATCATAAAGCTTACACTTTAGCTTACGTTGATTTAAACAGTTCAGGTCTATTTCGGCCCTAAGTGAGTACAGCGATTCTTGATATCGAATTTTTAATTCAGGGATTTCCTCTTTTTGCCAAGCTTGATATATAAGTAAATAAACTTCTTCTAAATTTAATCCATGTTCTCGCTTTAGTTTTCCTAGTAGTGATGGAAGTATTGGGAAGTATTTTTGTGCTTCTGGATACCGGCTTGCTTGATCATAAAGATTAATCGCTTTTTCTATATTTCCTAGTTCAAAATAATGATTAAAAGCGGAGTTTATAAGTAACCAAAAATCATGCTTATATATTTTAAGTCCTTTGCTATAAATATTTTCTGCTCCAAAAGTGTCATCTTTAATAATCGAAAGATACTTTCCACCTATGGAGTAGTTCCTGTAGAAAAATGGGTCAAGTCTTGTAATTGTCATGAACCGATAATAGAGCCATGAGTTTTCATCTTGCGTATAATGCCTTTGCATATCACTTTCTAATAAAGTTGAAATCCATATGATGGCGCTAAGAAGTCTTTTGGGAAAAGGAATGATATCTAAATATGTATCCTGTTTTAATAAAAAAGCACTTTCTTGTTTAGTTATTTGTATTTCCGGTTTCTCTATAGATTCATTTAAATAATTGAATAAAGTGAAACTTAAGATTAGGCTTAAAATAATAAGAGTACTTTTTAGGCGAAGCATTTTATAATTTTTCCATAGGGTATATGACATGCAAAGCATAATTGAAATTGAGAATTTGAAAAAGTCATTTAGAACTGATTTTTGGAAGAAACCAATAAATGTTTTAGACGGGATGAGTTTTACCATTGATGAAAATCGAATATTAGGGCTTATTGGAGCAAACGGCAGTGGTAAAACAACCTTTTTAAAAATTTTAATGGGTTTAATAACTCAAGATGGTGGTCAGGTTTATTTTAAAAAACACAAAAATATAAACTTGTTTAAAAAAGTAACTGGTTTTTTGCCAGAGAGACCTTACTTTTACCCCTACCTTACGGGTATGGAGTTTATATTATACCAGAGTAAATTGCATGGGCTTAGTAAAGATCAAGTCTCTAAAGCTAAAAGTAAATGGGGTGAAAGGTTAAGTATTGAGCATGCTTTAGACAGAAAAATAAAAACTTACTCTAAGGGTATGCTACAGAGACTAGGTTTTTTATCTTTGTTGATTACAGATCCAGATATTTTAATCATGGATGAACCTCTTTCAGGTCTTGATCCTATTGGTAGAAAAGACTTTAAAGATATAATTCGTGAAGTACATGCTCTAGGGAAAACATTTTTTTTCAGTAGTCATGTTCTTGCAGATATAGAAGAGGTTTGTCATAAAGTCCTCGTATTAAATGAGGGAAAAGTTCAGTTTCAAGGGCCACTAGAAGAAATATTCCAACAGTATCCACCAGAGAAGTATGAAATTCGTATTAGTGAAAAAATGAGTTCACTTGATGAAATGGCAATATGCTCTAATTTAGGTAATAGTTACCAATACGTTTTTGATCAAAAAGACTATTTAAGAGCAGTAGAAAAGATTTCTTCTTCAAACGCTAATATAAAATATTTTGGCCCTCATAATTATAATTTAGAATCAATCATATATAATCTTAAAGGGGTATAAATGCGTCAATGTTTAGTAATAGGGCATTTCACCTTTATTCAGTTAATAAGATCTAAAATTCTTATAAATACAGTTTTAGTTGGCCTGTTCTTAGGTCTTCTTAGTTATATTAGCTATGAAATTTCATATGGTGCACGTTCTAAGATGGCACTTGATATAGGATTAGGATTTAATTTTTTATCCATGGTCGGAATATCATTGTTTTTGGGAGCAGGACTATTGTCTGAGGAAATCGAGAGTAGAACTCTTTATATGGGTATAGTGAGTCCTATTAAAAGGTGGCAATACTTATTGGGAAAAATCATAGGGATGTGTCTTACTTTAATTCTCAATAGTCTCATTTTAATGGTGATGATATTGTCGAGCTATCTCATAATGGGGGGCGAGCTTAACTCTCTGATATTTTTATCCATATTTTTCGATCTTCTTAGTGCTCTTATTATTTTAAGTTTAGTTATATTCTTTTCCCTTTTTACGAATAAAATTATATCAGTTCTTTTTACCGTGACAGTCGCAATAACTGGCTCTGTATTACATGAACTTGCGCTGCTTAATTTTGTTATTAAAAAGGAGTCTTTAAGTCAGTTTGTTGATTTTATGAGGTGGTGGATGCCTAATTTTAATATTTTAGATATAAAAGACTTAGTTCTTTATAGTGATACACTTCCAACAGACTATTTGATTAAAACAATTGCCTATTCATTAACCTATTTGTTTTTTATAAATTTATTCTCATGTATGGTTTTTGAGAAAAAAGAGCTTAATTAGGAGCATTTGTGTTTTATTTCTTTTTCTTCGTTCTAGGTAGCATGATTGGCAGTTTTCTTAATGTCATTATATATAGAATACCTAGAAATATTGATTTTATTTTTAAAAGTTCACATTGTGTTGAGTGTAAGGAAAAAATCCCTTTTTATTACAATATTCCAATTATTGGTTACCTTTTATTGAGAGGTAGGTGTTCTAAATGTAATAAACCATTCTCTATTAAATATCCTTTTGTAGAATTATTAACAGGCTTGGCCTTTGTATTTATCTCCCTTAGGTTTCCTTTATTTAGTATGCCATTAGAGTTCATAATTTTTTCATCGATTTTTTGTGTTTTGCTCTGCATTTTCTTTATAGATCTGGAATTTTATATTATTCCAAACTCTTTAAATCTTTATCTCTTGGCCGTATTTGTACTTAAATCAATCCTTTTCGAACCTTTGGAGTTTTGGCTTCTTGGTGGATTTATTGGTTTTTTCTTTCCCTTTCTTATTACTTGGCTCTATTCAGTTATTAGAGGTCAGGTTGGATTAGGGATGGGAGATGTTAAGTTATATGGAGTTTTAGGTATTTTTCTTGGCCCTTTAGGAATTACCCAGAACATTTTCTTAAGTTGCTTTTTAGGCGCTCTTATAGGGGGTGGATTAATAGCAATTAAGAAGCTTGATAAAAATACACCTATTCCCTTTGGGCCATTTATCGTTTTAGTCGCTGTGTTTCAAATCTATTTTCCTCAGCTTTTCAAAAAATATTTAGTTCTCTTTTAGCACCATTATCTTAAGTGCTGCATTAATTACTTGTTATTAGTTCTGGCTTCTCGTTATAATAAAAGGGTAAGGATCTTTATGGAGTTTATTGATCAAATTAAAGAACGTGTAGAAATTGTTAAGGACTTTTTAAAAATAGGTCCTCGCCATTTCGTTGGTATAGATATAGGTCAAAGCGCTATTAGGTTTGCGGAAGTAAAACATACTAAAAATGGTCCCTACATTGTTAATTTTCATTATGAAGCCTTACCTGAAGCTGCTCTTATAGAGGATGAAATTCAAAAGCCTGATGAGATTGTCGAGGTTATAAAAAAAGGTCTTGATGAGTCCGGCATTAAGGCCAACTTCGCAATCATTGGTTTATTTGGACATAATGTTGTTAGCAAGCGTCTACAACTGGCCGGTGGAACACCTGAAGATATCGATGACCAAATAAACTGGGAAGGTGATCAATACTTTCCTTTTAGCATGGATCAGTGCAGTTATGGTTTCCATGTATTCGGAGAAAATCAGGCAGGTGGAGTTGATGTCTTTGTTGGTGCCTCTCGAACAGATATATTAGAGAACTTTAAAAACTTAGTAGAGCAAGCAGGTCTAAAAGTAAAAATTGTCGATTTAGATAATGTAGCTTTTAGTAATGTTTTTGAACAAGTCTATAAAGACGAATTGAAAGCATCAAAAGATACCTATCTACTATTAGACCTTGGGGCCCAAAAGACTGGATTTATCATATATAAAAATGGAGGAATATCTTTCTCGAAAGAGATAAATATTGGCGGTGTTATTATAACCGAAGAAATCCAAAGACGTATGGGTGTCAGTTACTTTGAAGCAGAAGACCTAAAGATGAATGGTGATGAAGAAGGTAATCTGCCTGAGGAAGTCCTTGATATAATGGATGAGATTGTTGAAGCTTTTTTCAAAGAAATCAAAAAGACAGTCGATTTTTATATTTCTTCTACAGGGGAAGAAGACCTTAATAAGTGTATCCTCACAGGAGGAAATACATTAATTCCAAATTTAGCCGAAAGTTTATCAGAGCTTATAGAAATGGATGTTGAAATACTAGATCCTCTTGAGTATTTCCAATACGATGAAGACTTAGATGAAGATATTATAGATGAAATTCGGTATAGGGGTGTTGTGGCCCTGGGACTGGCTTTGAGGACTCCTAAAGAATGATTGAAATTAACCTACTTCAACAAAAAGACCCTTTCAGACTACCTGTAATAGCTGGAATGGATTTAAATGAGATATCCTTCAAAGGATGTATTGCAGTTTATATTCTATTTTTGATAGGTGAATATGGTATCAATACTTATTATACAAAAGAAATTAAATCTAATAGAAACCAAGTAGAAAAACTAAGAAAAGATAATGCTAAATTAAAAAGGGAACTTAAGGGGAATAAAGAAATAAAAGCAAAGCTTCAGTCTTATAACAATCAAATTAGTAAGCTTAAGGAAAGGTCCTCACAAGTTCAGAAAATCTTAGATTTTAGAAAAAACCCGCTCAAGGTACTAGAAAGAATGGGACGGACTATTACTGAGGATGTCTGGATAAATAAGCTATTAATTGATGAAAATGATAATATAAAGTTCGAAGGTGAGTCGACGAATTATAAATCCATTGGCGAATTTATTACTAAAGCTAATGAAGCTGCTTATTTTGGGAGCTCTTTAAACTTAAAAGACTCTAAAACTGAAGATAAAAATTATGACTCACAGCAAGTTCGAGTTGAGAAGTTTAAAGTCGAAGGCAAAATTAAAAACTATGGGAGATTTTGATGGGTAAGGTTGCCAAGAAACTCCATGTTTTTCTTTTTCTTTTCTTCTCTTATCAGTTATTTGTTCTTTATGAAGGTTATACATCCGAGCAAGAAAGTATTATTACTGAAATACCGAACTTGAAGAATCAAATAAGCTCTAATAAAAAGAAAAAGAGGCAACTACAAAAATATTTTAAAGATATTGAGGGGACGAAAAAAAGAATTGAGAAAGTTGCTATTGAGGTTGAAAGCTTACAAAAAAAATTCCCTGAAAAATTATCAGATACTGAAAACTTAGGTCTTTTAAGAGATATTGCTGAGTCAATTAATATTAAAGACGTCTTTTTGTCTCCAAGTGGAGAAACCCTTAAAGGTTTTTACTATTCTAGAGGGTATAGTTTAAAAGCGACAGGAACCTTTCTTCAGTTTCTCGTTTTTTTAGAAAAAGTAGCAAAATCTGAAAGAATTCTTAATATTAGAAAAATTAACTTCGTTAATAGTGATCAAAAACAAAAAGGCCGTTTTCAACTTTTAAATGCCGAAATTTCAATTGAGTCTTACAGGCATAACCCAAAATTCCGCGAAAATAGAGGTTATGATGATATAGAGAATGAATTTAAAAAGGAAAAGAAAAAGAAGAAATCGAAAAGAAGGAAAAAGAAAGCTTAGATGATAAAATTAACAATTATTCCATTTATCATAATTTACTCCATTTCAGCTCTGGGTGCTCAGTATCCTTTTTTTAAGGAAATTAAAACATCTATAAAGGACCCATTTGAAATGAGAGATCCTTTTAAAAGAAAAGTTTTTAAAAGACATGCTAAAAAGGTTTCAAAATCTAAAGTCTTAAAAGATGGTGCTTATAGCAATCTTCCAGAAATAGGAAAAACGCCTTTAAGTAGGATACGAATAGTTGGGATACTCTTAGGAGGAGAACGAAGGGCCATGGCCAAAATTGAAGGCGGAAAAGGAAAATCAAGTGATATTTATATAATTAAAGAAGGAATGAAAATTGGTGTAGATAACGCAGAGGTCAAGGCGATATTACCTGGTGGTATCGTTGTGGTTGAAAAGATTACAAACGTCTATGACCAAAGTGAATATATAGAAACCATTATCCCAGTCTCGGCCGAGTAAAATTTGTTGATAATTGTAGTCTGCATTATAACGAAGTGTATAAAATTTTGAAACTATGCTAAAATTAGAGTGGATAAACTTTATGGATGAGGTTTTATGAAAAAAGGATTTTTTCTCTTACTTCTTTCTCTACTCTTTAATTCAGCTCTTAACGCTGCAGAATTAAAGTCTATTGAATTTGAACAAAAAAATGAGGTCTCTAAACTTATTTTTTCCCTTGATAGGGCAGATGTAAAATCTACTAGATATAGTATATCTGAAGATAAACAAATTATAATTGATTTTAAGGACACATCATCTACTCAAAGAGTTCTTAGATCCTTTGATACTTCTGAGTTTTCAGGCTCTGTTGTTTTTGTAACAGGTTATAAAAAACCAAATAGTGAAAATGATTTAAGAGTTGCAATTCAGTTAAGAGACAATGTTCGTTCTTACACCGAAAGAAAGGATAATAAAGTTATCCTTAATATCGAAAATAGATTTGGTGTATTTACCAAGGCAGAAATGGAACGAAATGTTAGTAGAGAGGATCTTCAACAAGAAGCGATTACAACAAATATTAATGTACCAAAATCAACAAACTTAGAAGACATTTTAGAAAACTTAACCCTTTCAGGTAGAAAGAAATATGTAGGTAGAAAAATATCCTTTAATATTAAGTCTGTTGCCGTTACAGATATCTTAAAAATGATAGCTGATGCATCAGGATTTAATATTATTCTACATAAAGATATTAGTGATCTACCACCACTCACACTTAATTTAACTAATGTTCCATGGGATCAGGCGCTAGATACAATAATGGATCTTAATAAACTAGCAGCTATGAAAAATGGAATCATTTTAACAATTAACACTCTTAAAAATGCGACAGAAGATGCTAAAAAAGCAGAAAATGCTAGAAGGGCCGCTTTAAGACAAGAAAGGTTGGTTACAAAAGTTTTTCCTCTGAGTTATTCAACGACAAAAGATTTAAAAAAGATTTTATCTGATTACATAACTAAAGATAGAGGTAAAATATCTGAAGATGAAAGAACAAACTCTATTATTCTTAAAGATACACCTGAGGTTATTGAAAGAGCAAAGAAGATAATTGAGGCCCTTGATACACAAACACCACAGGTATTAATTCAATCAAAAATTGTTGAGGTAACGGAAATATATGCAAAAGAAATTGGTCTTCAACAAGGTATAAGCTTTGGTTATGACCCAATAGGTGGTTTAGGTGGAGAGCCTTCACAAGGAATTGGTACACCTAATGAGCCGGGAACAGGGAAAACAAGTGATGGTGGCCCAGGTTTCTCATTTTCAACTGCACCTTCAATTGGAGATAATGCAAGATCTTTATTTGGCCTAAGTATATCTAGGTTTAGTAGACTTTTTGATCTTAACTTTACACTCCAACTTATGGAAAGTGAGTCAAAGGGTAAAATCATTTCAAGCCCTAAAGTTATTACTCAAAATAAAAAAGCAGCTGTAATAAGTACAAAAGATACAAAAAGTTTTCAGGTTACTAATGGCTCTGGTGATCAAGCTCAAACTTCGTTCCAAGAGGTTGAGGCCAACTTAAAATTAGAAGTTACACCGCAAGTAACAAATGAAGGCTCAATTAATTTAGATATTAATCTTTCAAAAGAACAATTTGGAGCAAGGCCATCTGATGCTGCACCTCCTGAAAAACAATCAAGGGAAATTAAAACCAAGGTTTTGGTTGATAACGGCTCTACCATTGTCATAGGTGGTATTTATGCCTTTGAAAAAAGAGAGTCTCATTCAGGTATTCCTTTTCTAAAAGATTTACCATTAATAGGCTGGTTATTCAGAACACTTCATAATCCTGCCACTTCTAAAAATGAGATGATTATATTTTTAACGCCAAGAATTATTAATCAAGAAGAAGCTGGACTAACAGATAATGTCTAGAATAAGGTTTTGAATATCTTATGCAAAAGCAAACAAGTTCATCACCCATTTTAGTGAAATATCTTAAGGCCTACGAACAGGACCCACATTCTAGGGTTTTTGCACCTCTAGCAGAAACCTATAGAAAAATGGGCATGAACGATAAGGCCATGAAAATTTTAAGGGATGGTATTAAATCTAACCCTGATTATGCCCTAGGCTACCTTGGTTTAAGCTTTTGCTACTTTGATCAAGGCCAGTTTCAGTTGGCCTATAATACATTAAGACCATTTGTTAACTCCAACAGGGATAATCTAAGGCTTCAAAAACTGTTTGCACAGGTTTGCTACAGAATAGGTCACCTTGAGGAGGCCTTGGAAACATACAAATATATACTTTTTATTAATCCAAGAGATGATGAAGCAAAAGAAAGAGTAAGCGAGCTAGAAGATAACTATGTTAAAACAGAAGTTATCGACCAACCTATACTTGAGTCAGAAGAAGATGATAGTGATTATTTTGAAATAAGGGATTTATCCCCAAGACCTATGGGTGCTGAAGAGATTAGGTGGGTTCAAAAAGATCTATCTGCTGATGAAAACGAGGAGTCGGAACAAAAAAGTGATGAAGCTTCACCGGTAATAACCCATACATTGGTCGATCTTTATTGTGCTCAGGGTCACTTTGGGAAGGCCCTAGAACTACTTAATAAACTCATCGCTATTGACCCTAATGACCAGAGAACTCTTAATAAAATCGAAGAGCTAAAGGCATTAGAAGGTAAAAACTCTGAGGATGAAGGTCATAGTGAGCTTATGGCCGCCTACGATAAAAGTGTAGGACATGAATACCTAGATAAAGTACAGGCCAAATATGATGAATTTTTAGGTCAAGTGAAAAGACGCGCCAAAAAACACTCCGGTTTACAAGTTTAATTGATATTGCTATTTTGCGTCGATAATGAAAGCGCAAAAATTTCTTATTATTAATGGCCCAAATCTTAATATGCTTGGAAAGAGAGAGCCTAATATTTATGGGAGTTTAACCCTTTCTGAGATCCAAGAAAAAACTCAACTTAAGCTTAATGAACTTTTTGATCATGTAGAAACACACTGGTACCAGTCAAATGTGGAAGGTGAATTGATTAATAAGATTCACCAGGTCATAGATGAAGACTATAGCGCGTTAATTATTAATCCTGGTGCCTATTCGCATACAAGTATTGCCCTTTTGGATGCATTAAAGATAATAGATATTCCTGTTATTGAAGTTCACCTTACAAATACACATAAAAGGGAAGAATTTAGACAGGTAAAATTGACTGCAAAAGCAGCGGATATAATAATGGAGGGACTTGGCCCTGATGCATATTTTGTGGCCATTTGCTCTCAACTAAATAGGATTTGATAATGTATCAGACAACAGAACTGAAAAAAGGTTTGAAGATTGAACTAGAAAGTAAAGTTTACCTTATTGTTAAGGCCGATTTTACTAATCCAGGAAAAGGTTCAGCATTTGTTAAATGTAGGCTTAAGAATTTAGAAAGTGGTACTGTTGTAGAAAGGACTTTTAAGTCTGGAGTTTCAACAGGTGCAACTTCACCAAATCTTGAAGAAAGAAAAATGGAATACCTATACAACGATGGTAGTAATTGGTTTTTTATGGATCAAGAGAATTTTGAAACTATTGAAATACATAAGGATTATGTAGATGAAGCTACTAATTATCTTGTTGAAGGAATTCATGTAGGTGTTTTATTTTATAATGAAAAACCTATTTCTATTGAATTTCCAAACTTTGTTAATTTGACTGTTCAAGAAACAGATCCAGGATTGAAAGGTGATTCAGCAGCGGGCGGAATGAAAAAAGCAATGATGGAAACAGGTCTTCAGGTTAGCGTACCTCTTTTTATTAAAGAGGGAGAAAAGCTAAAAATTGATTCGAGAACTGGAGAATATGTAGAGCGAGTTAAAGAATAGGAAGTAATTATGAATTTCGAAGATGTCGAAAAATTTATAAAGTTAGCTAAGGATGAAGGTGTAAATGAACTTAAGTACGATGATGGAAAGAAAAAGTTCCACGTTGTCTTGGGGGGAACGAGGCAAGAGGTTATAACAGCAACTCCTCAGCCAAAAGTAGAACACCATACTGTTGTTACAAAAAAGCCATCGGCAACAAAAGAGGAAGGAGTTGTAGAAATAACTTCTCCATTCGTTGGTACTTTTTATGCTCAGCCTAACCCAGATTCGTCTCCATATACTCAGGTGGGAGATAAAGTTAGCAAGGGTAAAGTCCTCTGTATTGTTGAGGCCATGAAGATCATGAACGAAATCGAGTCAGAAGTCTCTGGAACGGTTCTTGAAGTTTGTGTTGAGAATGAAAACTATGTTGAATATGGCCAAGTCCTATTTAAAATCAAAGTCTAGTCTATGGGTTTTAATAAGATTCTCATCGCTAATCGCGGTGAAATTGCAGTAAGGATACTGAGAACTTGTAAAGAGCTTGGAATAGAAACTGTCTGTGTTCATTCTGAAGCTGATGAAAGTTCTCTTCATGTTAAATTAGCTGATGAGTCAGTATGCATAGGCCCTGCAAAATCTCCTTTAAGTTATCTCAATATACCTGCTATTTTATCGGCAGCTGAAATAACAGGAGCTGAGGCCATTCATCCAGGTTTTGGATTTCTATCTGAAAACCAAGAATTTGCTCAGATGTGTGAGAAGTGGGGTCTAACATTTATAGGACCTAATACTGACTGCATTGATAAGATGGGTAATAAAATAACATCAAAAGACATTGCCGTTGAAGCTGGTTGTCCAGTGCTTGAGCCCATAAGGGTTAAGGATGTTTCTAATGAAGAAATTTTAAGCGCTGTTAATAAAATGGGCCTCCCCGTATTAATTAAAGCTGCCTCAGGTGGCGGTGGTAGGGGAATGCAAAGAATTGATAATGAAGACGCTTTGTTTCCAGCTATCGAGCGACTTAAACAAGAAGCAAAAATCGGCTTTGGAGATGATACTTTATTTATTGAAAAGTTTATTAAGAATCCAAGGCACGTAGAAGTACAAATTCTTGCTGATAAACATGGTAATGTTATTCATCTTGGTGAAAGGGATTGTACAATCCAAAGGCGTTATCAAAAAGTTATAGAAGAGAGTCCCTGTCCAGTTCTTGATGAAAAAGGAAGACAAGAAATATGTCAAGCTGCTACTAACCTGGCAAAATTTGTAGGTTATGACTCTGTGGGGACAGTTGAATTTATATATGATCAAGATGAGAAAAAATTCTACTTCATGGAAATGAATACAAGAATTCAGGTTGAACACCCAGTAACAGAACAAAGAACAGGAATTGATTTAATTGCTCAACAAATTAAAGTTGCTGAGGGGAAAAAGCTAGAGATCAACCAAGATGAGGTAAAATTTACTGGTCATGCTATTGAGTGCCGTCTTAATGCAGAAGATCCGGACTCATTTTTACCATCTCCCGGCAAAATTATCCATTATCACAGACCTGGTGGCATAGGAATTCGAGTCGATGATTTCATTTATTCAGGCTATACCGTTAACCCTTTTTATGACTCAATGATTGCAAAAATTATTGTTCAAGGACAGTCAAGAACTGAAGCAATTTCTAGGATGGATAGGGCCTTAAGAGAGGCAGTTATAGAGGGAATTAAGACTAATAGAGAGCTTCACCTTAGGATTATTAATCACCCTGATTTCATAGGAAATAATTACGCTACGAACTTCTTAGATGCCAAATTAAAGTAAAATTAATATAGGGAAAACCCTTTTAATTTTAATGGCTTATTAGCATTTAGGGGCCGCTTATGGATGAGTTGCAACTACATCAGTTAAAGGATTTATTAATTGATCCTGAGGTTGAAAATAATTTTAAGAAAAGAAAAGTTTTATACTTACTTAATGAAATCTACAGATCGAGAAATAAAGAAAGTTACCTAGTTCTAACAAGAAACTTTTGTGAAGACCTTTTAGAAAATAACAAAATCCAAGCAGTTCAAATAATATTAAATGCATTAAAATATGATTTAATCGATGGTCATAGAATTTCATTTAAAACGCTACAACTAAAAGTTTTAAAATTAAAAGGAGATCTGCAAAAACAAAATGATCTTTTAATAGAGATATTAGAGTATTGTGTAATTAGAAAAAACTATACAAAAGGAAAAGAGCTCCTTGAATTAGATGGCTATATTTTATTTCCAGAGCAATATTATATTTTGAAATTATGTTTCATGTCTCAAAGTGGAGATTATGAGGCAATGGATAAACTTAAAGAATTTGATTTTATTGTAGAAAGATATTTATCAGGCTCCACTCTTGGCTTTAAAAAACTAGATAAGATATTAGAGGGCCACTTAATATCTCAAAAAATAGATCTTTTAAACTATAAATTACCCAAGCTCTTATTTGTGCTTAAATCAAAGTTTATACTCAATAAAATTATATTGAAAAAAAGACTTGAATCACAAGTGTTGGATGAATGTGAATATCTTCTTAATGCATTTTATGGACGTATTGTTTTATACCCAGATGAAATAACCAATTATATACTTTTGGCCATGTTAGGAAGTGCCCTTGAACGTAAACAGATTCTCTTATCGATAAAAGCAGTCATTCTAACTAATCCTAATATTTGCACTAATGCTTTTTACGAAAACTTACTTAATCTTTACTTAAATAAAATTTCTTTAATGAAAGATGAAATGATTAATGTTAAAGAGCTAGATGAACAGTTGATTATGTTGATTGATAAAAAAGAAAAGAGAAAGGGTGATATTAGTGATGAGAAAACGAGGCGCAGCCCATTTAAGCTTATGGATAAGGGACGTGATGAAAGAGAGTTAATACACTTATTAAAGAGTTGTGAGTTTATAGACAAAAAGGACTTAGGAGCTCATTTTAAAGATTTGATTATGAGTTTTATCTTTCTTGAAGGTCTTGATGTCGCTTTAAGCTTCATAGAAAGATTTTCTGATGAATATGGAGATTCCTGTGAAAAGTTAATTGAAATTGATTATTTAAAAATAGAGATTTTAACATTAAGTGAAAGATTTGATGAGGCAGAGATGCTATGTAATAAGAGCATTGAAGAACATCCTTTAACAGAAAATGAAAAAATAATATTTCTATATTTATTAGGAATTGTGAAATTAAAAAAAGGTCTCAAGGCCGAAGCGATTGAGATATTAAGGTCTATTAAAGCGAAAAAGCCAAATTACAGGTCGGTGAAATGGAGGTTGAAAGAAATTGAAGGCCGTTAATAAGTATTCTTTTATCTTTTTGACACTAGTTATAGTGTTGTTCTTCTCTGTGTGGAAGATTATGGAGAGTGCTTACTTTTCAGAGATCATAACGGATAAGTTTCTTTCGAGAGTAATTCAAAAGTTAAATCTGGATATTAAGTTTGAAAAAATAGGAATAAAGCTCACTCCTCTGGCGTTAGAGTTCAAAAATATATCAGTAGAAAAAGAATCATCAAAAGAAGCGATTTTTGGCCGTTTTGATAGTTTAAGATTGGATTTCGATATTATTGATTTAATAGCGAAGAATAAAATTAGTATTGAGCATGTGAAACTTCAAAAAGGTCTTGTTACATATAGAAATAAAAATCCAAAAGGGAAAAGAGAAAATTTAAATATTGAAAGTGTTTTAAAAAATATAATAGCTCTTCAAGATGTATACCCTAATTTTATATATGGGCAAAATAAAATATCCATCTATGGATTGAGTTTTAATGAAGTAGATTTAGTTTATGATAAAACGTTCGCAAGTATTCATAATTCAAGCTTATGGCGATCTAAAAGAGGCTGGCATTTTAATTTCGTCCTTGGAGAGATGAGCTCAGATGTATTAGATCTTAACTTAGAGAGTATAGATTCAATTTCTGGAAATCTATCTCTAACAGAGAATAAAATTATTTTTAATAAGTTTTTGCTATTGAAGAAACTAGATAAATTAGAAGCAACAGGAAGTTTGGCAATTAATGACTCAGATCTTACCACAGATCTGAATATAAAGTTTGAAGGAGATGGTTTTGAGACTTTGAGAAGTTATTTTCCAAAGCAACAAGAGCTAGTTGGTGTCGAGGGCCTTACTAAAATTAACACTAAAGTGAAGTTAGAAAATAAAAAATACAGGCTCGAAGGTAATGTAGAGCTACAAGACTTTAGATCTAAATATGGTAACGGCGAAAACCTGAAGGCCGACTTTAGTTTCGTAGAAGATATTATTTCTGTTAAAAAGGCAGTTTATAAGAACCGTGGTGGTACTTTAAGGACGAATTATTCTTTTAAATTATTCGACACGAAAAACAAAAAATTTATTTTAAATGTATTAAATATAAATTCTAAAGATCTTAATTTAAGGGATGCTTTGTTTGTTGTTCCAGAGTTGTATCCCCTTTTGGGAAAACTCAATGGGAATATTGATATTATTTTTTCAGATGAAAAAGTATTTTTTTATGGGCAAGATGGATTAAGAGTAGATGATTTTAGTCTCAAATTTGATTCAGAGACACCTGTTCTCATTAATGATTCCTTTGACCTCCCTAAACTAGAGATATCTTTATTCCCCAACTTTGATGTGTCCCTTGATATAGGTGCAAAATTTCCTAACTCTGAAATTAAGGCAAAAGGTTATATTAAAGAAAAAGTTTTTATAGAAACGTATGATTCTATAATAGATCTAGAGAAATTAGGGCCAATATCTGGAGTTCAATTAAAAGGTCGTGGCCCGATAAGTATGATTGTTGAAGGCAAAGATGAAGTGAGTTTAGATTTCAACTTCTCTCCTTTAGGTTTTTCATTGCTTGGTTTTAATTTTGGTAAAGCAATATCTAGTTTTCAATATCAGACACAAACTAATAAGTTAGTGATTTCTTCTTTTGATTCTAAACTTGGTGGAACTAAAATTAATGGACTTGGTGAGATTGATTTTGATAATGATTCAAATATAAATCTAGATATTAAACTAGATGGTGCTAACGCTATTGATACAGAGTCTATACTTGAGAGATTTTTCAAAAATAAAAGTCTATTATCCTCATCGCTATATATTGAATACAATTCGTCCTTTAAAGTCTTCGGTAAAGCTGCCAAAGATGATGTACGAATTAAAGGTAACTTAGCAAGTAATAATTTAAAATTAATGGAGGAAGAATTTGACTCTTTTAAAACAAGTTTTATGTTTAAAGATGATACGCTTTCTTTATCTAACTTGAATCTCAGTAAAAGCAAGGGCTCACTAAGAGGAAAGGTAGACTATAATTTTAAAAAGGATAGTACTTTTTATAACTTAAGTTTGGAGAAAGTAGAGCTTTCTGAGTTTAAATATTATTCTGCGCTAAATCTAGGTGTTAATGGGTTTTTGTATGGGCGGTTTAAGGGAAGTGGTCTTGTTTCAAACCCTACAAGTGAATTAATATTAGAATTGAGGAATACATCAATAGGTGATTTATCTTTACCTAGTTCAAAATTATCATTGGCAATAAAAAATAAAGACCTCTTAGGTCATATAAGTTTTTTAGGGACAATTGGGCAAGGGCAAATTTCTATAAATTTTGATAAAGAATCTAAAAAACGTTCTGAATTTAACTTTGACTTAAATTCCCAAGATTTAGGCATTTTAACTGGTGTTATTTCAGAAAATAATCTTACGAACAAAAATATATTAGGTCAGCTTAATTTAAATATGACGGGAGACTTTGATTTTTATAATTTAAAAGACCTTAATGCTGAGTTAAACGTAAAAAGGTTTAATTTTCAGAAAAACTCTCTTAAATATAATTTAAATAATCAAAAACGATCTATATTAATTGAAAAAGGTAAGGTTTTAGATTGGGGGTTAGAAGTCATTGGAGAAGATCAATACTTTTCTAGCTCTGCTACCGGTGACATGATTAGTGGGTTTAGAGTTGAAAATATTTTTTCTCTTGAGGGTGAATTATTAGAGATATTTGGACCTAGTTTTAAAAAGGTTAGAGGTAAAATAAATGGCAAATTAAACCTTTTAGGTAATTATAAAAAAATTAACCCAGATTTCTCCTTTTATGCTGATAATGTGAGTTTGAATTCTGCTTATATACCTGGTGTCTTTGAAGGCATTAACTTCAAGACAAGTGTTAATAAAAAAGAAGTTATTATTCATAATATTCAGGGTAAATATAATGGTGGGGATTTTAAGTCAGATGGTGTCCTTCTTTTTAGAATCCCTTTCCCTATTATAAAGCTTAATTATTCTCTAAATAATACAAAGTTTAGTGCCATGAAAAAATCTAGCTTTATTGTATCAGGGACTGGAAAGATAGAGGGAGATAAAACCCCTTATAATTTATACGGAGACCTCTATATTCCTTTTGGTAAAATTAATGATTCTTTAGATGAGTTACTTAAGAAAAGAGGTGTGACAGATGACTTTTCAGTCTTTCTTCCTGGAAAAAGAGATTTAGATAAGCTCGAAAAAATAAAGCTTAACCTTAATGTAGATATTACAAAGCCAGTAATAATTAGAAATAATATTTCAGAATTAAGTTTTCTAGGAAAGTTAAATATTTATGGTAATTATTCTAATCCTCTAATTAAAGGAAACCTAAACTTCGCTCCAAGTGTAAGTAAGTTTATCTTTAAAGGTAATGAGTTCGCCTTAACCGAGGGAAGAATTAATTTCATCGAAAACGAAATAAAGCTAGACCCAGAATTTAGATTTGTTGGGTCTTCTAGGATTAATGAATATGATATCCGCATCTCGGCCAATGGAAGAGGAAGAGATCTTGATTTTAAACTTAGTTCAGAGCCAACACTTGGACAGGAAGATATACTTTCTTTATTAACTTTAGGTGTGACAAGTCAAACATCTAAAAACCTGCAGGCCAAAGATAGAGAGTCACTCACGTCAATAGGAATTGGTAGTTTAATAATGGATCAATTTCAGATTAATGAAGGTTTAAGCTCAACTCTTGGCCTAAGACTAAGTGTTACGCCTGAATTTTCAGATGAGAACGAAATAGATCCTCTATCAAGCCGCTCGTCTAGTACTGGTGGAGCTACTTCTAAAGTTCGTTCTGCTACAAGAATAAAAATTAAAAAGAAAATAACAGATAACTTAGATATGTCCTTATCCAGTACAGTTGGTGGTTCGATTGAACAAAAGCAAGAAATGAATATAGATTACAACATTAATAAAAATATATTATTGCAAGGTATTTATGAGGTGAAGTCCACTAATGAGCAGGAAGCATCAGAGGACCCAACCTCAGTAGGAGCAGATATAAGGTTTAGGTGGCTTTTTAAATGAAAAGGATTTTATTAATCCTCATTTTTGTTTTAATTGCTCCCTTCTCGGTTAGAGGAGGTGAATTCATTTTCTCAAGAGTAACCGTCATTTGTGAAAAAGATTTTAATTGTGATAGGTATCAAGATCGTTATGATATCTTGAAAAATGTGAAGTTAGGTCTTGGTATTTTAAAAGAACACTTCAAATTATCACTAATGGACGATTCAATAAAAGAATTCCGTTATACTATTGATAAAACTGATGAAGGACATATCTTAGTAATTAACATTCACCAAAATCCAACTGTGGAAGATATTGATATATCCTCTAATGTCGATTTAGAAGCTGAAGAAATAATTAAATATATAAAGTTTAAAGAGGGGGATTATTTTAAGAATAAGCATTTTGATTCATCCGTTGAAAATATTAAAGAATATCTTAATGATCGAGGCTTTCAAGATATTGAAATAGTTTTAAAGAAAATAGAAACTGAAAAGGGGATTAAATTAAAATTTATTATAAATATCGGTAAAATCATACGTGTTAAACGTGTCGAAGTAATAAATGAGAAAGGTGAATTTCAGTTTGACTTAGAGAAAAGATTTTTCAGTTTATATGATCAAACCGTAGATGAATTAAAGTTTTCTCTTCTTATTGATCGACTAGGGGTCGAGTTTTTTGAAGCTGGTTATTTCTTAAGTAAAGTTGAGGTTCTTCCTAAAATAATTGAAGGTAATAATATAATTTACAGAATTAAAGTAAATAAGGGAGAACAACATAATTATAGTTTTTATGGAAAGAGTATTTTCACTAGAGCTGAACTAATTTCATTTATACGTGAAGAAGTAAAAAGAAATGTTGTAGTACTATCATCTAATGAGATCATTAATGTTTTAAAAAATAAGTTTAAAACTAGAGGAATATATAATACTCAAGTAAAATTACGAGAAGCTAAAGGTATAACCAAATCTGGCCAAAGCTTCAAAAATACCTACTTTTATATTAATCAAGGCCACCGCTTACCTGTTGTTAATTTAAATTTTAATGGGAATAAGTATTTTACAGATGAAGAGTTGTTAGATTTTTATTATGAAAAAGCCACTACCATAGCTTCTAGAGATATTTTGGATGAGAATTATCTTAAGGAATTTAAAAAACTACTAAGGATTAAGTATTTAGAAAAAGGCTTTATATTTATTGATATTTCTGACCCTAAAGTATTTATTAGTAATAAAGAGCGTCGGGCCGTAGTTACATTTAGAATTAGAGAAAATGATCCTGCCATAATAGATAAAGTACTATTACATAATGTAAGTCCTGAAGTGGCCAACAAGGCAAGAGAAAAAATTTCCAATAAACCAGGTACTCCTCTAAACGTAATAGCCTTGGATACAGATATAAATGATATAGAAAACGAAGTTCGTGAGAGTGGTTTCTATTTCGCTAAAATTATTAATAATAATAAAAAAGATATAGTTAAATATTCAAAGAACTATGAAAAAGCATCACTTGATATCAGTTTTTACATGGGGAAAAAAGTTAAGCTTAAAACTGTTTTAATTACAGGTAATAAGAAAACAAAAAATACTGTTATCTTAAGAGAAGTGCAGCTCAATCAAGATGAATTGATTACTCCGTCTAAAATTTCAGAAATTAGGGATCGTCTTTCTTCTTTGAATCTATTCTCTTCAATAAATATAAAGCCATTTATAATTAATGAAATCTCTGATGATGAGTTTCATCATGCTAATCTCTCCATCACAGTAAGAGAAAAGGATTCAATATCTCTTGTCGTCGCACCTGGATACAGAACAGATTTAGGGGTTAAATTATCAACAGAATTAAACTTTAATAACTTTGGTGGTATGGATAGAGAGCTTTCTTTAGTTGCCAGAGCAAACCAGAGGCTCAATTTTAGTAATCTTGATACAAGAAGAAGAAGAGAAGAGAAAAGGCTTATAGAATACTCACTTAAAACTTCTTTTTTAGAGCCCTACCTTTTTGGCAACAAACTAGAATTCGAAACTTCTTTAACAGGTTCAAGAAGAAGATTTAGAGGCTTTGATGCTGATATATTAGGATTTTCTGCCTCTGTCGGTAAAACATTTTGGGACTTTTTTACGGCGAGTGTTGAATACCAGCTTGAGATTATTGATCAGTTTGATGCTACAGATGAAAAAGATAAAGGTAACTTCAGAATTGGAAGTATAACACCTACTTTAAGTATTGATTTTAGAAACAATAAGGTAAATCCAACGAGTGGTCTTTTTATGGCCTTATCATGGGAGTTTGCTAATCGTTATTTTTACTCACAAAATACAGATGAGCTCAGTATTAATTTCAATCGACTTGTTTCACGAAACAAGTTCTATATTTCTCTGACAGATAAGTGGTCTTTCGCTTTTTCTCTTTCTGCAGGAGTAGAGAAAAACTTTGCAACACAATTAAAAAATGATGGAAGCAATGAAACTATTGGGTTTATTCCATCGGTTAAAGTTTTCCGCCTTGATGGTATTGATACAGTACGAGGCTATAGGGATGTGGAAATTAATAGAGTTGAGTCAGGTGAAGATATTTCAGACTTTAGAATTGATGATAAGGCCTATTTTGGTGTTTTTAAGTTTGAGCCAAGGTATATGATCGATGATACAAAGATGGCGGCCCTCTTTTTTGATGCTGGGCGTGTTTATGTGAATCACTTTAAACCTCTAGACATGAGAACATCAGCTGGAGTGAGTTTTAAGCTACTTACACCTGTTGGGTCATTGGATTTTGACTATGGTGTGAAACTCAAGAGGAAGTACGATACCTCAGGTGGTAGGGAAACTTTTGGGCGATTCCATCTTTCAATAGGCTTTTTCTAGTAAATTCATATAGTTATGTTATTGGGCCTATCATCATTTTTAGTTGACTCTAGCCTCAAATTTTTCTATAAGATCAAGACTTTATTAGTGTTTCTTATTGTGTTTTTTAGCAAAAGAGGCGCTGCTATGTTTAGGAAGGTTGTAAATGTACACTGAAAAAAGCTTTGTTTTAAAACCAAAAGAAGCCACTAAGAATTGGTATATTGTAGATGCCACTGATCTTGTTGTAGGAAGACTTGCTACAAGAGTTGCAGATGTTCTTAGAGGGAAGAATAATCCTCAATACACTCCAAATACTGATTCAGGAGACTTCGTTGTTGTTATCAATGCAGGTAAAGTGAAGTTCACTGGAAATAAGCTTTTAGATAAAAAGTATTATAGAGTATCTGGTCATATGGGCGGTCTAAAAACGAGAACCGCTAAAGAAATGCTAGAGCTAGCACCAGAAAAAGTTGTAATGGAAGCAGTAAAAGGTATGCTACCTAAGACTTCTTTGGGTAGAAAACAATTAACTAAGCTTAAAGTATACGCTGGTGAGAACCACGATCACGAAGCTCAAAAACCAGAAAAAATGGAAGTTTAATATAAGGATCAAATAATATGGCCGCAAAAGAAATTCAAAAAGCAAATAAATACGCAGCTCAAGAAGTTGGTAGAAGAAAAAGCTCAGTTGCCAGAGTTTATCTTAAAGAAGGATCTGGTAAAATTACAATCAACAAAAGAGATGTAAGAGATTATTTTCCTAAGGCCACAAATAGATATGTTGTAAATCAACCTCTTTCTCTTCTTAAAAAGAATGATCAATTTGACCTTAATGTTAACGTTTCTGGTGGAGGAACAACTGGTCAAGCAGGTGCTATCAGACTTGGTATTGCAAGAGCGTTGGTAAGTATTGATCCAGAACTAAGAGCAGAGCTTAAAAAAGCAGGTTTCCTAACTAGAGACCCAAGAAAAGTAGAAAGACAAAAATCTGGTATGAGAGGCGCAAGGGCCAAATACCAATTCTCAAAAAGATAATCTTTTTTTTAGGTTGTATGGGTTTTTATGGAAGAATCTAATCTTATTAAGATTAGGGGGGCCAAAACCCATAATTTAAAAAACCTAGACCTCGATATTAAAATAAATAAAATTTCATGTTTTGCCGGACCATCAGGTTCCGGCAAGACTTCTCTTGCTTTTCACACACTTTATCTTGAATCAAAAAGAAGACTTATTAATTCTTTTCCAACACAGGTTAAATTCTTCTGGGATATTCCCCAAACAGTTGATGTAGATCATATTAGTCCTGTGCTTCCGGTATGGGGTATTAAGCAGTCTAATCCAATACTAGGCTCGAGGCTTAATTTCTCTGATCTTATTAATATAACAGAGGAGTTACAAAAACTTTTCTTTTTAGAGTCAGTACCAGTATGCCCAGAGCATAAGTTACCCCTTATAAAAGAAGAGCTTAATTCTAAAATAAAAAAAGCTATAAAGGATCTAGGAGATGAAAAACCTTTATCTTTATTGTGTTTAAAAGCGGATTATTTGAAAAAAAACTCAGGGATTCTTCCCTCAAGAAGTTTCCATCAAAAGCTAGGCCCAATTAACCTAGAAGATCCGTGGTGGGAGATTGTGAGGCTTAAAGGAAGTTTCCCCGAGAATAAAATTGACCAAATTCTTGAAAAGAACCTAGAAGGACATTTTGTAAGAGTAGGCCTTACAGATGGTGAACAACTTATAGAAATACAATCATCAGCTAAAAAGAAGTGCTCCGAATGTAAGTATACACTGGAAGAAATTTGGGAAGATCTTTCAGTTCTATCCCCTTTTAACCCACTAGGCGCATGTAAGACTTGTAAAGGTCATGGAAATACCCTCGAATATGATCATAAAAAATTAATAAAGCATTTAAGTTCTTCATTAATGGATCAAGAAATACATCTTATAAGTTATGCAAAGTTTTCGCATTACTGGAAAGATCTGTTACATGAAGCCAAAAAGAAGAAGGTAAATCTAGAAAAGCCCATAGCAAAATTCAATAAAAAAGAAATAGATTTTTTATATAAAGGAGCTGGCACATACCCAGGTTTTAATGATTTATTATCTTACCTTGAGTCTAAAAAATATAAAAAAAATGTCCGAATTTATTTGAGAGGGCTTCAAAGTGAATACATTTGTGGTGACTGTCAGGGGACAAGACTAGATCCATTAATACAATATATGGCCATTTTTGATAGAGTAAATATCTTAAAATATCAGGATGTGTTCATATATTCCTCTGAGCAGCTACTTGATAAGCTTCAAGGACTCAGTGATAAAAAAGACTTAAAAAAAGAGTCCAAAAAAATATTACGGACAATTATTAATAAGCTCTCATTTGTAACGTCTTTGGGTCTAGAAAAAATAGTAATGCATAGGAAGGCAAAAACACTCACTTCCGGAGAATATCAGAAATCTATATTAGTTAAGGTATTGAGCTATGAGGGAAGTGGTTCCCTGTTTGTCTTAGATGAACCAAGCCTTGGAATGGATAAGGTATCACAAAAACAGTTTATGGGTTTAATTAAAAAACTTAATAAACAAGGTAATACAATCATTATTATAGATCATAGCGATGAAATTCAACGCCAATGTGATGAGATAATTTTATTAGGGCCAGAAGCTGGAGATAAAGGAGGTCAGATCCTTTACCAAGGCCCTTATCAAAAGAGACCGAAGCTTAAGGTTCAGGCTCTAAAAAAAGAGCCAATAAACTCTACCAACGATATAATTTTCCAAGATATTGAATGCCTTTCTATATTTAAAGATAAAATAAAAATAAAAGAAAGTGCTTTTAATTTAGTAACTGGTTCATCTGGGAAAGGTAAATCAAGTATTATCCTTAAGGCCCTTGCAAATGAGATTCATTCAAGATTCTATGGTGAGAAATATTACGATGATAAATATAAAGTCGGTCATATAGAAGGCTTAAAGTCTATTGATGATTATCATTCAGTGAAAATTTTTGAATTCAAACCTAGTAAGGGTAATTCACGTTCAACAATTGGTACCAAATTAGGGGTTTCTTCTTTTTTACGAGATCACTTTGCCCAATTAGATGTGTCTAAGGCGCTTGGGTTAAAGGCCGGACATTTTTCTCCTAACTCACCTTTAGGAAAATGTACCCATTGTGAGGGGGCAGGAGAAGTTGAAGTTGATATGAACTTCATAGAAAATTTAAAGTTTACCTGCCCTGAATGTAAAGGTGGTAAAATTAGGCCAATGTTTGCCAAAATTAGCGATGGAAAATTTCTCGCCTCGGAGGCGTTTAGTTTTTCCCTTCAAAAAATATTTCAGGAATATCAGTTATCGTCTAAACTTACTAAACTTGCTCAGTATATAACTCTTTTAAAGCTTGATTACTTACAGATTGATAGAAAATTAAGTACTTTATCCGGCGGTGAACAACAGAGATTTAACTTTCTTTCATACTTAAACTCATCAAAGGGAAGGTCGTTATTATTTTTTGAGAATTTATCCTTTGGACTTGGACCTAGAGAAATTACCGATATACTAATCCTTTTACAAAAATTGGTGGCACAAGGACATACTGTTGTGGCCATTGATCAAAACCCACTCTTTAGAAAAGTAGCTCAAAATACAATTGATTTCAGTTAGTTAGCTTATTTTTCAGTACCTACAACCTTTTCAATAAAAATTCCTGATAAAATCAATCAAGAAATAAGACCTTTTTTCCGACGAGTCTGTACGTTTCTTCCTTTAGAAACAATAGGATAGGATGAAGTTATTAAATAAATATATTTTACTTTTTTTTGTTTCTTTAAGTTGTTTTGGCGCTAATTACTACCCTCTACCTTTTTCTAAACAATTGTTAGACTCACAAGGTGTTATTAGAGCAGTATTTAATGGTTCTAAGGTAAGAAAATTATCTTCTGGCAGGATTATGACTGAAGGTAGTTTTAAAATATTAGAATCCGCTGGGATTTCTCCCGCAGAGATAATTAACCCTGATGATTTTAAAGTCTTATACCCTGGTGGTGTTTATCAAGGACTTGTCTATAAAAATACAGGAACTCCTGAATTTAAAGTAGGAGAGGAAGTAATACTTATTCTTTCAAAAAAAAGTGGTTCCTTTTCGATCCATAATCTTTCCTTAGGAAAGTATAAAGTGATGAGGGAGAGAAAAGGTAATTATATGGTTTCAGAAGTATTTCCCAATAATAATAATATAGGAAAAAAAACTATAGAATATTTCAATCAATATGTTCAAAAAAGGTTTAATCAAAGTTTAAGTAACAAGTATAGAAATGTAGATAGAGTGAATACTCTTAACCAACAGAGGAAGATAGCTTCCATAGAAGAAGGCAGTTCAGAAGAAGCAGGCAATCGATTTGAAATGTTTTGGATTGTTCTTTTATTAATTGGGTTATCTGCTTTATCTATTAGCATTCAAAATAGGGAATGATAATGCGGATTATTTGGGGAATCCTGTTTATTTTATTCTTCAATCCAGTAGTTCACGCCTATGTTTATACAAAGACAAGCAAAGGAGAAGTGATCAAGTGGCCAGCTTCAAATCGTAATATTTCCTTAAAAGTTTTTCCAAATAGTAATAACCTCACAATCAATTCATTTTTTGATTCAATATTTAAGGTTTCTCTAGACGAATGGGATCAGACCTCAGGTATTAAATTAATAAATTCAGGACAAGGTGTACCTACTTTAAATAATGCTGAAAACGATATTTATTTTGATGGAGGAAATGAGATATTTACAGGCTCAGGAATTGCGGCGGTTACTGAAATCGTTTATGAACAAAGCTCTGGCAAAATTGTAGAGGCCGATATTGTTATAAATGATAAAGTCTCAATTAGTATTCTGGGAAATTCAAAGCAATATTTAGGAAATATATTATCACACGAACTTGGACATCTTCTTGGGCTTGGTCATTCTCAAGTACATCGTTCAACAATGTTCTATAAATTATTTGAAGGACAATATAGTGTTGAAAGTGATGATTTTATGGGTGTTAAGAATCTTTACTCACCAACTGAAAGTGGAAAAATTGAAGGAAGGGTAATCGGAAGCTTTAACTTGACAGGAATATTTGGAGCGCATGTCATGCTCATTAGTTCTAAAAGTGGAAAGGTTATAAATGGTGTTTATACAGATGAGAAAGGAAAATTTACGGTTTCTGGTTTAGAGCTTGATGATCAATACTACGTGTATGTAGAACCATTAAAGAACTCTAGCGTAATGCCATCCTATCTCTCTAGTGTGAGAACTGATTTTTGTAGAGCGAGGGCCAAGTATAGAGGAAACTTCTATAATAGTTGTTACGCGAGCGAAGAGGGATATCCAGTAGGGATAAAGCTTGATTCAAGCAAAAACTCAATAGATATAGGTGATATAAGTATTAGTTGTGATTTAAAGGTTAATAGTGAGTACTTTTTAAGAAAAAACGGCGGTGAATTAGAGCTTGATGTTGAAGATGTAAAAGGAAACATAGGAAATGCAATACTTGGTTTCTTCTCTAAGTCTGATTTAGACAGTGTTGATTCTGATCCTCAAAAATACTCAGATCATTTTAGAGTAGATCTTAGTCAAACGAATATTAACTCTTCTGATCTCTATCTGGAAGTAAGGTTGATCTCGCAATCTCTTTATAGTCCTCTAAAATATAACCTAGAAGTTGAGTATACCGACACAACTAAAGAAATCATAAGTAGTGGGGACAGTATTAATAACATCCTTAAAACGGATGATGACACGCCTACATTAGAAATTACACACCGTATTCCGCTGAGGGTGGGTAAAGACTTACAAAATGACCTTAAATTGACTATAAGACCAATGAAATTCGATGTAGATCAATTTATTGGGCTTAGTGATGAAGATTTTTTTCCTGATCTGACCAACTATGGGGATAACCTAGATTATTATCTTATGATTGTTCAATTAGTTAAAAAAGTAGGGAATAACTATGAAATAGTCTCCATGAAAGACTATGGTTTTCTTACAGACAATAAGTCTTGTCCTGATGCTCCATTAAGTTATTCTGTTCCTTCTAACCTAAAAAGATCATTAACTTCTAGTACAGTTCGATTAAGTGAGGATGACCAGGGGCCTCTTCCAGTAGGTTGTGGCTCTATAGGGGGAGGACCTCCTTCTTCTAATGGTCCCTTTAACTCATTTCTAGTTGGACTTTTCCTATCGGTTATTCTTTTGGGCCCTAAAACTAGTTTAAAAATACACAGGTAAAAAAAGCTGTGATAACCTTTTCGAAGTATAGGGGTTTTCATGAAATTGAGAAATATTTTATTCCTTTTTTTGATTTGTTTTAACGCTTCTGCTCAAGATTTACTTCAGGAGAGGATACGTAAAGTTAGCCAAAAGAAAGTTTCAGTTTATAGAAAAGGTGGAATCTTTCATAACGGCTCGATTAATCAAAAAGCAGTTTTAAAGGCCATTCGTCATCATTTTTCAGCGAAGAAAGGATATGAAAGAATTGTTTTTGATTTTGTCGGTGAAAAAGTGCCTAGGGTATATGGGCATATAGATTCAAATAAGAAAAAAATATTCATAGATTTTTTTGATACTTCTATGGATTCCAAGATGGCGTCATTTGGTGAGAGTCGTTATGTTGAAAATTTTGATTTCTTTCCTATTAGTAAAGAATCATTATCAGTGGAAGTGTCTTTAAAAAGCTCCTTTGCCGCTGATGTTTTTTATCTAGAAAAGCCAGGTCGATTTATCATTGACGTAAAAAATTAAAAATTCGGAGATTTAGATGAATGATGTTGAAGAATATCAGATTCAGATAAAAGATAGTCGTAATGAAAAGTCATTGCCATCTCAGGTTGTGATAATTCCTATTATGAACAGCCCTATCTTTCCAGGAATGATTGCACCTATTATTTTGAGCCAGGAAAAATTTCTTCCTGAACTTGATGAGCAAATTCTTAAAACAGGGTATGTTGCACTTAACCTAGTTAAAGGGGAATACCCAGAAGAGGAAGAAGACGAGGAAAGAGAGCTCGATTATGACGAAGACCACGAGATAGGCTCTGGAGATATTTATAAAGTCGGTGTACTTTGTAAGGTTGTTAAAAAATTAAAGCTGCCGGATGGAAGCGTTAATGTTCTTGTGCATGGAATTAAAAGATATCGTGCCTTTGAGTTTATTTCAGAGACTCCAATTTTAAAGGCCAAGGTAGAAGTATTTGACGATATATTGGAAGCTGATGAGGAATTAGATGCCTATACCAGATCGGTAATAAACCAAGTTAAAAAGCTAAGTGAAATAAATCCATATTTTAATGAAGAGATGAAGTTAGCAATGATGAATTCTCCTTCACCTGGGGCCCTAGCAGACCTTGTTGCTTTTGCTATTTCACTTGATTTACCTGAGGCCCAAGATTTTTTAGAAACACTAGTCGTTAAAAAAAGATTTGCGAAACTTTTAGTTTATCTCAAACGAGAAAAAGATGTCGCCGATATTCAAAAGAAAATTAGTGATGAGGTAAATGATAAAGTTAATAAATATCAAAGAGAGTATTTTTTAAGAGAGCAATTAAAAGTCATACGCAGTGAACTCGGTATGGACGAGGATGAAAAAGGCCGAGAGCTCAAGAAAATGCGAGAGACGATCGATTCTTTAGGACTTCCAGAAGAAGTCTATAAGGACGTTAAAGAAGAAATGAATAGACTTGAATCAATACCGGACAGTAGTCCGGAATATAATGTTTCAAGAACGTATTTAAATTGGATTTTCGAGCTACCATGGAATAAAGAAACAGGTGTTGAAATAGAAATTCCTAAGGCCGCTAAAGTACTCGATAAAGATCATTATGGTCTAGAAAAAGCAAAAGAGCGTATTTTAGAATTCTTAGCAGTCAGGAAGTTAAAGCCAAACTACGATGGAACGATTTTGTGTTTAGCAGGTCCTCCAGGAGTTGGTAAGACTTCAATTGGTCGAAGTATAGCTCGAGCACTAGGTCGAAAATTTTATAGATTTAGCTTAGGTGGCATGAGGGACGAAGCGGAGATTAAAGGTCATCGAAGAACATATGTTGGAGCGATGCCAGGGAAAATTATTCAGGCCCTTAAGAGAGTGGCCGTTAAAAACCCAATAATAATGCTCGATGAACTAGATAAATTAGGAAGCTCATTTCAGGGAGATCCAGCCTCTGCTCTTTTAGAGGTTCTGGATCCTGAACAAAATGCTACTTTTATTGATAATTACCTAGATGTCCCTTTTGACCTTTCTAAGGTACTTTTTATTGCTACGGCCAACTATGTAGATGCCATTCCTGATCCTTTATTGGATAGAATGGAAGTCATAGAGCTTTCAGGGTATACACTCGAAGAAAAAGTATCGATTGGAACAAAATGGATTATACCTAAGATGCTTGAAAAGCATGGACTGCAAAAGACAGAGTTTAATTTAAGTACACCCGTTATAAAAAAGATAATCTCTGACTATGCAAGAGAGCCAGGAGTGCGTTTTCTTGAACAAACGATAGCTCGACTATGTCGAAAAGCTGCCCTTTTGAAGATTACAAATGGGAAAAAGAAAAAGAAATTTTCACCTAAAGAAACTCAACTTGAAGAGCTCTTAGGTCCGGCCAGATTTTCTTCAGATAAAGCAGAAAAAAAGCTTAACCCTGGAATTGTAACGGGTCTTGCATGGACTAGTTTTGGTGGCGAGATACTTTTTATTGAAACTATTCCTTTAAAAGGTAAGGGAGAGTTTAAGCTTACGGGTCAATTAGGTGAGGTCATGAATGAATCAGCTAATATTGCCTATAGTTATGTGAAGAAGATACTACAAGATAAAATTGAAGTTGATTATAAAAGAGCAGACTCTGATGAAACACCAGAAGACTTTTTAGCTTCTCATGAAATTCACCTTCACCTACCAGCCGGGGCCACGCCAAAAGATGGGCCTAGTGCTGGGATTACTATGGCATTAGCTCTTTACTCCTTGGCCATAAATAAAAAAATAAAGGCCGGAATTGCTATGACGGGCGAGCTGAGTTTAACGGGTAAAGTATTACCTGTCGGTGGAATTAAAGAGAAAGTTCTAGGGGCAAAGAGGGCCGGTATAAAACACGTGATCATACCTAAGAGAAATGAAAAAGATCTACTTGAGGTCCCTGAAAGACATAGAAAGGGTATTAAGTTTTATCCAGTTGGACACTTTGATGAAGTAATTGAAGTTGCTATAGGAAAAACGAAATAATTCTAAAATTCGTCGCTATCGTATTCACTAACGGGAGCATGCTTAACTTTACCAGCAGCAATCTCTCTTAAGGCAGTAACGATGGCCTTGTTCTTACTTTTAACAAGATAATGAGAACCTTCTTTCATTTGCTTAACTCTTTTAACAGCTAAGTGTACGAGTTCGTATCTGTTTTCAACTTGTTCTAAGCAGTCTTCGATCGTAATTCTGGCCATATATTACCTCTAGTTTTAAATGGGATTTATAGTCATAGGAGGTTAAAAAGTCAATTAATGCGTTGCGAAATAAAACTTCTTACCACTTTAAACTGTTTTCTTATACAATATACTTATTATTAGTAAAATACTTTATGTAATTCGAGGAGGTTAAAGTGGGTGGAGATGGAGCTGATGAGGAGAGGGTTTTCCTTCATGATGTAAGTAATCACCTTGTTGTTGCGCAAGGCATGGCAAATTATACTTTAACTAAAATACAGGCCGAAAAGCCAGAGGATGCTAAAGAAGTCGTAAGGCTTCAAAAGGCAGTAAAGGCAATCGATGAGATGGTAACATTGGTTAAGGCGCGAAGAGAAAAAATTAAGTCTGCAGGTTAATCAAAGCTACTTAATATTCACTTTTACTTTGTCCCCTATCATAAACTTTCTGATTTCAAATTGAATTGCTGATTTGTTCATCGAGTACTTTTTCAGCTTAGTAATTGATGTTTGCTCCTCAACATGAATTACCTCAAGTTCTCCTATTTTTACTTTATGATTATGCATCTTCTTTGAAGTGTAAGGATCAAGGCGTGAGACCTTTCGGTACACATCTAAAGTGGTACCACTTTTTAATCCTTGAGTTTCGCCCATATTGATATAAAAGTTTTTATTTAATACTTCATTCTCAAACCCCATCGGAAAATCTTGAGTGATACTATAGATGATAAAATCTTTACCTTGAAGGGAAAGATTAATTGAGAGCATAAGAGCTGTGAAAATGATTTTTACTTTTGTCGATAATTGCATGGACCCTCCGATTGCCTTGTATATGGGACAATCCTAGTCCTCTAAAATGTTCAATGAAACTATCGTCTTTTTGGAAACCTTGCTAAAGGAAATAAATACCGGTGAGGCAAAATTTGCCTATTTAAGCTCCAAGTATTTGTATTTATTTTGGATGAGGGAAGAGGATAGGTAATTTTTGATCTTCTTATATTTTAGAATGAAGTGATTATCGTAATATAACATGATCCAAGGCATATCTTTTGAAACGATATCCTCTAGATTAGATATTAAGGCCCTCTTTCTTACATGATCAGATTCAACAAGGACTTTTTTAAGAATCCTTTCAAATTGTAGATTCGAGTAAAAAGAAGCATTTGGCCCAGGCGGAAAACTTTTTTTACTCAAAAGAGTTAAGGAGTTTTCGGGATCAGGATAGTCCATGGCCCATCCATCTAGCCAGAATTGGAGTTCACCTTTTCTAAGCTTTTCTAAAAAAGCGGGAAATGTATTTTGGGATATCTTTACTTCGATACCAATCTTTTTAAGCTCTTTTTTGAAAAACTCGGCCATCTGTCGTGACTTAGTGGATGTATTTCTGACATCAAACTTAAGTGTTAATGGAAGTCGAATTCGACTTTGTTTAATAAGTCTTTTGGCCTTTTTGATATTATATTCAAAGTTTGGTTTTCTATTTGGATCGTGCCCTTCGATACCTGGAGGAATTATTGAGTTGGCCTTTTTAGCGACGTTATTTGTAAAGAGCTCTATAAATTTGTCTCTATCTATAGCATGAGCGATGGCCTTTCTAAGTTTTTTATTTTTGCCAACAATTGGGTCATTCATATTAAAGGCAAGCCACCAATAGGTTAGGGTTGGCTCTTTAATAAGCTCGATTCCCTTGTCCTTAAGCTCTTTATTAAGCATTAAATTTTTATCGACAGCGTTATGGAAGTTATCAGCATCTACTCTCGTTATATCAATTTTCTGAGTTAGAAAGTTAAGCCATCTTGTTTGAGTTTCTTTAAGTAAATGAAATTGAATCTTTTCAATGTCAGGAAGCTTAGCATGGTATAGAGGAAAGCGGGTGAGATAAGTATTTCCGATAGGGTTAAACCTTTCAAGTACAAATGGCCCTGTCCCTATGATCTTATTTGTTAAGTTATTATTATAGAAAGTTACACTTTCTTGTGGGATGGGAGATGTAAAACTCATAGATAATGCATACATGAGTTGAGGATATGGCCTTATAAGTTTGATCTGGATTGTGTTTTCATCTAAAGCAACAAGACCTTCTATATTAGTCGAAAGAAGTTTTGCTAAATTGTTACCTGCCAGTTGCCGTGCTCTATTTAGTCCAACGACTTTATTGTCAAATAACCACCAACCAGGACTTTTTGAGGGGATAAATGCTAATCGCTTTATTTGAGTTATAAAATCATTAGCAATTAATTTTCGTCCTTTAGAGAGACTTTCATCAGGGTGATAATAAACATTATTTTTTATAGAAATTGTGTAGGTTTTTCTATCTTCAGATATTGTAGGAAGGTCCGTAGCAAGTAATGGAATAATCTTATATGGTCTTGTTTTATAATCATATTGGTAAAGACTCTCATAACCCTGATAAACTATTTCGGCACTTGTTCCATCATAGCTTAATGCTGGATCTAATGTAGAAGCATCACTAGAAAGGGCCAGATTTAAACCTTTTGAGTAAGTTGTGACTTTTTTAGTGCAACCAAAGAAAAGAAAAATTAAGATTAGATATTTCATAATATAGAGATATCATGTTTGATCTCAGCCGTCTTGATTCAGTATAGAATCAACAAGCTCAACGGCCGTATCAAAGCTCGCTCCTTTAGATAGAGCAAAGCGTAGAAGTTTATTTTTAACTTTTTCGCATTGTTTGTGATCTGATGAATCAAATCGTGATGGAATTTTTAATTTCATTATTTCTTTAAGTTCTGAGTTGGGGTTGATATTGAAATCAGCTATAATTTCATCATATTCATCTCTATTAAGATTAATATTCTTTTTCTCAAGTTCTTTTTGAATGATTTCAAAGCAAAATCCTTTTTTGGATTTTCTTTTGATATAGCCTTTGAGAAAAGCATCCTCTTTGAAAAGCTTTTTTTCTTTTAGTTTTGTAATAACGGTATCGGCTAGATCATTATCAAAGCCTCTTTTAATAAGCTTGTTAACTAAATCAGCTTTGGCATAATCCTGGCCGCTAAGTAACTTAACGGCCAGTTGTAACGCTTGTTTTTCTTCAGATATCATTGAACAGATTTTTTACTTTTAGTAGCTCTTTTTTTCTTAGGGGCAACAGGCTTTTCCTCTTCTTCTATAATTTCCCCAGTCTCTTCATTGATGACTTCTTGATTTGGAGAGCTGATAAGTCCTCTTTTAATGAGAATCTTATTTTTTACTTCTTCCATTATTTCAGGATTTTCTAAAAGGAAAGCTTTTGAGTTCTCTCTTCCTTGACCGATTTTGGAGTCACCGTAACTAAACCAAGCACCAGACTTATCGATAATTTCTTCAGCGACTGCGAGATCAAGAAGGTCACCAGCTTTTGAGATACCCTCACCATACATAATATCGAACTCTACGTTAGTGAAAGGTGGAGCAACTTTATTCTTTACAACTTTTACTCTTGTTCTATTTCCAATAAAGTTTTCCCCTTCTTTAATAGCTCCAATTCTTCTAATATCGATTCTTACTGACGAATAGAATTTAAGCGCATTACCACCAGTGGTTGTTTCGGGGTTACCAAACATAACACCTATCTTCATTCTTAGTTGATTGATAAAGATAACAGTACAGTTAGATCTTGCTATAGACCCTGTTAGTTTTCTTAAGGCTTGAGACATTAATCTGGCCTGTAGGCCCATATGTGAGTCACCCATATCACCTTCAAGTTCAGCTCTTGGAGTAAGAGCTGCAACAGAGTCGATAATAAGAAGATTAACAGCACCTGAGCGTACTAACATATCGGCAATTTCTAATGCTTGCTCTCCACTATCAGGCTGAGAAATGAGAGTATTTGGAACATCAACACCAAGCTTTTCAGCGTAGATTGTATCAAGAGCATGTTCTGCATCAACAAAGGCGACTGTACCACCAGCTTTTTGGCATTCAGCTGCAATATGTAGAGTTAAGGTAGTTTTACCAGAAGACTCAGGGCCAAAAATTTCAATAATTCTTCCTTGTGGGATTCCTCCTACACCTAGAGCTATGTCTAATCCAAGGCAGCCTGTGGGGATAACAGGAATTTTTGCTGCTTTTGCTTCAGAGTCGAATTTCATAATAGCACCTTTACCGAACTGTTTTTCAATATTGGAAAGTGCCATATCAAGAGCTTTTGTCTTATCGTTTTCAATTTTTGCTTTGGCCATGAGTTACTCCTATTTATTTTGTTTTTTATAAACTAAGCAATTTGATTAAAGAGAAGCCCACTTTTAATTTACTAAAATTTAAAGAAATAAATGCGCTGGTAACATTAAAAGTTTCTGTCTCTTAATAAAATCGTATGCGTAGGTGGTACGTAAGTCAACAATTTTAAGTAGGGATTATATTGAAGTGAAATAGTGTGGCATAAATAGCACCTGCGTAAATTCCAGAAACAATATCGTCAATGATAATGCCAGAGCCATGTTTGAGCTTATCGAAATAATTTGCAGGCCAGATTTTTATAATGTCGAAAAATCTAAATAGGACAAAAAGAATCAAGTGATGAGAAAGTCCAGAGTCTTTTATAAACAACCATGCAACGCTCATTCCTATAACTTCATCAATAACAATCCATTGTGGATCATGTAAGTCATATTTTTGTTCAACATGATGAGCAAGAAAGCAGGAAAAAACAGTAGCAAGTGTAATAAAAGGGATAAAAAGAATATAGGGAGGATTAAACTGTGCAAGTGCGTATAAGATAGGCATAATGACCAACGTTCCCATAGTACCTGGTGCTTTTGGAGAAAATCCTACACCGCAAAAACTAAGAAAGAAAACGGCCGGTTCTTTTAAAGAGAAAGATTTTTTTTCATTCATTGTGTTTCTTCTGCTAAGGTTAATTACTTTTATATGGAAAGACCTACTTATTTGTCTAAATATCTTTTTGATTGGGGTGTAATTGATGTGATCGTCAATGGCGATTCTCCGTTGGATACGAAGCATTTTATAACACCAATACATGACACAAAGCAAGCGGAGCAATTTCTTAGAGGTTATGGCTTTGATCCTCATGACCCTGTAAGTAAAGCTGAGCTGTTTGGTAATTTTCAAGAAGCATTATCGTTTATTAAAAAATATTTTCTTAAAGAAGGCGATGCTGAGGGATTAGATTTAAAAGTCCCACAGTCTATTTATCTCATTACCGATATCATTGAGCTTCTTATGATGACTAATTATTCAGGTAAAGAAGAGAAGGAGTTAGAAGAAAAGCTGTGGTCAGAGATTATTCTTAAAGTTATGCACACAATCCTTCATGTTGATAAAGATTTAAGAACAAATTATTTTAATATAATCCAGACGCAGGTATTTGATCGTTTTTATAAAGTCCTTTACAGGGATCCTGAAGATAAGCTTTTTCTTGGTAAAGAAAAAGATCAAAACAAAATAGCTCTTATAGACTTTGAGACTAAATCAAAGAAAACAAGAGATAGTGTTATTATTAAACTATTACATAAGCCTGAAAATGTTGCTGAAGAACTCTTTGATAGAATAGGGGTTAGGTTTGTTACTGAAAAAAGAAGTGATACTTTAAAGGTTGTTAAATATCTTGTAGATAATAATGTCGTAGTTCCTCACAATATAAAGCCAAGCCGATCAATTAATAATCTTTATGATATAGATAAGCTAAGAAGTAAGCATAAAGATCTCGTCAAAGTTGCTATTAGAGAACAAATGAACGAGAGTGACTTTCAAGAACATTTTGATCAGATCTTTAGAGAGTGTGAATTTGTTGAAGACCTTCGAAATAAGGTTAATCCTCATTCGTTAGGTGGATACCGCTCAATTCAATTTACAGCTAGACAACTTATTAAATACACAAATCCCTTTCAGCAGCAGTTTAATAAATTAAAAAGCTTTGCTAGGACTGAAGACCCAGATAGTCCTTTAACTCAAAAAATTCTTAATATGGATGTCTCTTTAATAGCGAGAGATATTCGTTTCTTTTATCCATTTGAAATTCAGGTTATGGATAGAGACTTATTTAAGATCAATACAGAAGGGGCCGCCTCACATCAGGATTATAAAAGGGCACAGAAGTTCTCTGCAAGAGCTCGTGTATTTAAGTCTATAATGGAGTTTAAAGGGCTAAGTGACCCGGTCTAAAAAGAGTTTAATTCTTTCATTTACTTTATCGGGAAAATCTGCTTGTGGGACATGACTACCTTCATTAAGGATATATATTTCTGAGTCCTTAATAAACTTTTTAAAAATAAACTGTAGATAGTTTGGGATTATATTATCTCGATCTCCACCTATAATTAATGTTTTTGATTTTATCCGTTCAAGGACGTTAATGATGGCATGGTTTTGCATTTCATTATAAAGCTGAAAAAATAGAAATGGATTTAGTTCGCCAATTTTCTTTAGATATACTCGAACAAAGTCCTCTTTGCTTTCGGTAGGATGAAAACCACCGCTTTGGACCATTTTAGTAATTATTTTGGATTTATATGAGTTTTTTAAAAGAAAACTATGAAGCTCAGGAAATGTTTTTGCCTGTTTTTCAATAAATGGCATAAGAACATTAAAAATCTTTGAGTCAAACATTGTATCGTTAGGAGGGAAAGCAGTTCCTGATATAAGGACAAGACCTTTTATTTTTTCAGGGAATTGCTTTGCACACTCTAGAGAAATATTAACTCCCATTGAATGTCCTAATAAATAAATATTATTAGTATCAAATTGATTAAAAAGTTGAGACATATCACTGAGAATATTCTCATACGTACATGTGGTTATATCCAGACTACAAGAACTTTCAAAATGGCAGCGGTAGTCGTGAAGTAGGATTTGGTAATCATGCTTTTCAAAAAATGGAATTTGATAGCTCCACTGATACTGAGAACAAACCAAACCATAATTAAATACAAGAAGTTTTTTATTTGGATCTATTTTATCGGGCAAAAAATTAGTTTGAAAACTTATCTTGGTCTGGTCTTCAGTGATAAAATGTCCTGGATGATAGTCAGTCAACATAACGATCACGCTCAACGATTTTAAGCTCCGTTTCTATATTTTCAAGAACTTCAATAATAGCGGGTTTTTCACTTTCAATCATTTGGTAGTTATTTTCAAAAATTATATTCTTATTTTCTTGAACAATGGAAATATGTTTATTTATTTTTAGTATGGTCGTACCAATTTTTATTTCCTCACCTAATTTATAATTAATTTCGTTGATAACTTTTTTATTAGATATAAGAAATGGCAAAGAAGATATTGAGGAAACTAAAACTTGTTTCCCAATTTTAATTTCAATATGATGTAGCGCAATTTGCGGGTCCAAAATAATAAGATCATTTTGAAGAGAGCGTCCCACCGTCATGTTATCTTTATGGTATATATGTGGACCAATAATATCCTGGTCAGGTGAATTAACAACTTCAAACTCTATCATATTACTATCTTATCTTGTTGTTTATTTATAAGGTAGAGGAAATTTCTTTCAGTTGAAAGTTTTCTCGGACTTTATTGTTCAGAAGGTTTTTATCCTTAGATAGAATTTCTAGGATATCTTCATGTGTATATTTAAGTAAATCTGCTTCGAGCTCATAAAGAGACCTGCCAGATTGATCAGTGCCAAATAGGTCTCCTTGCCCTCTTATTTCGAGGTCTTTTTCAGCAATAAGAAAGCCATCAGAATGTTTTTCTATAACTTTAAGTCTTTTAATAGACTCTTCGGGGACATTTTTTTCTTGAATTAGGAAAAAATATCCTTGTTTTTCACCTCTTCCAACTCGGCCTCTTAATTGATGGAGAGTAGAAAGACCAAATCTTTCAGGGTTGAGGACTGCCATGATAGTTGCGTTTGGAATATTAATACCAACTTCTATAACTGTAGTGGATATAAGAATTTGAATTTTTTTATTTTTAAAATTATCTATGATTTCTTTTTTTTCCTCAGCAGTCATTTTTCCATGTAAATGGGATATGTTAAAAAGAGGAAATATTTTTTTAAGCCTTAACGTAGTGGTGGTTAAATTATTGAGGCTTGATTCTTCATTTTCTATTTTTGGAACGACAAAAAAAGCTTGCTCTGACTTTTCAATTTTATTCTTAATGAAATGCAGAAATTGAGCAAAGGTGTTTTCATCAACTATTTTTGATTTAACTGGCTTTTTAAAAGAGGGGAGTGTTTTTATTGTTGATATATCAATATCTCCATATTGAGCTAGTCGAAGTGATCTAGGTATGGGAGTAGCCGACATGATCAGAGAATGTACGTGAGGGTATTTTTTAATAAGATAATTGCGTTGATCAACACCAAACTTATGTTGCTCATCAATAACAAAGAGTCCTAAATTTTTGAACGTTAAGCCTTCTTGTAAAAGTGCATGTGTTCCTATGATAAGAGATGATTGACCTTGGTTAACCTTATTATAAATTTCTTTTTTATGAGATGCTTTTGTAGATCCAAGTAATAGTTCTGTGTTTTTAAAATATCTACTAAATTCATTGTAATGCTGAATGGCCAATGCTTCTGTCGGGCATAACATGGCAACTTGGTATGAGTTCTCTATGAGAAAATGACTTGATAAAATTGCAATAGCTGTTTTTCCACACCCAACATCACCCTGAACGAGTCGCATCATAGGGATACCCTTATTAAGGTCAGAGATTATCTCAATCAATGTATTATTTTGATCTGCCGTTAGTTCAAAAGGAAGAATTTTATTAAAAGAAGATAATGGCTTAATTACAGGTGCATTATTTTTAGTCCTCGCATTTTTTCTTAAAATAATTTTAAGTTGGTGATTAAAATGAACTTCATATTTAAGACGATCATTTGCACTGTCTTGGTTATCTTCATGAGTTATTCCATGAAGCATTTTAAGTGACTTTGATAATGTAGGTAGATTTCTTTTATCTAAGATATATTTTGGTATTTGATCTTCGAGTTCATCCCATAATCCAAGAGGTATTTTTTGAATTATTTTTTTTATATTAAACCCTTTGGCCTCTCCGATATTTGGATAGTCGATTTTAATCTCGTCATCGCCAATATGAGGGTTAATTATTTGGTATTGGCCTTTATACTTATTTACTTTTCCATAAAATGTAATTTCCTCAAGGCCTTTTAATTTTTTTTCAAGGTTAGAGTATGAATTAAACCATCTCAAAGTAATTGTACTTTTAGAATTAAGGTCCTCTACAGTCGCTTTTATATTTTTAAGAAGTGATTGACCTTTTCTCTTTGTATAGTACTGAGGGACAGCATGGATATTTTTTATTAAACCGCGACCCTTGAAATAACTATCTTCGACAGCTTTTTCAAATGAAGATTCGTTGGGAATCCAATCCATTCGTTTGGGAAAAATAAAAAGTAAGTCTTTAATGGTTTTAAGACCGGCCTCACTTAGGGCCTGATACGTTTTAGTTCGAGGGGAAGAAAATAGTTCTATTAAAGGACTATTTAAATTCAAATGAATCAACCTCGTACTCAATATCCCCTTTTGGGGCCTTAACGATGACAGTGTCACCAGTTTCTCTTCCTATAAGTGCCTTGCCAAGAGGGCTTTGGAAAGAGATCTTTCCTCTAGATGAGTCAGACTCTTCTTGACCCACTACTTGAATATTAAGCTCATTACCATCTTCATCAATAAGTTTAACACTAGCACCAAAAACAATACGCTCACTTTCTATAGTAGAGGTGTCTATAACTTGTGAGTTTGCAATGGTTCCTTGAAGTTGAGAAATTCTACCTTCAATAACAGATTGCTTTTCTTTTGCAGCATGATACTCAGCATTTTCTTTAAGATCTCCATGCTCTCGTGCTTCTGCTATTTTTATCTTAACTTCTTCTCTATCAACTTTTATGAGTTGATCTAGTTCAGATTTAATTTTTTCCATTCCTGCTTGAGTAATAGGGTTTTTACTATTCATTCGATTTCCTAGTTTTTAAATAGTGAGTTTGCAGCATCAAGCAGACTATTTTTGTCATCTTGTCCGTCACCTGAACCTGATATTTTAAAAAACTCACAAAAGTTAGGCTTCTCTTTTTCAAGAATCCTTTCAGCAACAGGTTCTTTACATTCATTATAGGATGATGTGTCATAAAATTTACACATTCGACAACACCGGATATAGGCCTGGCAATGAGGGCACTCCTCATTCCTAAAGACCTTTTCACCAATGTCATGCTCAAGAGCTTTGTTACAGCTGTAGCATACAATTCTATTTTTAGATTCATCCATCATTTTAAAATTCCCAGCTTTTGGCGACCATCAGATCTATACCAGAGCTATTTTTTGCACTTGGTTGAAAAAAGATCTTTGGTAGATTTTTTTTATTATATTCCTTGATGGCCCTTAGCAAGTTATTTTCGTTGGTGTGCTCAGCAGTTTTTGCAATTAAAAAATTTACAAGTAGCATGGAAATACCAGAAGCTAACAAAACTCTTTTTCGCTGCTTATTACTATTACTTAGAAAACCTCCCAACACTAGGCCAGTACCGACAGTCCCCATAATAGCATTTTCAATCCTTATGCCCGAACCCTCTTGATATTTATCTAAATAACTCTTAGCGACAGGATCTCTATCAAGATAAAACCTAAGTCCTTCGCCTTTTTTATTGGTGTTTGTATCAACTAGAACTTCTTGATAATTTACAGTAGCAACTCTAGAGCAAACTTCTTGGCCAAAAGCGTTGAAAGTAAGTAATAATAGAAATGCAAACGATATCCTCATTAGTTCGATATTAAAATTTAAATGGGATTTAGTCTATGGATCTTATCAAAACTGGCCTTGGGATTGGAAAAACAATTAAAAATGTTGGTCGATTAAGGGAAATTGCACTTATTTTTGCTAAGCATGGTTTAGAAGAGTTTCTTTCGTTCGCTGTTACTTCAAAAATACCGAACTTCGTTTTACCAAAATCAAAACGAGAAGCACTGGATGATGAAAAACCAAACTTTAATAAAAACTTAGGCAGAAGATTAAGAAATTGCTTTGAGGAGTTAGGGCCAACCTTTATTAAGTTTGGACAACTTATTTCTACCAGAGAAGATATCTTTGATAATGCATTTATTGAAGAAATGAAAATCCTTCGTGACAAGGTTAGACCTGTTGATTTTATAGATGACCAGGCAACTGTGGAGGCATCTTGGGGTTGTTCATTATACGATTTAGTGGAGAGTATTGATGAAAACCCTATTGGAGTAGCTTCTATTGGCTCCGTTTATAGAGCACGTTTGATTTCAGGTGAGGATGTAGTTTTAAAAATAAGGCGTCCCAATATTCAAAAACATATTGAAACTGATTTTCCCATTTTATTATATATTGTAGAGCAAGCTGAAAAGGTAAGCAGTGATCTAAAAAGCTTGGCCTTATCAAGAATTATTAAAGACTTCTCAATGACATTACAAGTGGAGTTAAACTTCCATAGAGAGGCACTTAATGCTCAAAAATTAAAAACTAATTTAATGAAGCATGATAAGGAAGGGATTTTTTATATACCCAATGTATTTGATGAATATACGACTGAAGAAGTCCTTGTCACTGAATATTTAGATGGTATCGCTTTTAGTGATTACGAAAAAATACAACCCTATGAAGAAGAACTCTATGAAAAAATGGAGAAGGGAGTAAAGTTATTTATCAAAACTTTTCTTCAAGATGGCTTTTTTCATGCAGATCTTCATGGAGGGAATTTTTTCTATTTAAAAAATGGCAAAATAGGTCTAGTTGATTTTGGTCTAATGGGGACTCTAGCTCTTAGAAGTAGACAAAACTTTTTAGCAATTATCTATTCTTTGTTTACATATAATTTTGAAAATTTAGTTTATGAATTTTTAGATGTTGCAGATTATGAGGATATACCAGATACCGATTTACTTATTAGTGATGTGCGAGATGCTTTATCACCTTTTATTGGTTTAACTGTCGCTCAAACTAATGTGGCCCAGTTACTTCGTTCTATTATCAGAGTTTTAAACTCACATCAAATATTTCTTCCGCGCGAGTGGTTTATTGTTTTTCGAGCGTTTTTTACACTGGATGGCGTAAGTAAATCTCTACACATGGACTTTGATTTGTTCTCAATTCTTGAAAAAGATATTCATGAGCTTTTTAAAAAATCTGTTACCAAAGAAAATATGTATGAGGAGATGTTCTGGTTAGGTAAAGATATTATGGGATCTTTTAGGATGATTCCTCGTCACCTCAGATGGTTTTTGAGAGATTGGTCTAAGAAAAAATATGCCTTTGAGATCTTACATACAGGTCATGAAAATTCTTTTGAGCGGCTTTCAAGCTCAGTTATATTTTTGGGGTTTGTATTACTGAGTTGTGTGTTCGTTTTTGCAGGCTTAAAGTTTATTGGTAATACCACTGTTATAAGTTTTAGTACTATTCCAAAAATTTCTTATATCTTTTGGGGGATTAGTTCATTGTTTTTCTGGAAAGGACTTAAGGAACTGAAGAATAATTAAACACTGTCTAGTCCGCAGAAGTAGACGGGCAAATATGGTAGTTTTCTTTTTCTATCATGAGGCCCATGAATTACTTGTAAAAAGGTCCGCTGATCACATTCAAATGTTTCACCTTTATAACTAAAAGAGATACTTTCATTAATTTCATCAATTTTTAGATTATCATGGGTCGTTTTTTTTAAAAAGTCGTTTAAAAGACTTATGTTACCTATTCGAAAAAAAGCGGAATAAATTATTTGTCCTAACTCATCATCACCTCTGTCTTCCATCCATAGAGATTGTCTTTTAAGTAAAGGTAATAATTCTTTTTCATAATTCTTTTCGATGCCATATTCATGGATTAAATTTTCTAAGTCTTGTCCTTTATTTTTGATAAAATAACTAACTACTTTATTTTCTACCTCATACAAATAAAGGTCTGCGGATTTAATATGGGTGATATTTTCCCAGTCTTGTTCAGACCTGTGAAACTTAATAACTTCACTTTTCTGCTCATAAAGAGACTTTATATCATCCCATTGGCGGTCACTAATGGCAGAAAAAGATACTTTATTATAGGTTTTTAGAATATCTCGAGATAAAGGGCCAGGCGCTTTAGTTTGAATTGATTTACCTGCTTCATAAAAATCAAAACGTTCATAAAAGGAAGTGAGATTGCCCCATAGAATAAAATAGGAAATATTTGCCTTGTGATTCTCAATAATTCTTTTAAAAAAGCTACTAAAGATACCCTTTCCTCTTATACTTGGGCAAGAGCAAATGCCGCCTAAGAGGGAGACAGGAGTGCGAAATCCCATTTGAGTTATATATCTAAAGCTTAATCCAATATGTGCTATAACTTTATTATCTTCTATTAGTATATGATTATTACACTGGTTCTTAGTATTCATTAATGGATAAAAATCAACAATAAAGCTGTTTTTCTCAGAGTATCCAAAAGAGCTTTCTATGAGTTCAATAACCTGGTCTCTATAATAAGGGGATTCTTCTAAATTGGTAATTACATATTCATTTAGTAAATTCATTGTACTATTTTCCTATGGTTCAATTGTCTTCTACAAGAAGGAATAAAGTTCGTAGCTATGAGGCATATTTTTCCATTAAAGGCACTTAAACTTTCTTTTAACTTAATTTCTAAAGATTTTATTTATATTCTCGAATGGGTTTTGAAGGAAATGCTTGCTTTTTAGCGAGCTGTTTCTCTGGCAAAAAGGACTTTTGCTAGAACCCATTTCAAGGAGGATAACGTGGGACTTCGTATTAACACGAATGTGGCCTCGATAAACGCCCAGCGGAACCTGGGACAAACACGATTGGCCTTAAACAAAACGCTCGAAAAATTGTCTTCAGGACAAAGAATCAACAGAGCAGGGGATGATGCAGCCGGATTGGCCATCTCTGAAAACCTAAAAGCACAGATTAGAGGTTTAGGACAAGCAGAACGAAATGCCGAAGATGGTATTTCATTAGTTCAAATCGCTGAAGGTGCACTTGCTGAAGTGTCTAACATTATGATTAGGCTAAGAGAACTCGCTGTACAAGCAGCATCAGATACCATTGGTAGTACTGAGAGAAAGTTCCTTAATGTTGAGTTCGAACAACTCACATCAGAAATTGACAGGATAGCTAACTCTACCGAGTTCAACAGGGTTCCACTGTTGAATGGAACCGGTGCTGTTTTTGACATCCAAATCGGAACCCGAAATGATCCTATTACTGATAGGCTCACTTTTGATGCTTCTAGTGCAGATGTTAATGTGGCGGCGTTAGGGTTGAACCTTGCTTCAGTTGCAGATAAAATCTCATCTCAAAACTCTTTATCATCGATTGACCAGGCGATTATTTCGGTATCTGGAATTAGGGCAGACTTTGGTGCTCTCCAAAATCGTCTACAATCAACAATTAATAACATCCAGGTAAGTATTGAGAACTTATCTTCTGCGAATTCTCGAGTTAGAGATACTGATGTAGCAAAAGAGACAGCTGAGCTAACTAGAAATAATATTCTAGTTCAAGCTGGTACCTCTGTTCTTGCACAAGCTAATGCTTCTTCAAGAAATGCTCTACAGCTTATTAACTCAGCTTCGCAACTTTAATGAATGAGAGGTATTTAAGATGAGTGTATTAAACAGTTGTTAAAGTCTTTTAAGCAGTTATTGCACCTGCAGTGATGATTGTTTAAATAGATGAACGTGAGTTTGAACTAAATTTGCTTTCGAAATTGAGGGATTGATGAATTTATTAATAATAGTTATTGAGCAGGAAGCTCAGTATAGAACAGGAGGTTTGCTTTATGACAGGAGATTAAACTATGGGATTACGAATCAACACAAATGTTGCGTCTATTTCGGCGCAAAGATCTTTAGGGATCAACTCAAACAACTTGAAAGACAGCCTAAGAAAGTTGTCATCAGGTGAAAGAGTAACCAGGGCCGGTGACGATGCTGCCGGACTAGCGATTAGTGAAAACCTTAAGGCCCAAATTAGGGGTATTAGGCAAGCTGGACGAAATGCAAATGATGCTATTTCTTTTATCCAGACTGCTGAGGGAGGATTAAGTGAAATTTCCAATATTGTCATCAGACTTAGAGAACTCGCGATCCAATCCGCGTCTGATACTATTGGAGACACTGAAAGGTCATTTGCCGACATTGAGTTTCAACAACTCAAAGAAGAGATTGACCGTATCGCTAGAAGTGCTGAATTTAACGGAACCCAACTTCTCGATGGAACTGGGGGACAGCTTGAATTCCAAATTGGTATCAATAATGACCCAATTCTGGACAGGCTTCGTTATGATGGCACATCATCCGATGCAACTCTTGCTGCTTTGGGACTCACAGCGGAGTCCGTTAGTTCAAAACAAGGAGCTCAAGTATCCCTCAAAAAACTTGATAATGCCCTTGTACAAATTAACGGCGTTAGAGCAAATTTGGGAGCTGTACAAAACAGGTTGTCGTCTATTATCAACAACCTTGGGATCAGTGATGAAAACCTTAGTGCTGCTAATTCTCGAGTTAGGGACGTTGATGTCGCTAATGAGACAGCGGAACTTACAAGGAATAACATTCTGGTTCAGGCAGGCGTAAGTGTATTGGCCCAAGCCAATCAGTACCCAAGTTCTGCGCTAAAATTGATAGGATAGATAAAGTTTAAACTCATAATTGCCCTTAGCTCTAAATTGAGCAAGGGCATTTTTTTGCTTATAGTTAGAGTAAACCTGATATAATTATATCCAATATGACAGAGTTAAAAGAAAAAAAGACTATTCTCATTTTTGGCATATCATCTTTTATTGGCTCTAATTTAGCAGTATTTCTTAAAAATGATTTTAAAATAGTTGGTACTTACTATAAAACACCTACCGAAATACCCGGAGTACTTTGTTTACCTTGTGATGTTTTAAATAAAGAGTCAGTTCAATTGGCCTTATATACATCTAAGGCCGACTATACGATCTATTGTATTGGCCTAAACTCTGTTGTTTATTGCTCTGAAGCTGATGGCCTGGCCGATGCTCTTAATGCTTCTGGGTTATTTAATGTGGCCGAAATGTGCCAAAGATATAAATCGCAAATTTGTTATATTTCTCAGGACTTTGTTTTTTCAGGTGAGGATAAGGATTATCTTGAAATGGATATTCCAGACTCAATGACAGTTTTAGGCAAAACAAAAGCTTCAGGAGAGTTTTATATTCAAAAAAACTCTCTAAACTATATGATTTTCAGAACTTGTCATCTTTATGGAAGACATATCAATCCTCAGAAAAGAACCTTTTTTGAAAACCTACAATATAATATTAATTCTTCTTCGCCACAGTCTTTTGATTGCTATGTTAAGCAAGGCTATTTAGATGTTTATTACTTATGCCTCATTATTAAGTTGAGTATTGAAAGAAAAGCGCAAAATAGACTTATTCACTTATGTAGTAAGGATATAATGTCACGTTATGAATTTGCGAAATTATATTGCAAGGTATTTAATGAAAATGCAGGACAAGTTAATAAGGGAAGATGGCCTTATCCTTTATTGAAGTTAAGAGAAGGGACTGAGGAATTTTGGTATTATAAATTGAATAGTGATAATTTAGAGTCATTTCTGAATATCTATATGCCTTCTGTAGAAGAGTCACTTGATTTAACATTAAGACGGTATAATGGATCAAATTCTATTAAGCATAATAAAAATCAAGGTAGCTCTATTTCTTTTATCTAGAGGAGAGTCGAATAAACTCGCTTAGATAGTGGCGAACCAAAGCATCCACTTCAAACTCTTCACCTCTAAACTTCCAGGAGATATCATTAAAAGGACCAATATGGGCCTTGATTTCATGAGATTGATTTTGAATAGAGTCTTCGTTTCTTAGTCGAGGGGAGAAAATTTCTTTGCCATTAGAAAGAAATGATATCGAAATGAGGTCCGTAGATTTTCTGGAAAAAACAAGACGGAGAGAGTTTCTAAAAAGCATAAAATCATTAACAGTATTAGCGATTTTAAAAATTTTAATTTGGCCAAGACCTTTTGCTGATGTTCTGTACTGGTTAAATCGAGTTACATAAACCTCAAACCGGTCTCTTAAATTATTCATAAAATTAATAGATGATTCTTCAAGAAAAAGCCTAGGGTCTAAGTGCTCGTTTAGTGAAATGACACCAGACTCCTCCATGTTGAGCTCTTCAAGAGCAAGTTTTTCTATCCAGGCCGTGTTGATATATTCTTCAGAGGTATTATGAGTATTTTCCATAACTAAATTGTGAGTAATATATGTAAGGCTGTCAATGATACTTAAGGTAAAGGGGTCTAGGTATAAGACTTGTATGTTCCGCCCGTCGTTTGACAGGTGGACGCAGTAGGTAATTACTTTAGGCTTCTCACTTCTGATTTCTCAGTGTGAGCTTGCTCACCATAATCAGGGACCGCTTCCGAAAGTTAAATTGTAGGGCGAAAACCATAAATTGCTCACCCTAGACCCCAAGATCCATTATAGCAAAGCCTTACGATCTTGTACCCTAGATTTTTATTAGTTTCGGTAGTGAAAAAGTCAATTATTTCAGGGTGTTAGTTTGTTGCATTGCATTACTTGATGCGGTATAATTAAATAGAGGGATTCTGTCCTGCGCGAGCTTAAAGTCCTAGGAAGAACTTCCCGAAAAGATGGCCATATAAAATGAGGCTTAATATAAAAAGGGGTGAGAGAGTATGAAAAAGCAATTCCTGTCGTTCTTAAAAGAAGAAGATGGGCAGACATCAACAGAGTATATTCTATTAGTTGCTGTTGTTGCCTTAATTGTCTTTAAATTTAAGGATGTGGCCAGCGCCAAGCTAAATTCAATTACTCAATCGGTATTTGGTAATGCTGAGAGTTTTGTAAATGAAATGGGAAACTAGGATAAACCATATTACTCCCGTACCTTAAATAAGGGGGCATTAATTGCCCTCTCTTGTTCTTATTTCTAAATAATATCAATATCTTATGTATGAGCTCTAAAGAAGGTCAGGCACTTTTAGAATACTTGTTAGTTTTTGGTATTATGGCCGGTATTTCAACTGCAATGGTGAAACTTATTAGTGGATACACAAATAGTTCTATGGCCTCATTAGGCTATGCCTTATCTAATGCTCTTGCTTCAGGTGTTTGCAAATCATTATGTTTTTATGGAAACTTTGGGAATGGAATCCCATGATACCTCAATCAGTATATTTATTTTTACTAATAGAGTTGGTTGCAGTGTCCTACTTAGACATTTTACATAGAAAAATATCCAATTTGTGGCCACTACTAAATATTATTATTTTTATCATTGTTTTAACTATTGTTCCTGACGTTTATAATTTTGAGTTAAAACAATTTTTTTATTCCATAGCTTTTCTCATAGTTGGCTTTACATTATTTATATTGAAAATTATGGGCCCAGGTGACACCAAGTTCCTCTTTTCATTTTTTATATTAATACCTGTTTCACAGCATGAAACTGCCTTTCTAGGTTTATTATATTTAACCATATTAATGGGCAGTTCCCTTTTCTTATACAACTCCTATAAAAATATAGAGAAAATTAAAGAAGCTTTTAAAAGAAGTGATACAAAAATAATTAAGGAAATCTATGGAAGTAAATTCCCGTATGCACCGGTGATTTTATTATCCTGGATTTGGTTTGGATGGGTAAACAGAAAAATATTATTTTAAGTGAGAAAGGACAATCAGCAGTAGAATATATACTTTTACTTGCTGTTGTAATGTCTTTGGTGATGGTTGTTTTTAGGAATCAAACATTTCAACACTATATGGGGCCAGATTCACCTTATTTTCAAACATTACGAAAGTATATTGAACATTCTTACAGGTATGGATCACCAGTAGTAACCGGATTATCTCCTCTTGATAGTAATGGGTATAGTGATCAACATACAAGCTACCTTTCAGAGTCAGGACAATCACGCTTTTTTACTCCATTGGAGCCTACGCAATGATTAAAAGAAAAAAGAAAAGTCAGCAAGGACAATCAACCACAGAGTTTTTATCATCTTTTATATTCGCAATCGTTATTGTTATTGTTTTTCTAAAGATATCTTTTGTTATTGCTGATGGGTTTCTAGTTCATTATGCCACATATATGGCCTCGAGAACTTATCTTGTCGTTGATATTAATGCTAACTCGCCAGGCGGGTCAGATGCAGCTTCTTTTCAAAGGAGTGCTCAAACCTTTTTATCTTTTTTAGTTCCACGCCTAGTTCCAAATTGGGTAGCGAACTTACAGGTTAATAGTCCCAGAAATGTTGATAATAAAGTCTTTGTTGGGAACTGGATTGAGTTTAGAAATCAGTTCGGAGTTTCAGATATAGTAGGTGGAAAGAAGCCAGTATATTTGCGATCAGAATCTTTTTTAGGCAAGGAGCCAACGGTAGGAGAATGTATCGAAAGAGTTTGCGCGGCAATGGACACAGTATCAGGTGGCGCCGATTGTACGAAGTATACAACTCTATTTGATAATGGATGCTAATGAATAAAAGTAAACTAGATTTAAAAGATGAGAGTGGACAAGCAATTTTTGAATTTATTGTTTTTATCCCATTTTATTTGGTGTTTCTTGTCGTGTTTTTAACTGTTGCAGGAGCAGTTAATGGTTCTATCAATCAACAAAAATCAACGAGAGGTTATTTCTTTTATACAATAAAAAATGATTCAACTGTTCCATTTAAAAAAGACCTTGATGAGTTGGGAAAAAATGGAATTTCTATGGTTGGTAGTTATTCTTTTGGTTGGCAAAGAAGTGCACGAGGAGCGACTCCAATAGCTCCCTGTTATAAAATACCAACAATCCTAGGAGACTCTTTAGAAGAAAATTGTGAAGACCCTATGAATAGTGGAACAAGAGAGTCTAAATATGTAAGAGTCTTTACAACATTTGGTGTCTGTTCAAGCTCTTATACATTAAACCAAGCAGATGGAAGCTTTGCGTGGGATTCACTCGCAGGAAATTCAAGAATTTCAAGTAGTTGTACCTTAAGATAAAGCGAACCTTTTTGCCGGTTTCTTATCCAGCATCCTTCTAGATGTAAAATATAACTAATCTAAATTTAAGGGGATAAGTATGAACACTCGGGCCTTTACATTGGCATTAGTTATAGCAGGCGTTGCGATGTTTATGGTTTATACTTACATTGAAGATCAAAAAAGTGGAATTATAAAAAGGTTTGGAACAGAAAGTTCGGTAGTCGTTGCAAAGCTTGATATTAAAGAATTAGAGCTTATCGATGATTCTAAGGTTGTTGTTAAGTCTGTGCCACAAAGCTTTTTGGCCCCTGGACATTTTAAGTCGATTCGTGAGTTAGAAAATACAGTTGCTACGGTTCCTATATTAAAAGGGGAGCAAATTACTAAGCCAAGAGTTACATATCCTGGTGCAAGTACTGGTTTGGCAAGACAGGTGAGTGTTGGGAAAAGGGCCATTGCAGTTTCTGTAAATGAAAAGATAGCAGTTTCTAAATTGCTAAAGCCCGGGGATAGAGTAGATGTATTAGCAGCAATTGACTATGCCGCCGGTAATAAAGCAAAACAAAAAATTAAAACAGTGTTACAAGATGTATTAGTCTTATCTACAGGTCTTAGCATGACAAATTCAATTCCTTTAATTGGTATTAAAACACCAAGAGAAATAAAGGCGATGAATTTAAGTACTTATAGTCAATATAATACTGTAACTTTGGAATTAGATCCTTTTGAGTCACAAAAGCTTGCATTTATACTGACTTTCACAGGTAGAGACCCATATCTTGTCTTAAGAAATAATAATGACAAAAAACTCGTAAGAATTCAGGGGACTGGCTTTTACGATATTCTTGGAAGTGATGCCGCTGCGGCCAAGCAATATTTTCAAGAGCAAGAAAAGAGAAATTAGCAAATGAAGATATTTCTTCTTTTTACACTATTATTTAATTGCTCATTGGGAAATTCTCAAGTTGATGAAAAAGTTGATGAAAGAGCAGTCGATGTTATTCTAGGTATCGATAAAATTATACGTTTTGACTTTGTTGCTTCTCCTAAAGTTCAAATTGGTAACCCTTCCATTGTAGCATTTGAAATATTTCCAAGGAAAAAGGAAGTAACGTTTAAGGGACTTAAAGTAGGTAAAACTTCTGTTACTTTAAGAAATCCAGTTGGAGATATAAAAGGCCGCTATTTAGTTAATGTAACAGCAAATGATCAATCGGAACTGATACAAAAATTAAAAGAGTTTCTAGGACATATAGAAGGTCTTGAAATTGGTGTAAAAGGTGGAACTGTCTATTTAGGTGGTAAGCTTGTTGTTCCTTCAGATATGGGACTTATAAATTTAGTTCTAAAAAAATTTCCGGATGTGATGGAAATGGTAGAACTATCACCAATGGCCCAGGTGCTCGTAGGTCAAAAAATGCAGAATGAGATACAAAGAGCAGGACTTCGTGATGTTACTATTAGAGTTGTTAATAGGGCCTACTGGCTTGAAGGAGTTGTAAGCTCGGCAGCCCAGAAAACAAAAGCTTTTAGTATAGCGAAGGCGTATCTTCCGGAGTCCTTAGCGACAATTGCAGAAAGAGAACAAGCAGTACAAAAAGCTGGCCAAAAATCTATTATTCAAAACTTTATTAACGTCAACGCGAAAAAGAAGCCACCTGCAATTCCAAAGCTTATAAGGATTGCTGCGCATTTTGTAGAGTTATCAAAGGACTATAATAGAGTTTTTGGTTTTAAATGGAGTCCTCTTATGTCCACAACAGGGGCCTCAATTCAGTTTGGTAAGCAGGCTTCTGATGGGCTTTCTACACAGTCTCAAGGTACACTGGCAGGGACAATTTCAAATCTACTTCCTAAGCTGGCCTCAGCTAAGAGTGCTGGTCAAGCTCGAGTAATCCAATCTGGAATGGTGATAGTAAAAGACGGGACTCAGGCTAAACTCGCTAAGAAATCATCAAAACCATTTGCAATTGGAACGGGAGAATTTGTAAAAGCGGAAAAAGCTGAATCTGGTTTTGATTTAGGTGTAACGCCAAAGGTTCTTAGCCAAGAAAAAATAGAGCTTGCGATGGGGATTAGTGTTTCCGCTAGTATTGGAGATCCACCCGAAACTCAATCTAATACTATTTCTACATCAATGGTAGTGAAATCAAAAGATAGTGCTGTCGTTGGTGGAGTAGTAATTAATAGAGATTCGACAGAGTATGATAGAAACCCGCCGTTTGGAAATAATGCTAACCAAGGGGGAACACCTCTTTTCTCATTTTTAAGATCAAAATCTATAACAAAGGGTAAGAGTCAGTTCGTAATATTTGTAACTCCTGAAATTATTGCTAATGCATCATCAGGTACGAATGACATTCTGAAAAAGTTTAAAAGAGGAAGAAAATAATATGGCCAAAGGGTATATTGCTTGTTTTTTAGGTGGGAAAGGCGGAGTTGGTAAATCAATGTTAGCGGCTAACTTTGCTTTTGCATTTGCCGCTGAATCTAGAAGCAAGGTACTTCTTTTAGACTTTGATTCAAAAGCTGGTGGTGATCAAAATATCATCACGGGAATGACATCAAAGAAAAATATAAAAGATTTAGGTGACTTTCCCGGAGCGATTGACGTTAGGGCCTTACAGCAATTTGTGATATCGCATCCAGCAGGAGTCTCTTATATAGGTATGCCTAATGATCCTACAGCTGCTGCAGCAATTAATGCAGATGGATTAGGTAAAACCTTAAAGGCCGTAACAGATATGTTTCCACTAATTGTTATTGATTGTGGAAGTGAATTAAATGACCTTTCTCTAAAAGCACTAGAGTTTGCAACGGCCATATTTCTTGTTTGTTCAGCAGATGTTTTAGCGTTAAATCAATCAAAAAGAATCTACAGTGAATTAGTAACTATGCTTTTTCCTAAGGATATGATTCAGGTCCTAGTCAATCAAGCTGTCCAAGGTCACCCTGTTTCTCCTGATGTAGTTGGGAAAACAATAGGAAAGCCAGTTTTTTCTACAATACTAAAAGATGACCAAACTTGTGTCCAAGCTCTTAACGCAAAAAAGCCAATTGTTACCGTAGCCAAAAATAGTCCTTTTGCTAAGGGTGTTTTTGAAGCAGTAAGAAAAGTCATTCAAAAAAATGTTTTTCAATCATTGGCAAAGCTTCAAAAGTCGCCAGACGCAGGTAAGGCAAAAAAAGGTACTGCAGGCGATGATAAGAAAGCAAAAAATGCTTGGATAGATTTAAAAATTAGAATTCACAAGTCATTAGTTGAGGAGATGGATCTTTCTAAAGATGATGACAAAGACCCTAAAGCGAAGATTATTCTCAAAGAACAGACAAAAAAGCTAGTTGTCGATCTCTTAGGAAAAGAAGATACAAGCGGAGTTATTAATAATCGAGATGATATGAATCAAATGGTTAAGGAAATCCTTGATGAGGCCCTCGGACTAGGTCCTTTAGAGGATATGCTTAGCAATACTTCTATTTCAGAAATTATGGTTGTTGGACCAGAAAAGATTTTTTATGAACAGGATGGAAAAATTAAGAAATCTGAAGTTATCTTTAGCTCTGATAGACAAGTGTTAAATGTAATTGAAAGAATTGTTGCACCAATTGGGAGAAGAATTGATGAAAAAACACCCTATGTAGATGCAAGACTTGCGGATGGTTCAAGGGTTCATGCAATTATACCTCCATGTGCTCTTAATGGCGGAACTATTACTATTAGAAAATTTCCAGAAAATAGACTCACCTATAAAGACCTTGTTAAATTCGGATCTATCACACAAAACATGGCCGACTTTTTAAGAATTTCTGTTGAGGCCCATAGAAATATTGTTGTTAGTGGAGGTACCGGTTCTGGTAAAACTTCTCTTATTAATATTTTAGGGGCCTTTATTCAAGCTAATGAAAGGGTTATTACTTGTGAAGATTCAGCGGAGCTTGATTTTCCACAAGATCATGTTGTTAGTCTTGAAACGAAACCTGCTTCTCTTGAAGGAGAGGGTGGGGTTGATATTAGATGTCTTGTTAAGCAAACCTTAAGAATGAGACCGGATAGGATCGTAATTGGCGAGTGTCGAGGGGGTGAGACTCTAGATATGTTACAGGCCATGGGTACTGGTCATGATGGATCAATGACTACGGTCCATTCTAATAACCCTAGGGAGTGTATAGGCCGTCTAACTGTCCTTGTTCAATATGCTGGTACTGGAATTGAACCTCAGGCAATAAAGGAGATGATTTCTAAGGCAGTACATTTAATTATTCAGCAAACACGGCTAGATGATGGATCACGAAAGTTAATATTTATAACTGAAATAGCTGGTATGCAAGGAGAAGTTGTTACTCTTCAAGATATATTCGCATTTAAGCAAGAGGGAATAGATAAGAAAGGCAAGATAATTGGCAAGTTTCAAGCAAGTGGTTTTATTCCTAACTTCATCGAGAAACTTGAAGCTAAAGGCTATAACGTACCTCGAGGATTATTTAGAAACGATTAATTATGGATTATTTAGTTAGACTTCTAGGACAGCCAGGAATTGTAATCATTATTGGATTAATGGTATTCATACCCGTTTTTAGGAAGGCCGATAAACTTTTTACTTGGATTGAGGATCAAACATTCGGCACAAGAAATTTTATAATTGAAAAGCTAAACCTGTTATTTATAGATATCAAAGAAGAGAATATTACATACGGATTGATTGGATTATCTTTTGGCGGAGGTTCGATAATAATAATTTTAATTGGCTTATTAACAAGTCAGTGGTTGGTTGCAATTGGTCTTGGAATAGTATTCTTTTTTACTGCTTTTAAAATACCTAAACCACTTATTAATCAAATGATTAAAAAAAGACACCAGCTTTATGCTAGTCAGATGGTTGATGCACTTACATTATTATCAAATGGAATCAGGGCAGGACTTTCAGTACCTCAAGCGTTGGGGATGGTTGTGGATGAAATGCCCGGTCCTGTTGCCCAAGAATTTGGACTTATGTTACAACAAAACAAAATAGGTGTTCCACTAGAAGAGTGTTTTGAAAGTTTGGCCAAAAGAGTACCTCTTGAAGATAATGATATGTTTGTATCAGGGGTAAATATATTAAGAGAGACAGGTGGTAATCTGGCGGAAACATTTGATACGATAGTAGATGTTATCCGTGAGCGTGTTAGATTAAAGCAAAAGGTAGAGCAGTTTGTTGCTCAAGGTATGTTTCAAGGGATTGTTATTGCTGGGATGCCTTTTGGTATTGGAGCGATATACTTTTTCACTGATCCAGACTCTATGATTAGGTTATTTACCCATCCTCTTGGAATTGCGATGTGTATAGTGGCCTTTCTTTTTGATGCGGTCGGATTTTTCGTTATTTTAAAGATAGTTGACATCAAAACTTAGGACTTTTTCCTAAAGCCTATTCTGGGCCCATCCGATAAATAAACTAGATAGAATTATAAACTAAATAAGGAATGTTTAATGAAACTTCTGTTAATTATTTTAGGGATTTACTCGTTTTCATCTTTTGGTGGAGTAAACCTTAAAAACGGTAACTTCTATATTAATTACACCGACGTTATTATTTCTGGTAATGGACCAGAACTTTCAATCGTTAGAACCTTTAATTCTAAGTCAACTCATAGAGGCTGGTTTGGATTTGGTTGGGGTAGTGATTTTGAAACAAGATTAGAGGTTTCACCTGATGGATCAGTAACCGTATTTGAAAACGGTTCAGGTGCCAGAACAAGGTTTACTCCAAAAGGGTCTAATGATCCGGCCATAGGTGTTGATAAAATTATTTCTCAGATGAAAAGTAGGGCAAATATTAGTGATGTGGTAGCTGAAAACCTAAGAGAAAGATTATTAGGCGACTCTGAGTTAAGATTAGCTTATGCTAGAAAATTTAAAGTTAGCTCTGATATGAAAGTTGGAGGCGTTTTATATAGCTCGCTTAGAGGAAGTCAAAAAATTATGAGAACTTCTAAAGGCTATAAGAGATTTTATGAGAGTGGAAAATTTGAGGAATTTGATTCTCAAGGTAATCTAACATTAATTCAGCAAAAGAATGGATATAAAGTATTTTTAAATTACAAAGATGAAAGAGTTACATCAATTAAAGATACAAAATCGAAACAACTTTTCTTTGAGTGGTTCGATTCAGGAAGAGTAAAGAGTATCTCGACAGGCTCTAAAACCAAATCAAGTTATGAGTATGATAGTGATGGTAATCTCGTTTCATCAACAGATATTGCTGGTAATAAATATAGATTCGATTATGACTCTTATCATAATATGACTAAAGTTAAGTATTCTGATGATAGAGAAATGAAAATTTCTTACCAGCCTCAAACTCAATTCGTTACTAAAATTGTTGATAAAGAAGGGTTAGAGACAAAGTATGAGTATGGTAAAAATTCAAAAAACCCAGAGTTACACTATTGGACGACAGTAAAAAAGAAAACGAAAAGTGGGAAAGAGTTTTCTAGTAAGTATGAATATGAAATGAAAAAGAGACCAGATGGATCACAATATACTTATAGGATTCTAACTGATATTAGTGGTTTTGTAACAGAGACGACTTATTCAGAATGTTGTGGTCTACCTTTAAAGATTGTTAAAGGAGAGGATGTCACGACATTTGAATATAATAAAAGAGGGCTCTTAACTAAAAGAAAGTCTTCTGATGGCGATTTTGTCGAGCTTGATTATCATCCTGAACTAAATAAAGTAACCAAAGTTGTGAATCCAAATGGTTGGACTAAATTTAGTTATGATAAGCAGGGTAATCTTTATAAGGCCTTGAATAATGTAGGTAAGGCCGTTCTTTTAAAATACAACCGAAATGGACGTATTACCGATATGGTAGACTACGATAAGAAAAGAGATATTAGAAGGTCTTTAGCTTTTAAGTATAATACTCTTGGGAAACCAACTGAAATAAACCTAAAAAAGGTTGGTATAATTAAAGTCGATTATGACGGTTTTGGTGAGATCAAAAATGTATCGTCCAATTCTGGAAAAAAAATGGCAGTACAGGTAACACAAGCTTTTCAATCTTTACTAGAGATTGTTAGGCCGGCAGGGGTAAACCTAAGTTTATAGGAGTTAACAAATGAAAAAATATATATCAGTTTTTATAGGTCTTCTCCTAACGACAAACTTAGCTTTGGCCACAGAGGACTCTGAGTCAGATCGATTAGGAGAAAATCTAGAAGATTGCCCTAAAGGCTGTGAATGTATCATAGACACGGCCAGAGGAAAAAGTGATAAGTCCGTGATTATTAAGGTAGATGATACACCAATGGAAAAAGAGGATAGTGAAACTATTAGCAGGTAGTTGCCATACCTCATTTACGAAAATATAATCGCTGCATTAATTCAACTTAAATATGCAGGGAATTTATGGACATTCAGCAAATAGTTTCGGCCCAAAAAGAGCTTTTTAAATCAGGTAAAACATTAACCCAAGATTATCGTCGACAAAGGTTGGAGAAGTTAAGGGATATTATCGAGAGCAACTTAGATCTTATTCATGAGGCCCTTAAAGAAGACTTGAATAAGCCTTTATTTGAAGCTTTTACTGCTGAAACAATGTTCGTCATAAATGAAATTAATAAGTTTTTAAAAAATTTGAATAAATGGATGAAGCCTAGAAAAGTAGCCTCTCCTAAAGTTCACCTTCCTGTTAAGTGTTTTATCAAGCCAGAACCCTTTGGTACCGTATTTATTATTTCACCATGGAATTACCCTTTTCAATTGCTTATATCTCCTCTTGTTGGAGCACTAGCGGCCGGTAACACCGTGATAGTTAAACCTAGCGAGCTCGCTCCTAACGTATCTAAAGTTATTTATAAACTAATTTCAGAAAACTTTCCGGTTGAAGAAATTGCTGTTATTGAGGGTGGCCCAGATGAAACAAATGCAGTTATTGATTCAAATGTCGATTATATTTTTTATACAGGTTCTACAAATGTTGGAAGAATTATCTATCAAAGGGCAGCAAAGTTTTTGACTCCTGTAACACTTGAGTTAGGAGGAAAATCTCCTTGTGTTATCCAAGATACAAAAAACCTAGATTTAATTACCAAAAGAATTGTATGGGGAAAATTTATGAATGCAGGTCAAACCTGTATCGCACCTGACTATATTTTAATGCCAGAAAGCTATAGAGACAAAGTCGTTGATTCGTTTAAAAAGCATGTAAAAGCTTTTTATGGTGAGGACCCATCTAAGAGTAAGGATTATTCGAGAATCATTAGTCGTAGACATTATGAAAGGCTTAAAGGCTTTCTAGAGCAAGTGAAAGTTCACTCAGGTGGTAATACAAATGATGAAAGCTTATATATCGAACCAACTTTAGTAGAGTGTCAGGATTCTTCACCTCTTTTACAGGAAGAAATTTTTGGGCCTATTCTTCCTATCGTTTTCTCTGAAAGCTTAGATCATTCTATTGAATATATTAAAAATAGACCTAAGCCCTTGGCCCTTTATAACTTTAGTGACTCACAATCTAACCACGATAAAATTGTTGAGCTTACAAGCTCTGGTGGTGTCTGTCTTAATGATACGTTATTGCAAATTACATCGGATCATTTACCTTTTGGAGGGGTAGGTGAAAGTGGTATTGGTGCTTACCATGGTAAATTTTCTTTTGATACTTTCTCTCATCAAAAGTCCATTATGAAGAGGACATTTAAGTTTGATGTTCCTTTAAGGTATCCTCCTTTTCCTAAGAAATTGAATTTAATAAAATTTCTTTTGAAAAATTTAGGGTAACTTTTTGGGCCAAAGGTTAACTTATTGTCAGTTTTTAAACGGGCCGTTGCTTTCTAATATGTAGAGAAGGATTATTCCGTATGTAATGTTTAACATACGGAGGATCTATGATGAGTTCTTATTATTTTGATGGCCTTGATTCAAACTATTTTGTTAAAAAAGTTTTAAGTGAAAAATCAAAATCTTTAAAAAGTACTTTTAATTTAAAAGGCTCTGATAAAATTAGCTGGAGTTGTTATAAGTTTAAGCAACTTTATACAGTTGAGCTCTCCTTATATTCAAAACCATATAGATATAATAATCGAGATAGAGGGGATAAATTTAGCTCTGTCATTAACTCTGTTACCAACCAATTAACGATTAGGCTTAAGGCTCATCGCATCAAGGAGGCTGAGGACGAAGCTTTTTTTTCGCCAAGCGCTACTCTGTAACTTATTGTTTCTCCGTAAAATGTTTTTTGATTATTAGGCTCCTGTTAGGAAGCTCAATAAAGGAAACAAAATAATAACAAATTAACCGTCACTTAACTTGAAAATAAGCATTATTCAAAATAGTTTACGCTTAAATTTAGGGTACGAAACGAGTGATTTAAATAAAATAATTTCTTAGGAGGAATTAATGAAAAGCACTGTTAGAAAGGCTTTAATCACTTCTACAATGGCCTTGGCCTTATGTGGAACTGTTAATGCTGAAGTAGAAGACATGACTCTCTTTGGGTCAGACAAAGATGGAAACGTTATTGAGATGCCTATTAAATCGAAAAGATTTAAAAAGAAAGTGAACGAAATTCTTACGGCATATACAGCTGAGGCGATTCCTGCTCTCGATAGAGCTGTTAGAAGTGACAAATCCTTTAAGCTTAGAGAAGTAGACCTTGGTGTAAGCCTTGCAATGGGCTTTGAAATTCCAATAGTCCTTGATGCTTCTGTTGAGCCAGGTATTTACGTTAAATTTGGTAATTAATGAGTAAGGAGAAACAAATCATGAAAGCTAAAAAAATATTCGCAATTGGTATGTTAAACCTTTCTCTTGTAGGAAGTGTTTTCGCTAGCACATTAAACCCTTCTTGGCATACGCTACCAGAAGAAAAAGGTTATTCAGAATCTGTAGATAAAGCAGGATCAAATGATAGCTTAGAATCTATTGATGCATTTCTTGATACATATACATCAACGCATCACGAGGTTTTAGAAGAGCAAGCTCAATTTTCAACAGAAAAGTCTTCTGGGTGGAAAGTTAAAAGAGTAAGGACTTGGTTAGGCCTTGGAGCTTCAGGAAAAATTGGACCTGTAGGTTTTGGTGGTTCGAAAACAGTTAAAATTGACTGGGAACCAAAAAAGAAAAATAAGGCAAACGAAGTTGAAGAGGAAAACTATTCTGACATAGTTCTTAATGAAGATAGTACTGAGTCAGATGTTAATACTCAACTTGAGCCCGTTATTAGAAACCTTGTTAAATCAGGAAAAGTTAAGAATGAAGCTGAACTGAGAAGAAACCTTAGAGCTAAAGCAGCAGAGTTTCATGAGTACTCTAAAGGTATGTATACTTATGGAGACTACGTTTGGTATGCTAAAAAGCTTAGATTAGACCTAAGTATCTCTGCTTCAGGTAAAGTAAAGACTTTTGTTGTTAAAGTTGGTGGAGATGTAAGAGTAAGACTTGAATGGGTCAGACTTAAAACAAAGTCTGAGTCTGACAAGGCCAATGCAAGAAAAAGCTTTATTGCAAGATCAACTTCAAACCTTTTAAATTCTTTGGCCCAAGACTTTACAGCAGCTACTGTTAAGACAACTGGTAAATATGGATTTCACCTAAGCGAAATCAAAGTGTGTCTTTCTATGTCTGCTTCTGGTAAGGTTGTTGTTGCTTCTGTTAAAGGTGGAATTAATCCATGTGTTTACTTTGGTAGACATAGAACAGCAGCAGCTGATAAGGCCAACCTAGAAATTGATAAAAAAGCAACTTTTCCTCTTTCTGTAGAAAATAGTGATGGTGTTTTTAATTACGCTAATAAAAACAAGATTGCTTATGAAAAAGGAAATAAAAAATCTGTTTTTAAAGTTAATAGAAAGAAATTTAGAAGAGGAATTCAAAAAGCTTATAAGTTTGGTATGAAGTTTGCCAAGAAAGTAACGAAGAAAAGATATAAACGTTCTTCTTGGGGAATCAAAGCTGTTAAGCCAGGTTACAAACTTTCTGTTTCTGGAAGTGTTGGAGTAGCAAAACTAAGTGCTAGCCCAGAAATTGAACTTGTATTTAAAAACCTAGCAATGTAATTGAACTTTAAAAGACAAAGGAAATAGAAATGAAATACATAATGATTTTAGCTCTTGCTCTCTCTTTCTCAACAGGTTTTGCATCAGATAAGCCTGCACTAGGAGAGTGGATTACGACGGAAGTAAATGGACAAATAGATGAATTTAATAAGATGGAAGAGTCTGAGGCAACCATGAATCAAGGTTGGTACTTTAACAAAGTTAGAGTAAGGCTTAGAGGAACTGTTGGACTTGATCTTTTTGCTAAATTTGAAGTAAAGCCTTACTTAGAGCTTCACTTTAAAAGAAGTAATCCAGATGGATATACAAAGTATAAGCCGTCTTTATAATTAAGAAGTTTTAAAAAATATTCTTAGATAAGGGGCCTATTAGGGCCCCTTTTTTATTGCCCTAAATAAAGATTATTTAGTTTGTCTAAAGATTAATCACTGATCATTTTTTTTAAATTAGTTCCATGTATAAACAATGAGATAGAGGCTCATTTTTGGCACAGGCTATGCATGTTAAATAACAAAAAAGGGAGTGAAAAATGAAGGTATTTTTAACACTATTATTTTTAATGACTTCAACATCTGTTTTTTCAGAGCAAATGGGTGAGTCACAAGCTGTAAACTGTGATCAGTCTATTCACCTAGGTCGTTTTCAAACAGAAAAGACCAGAGAGATTTCTTCAATTGAAGATGAGTCTGAAGAGCAAGAGGTTGAGTTCGAAGCAAAAACATTGAGTAAATAAAACTTATTCAGTGTTTTTAATTATTTATACAAAAGACCGATAGGAAGCTGAAACTTATCGAAGAGGTCTTTTTATGAAATGGTTGTGCCTAATCATCATGTTTCTCGCAAAACCGCTCTATTCATCTGAGCTCGGAGAGGATGTGAGTAATATCGAGTGTACAAAAAGTATTCATCGGCCTCGACCTACAATTTCTCAAGTTAAAACAAATATAGAGTTCTCAGAAGACTCAGAAGAAGAAGCTTCTGATGAAGCCTCTACTATTCAAAAATAATTATTCCTTACGAGGTTCTTCAAGGATTTTTTTTAGAATTTCTTTTTCTTCAGCAGTGTATTCATCGATGGGTTCAATATTTGACTCTATATAGCCCTGGGCCGCTGCGTGTCCGTTTGATACCGTATCTTCTATCTGTACTGGCTCAACATTAAGCAGGTACTTCTTTCCTAACTTTTTTCCAATTCTAATATTCTCCAGAGCATCCTTTTTAAAAGAGCGGATTAGGCTTCTAGCCGTTGGAATAGCAAAATCGTAAATATGATCAAAGGCCCTTTGCTTTTGTATAGGTATACAAAGAATTGCAAAACTTATTGTAAAATAGATAAAAAACTTAAGCAGATAACTCATCCGAATTCTCCATCTCTTGTTTGACTTTCATTACAGAGTTATAGAGATCTTGTTTACTAAATGGCTTTTGAAGAAAGTCACAGGCCCCATTTGTTATGGCCTCAATAATAATATTTTCAGCTTTGAGTGATGACATTAAAATGATGAAATGCCCTTTTTTCTCCTCACTAATAATTTTGGCCAATTCAAGTCCTGAAGACTCTGGCATTACTATGTCTACAATATAACAATTACCTGATGTCGTTCTTAAAAGCTGAACCGCTTTTTCGGCAGAGTTCGCCTCTCCAACTACTGAGATACCTTGGCTCTCTAATGCGTCAACAATAGACTTTCTTGTAAACTCACTATCATCAACGACAACTACTTGAAGGGCCTTATCTTTTTTGTTATTTTCAGTCATTTTATGCACTATCCTTTGCCAATCTTAGCAGTATTGAGTTACTTCCATTTTAGCGGAAAAATAGAATTACCAAAAGACCTATAAAAGAGGATCAAAATAGTCAGATGAAGCGTATAAGTTTTGAATATATTTATATGAGACTTGCATTCGACTTGGCGGCCAGATCAACTTGCAAGCGCTTGCAAGTTGGGTGTGTGATTGTTTCTTGTGATTATTCTCGAGTTTATGGAATTGGTTATAACGGTAACGCCGCTGGAAGAGCAAATGAATGTGACAGTCCTACTCCTGGAAATTGTGGTTGTCTTCACGCAGAAGATAACGCTCTTTTAAAAACCAATGGCGGGCCAGAAGTTTCTAAGATTGTGTTTGTTACACATCAGCCTTGTGCTTATTGTGCTAAGAGAATGGTTAATAAAGGTGGAGTAAAGAAAGTGTATTTTTCTGAGCCTTATCGACTTACCCATGGTCTAGAGATACTAACAGATGCAGGGATTGAAGTGACTCAAATTAGGCCGCAATCTCTTGATCGCGAGCTTCTCCCTTCAATGCTTTAGTTTTATCTTTTTTCCAACCCTTTTTCATATGTTTCCAGCCGACAAGGGCGATCTCAAGTACTTCAGCGAAAGTTTTAACAGGAATAAAGTTTAGTTTTTCTCTATATTCTTCAGGGACCTCGATGAGATCTTTTTTGTTTTTCCAAGGAATGATGATAGTTTTTATATCCATTCTCATTGCTGCGAGTGCTTTTTCTTTCAATCCACCAATAGGAAGAACTTTACCCGTGAGAGTGATTTCACCAGTCATTGCAACATCTTTATTGACGGGACATCCTGTTAATAAAGAAACAATTGAAGTAGCAAGGGTAATACCTGCACTTGGTCCATCTTTTGGTGTTGCTCCAGCAGGTAGGTGAACATGAACTTCGTAGTTTTCAAAAAGCTCAATATCAATACAGTACTTATCTGAGCAGCTTTTAATATGTCCTAAGGCAGTTTGAGCAGATTCTTTCATAACATCGCCCAGTTGACCGGTTAGTGTTAAACCTTTACCTTTAATTTTGGTTGATTCAATATAGAGAATTTGTCCACCAACTGAAGTCCAGGCCAGCCCTGTAGCAACGCCTATTTCATGCTCTTTATTTTTATCTTCATCAGTATAGAGATGAGGACCTAAAAAATCTTCAACAATCTTGGCATCAACATTTAGTTTTTGCATATCACCTTGAGCTACTTTCATCGCAACTTTTCTACAAACTGAACCTATCTTACGCTCTAGGTTTCTTAATCCAGCTTCAGCGGTGAAATTTTTAATCAAAGACCTCAGGCCTTCTTCATTAATTTCTATGTTATCTTTAGTTACGCCATTTTCTTCAAGTTGTTTTGGAATAATAAAGCGTCGGCTAATCGCCATTTTTTCTTCCAGTGTATAACCTGTAAGACTAATCACTTCCATTCTGTCACGAAGAGGAGAAGGGATATCTTCAAGGACGTTAGCTGTTCCAATAAACATTACATTACTTAAATCAAAAGGAAGGTTTAAGTAGTGATCTCGAAAAGTATTATTTTGCTCAGGATCAAGAACTTCAAGAAGAGCACTGGAAGGGTCGCCCTTAAAGTCTCCACCAAGTTTATCAACTTCATCTAATAGAATTACGGGGTTATTTGTTTGAGCTTGTTTTAGGGCCTGAATAAAACGACCAGGTAAAGAACCAACATAAGTTCTTCTATGACCTCTAATTTCAGCTTCATCTTTTACTCCACCAAGAGATATCCTCACAAACTCTCTACCTGTTGCTTTTGCTATAGATTTTCCAAGAGATGTTTTCCCAACTCCTGGAGGTCCTGAAAAGCAGAGTATAGGTCCTTTAGTTTTAGATCCTTTGAGTTGTCTAACAGCTAAAAACTCTAAAATACGTTCTTTAATTTTAGTAAGATCAAAGTGATCTTCATCGAGAACTTCTTTTGCATATTTCAAATCAATAACTTCTTGAGAAGACTTGGACCAAGGTAAATCGAGTAGCCATTCGAGATAATTTCGTACAATAGTTGACTCTGAAGAATCTGGATGCATTTTTTCAAGTCTTTGAACTTGCTTTTTGGCCTCTGTATCTACTTCAGGTGGCATTGCCGCATTTTTAATTTTTTCTCTTAGTTCTCCAAATTCATCATCGATATAATCCGGGATATCGTCATTAAGCTCATTTTTGATGGCCTTAATTTGTTCTCTAAGAAAGTATTCTTTTTGAGACTTTGTAACATCATCTATCGAATTATTTCTAATTTTAGATTGCATCGATAGTATTTCAAGCTCTCTTGAGATGATATCGTTAATTTTATGAAGCCGTTCAATTGGGTCAAGAACCTCTAAAATCATTTGCCCTTCGGCCACGTGAAGACTAAGGTTACTCGCAACAAGATCGGCCAAACGTCCTGGATCCGTTATATCTTCTAGAACCATAAGAATATCTGGAGATAAACTTTTTCCAAGAGTTATCACCCTCTCAAGTTGCTCTCTAATATTTCTCATCAATGCATTTATAGTGATATCATCTTCCGGTGCTGATAGGTCTTCTACCTTATTTAGTTTTACACCAAAAAATGGCTCAGTCTGCTCGTAGTTTATAATTCTTGCTTTTGATAACCCTTGAACAAGTATTTTGATTCTTCCATCAGGTAGCTTTCTCATTCTCATGATCATGGCCACTGTACCCAATTCGTATATTTCTCCAGGAGTAGGAGATTCCGCCGTTATATCTTTTTGAGAGGCCAAAAATATAAGTCTTTCATGTTGTGCTAAGGCAGCTTCTACAGCTTCGATTGATTTCTCTCTTCCAACAAAAAGGGGAAGTATCATGAAAGGGTAAACAACGAGGTCTCTCACAGGTAGTAGGGGTAGATTATCCTTGAAATCTGAATCATTATTCCCTTCAAAATCAGCTGACATTTAACTTCTCCTAAGCTTGTTTTGTGCTAATTCTGCACAATTAGAAGATCGGGAAATTTTGCCTAGGGCCTTAAGGATTTTGTAAAAATTTGCCGGTTTTCTTTAAAGATTTCAAGACAATACCTTATATTTAGTAAACATCTTTTGATTAAAGTGAGCGAACTTATTAATTTTAAAAGGGTTTAAAAGTTGATATGAGTAATTTACTATGAGATTAGTACCTGATTTAATGGGTATGTTATTCGGTGGGAATTTGTAAAATGGATGTAGTTATTTTGGCAGCAGGTAAAGGAACAAGGATGAAAAGTCCTCATCCTAAGGCCCTTGTTCCTCTTTTAGGTGTGTCTATGCTTGATATTGTACTTAAAAGAGTTTCTGAGTTACTTGGAAGTACAGAAAAGGGACGTATTTCAGTTGTTGTCGGTCACCGTAAAGAAGAGATTATAGACTCATTAGATAATTATAACTCTCTGACTGGCCAGAAGGTTGAAAGTTGTGTGCAAGAAAATGCCTTGGGAACAGCGGATGCTTTAAAGTCTTATTTTAGTTCTACTGAGGGACTTGAGAAATCATCGCACACCATGGTGCTATGTTGTGATACCCCATTGTTAGATACTAATGACCTAAAATCCATGTATGAACTTAGTACTCAAGAGGATCTCGATGCTGTTGTAGCAACTTTTAACACCGAGGAGCCTAAAGGCTATGGAAGAATATTGAATTTTTCCCGAGGGTTAAAAATTGTTGAAGAAAAAGAAGCTACAAATGAGCAAAAAGAAATAAAGGAAGTAAATTCAGGCCTTTATATCTTTAAAACAGAAGTCATTAATAATTTTCTTCAAGAAATAAATAATAAAAATAGCTCTGGTGAGTTTTATCTGACGGACGTTTTTCAAGAAGGACGTAAAGTAAAATCACTAAACTTTGGTGAAACAAATAACTTCTTAGGGGTAAATGACCTCTTTCAATTAGAGGCCGTAGAGAAAGAACATGTTTTAAGAAACATAAGAAGGTGTCAACTTTTAGGGGTACGTTTCCTTGATAGTTCTCATACTTATATTAGTGAAAATACGATTATTGGAGAGTCCAGTGTTATCTATCCTAATGTTATAATGGAAGGAAATAATTATATAGGTCAGGGGGTTACTATAGGGCCAAACTCTCACCTTAAAAATTGTAAAGTTGGTCAAGATTCACAGGTTCTAACAGGTAGTATTCTTGAAGATTGTGAGGTTTTAAACTCATGTTCAATAGGTCCATTTGCTCGTTTAAGGCCCAAATCTGTTATAGGAGAGGGTTCAAAAATTGGGAATTTTGTAGAAATTAAGAAATCCACCCTTCACCAAGGCGTTAAAGTAAGCCATTTAAGTTATATTGGCGATGCAGAAATAGGAGATGAAACTAATATAGGCTGTGGCTTTATTACCTGTAACTATGATGGTGCCCAAAAGCACAAAACCACCATTGGTAAAGGCTGCTTTATTGGAAGTGATAGCCAGACTGTGGCCCCAGTCAATATAGGGGATGAGTGTTTTGTCGCCAGTGGATCAACAGTAAATCAAGATATGCCAGACGGCTCGTTCGCAATATCTAGGGGTAAGCAAGTGACTAAACTTGGTGCTGCTTCGCGTTTTATAAAAAAGAAATGACAAATTGCATCCACTTGATAATCGGTTAATGAGAGTGATAATCTGCCCTTTGTTTCCCATGACTTAAATTTAGGAGAAAAGGGCAACTTATGTGTGGAATCGTTGGTCATTCTGGCCCAGGAAATTCTGTAGAAAAGGTAGTTGAAGGACTTAAGCGCCTAGAATATCGAGGCTATGACTCCGCTGGTGTTTGTTTCAAAAACACTCACGATGAATTGGTTTTGATTAAAAGAGCAGGAAAGTTAGAAAACCTTGAAAAGGCACTCGTTGATGTTCCTCTTAATTCCAAAATTTGTGTCGGCCATACCAGGTGGGCCACTCATGGTGTTGTCAATGAGGCCAACTCACATCCTCATTTGAATGAAAAAGTTGCAATTGTTCATAACGGAATTATAGAAAACTCAACCGAGTTGAAAAAAGAGTTATTGGATCAAGGTGAGACTTTTCAATCAGAAACAGATTCTGAAGTCTTTCTTGTATTAATATCGAGGGCCTTAAGAGAAGGTAAAGAACTATATGAGGCCATCAGAGAATCTTTCTTAAGAATAGAAGGTAATTCTGCTTTTGTTATTCATCATCGTGATAAAGGTGAAATTATAACAATTAAAAAAGGTGCTCCAATTGTTTGTGGAATAAATGAACAAACTAAAGAAGTCATGGTTTCTTCAGATCCATATGCACTAGCTGGTTTTGTAACAAAGATCTTTTTTCCTGAAGACTCTGTTCTTTGCCGCCTTAACCCAGATCGTAACGAACTAATTAGCTTTAATGAACTAGATGGTTCTTTAAGCTCTCGATATATAACTAAAGATTTAGATCAATCTTTTGAGGCGGCCACTAAAGGTCAGTTTCCTCATTATATGTTAAAAGAAATCTATGAGCAGCCCGTTCTCGTCAGAGGCTTATTGCAATACTATAGAGAAGGAGAGGGGGCCAAAACATTAGAAAGACTGAGATCATTCAAACCTAAAAAAATACATATTGTAGGTTGTGGTACTGCTTATTATGCAGGCATGGTCATACAAGGATTTATTGAAAGAATCTTAAGGGTTCCAACAAGTGTTTCCTATGCTTCAGAGTTTCGCTATAGCTCTCCAATTTTAGACAAGCAAGACCTAGGTATTTTTATCAGTCAATCAGGTGAGACGGCCGATACACTAGCAGCACAAAAGCTTTGTAAGGATGCTGGAATAAAAACTCTTTCTATTGTTAATGTTGAGGGGTCTACTTTATTTAGACAATGTGATGAGAATTTACTTATTAATGCTGGGATTGAGATTGGGGTTGCTTCAACAAAGGCCTTCACTCAGCAATGCCTAACTGGTCGGCTTTTAGTAAGTGCTTGGAAAAAAGATAATGAAAGTGATGATTTAGAAAGGAAGTTTTCAATCTTTTCTCATAGGCTGGAGGGGCTACTTGATAGAGTTCCAATAATTGAGGCCATTGCTCATGAAATCCATTCCTTCAAAGGGTTTTTATATACAGGGAGAGGAAAGTACTTTCCTGTTGCTTTAGAAGGAGCATTAAAGCTTAAAGAAATCGCTTATGTTCATGCTGAGGGATATGCTTCAGGAGAACTAAAGCATGGACCTATTGCTCTTATTGATGAGGAAATTGTTAATATAGCTATTGTTGGTCCAGAGCTTTATGAAAAAACGATATCGAATATTGAAGAAATTAGGGCCAGAAAGGGAAAAATTGTTTCTATTGGGCCCAAAGATGATGAAGGCTTAAAACAAATTTCTCACTTCTATATTCCTCTTAATTTTGTAGGACTTGGAGAACTCTCTCCTTTATATGTTAATGTGGTTAACCAATTACTGGCCTATTATGTTGCAAAAAGTAAAGGGACAGATATTGATAAGCCGAGAAACCTCGCGAAATCTGTTACGGTAGAATGACCTATTTAAACAATCTCAATAAAGGCCAAAAGCAGGCCGTTTTAACAACTGATGGACCTGTCATGATTCTTGCGGGAGCAGGTTCTGGTAAAACACGTACACTTGTTTCGAGAATCTCTTATTTGCTTGATAAGGTGCAAGTGAGCTCACATCAATTATTAGCACTGACTTTTTCAAATAAAGCGGCCAAGGAAATGAGAGAAAGAATCTCTCGTGAGCTTGATCTTGATCTTGGCAGTTTGCAAGTTACAACTTTCCATTCATTTTGTGCAAAACTACTGAGAAGCGAAGCTAATTACCTGGGGCTATCCAGAAATTTTACTATTTACGATACCTCTGAAACGAAAGCAGTTATTAAATCACTATTGGCCAAAAGAGGAATTAGCTCCAAAGAACTTCCTCCTTCAGAAGTCTTATATTATATAGATGACTTAAAAAATAACGGTTATTACAAAGACTCCAATATGGAGCTTGATTATGAGGTTGATACTGAAGATGAATATTATGAATATTATCTTGAGTATGAGCAGGAGTTAAGAAGGGCCAATGCCGTTGACTTTGGTGGCCTTATTACAGGTGTTCTTGAGCTTTTCGAGAAATTTCCAAAAGTAATGAATCATTACCAAGAAAGATATAAATATATACTTGTTGATGAATATCAGGATACCAATAGGTGCCAATTTCATTTGTTAAAAAACCTAAGTGAAAAAACCAAAAATATTTGTGTCGTTGGAGACGAGGATCAGTCTATCTATTCTTGGAGAGGGGCCGATATTAGAAATATTCTAGATTTTGAAGAAACATACCCTCATGCCAAAATCCTTAAACTCGAGCAAAACTATCGTTCTTCAAAAACTATCATTGAAGCTGCCAGCTGTGTTATTGAAAGAAATAGCCACAGAAAAGGCAAAAAGATGTGGACTGATAACTCCGAAGGAAACTCAATTTCTATTGTTGAGTGTCCTAATGAGCAGGGAGAAGCGGAGTTTGTAACGACAAAAATAATTGAACATGCTGAAAAAGGAATACATCTTTCAGATGTGGCGATCTTTTATCGAACAAACTCTCAATCAAGAGTCATTGAAGATAGTTTACGAAAAAACAATATACCTTATCGCGTTGTTGGTGGAATGCGCTTTTATGAGAGAAAGGAAATTAAAGACCTTTTATGCTACTTACGTATATTGGTAAATGAAAAAGATTCCCTAGCTTTGGCCAGAATTATTAATGTTCCAACAAGAGGTATAGGAGCAACAAGCCTTAGAAAAATAGAAGAAAAAGCAGTAGAAGAAAACGTTTCTCTATGGGAAATGGTTGAGTTAATTGTGGAAAAGCCTGAAAATTATTCTTATCTCAGGCTTAGTTCAAAGATTCGTAGTTCGTTATCAGAGTTCGCTAATTTAATATGGGAATGTAAGACTCTTGATAGTAACAAAGAGAAACCTTCTGTAATATTTGAAAAATTACTCTATGAAAGTGGGTATATAGAAAGCCTAAAGGTAACTAAAAATTATGAAGATCAGGCCCGTATTGAGAACTTAGAGGAACTGGGCTCGGCCATAAAACAATTTGAAGAAAGTGCCTCAAACCCTAATATACTTAACTTTTTAGAAACAGTAACACTTGATACTAATGTAGAAAGCGATGAGGACCAGACACAAGCTATGAAAGGTGAAGTGTCATTAATGACAATTCATGGCGCAAAAGGTTTAGAGTTTCCTCTCGTTTTTATCACAGGTGCTGAAGAAAATATCTTTCCTTCTTTTAGAAGTTTAGAAGAGGGGGAAATGGCCAGTGAAGAAGAAAGAAGGCTTTTTTATGTGGCCATGACAAGAGCGATGAAGGAGCTTTTTATTGTTTTTGCTCAAGGAAGAATGCTTTATGGTCAGTTGAAATTTAATGGCCCAAGTCGCTTTATTTATGAAATTCCTGATAAGTTTTACGAATGGATTAAAATTGGGAAATTTGGCCAATCCTATTCAGACGACTTTGAGGAATCACAAGATTATTACGACCCAGATGAAGTGGTTTATCAGGTTGGCGAAGAAAGACAAGTTGAAAGGCCGAAATCAAAGTTTCCTAAAGGAAAAAGAGTTTTACACGCATTATATGGTGAAGGAAAAATAATTTCTAATGATGGTCTAGGTAATGAAGAAAAGGTTGTCATTAAATTTCAAGATGGAGTGAAGAAAAAATTCATGGTTAAGTTTGCCCCACTCACACTTTTATAAATGGATTTACATAATAAACTTAATCAACTTTTAAAGTCCCACAGTATTTCTTATCAAAGTATTGAGCATCCACCAGGTGAGACCTGTGAATTGGCCGCACAGATGCGTGGCTCCGAATTAAAAATTGGAGGAAAATCTCTATTACTTAAATCCAAAAGAGGATTTCATATATTTACCCTTTCCGCTGCACTAGAGGCCGATTCTACTCGCATGAGAAAAATTCTACGTTCTCAAAAGTTGCGTTTTGCAAAGGATGATGAGTTTTATTCAATTACAGGGGCCCCAAAAGGAGCATTACCTCCTTTTGGAAGAGAGCTTCAAAAGCTAGACCTGTATTTAGATTTAAGTATATTAGAAAATGATGAAATTGCTTTTAATGCCGGCCTTTTAACTCAATCCTATATTCTTTCGACCAATGACTATCTTAAGATTAGTACGCCTTTTCTTTGTTCTTTCTCTAAACCAAAATAGTCAGTTAATAAGATCCTTTATATTACATTTTTAATCTTGCTATAATTGGTTAACAACTCTTAATCAGGGAATTCCATGAAGGGATCAAAGTTAAAAATAATCTTGATAATTTTCGTTTTCGTTATAACTGGTTTTGCTACCGCATATTACTATGCCGTAACAAAAATCTCTCCTGAGGATATTAGAAAACGAGCACTCATAGAACTACAAAAGACTTTTCCTCATGCAGAAGTATCTTTAGGAAAAATAGATTTCGATTTGGGGACTTCAATAAACCTTGTTGTTGAAAAACTTTCATTAAAGCATTCGACAGGAAATCTTCTAGATTTAAAATCTTTTATTGTAAAAATTCCTATTTTTTCTTTGTTAACAGGATATGGAAGTATCGATTTTAAAATTGAGAGGCCAAAACTGAGTTATAAAGAATTTAAAAAGAAAAATAACTGGCAAATGGCGATGGGAGAGAGTAAGGCCAAATCTAAAAAAGATAATTCAGAATTAAGCTTAGCTGTTCCAGCTTTTTTGGCAGGAGTAAAAATTAATTTTGATATTAGTCAAACGAAATTAGATTATGTCTTGCGAGAAGGTAAAAAAGGAGAGTTGGAGATATCAAAGTTTCTTATTAAAAATTTAAATTTAAAGGAACCAACAGCTTTTGAAGTAAAGTCGAAATTTTCGCAGGATAAAACAAAATTAGATTTTCTCGTAATAGGTGAGTTACACCTGAATAAGTTAGTGGAAAAAAATGAACTATTTACTAATATCTTAATAAATTTAAATAATGTTCAATTAGAAAATTTGAGTTCTCCTATAGATCAAATTAAGGCAGGGATTAAGCTTACACAAAAACAAAAAGGTGATTTATTGGGAGAATGGAACTTAGGGTTTGGTGATGGCACGAAGGTCTCTTCTACTTTTGAATACAAGAACAATAATTTAGAATTAAAAGAAATAAAGACAAATATTTTGTTAGAAGATTTAGTTGGTTACTTAAATATAGAAGGGTTAGAAAAATTTGATATTAAGGGTTCTAGTTTTAGCTTAAATGGTCAGTTGAAAGTTTTAAAAAATAAAAGGGTTATACCCAATTTAACTTTTAGAATGGCCCCCGAAATACGTTTTGATATTAATAATATAAAAGGACAGTACGGGTTTGAGGGATCATTTAAGAATAAAAAATTAATGTTTAATGGCAAGGGAAAAGTTCTTGAAGGACAGGTTAAAACTTCCTTAAATGGTGATTTTGATATAATGCAGCTTAAAAATGGAATCGAAGGGATACCTCCGATGGCATTAAATGTTTGGTTGAATGGTATTAATTTCAGCAGGCAAATGATCAGAGATTTATTATACAAAAAGGAAGTAAGTTCTAACGACACAAAAACTGATAACAAGAAAACTGAAAATATCAAAGTAAGTCAAGCACCAATACTTTTACCTAAAATGCGATTAGATATGTTCATCGATAAAATTAAGGTAGATGGGTATGACTTTTCAGGAAAACTAAGGGCCATTACATCCTTAAAAAAAGTCGTAATGAGAGATTTTGATTTCAACTTTTCTAAAGGTAGAGGTGTAATTGGTTTAGTATCAGAGTTGAGTGATAAAGGAATTTCCAACCAAATTAACTTTAAGCTAACCGATTTAGATCTAAAAGGGTTGAATGTTTTTTTACCCGAATTTTTATCCGGTATAGAAGGGCAGTTCAATGGTATAGTTAAGGGAAATGTTTCGAATAAAAATAATAGGCTAGAACATGACCTCTTTGTTAATTTGAAGGCCTATAATGGAAACATTAAAGGCTTGAATATAAAAGAGAAGCTCAAGTCTGTAGTGGATAATATGCCAATTCTAAAAGGAAAAAATATTAAATTGCCAGAAAAAATTAATGGTGAGTTTAAGACATTCAAATTAGATGGCCGATTTAGAACTGATAAGTATGCACTTAATTCATTTTCTTTTGATGGATCAGATAGAACGGTAAGCTTTACTGGTAAAGGACAAGTTTTTCCTAACTCTGTAAGTCAGATAGGGAAAGTAGATGTAGACTTAAAAGACAAATCAGGAAAAATATCAACAACACTAATAAAGCATGCAGGGGTTGATATTCTTCCTCTTCGATTTAAAGGGACACAGTTTAATTTAAACCCTGATTATGAATATACTGTTTCAGTTTTGGCAAAGAAAGCATTACAGAAAAAAACTAAGCTAGTTAAGTCAAAAAGTGAAGAGAAGTTAAAAAAGGTAATTCAAGATAAAGCAGGTGAGCTTATAAAGAATAAAGATGTTAAAAAATTATTAAAAGGCTTTTTTGATTAATGAAAAAATCAAGTATTGATATTGGTTCTAACAGTATTTTACTTCTTTATGGAGAATTAAAATCTGATTTTAATGAGCTTGGAAATGAGGCAGAAGTTGTAGGACTAGGTAGAGGAGTAGATGAAACAGGTAACTTCTTAGAAGAAAAAATGAAACTTGCTTTTGATGTGCTAACTAAATATAAGAAAACTTTAGAAGACCATGGCTTTGATCCTAGACAAACAATCGTTACGGCAACTGAAGCATCAAGAAATGCACAGAATAGTAAAGAGTTTTTTACAAGAGTGTATAATGAGCTTGGGTTTTCGGTCCAAATAATCTCACCTTTAGGAGAGTCTTACTACACAAGTCTTGGTATTGTTAGACTAAAGAAAAATCTAAAATCTAATGATTGTTTATTAATAGATTTAGGTGGGGCGTCGACAGAAATTATTCATATACAAAAAGATCCATTTGAGATTTTAAAAATGCAAAGTCTTAAATGTGGTAGTGTTCGGGCAACTGAATGGGTTGAGAGTAATAATTATAATAAAAAAATCAATAGTGTTTTTAAGAAACTTGATTTTGCCGGGCCATTTTCGGAAGCTATTTGCATAGCAGGAACATTTACAACACTAGCATCAATGTACTTAAAGCAAAAAGTCTTTCACCCTAGCGATATAGAATCACTCATTATTGATAGAGAAGATTTTTCGTGTTTTGTTAACTCTATTAAAGATATCGATCAATACCCAACGGCTTTATCTAGAAAGGAAACAGTGGCCCATGGAGGAGCCTGGGCACTAGACTTATTGAAAAAATTAGATGTTAAGAAAGTTTCATTTTCTACCTTTGGACTAAGGTATGGTGTTTTATTTGATACTAAAATTAAAGAAGAGTTTTTAATATGATAGATAATTACGATGTTGAGACATTAGATAAAAATACTGTGATTTTTGTAAAGGGAGAGCCTTCTACGGAACTTATTTTAATAAAAAAAGGCTGGGTAAGGGTTTTTGAAGAAACAAAAAGTAGCTTACATTTTATTGGTAAAAGAGAACAAGGAAGTTATTTAGGTGAGCATAGTATGTTAAAAGATAACGCAACTAGAAGACTTACTTCAATAACTTCAGAAGAATGTGAAATAATTAGAGTTCCTTATAAAGATTTAAATACTATTATTAAAGATGGACCTGAATGGCTTCCAGAAATTATAAAAGTGATCTTAATGCGTTCTCAGGATATACATACACTCGTCTTACAGCATAGGCTTGATGACAATATTGAAATATTAAGTGATGACTTAATACATGAGTTAAGAGATATTGTTTTGAATTATAGGGAACTTAAGGGGCTAAGCTTAGATTCTTAAGAGGTTCTTTTTGTTTAATGCCATAATTGTATCAATTACTTTTTTTCTGGCCCTTTCAATATGAATCTTTTCATCCTTTATATCTAGGATGAGTGTTTCATAGGCCCTTTCCGCATAACTTCTTTCTGCTAGTGATAAGGCCCTCTTTTGTAAGCCTATAGATGATTCTTTAAGTGCAAGCCCAAGGATTTGAGCATCAATATGTTGAAAAATACTTCTAATATTGTCATCACTTAACCTGTTGAGATCTTCAAAAGAATAACTTTCTTGAAGAAGCTCATTTGCAAGAGATGGGTTTTTAACTCTTATTTTAGTGATAAGCATCTCTTTTTCCGAATCATTAAGGAGTTGAAACATCTTAATTACTTGAGCCTTTCCATTGATGAAGATACCTTGAGATGTTGTTTTGTTTTCCATGTCTTAACTCCTATTTATTCTGCCTGCCACTTTATTTTTTCTCTAACAAAGTTTTTTCTTGCGTTATCAATTACTTCTTTTTGTTCAGTTGTTATTTTGTCTATCTCCGACTTTTGAGACTTCTTTAATTCTATGACTTTACTATCGTGATTAAGCTTAAGGTTGTTTAGTTCTTCTTGGAGTCTTCTAGACTCTTCTTTAAGCTGTATTTTATGCTTGTTTCTTAATTCTGTTAACTTTCTTTCTTGTTCAACGGTTTCATTCTCAATTGAGACTTCACTATCCTTTTTTATCCTCTTTAACTCTTGCTCTCTTCTTTTAGAGACTTTATCAAAATCCATTCTATTTTTTTGCTGTAACTTTTGTAAGTCACGAGTATGTCTTTTGACTTCTGCTTCTTTAAATCTTTGAGCTTTTACAAGTGAAATGTCCGACATATTACCTCATAATTTTCATGCCATATGGGACATGCTCTTATATGATATGAAGAATCAACTTTTGATTGAAGGAGGAAAATATGGCTTCAGGAAAAGTTTTCCTATTAGGTGGAAAAAGAACGCCTTTTGGCATATTTGGCGGTGCTCTTAAGGATATTACCCCCGTAGATTTAGCGGTTTTGTCTACAAATGCAGCTCTTGAATCATTGAAACTTGATCCTAACGATATTGACCATACGATTATGGCCAACGTAATTCCCTCTACTTCAGATACACTTTATGGGGCCCGTCACTTAGGGCTTAAAGTAGGAGTACCTGTAGAAAGAGGAGCTTATAATCTCAATAGGTTATGCGGGTCTGGTATAGAGGCCATTTTATCGGCCAAAAGGCTAATTCAATCTGAAGATTTAGATTTAGTTCTAGTTAGTGGTACTGAAAATATGTCGATGGTTCCTCACCTTACTTATGGGGCTAGATTTGGAACAAAATATGGCCCATTAAAGACTAGTGATCTTTTATTAGAGTCACTTACAGATGGGTTTTGTAATACTCCTATGGGAATTACGGCAGAGAACCTGGCCGAACAATATGATATTTCTCGGAAAGATTGTGAAGCCTACTCTTTCAATTCTCATCAAAAAGCAAACATTGCATATCAAAAAGGTTATTTCGATGAGGAAGTAATTAGTGTTGAACTTAAAAAGGGAACAGTAAATAGAGATGAGCATTTAAGAGGAGATATCTCTATAACAGAAATGGAAAAATTAAGACCTTCATTTAAAAAAGATGGTGTTGTAACACCTGCAACTGCCTCTGGAATTGTAGATGGGGCCGTTTCTATTTTAGTTGCCTCAGAGAAATATATTAAAAATACTAATTGTACGCCCCTATGTGAGGTTGTTGATAGTACTGTAGTAGGAGTTGAGCCTACTTTAATGGGTATTGGGCCTTCACCTGCTATTAAACTATTATTAGAGAGGAATAGCTTAAAAATTGATAATATTGATTTTTTTGAAATAAACGAAGCTTTCGCTTCACAATTGCTGGCGTGCAAAAAAGACCTTTCTATCCCGGAAGAAAAATTAAATATTTATGGTGGGTCCATTGCTCTGGGTCATCCTCTAGGGGCGACGGGGGCGAGAATTTCTCTAACATTGGCCCGTCAACTTCGTAAAAATAATGGTAGGATGGGTATAGCTTCTGCATGTATTGGTGGAGGGCAAGGCATTGCCTTACTTATAAAGAGCTGTTGAGAATGACAGAATTAAAATTTACCAAATTCGATTTTTTAGAATTTCAGAAATGGATTGAGTTAGATATTAATGCCATCACTTGGCAAGGTCGTTACTCAAATGATTTTAATGAATTTTGGGATATTTTTTTTGAAGAGGGAAGCTCTTTTAGATCTTTAATGCTTAGGTTTAAGTTTGCAGAAAAAAATATAAAGATCGGTCCTTTGGCCTCTTGGTTTAATTGGCTTAAGGAAAAGTTTATATGTTTTATTTTTGTTTATAAAAATATTTCTCTTAAGGAATTAAGTGATCAAGCAGATATACGCCTTCCTCAGTTAGCGAAGTTAATAAGAGACTTTATTTTAGATTTTTATCCTCAGTATGAAGAGCAGTTAAATGACCATCTTCAGATTGGGAGTATGGTACATAAGAACTCTTCTCTTACTTTTTCTGATTTAAATAAAGAACTTGATTTTCCTGTTCGACTACGGGGGATACACTCTGAAGAAATTTTGAACTCATTAGAGGTTACTCTTTATTCAGATTTTCAGTCTTTTACGAAAAAATTAAATAAATTTAAAAATATATCCTTGAAAAAGAAAATTCTGGGACCCATTAAGCACTTTCGATTGGAAGTGAAGTATGTAAGAGATTTTAGTACTTTATTAGTCGTAGGACTTTTATCTTTTTGGGGAATTAAAAATTTCAATTTATGGTATGAGAACTATCTTGAGCAAAAGATAGCAGTTTATGAGCCACAGTTTAAGTGGTCGAATAAGGGAATTAGTTTTTTTACAAAAAACGAAGGACCAGATGAAAATTTTAAACTAGATATTGATGACTTTGAGCAAGCTTCAGTAAGTCGAGAGCCCGTAAGCGTAGATCCGGAAGAAATTTATCAGGAGGAGACAGATGTTTCTCTCATGTCTATTGATGGTTTACCTAAGGATTTTGATTCAGCCGATCTAGAGCGCTCTGTATATGAAGAAATGAATAAGAAGGGGACGAGGGATAATCGTTACGGAAATAGAATGGTTTACAGAGTTATTATGAAATCTGTTGATCCGCTTCAATCTAAAGAAACTCTAAATGAACTTATTGATAAGTATAAAGTTACTCAGGTCGATAACGTTAGGCCTGGAACATTAGTTCCTGGTGGAGTTTACTATAATGTTTTTGTGCCAAGATTAAACTTAAAGGACTTTTTGGCCAATATAATGAAAATGGATGATGTTACTCTTTATGAAACGAGAACAAGAAGAAATAATCCACCTGGTAAACACAGAGTTTTTATCTGGATAAAAACTTTTTAAATATCTTCTTTAAACTTGGGATTATCTACGACAGAATCACCATTAAATTCCCAATTTGCGATTATCATCGTGAGTGGCAATAAAAACCACATTGAAAATAAGATAAACCCAACCCAAATTTGATCACTCATAATTTTTCCTGAAATTAACTATATGCGCATTATACAATATTTTATTAAAATAAACCAGTTTACATCTGTCCATCGGGTATTTGAAACAAGGCCTTAAGTTTGCGTAACAAAATATGACCCTTTTTTAAGTAATACCATTGTCTTATAAAGCCAATAAACATGGCCGCAAAAAATCCATATACAACACCTGAATGAATATGCTTTTGGACTAGACCAGTATCATGGGCACCCCCCAAGAGAAAGGCAATCATTCCAAGAACCAGCATTAACATGGTCCATGGTATTGTTTGCCTTTTTGCTAACTCGGAGTCTTGGACAAACTTTTCTACTTTTTTAGTGTATGGGCCCAGATCATTTGGGGGGTCCTCAAAGAGCTCTTTAAGGTTCGTACCAGAGTTCAAGATAAGGTGCACATTTTTGGTAAGTCGAGCAATTCCAATAAAATAGAACATTACAAATGCTTGGGCAAATATAGTGTATATAAATGATGGGATCGCAAGTTGAATATGCCCAAGAGGGAGTTGTATCCAGCCTTTAGCGGCCATGAGCGTTGTGGACATTCCAATAATCATCAATAGAATTAATGCGCGCAGTAAATATGCCATGAGGTATCCTTTTGCGCCAAGATAAATTAAATGAAAGGAAATTAAAAGGGCATAACTAGGAAGCTATGCCCAATAGACTTAATTGATAAATTTTTCGAATTCTTTTCCGTAAATGACTTCCTGAGTAGCTGGTAGCTCACTAGATTGAAGTGAAAACTTGATTTGGTAAGGAACCCTGATGCTCTCTGTCTTATTACCCATCTTAAATTGAATTTTTCTTTCTGGGCACTTAAGTTGCGCTTTACTGGCGGGCCCTGTTTTTAAAAAGGCATTATAAACATATGGTGTACATTCATAGCGAAGTAATCGAAGGTAGGTTTTTAAGGTAAACCTGTTATATGAAATTGCGTCACCTAGATCAGCAAGTGCCTTTGCAAATGTGGCAAGTTTATCTTTAGAATGGTCATTACTAGTTTGTGGAGAAGGTTTATTGTTTGAATATTCATAGGTGGCAGACGGCGGAAGATAACTATCATTTGAGTCGTTATAGAAAAGAGTAAGTATTTTATCACTTGCAGCAATCTCTTTACTTACCAGTTCCATAAACTTCTCATCTTGATTAACGATAAACCCATCAATAATAGTTGCTGCTTTAAGGGCCTTTTTAATTTGTTTTGAAACTTCTGTTTTAAGTTCTTTAATACATAGACTTAGTACTTTGTGAGCGCTACCTCGACAAAGCTCTTTTTTAGCAACACTCTTAATAAGTAACTTATTTTTACGTTTCGTAGGATCAAAGCTTTCACCTGTTTTGTAATCAATAGATTCATACTTTTTTGCAAATCCATCTATATAGCGATGGACTTCAGTGATAATGTCTTTATCTAATTTCTTTGAAATTTTCGATATGGTTTCGATGGCCAAGTCAGACAGTATGAGGTCTGCCTTAAGATTAAATGATCTTACTTTAACTCCTTTTGACCTTTCTTTAATATCTTTTATTTTGACTATAAGTGGATCGAATATTTTTTTAAGGCCAAATATATTTTTAACATTTCTTAGTTCATTAACAATCTGATTGGGAGTGGCATTATTTTTTTCAGCAGCAAAGGAGAGATTACCGGCATATCTCATAGATTCTACGGGAGAGTAAGCAAAGTTAATATCCCTTATCACTTGAACTATGCCTGAAAATACTTTAGTTCTGTTAAGATCATCACTAAGAGGTCCACTAGTGGACCAGTTCCTAGAAACAAGACCATTATAGGTGATAACATCTAATGATTCAGTAAGTTTTTTTAAATCGGTAAAAGTCTGTGCCTTACTTTTTGTGAAGTTTGCGGTGTAAAGCCAAGGGACTTTAAAGGAAGCGCTTAAATTTCTTTTCTTTCCTGTTTTGTCTTCTATTGAAATCTTTGTAATACCAAAGCTTTTGTCTTGAGAGAGAAGGTCAGCAATCGAGAGGTCACCTTTTACTGCTAACTCGTAAGCTAAACGTGTTGTCATACCTTTTAAGTCTATTTCGTAACTATCATCTTTTTCGATTAGTTTCGGGTGATCTGTTTGCTTAGCAAGTTTTTTAAGCTTATTTTTTAGAATTAAATCTTTAATTCTATTGTCAAATTTTGTGATTATTAATTTTTTATAATTTTCAGGAACTTCTTTTTTATTATTAAGATCGAATAGGAAAGTTATTTGACGAGATTTTTCCTTAAGCCAAGAAATATCAAAACCAGATATAAGGTTACCAATATTTAGGCTAAACTTACGCGCCTTTCCTTTTTTATATGAAACCTGAACCATTCCATTAGAAATATTTTTAGGGCGTCCTATAGTAACATTCCAATCCGAAGCAACGGAGCCAGCAACTCCTGCATTTGCTAGCCATCCAGCACCAGCTGAAAAGTTTATGAATATGTCACCAGATTTAATATAAGAAAGACTATCACCTTGAGAAAGAACTTTGTTTAGACTTTCAAGATCAAGAGGAATTTCAGGGTTTATAAGAGACCCTATATTCTTTGCTTCTCTGATTGAATTCACATGCTTGTTATATAAAAACTTGTTTGAAAAGTTTGCACCTATTTTAAGAGAAGCATTAAGAAATAAAAAACCTCCTGGGCCAATCTTAGCTCCCCCAGCAAGTGATATAGACTTATTGTTACTGTAATGCACTCGATATCCTTGCGGATTATTTGAGTTTAGAAAAATCTCCCCTCCATTTAAACCTTGGATTGAGTCAAGGGTATCTCTTTTTTCATTGAGGGGTTCTTCAGCATAGATTCTTCTTACAAAACCGACTTCTCCACCGATAACAGGAAAAAAACCAGCGCCAAATTTGTCTCCTACTGCGGCACCAGGTTTACCATCAACAGGCAATGGAATATCTTGGGCGATATCTAGACCAGGAAATTTGATTGCAACAGTTGCAGGAAGCCAAATCCCTGCGGCCATAACTGTAGTGTTATAAGTAAAAATCAGAACTAATAAATAAAGAATTTTCATAGAAACCTCTCTCAGCGATACTAATTATACATCTAAAAACTTTTACTACATATTATTGAATAAATTCTTTTCCGTATAAAATCTGTTTAGTCTCGGGCAATTGACTAGATACAAGTGTTATTTTTACAATAAAGGGTATTTTTATTTCTTTATTATTTACGACGATAGTTTTTTCGGGACATATGGTATTAATATTAGGGTTTTTGCTATCCAAAAGGCGTTTATATCTAATACCTGAACACGAATATTTTAGCCTTCTTAAAAGTGTTTTAAATATAAATCGATTATCCCCTAAGAGATAACCAAGTTTTGTAGATCGACTAACAAATTTTGAGTAAGCATCGTTATCTTTAAAGTTGACGACTTTTTCTGAAGTTTTTAAATTTGTAATACTTTTTCTTTTTGTCCTTTCACTATCCAGCTTCTTTGCCAACCTAATAGCATCAGAAACAATACTTTTTATTTTTTGTTTAAGTCTTTTTACACATAAATTTAATGTTGGAGCGACTAAATTGTTACAAACAACTTTTTTTGCTACACTAGTATATTTTAGTTTATTGGTTTTTTCATCAGGGTTAAAGAAATCTCCTGTTTCGTAATCAATGGATTTGTATTTGTTTACGAAACCATCAATGTAATTATGGGACTCTTCTATAAAGTCTTGATCTGGATCGATTAGGATATCAACAATATTTTCTAGGGCCAACTCTGAAAATACAATGTCCATTTGAACTTTAAATGTTTTTACCTTAAAATTTGTGCGACTTGAAACCTCCTTTACTTTTTCTATAATAGGGTCAATAACTTTTTTGTATCCAAACAAGTCTTTTAACCTCTCGAGATCTATAATTACATTCTTAGGCTTGGCATCGTTTCTAACATTTGAAAAAAGCATTTGCGCGCTTATTTTAGGGTTTGGGATTTCATTTTTAAGAATATCATCCTCTAAAGAAACGACAGTGGTGAAAAGCTTAGTTCTAAGGATATCGTCTGATAAAAGTCCTGAAGATAAATTGGTTTTACTAATAATTCCTGAGTGTGTGTAAATATCGACATTATCGGAAACTCTAGTCATATCATTAAAAACAAATGAACGCTCTTTATTTAATATATTTGAATATATAATGGGAATGATAAAACTAACGTTCTTTCTTGTAGCCCTTTTTAAAGAGGTTTGTTTATTAACAACTTTTACTCCATAGGTCATATTATTGTCTGCAATAAGCATTGCCGCCGATAAGTCTCCTTGCAATGCCAGTTGATATGCTTTTTGTGAATTCATTCCAGCTAGGTCTATGGAATATGACCCTGAATTATCTTTAAGGATTTTAGAATTATTTTCTTTAAGAAACCCTTTAAGACTTTTGTCTTTAAGTACTTTCTTTAGTCGGGGATCACCCTTAGTCAAAATGATAGTCTTTTCACCCTCAGATAGAGTTTTCTCATTTCCTAAATCAAAGTATAATTGTATAGACTTTGTTGACTCCCAAACCTTACTCATTTCTATAGATGCGATTAAGTTACTTAATTTAACTCCAATATCCTTACCTTTACCGCGCGTGTATGTAAGACTCATAAAAGGGGCTTTGTCTTTATTTGTGTGATGATTTGGTAGTCTTCTTAAGTTTACTCCCCAATTTGATTTTATAGAAGCTGAAAGACCAGCTTTGAGAATTATTCCAGCGGAGGCAAATAATTCTACAAATAAACCACCTTCCATTTTGTAATTAACTTCATCACCAACGTTTAAAGTTTTATTAATACTTTCTGGGTCCAATGGTATTGATGGATTAATTATACTGCCAACTTGATTTGCTTCTTTAAATGTTTTGACAGTTTTTTCAAAAGTAAAACTTTTGCTATAAGAAAAACCTAGTTTTATACCAGCTTTTAAACAAAGAAAACCGCCTGGACCTGCACTAGCTCCACCAGCTAATGATAAGGATTTATTATTTTGAAAAATAACTCGGTACCCCTTTGGATTATTGGGGTGTAAAAAAATCTCTGAGCCTGAAAGTTTTTTAAGATCTTTAAAATTTTGACCAGTATCCTTTTGATCTTCTATGGCGTAAACTCTTTTTAGTTGATTAAAGCCTACACTTACCCCTGGTACAAAGCCTGGCTGATAGTCATTACCCCACGCCTCTCCACTGGATCTAGTGTATGGAATAGGTATATTTTGAGCTATAGTTTCTATATCAGGTATACTTAAGGTTAGTGGAAGCCATATATCTGTAGCGTAAAGCCTTGTTGAGAATGTAAAAATAATTATAGTTAGCAGCAATTTAGTTAAGTGCATTACTTCCTTTTGTTAATAATTAAGGTAATTGTAATTATATACCGTAATTAACACCGCGCAAACAAAAGTATTTGTTTAGTGCGTTAGATAGTTTTTGTTTAATAGGTAAGAGTTTAGATGATATTTATTTGTCATTAAAAATCATATTTGCTAGTTTTTGCCCACTTTTAAGACATCTAAAATCCAGGCTGTATGACTAAAGAAAAGAAACTCTTAGAAAACCCCCTTATATCTAGTATGGTTGTCCCAGTGGCGATTATTCTAGTCGGCTCTCTTATTGTCTTTGGCGTAACAAAGATGCTTTCAACTGATAGAAGTTATCGTGATTTAATCAGAGAAATGCATTCTAAGACTTTTGGAAACAGATGGGTTGCGGCCTTTGAGCTCTCTAAGCAAATCGCTTCATCCAATATCCCTGAAGAAGATTTAGGTTGGTTAGTTGATGAGATGGATCAGCTTTATAATAATGCAACTGACCCTAGAACGAGGAATTTTATTGTGGTGGCCGCTGGCGCATTAAAAAGCGACAAAGGGCTGCCTTTAATAAAAAAGGGTCTAAGTGATACTGACTCAAATGTAAAATTTCATGCCATAACTTCACTTGGAAACATGCAAACTTTGGAAAATTTTGATTGGAATCTGTTATATCCAAGCTTAAGTGTGGAAGATGTTGGGATTCAGCACGCTGCGATATTAACTCTTGCAAAACATAACGCACCTAAGGCCCAAGATTTGATTACGCCAAAGCTCAATAGCCCAGAGGCTAGTATAAGGTATGCAGCAGCAACTGCTTTGGTTAAGTACAAATCAACGGATGCTCTTTCTGTGGTGAATGAGATTCTTCTTCTTGACTCAGAGCCAAAGCCGAATGAGAAATTTACTCTTTCTCAGGTAGAAAACCTGAAAATGAATATTATAAGGGCCGTAAAGAAGAATAAATGGGACGCAGTAAGACAAACAATTACCAGTTTAGTAGAAAGTGAAAAGAATTTAAAAGTTAGGACAAAGGCAAAAGAACTGTTAATTCTATTGAATAATTGATAATTTAAAAAGATAATTGAACGCAAATTACATTAAGTAAATACGTTTCTTAACTTGAGTTAAGAAAACAATCATTAATAAGGGTTAAATTCCCATGGCTGATGAAATTAAGAAAAGTCTGAATAGAAGAGAATTTTTTAGTTACCTCGCAGTAGGGTGGGCTGCTTTTGCAGCAGCAGTTGCAGGTCTTGCAGGCCTTGCTTTCCGCTTTACTTATCCTAATGTCAACTTTGAACCAGAAATGGATTTTCTCGCAGGACGCCCTGAAGATTACGAAGACGGTGTTGATGAGAGATGGAAAAACGGTTTTGGTGTATGGATATTTAAATCCGATGGGAAGTTAGTTGCTTTATCTAATATTTGTACTCACTTAGGTTGTATTCCAAGTTGGCTTCCAGCTGAAAGAAAATTTAAGTGTCCTTGTCACGGATCAGGATACTACCCTAATGGGATTAACTTTGAAGGACCTGCGCCTAGGCCACTTGAGCGTTATAAAGTATCTATAACTCCTGAAGGAGCTATAAAAGTAGATAAGACAAAAATATTTAGATATGAAAAAGGACAGTGGGATCATCCTGATGCCTACATCTCAGTCTAATAAGTTTAGTTTTTATTAAGGTAAGAAGCATATGATAAGAAACGGGATAGAGGGTTTTGCCCAAAAAGTTAGAGAAACTCAAGTCTGGAAATCCATCTTTCGTCATGGACCTCCAAATAATGCACGAAACAGGGCCGCAGTTGTAGCAGGAAACGTATTCCTTCACCTTCATCCAATTAAACTCAAAAAGTCAGGTGTCCAGCTTGGTTATACATGGTGTATGGGTGGGCTATCCTTTTTTGTATTCTTGGCCCTAACAGTTACTGGTATCCTTCTAATGTTTTATTACCGGCCGACTGCAGAATATGCTTTCAATGATATTATAGCTCTTAGAGAGCATGTGCCATTAGGGATCATGAGAGAAATCCATCGATGGGGTGCTCACTTAATGGTTATTACTGTTTGGCTTCATATGTTCCGTGTTTTTATGACAGGTTCGTATAAACCACCTAGAGAATTTAACTGGGGTATAGGAGTTATTCTTCTAGTTCTTACTCTTCTTTTATCTTTTACAGGATATCTTCTGCCTTGGGATCAGTTAGCCATTTGGGCCATTACCGTTGGTTCTAACATGGCAAAAGCGACACCTTTTGTAGGTCACGGTGGTCCAGGAGCAATGCTGGCCCAAATTGGAGACTTTGTTATGGTCTCAGATAAAAACGATGTAAGGTTTCAGCTTTTAGCGGGAAGATTCGTTGGTGAACCAGCTCTTCTTAGATTTTATATTTTACACTGTGTTTTTATTCCAGTTGTTGTTTCCGTTTTAATTGCGATTCACTTCTGGAGAATTAGAAAAGATGGCGGGATTTCTGCTCCTCTTTAATTAAAAAGGATTTTAAGGAATAGATATGAAAGAAATAATAAATTATCTCATGCAGCCTATTATTTCGTTTCCGGCATTTACTATCGGCTTCTTTTTGATGTTGAAATACTATAGGGTAATAGGGACAAAAAAGTTTGCTGTATGGTTTTCTATACTAGGTCTAGCAGCTTTTGCTTGGGGTTTAACGGATCCTAACTTTTTAGCAATTATTCTCTGGCCTGATAACGTGCCTATTTCAATTCTAAACTTATTTGTTCTCTGGTCCACATGGTTTTGTCTCTATAAGGCAAGAATTAATGACGAAAGATTAGAGGCTGGTGAATGTCCCGTCGAAGCTCTTCCAGAAAACCGTGAAAAGGTTTGGTGTTGGCCAAACCTTGTTTATACTGAGCTCTTTGTCATTATTGCTGGGACAATCTTTTTAATTGTTTGGGCCATTATATTTAAAGCACCACTAGAAGAGCCAGCTAACCCTACTTGGGCCCCAAACCCAGCTAAAGCACCTTGGTACTTTTTAGGTCTCCAAGAAATGCTTGTTTACTTTGACCCTTGGATGGCAGGTGTTGTCGCTCCGGGAGTAATTGTCGTTGGATTAATTCTGATTCCTTATATCGATACAAATCCAAAAGGAAACGGATATTACACTTTTAAAGAAAGACCAATGGCCATCACTCTATTCTTATTTGGATGGTTGGTACTTTGGTATTACCTTATTATTGTAGGAACATTTTTACGGGGTCCAAACTGGACTTATTATGGTCCGTTCGAGTTTTGGGACTTTCATAAAGTTGAAGCAGCATATAACGTTAACCTTTCTGAATACCTTTGGATTAAAGGTCTTAATGTGCCAATGCCTGGGAACATTATAATCAGAGAGATTCTAGGGATTATCCTAGTAGGTGTTTATCAATTTGTTCCTGGTTTTATTTGGGCAAAAACAAAGCACGGTAAAAATTTAATTGAAAAAATTGGTTATATCAGATTTTGCATCCTTGTCTTTTTAGCTTTGGGTATGGCTTCTCTACCAATCAAGATGGTATTGAGATGGCTATTCAATCTAAAATATATTATCGCGATGCCTGAATTTGAGTTAAACCTATAAATGTGATTATCAAGGGTTTGTAAAATGACTGATAAGAAAGAGCCAGGTATGGCCTATAACATGAAAACCTTAAATAAGGTTTTCGCTCTTTTATCTTTGGCCCTCCTTTTAACAACTTTTTGGGTATTTCTTGATGACTTCATAAGACCTTGGAAAGGTGTTCAAATAAAGGCCCAGCAGATTAAGCGTCAGAAACTTCAAGAGAAGTTGGATGCTGAGCAAAAAGCGATCGATCAAGAGAAGCTCGCTAAGCTTGAGTCTGATTTGGAAAAAGCAAATAAGGCTGTTGAGTCCAAAAATAAAGAGATTCAAGAAATTGATGGAAAGCTATCAAAAGTTAAAAAGCTTATTTCTGGTGAAACGATTACCAATGGTCAGTTAAACTCTTTTGTTGCTGCTTATACTTTTGAGTGGGAGCTTGCTAACGAGCACGGTGGTTCTAAGGCCAAAAAACTGTTCAAGAAACTTAGAGATTATAAAGCTAAGTTTGCTGACTCAAAAGAGAGAATGAAGACTTACCAGTCAGAGGAAAAGACTCTCAATAAGCAAAAAGAAGCTCTTAATAAGGAAGTGACTAATACAAAGAAAGCAATTAAGAAAATGGTTGGTACAAAGGACCTTCTTAACCTTGCTTTAAATAAGACAAAAACTTTTGAGAACCCTGTCTGGCTATTAAGAAACTCCCCAATGGTTGATTTTATGGATCCTACTCTTAAGATTCAACAAGTAGTAGTTCCACAAGTTCCTGATGATAGATATTTTGTAAAAGTTCCTAAAGTTGATAGATGTATGACATGTCATACTTTTATTGATCAAAAAGGTTATGAAGATCAACCGAATCCTTTTAAGACTCACCCAAAACTAGACTTAATGGTAGGAATGAAAAGTCCACACCCAATGAAAAAGTGGGGATGTACTTCTTGTCACGGAGGTGAAGGGCATAGAACATTAGATTTTTCTGCTCCAGCGCATACCCCTGATAATGAAGAAGAAAAGAAGCTTTGGGTTAAAAAGTATAACTGGCATGCTCCACATAAAATTCCTGAAAAAATGCTAAGACTAAAGGACTCTGAAGCATCTTGTATTAAATGTCATAAGGGTGTTGAGTATGTTGTTGGTGGAACTAGAATTAATGAAGGTAAAAAGCACATGGAGAAATTCGGGTGCTATGGCTGTCATAAAATCGAAGGTTGGGAACATAAACTTAAGCCAGGGCCGTCTTTAGAAAAAGTAGCCTCCAAAGTTTCAAAAGAGTTTTTCAAAAACTGGGTTTGGAGTCCTAAATCATTTAGTGAGCATGCAAGAATGCCAAGTTATTTCGGTCAGGTGAATAACTCTAAGCCTGAATTCATGAATAAAAACATTGCAGAAGTTAATGCAATGGCCGAATACGTTTGGTCCAAATCTAAAAACTATGATCCTAATCTACGTTATAGAGGTGGAAACGCAGAAAAAGGTAAAGAACTCATCAGTGAAATTGGCTGTATGGCCTGTCACGGAGTTGAAGGCCTTGAAGAGAAGTCAGAGCAGATTGGCGCAGTTAGAGGTCCTTATCTTAAAGGAACAGGCTCTAAAGTTAGTGGAGATTGGCTAGTCTCTTGGTTAGTTAAACCAAGCCACTATCAAGAAGATACTATTATGCCATCTTTTAGACTTTCTAAAAAAGAAGCTAATGATATCGCTGCTTATCTTTTAAGTCTTAAAAATGAAACATTTGAGGCCCTAAGATTTGAAAAAATGGATGGTAATACTCGTGATGATATCCTTCTGACCTATCTCACCGCTTTTGATACGGAAGAAGTCGCAAAGAAAAAATTGGCCAACATGAGTGAAAGAGAAAAAACACTCGAGCTTGGTCATCGCTCTATTGGTAAATACGGTTGTTATAGCTGCCATAATATAGATGGTTTTGATAACAGAGGACCTATTGGACCAGAGTTAACTAATGTTGGTAGCAAACCAGTCACACAATTAGGCTTTGGACATCAAAAAATTGATCACACTAGAGAAGCATGGTTTTATGCACATATGAAAGATCCGAGAAGATGGGATATCGGTACAGATAAACCATTTAAGGACTTAAATAGAATGCCTAATTTCTACATGAGTGATCAAGAAGCTGAAGAAATAACTACGTATCTAGTAGGGCTTGTGAACACATTTGTACCTTTAGAAGGTATGGCAAGACTTGAAGGACACGATAAGCTTGCTTCTGAGGGCTTTAAAGTAATTCATAATAAACATTGTATCGGCTGTCATAAAGTTAATGATATGTATGGATATATTACTGCAGCTTATGAAGATGATCTTAATATGGGACCTCCATATCTCAAAACACAAGGTCATAGAGTTCAAGCAGATTGGTTTTATGATTTCTTAGGGAATGTGAAGCCAATAAGACCTTGGATTAATATCAGAATGCCAAGCTATAATCTAACAACAGAAGAGAAGAACCTCATCGTATCTTATTTTAAAAATTACGATAAAGTTCACACCTTTGTGGAAGTACCTAATAGAGTTAATTGGGAGCCAGGTGAAAAAGCTGCAGCTAAACAACTTTGGGAAAGCTATGGTTGTGTCACTTGTCATACAGGTGGATTTACAAGAGAGGAAGCATCCGCTCCTAACTTACATTACGCGAAAACAAGACTTAGACCATCCTGGATTAAAGAATGGTTGTTAAACCCTCAATCAATAATTCCTTATACGCCAATGCCTAACTTCTTTGAAGATGGAGAGGCACAGGATGATGAAATACTTGATGGAGACGTTCAAAAGCAAGTTGATGCTCTCACTAAACTAATTATTGATTTCGGTTACGATAGATATGCTAAGCCTCTAGGAGCAGGAAATGAGTAGTCACCACGGCCCAATTACAGACCTTGAACATCCCGATGACAAACAATTTGGAGTGGCCAGTCCTGGGAAGATTGGTATGTGGCTCTTTCTTGGAACAGATGCAATGTCCTTTTCAGGTCTTCTTATTGCCTATGCTGTTTTAAGAGGAGCAAAGCCATGGCCAGACCCTGTTGAGGCACTAGGTGGTGTTGAGCTTTCTGCCTTTATGACATTTATCTTAATCTGTAGCTCAGTCTCGATGGTTTTAAGTATTGATGCTTGTAAGATGGGTGATCGTAATAAAATGCTCAAATGGCTTAAAATGACTATTTTCGGAGGAGTTATCTTCCTAGGTATTCAGGTTTATGAATATCAACATCTTATTCTTGATCTTGGCCTAACGCTTGCCCCGTGGACCTATAATGGTGAGGTTTATAGTCACTTCGGATCAACATTTTTTGCCATTACCGGTTTTCACGGTCTACACGTTTTGACAGGTGTTATTTACCTTATAGTTATGTACGGGCTCGCAAAAAAAGGGCGCTTTGATAATGCTAATTATAATCAACTAGAAATAGCTGGGCTTTTTTGGCACTTTGTCGACCTAGTCTGGATTCTAGTCTTCACTTTTATCTATTTATTATGATTCTAAGACTTAGTGTATTTATATACTTTCTTCTAGGCCCAAGTTTAAGTTGGGCCTGCCCTGCTTGTGCAGGTTCAACTAAAGAAGACAAAACTTATACAGTTATAATTTTAGGTATATTTATTTTACTTTGTTACATACCTTATATGCTTATTTATAGATTAATTGTTAAAAATAAAAATATTAATAGAGTACAAATTAAGAAGTGCTAGAAGTTCAGCAAATCCCTACCATTAATGCGACCTTTAATTCATTGGCAACGCTTTGCCTACTTAGTGGGTTTATCTCCATTAAGCTAGGCCATAAAGAGTTACATAAAAAACTAATGATGATGGCCTTAGGCTTTTCCGCTCTTTTTTTAGGCTTTTATCTTTATTATCACTACCATGTTCCATCAAAGAAATTCCCTGAACTAGGAATGATTAAAAACGTCTACCTTACTATTTTATTCTCCCATATAGTATTAGCGGTGGTGATGTTGCCTTTTATATTCAAAACCTTTTATCACGCCTTTAAAAAGCAGTGGGATAAACACAAAAAAATCGCAAAGATTACTTTTCCCATGTGGCTCTATGTTTCTGTAACCGGAGTAATTATCTATCTTATGCTTTATGTTTGGTATGCTTAGACTCTAGTTAGGGTAAGTATATCTAAATGTAAGAGAGACTCTTGGACCTAAATGATGGGCACTCTTGGCAATTTGATGATGATAATTATGATGAAGGCCATCACATGTAATTAATAGACTGCCCGATTCAATATCTTTATTAATGATTGTTTTTTTGTCTTGGCGCAGTTGAAACTTTCTACTTTGTCCAAAGCTTAAGGTTGCAATAAATGGATCTGGCCCTAGTTCATACTCATTATCTTTATGCCAAGAGACATAATCATGGCCACACCTATAATAGTTAACAAGACAAGAGTTGAATTCATAATCACAAAAATCTTCAACTTGATTCTTTAATCTTAATAACAAAGCAAACCAATTATTATGCTTAAGAGTGTGACCAGAATAAGTATAATTTATTTTTTGATCTGAGTACCAAGCATTAAGTCTAGGTATAGGACAAGTTTTACCAAATATTGTTATATTATTTTGTTCCCAATGAACTTGCTTGATAAGTTGACCAGTATAATCTTGAGTAATAAAAGAGGGATAATAGATACATTTCCCTCTCTCATTATTGAGTAAAACTTGTTCCAATTTAGTGACCTTTGAGATAGCCCCCATCAACTGCGATGGACTGGCCGTTGATATAGCCGGCAAGATCACTCGATAAAAAGGCCGCAAGATTTCCAATTTCATCAGGCCTTCCAAGCCTTCCAGCAGGAACAAGTTGTTTTACTGTTTCACTAGAGAGATTTAAGTTTCTTAATCTCTCTGTATCCGTAAATCCGGGAAGAATTAAATTGAGAGTTATTCCATAGCTTGCTACTTCATGACAAACTGATTTAACAAGACCGTTAAGACCAGCACGCAGACCATTACTTGTGGTTAAACCACTCATTGGCTCCTTGGCCGCAACAGAAGTCACAAAAAGAATACGGCCAAAGTTATTATCTTTCATGGCCGGTAGGGTTTCATGCATGGCCTCTACAGATGAGAGCCACAGACTTTGAAAATCAGTTTTCCATTGCTCTTGAGTGACTTCCATAAAATTATTTTTTTGGGGGCCACCAGTATTTAAAACAAGAATGTCGATGCCGCTCATAAGTTCCTTGGCCTGTTGAATTGCTTTTTTTGCTTCACCAGGTTTTGAAAGATCACAGACAACAGTGTGTTGCGCCTTAATCTCTTGGGCACATTTATCAATATTCTCTTTATTTCTTGAACTTAGACAAACAGTTGCCCCTTCATTAATGAGACTTTGAGCAATTGCTTTGCCTATACCCATACTAGATCCGAAAACGAGTGCTTTTTTATTTTGTAGTCCTAATTCCATACTAGATATCCTTTACATTTAGCCACTGGAGAGCATTCTTAAAAAGAAGTTTTTCTCTAACGGCCTTATTTTCAATGACTGTTTCAATAAGCTTACCAGGGTGATGTTCTCCAAGAGGAAAAGGGTAGTCAGAGCCCATACAAATTTTATCCTCACCTAGAAGATCTATTATATAGTGAAGTGCATTTGGATCGTGTACAAGTCCGTCAATCCAAAATCGACCAAGGTAATCTCTCGGATTGATTTTATTATCTTTGGCGCAAAGATCTGGTCTAACATTATACCCGTGCTCTATTCTTCCAACAGTAATAGGAAAAGAGCCTCCACCATGGGCAAAGGCAATTTTAAGTTGAGGACACTTTTGCATTGTGCCCGAAAAAATAAGTGAACAAATGGCCCTTGAAGTTTCGGCAGGCATTCCTACAAGCCATGGCATCCAATACTCTGGCATATGTTCTTGTCCCATCATTTGCCATGGGTGAACAAAAATAGATGCCCCAAGTTTTTCGGCCTCTTTAAAAAAGGGAAGAAAACGTGAGTCACCTAAGTTAACGTTATTTATATTTGAGCCAATCTGCACACCTTTAAGGTTAAGCTCTTTCATGCAACGATGAAGCTCTTCTATAGCAAAATCGGGGTTTTGAAGTGGAACTGTACCAAGGCCCATAAAACGATCGGGCGCCTTTTGAACGGTTTCGGCGATATGATCGTTAAGGTATTTAGAAATGGTAAGCCCATCTTGATCTTTGGCCCAGTAACTAAACATAACGGGAACTGTAGATAAAACTTGGATTTTAACACCTGTTTCATCCATTTCCTTTAATCTTGGTTCATGGTCAAAGCAATTACTTTGAACTTCTCTAAATCGAGTACCATCGTCTTTAATCATTGTGGCACAACACCGGCTATGATCATGTTCGAGTTGAATAAACCCACCATATCCAAATTGGCCTTTAAAATTGGGGATATTAGGAGGGAGAATATGTGTATGTATATCTATTTTCATTTGTCGTTTAGTTCTCCACATTGGTTACATGTTCTATTGTCTTCACTAGAGTAATAGCGTTCAAAAACAGGAGGGAGATCTACTTCAATATTATTGAGATGGAAGAACTCTTCATAAAGTTTGTTACCGCAATTTTGACAATACCATCTCAGACCATCTTTTTCCTCGGCCCTTCTTTTTCTTTCAATAACGAGACCAATAGTATTTTCAAAGCGTTGAGGGGAGTGAGGTGTATTTGGAGGGAGTAAAAAGATCTCTCCTTCCTTTATAGGAATATCTTCAAATTCTCCATTTTTATTAACGCATTTAAGGAGCATGTCTCCTTCAACTTGATAGAAGAACTCTTCACCTTCATTGATATGGTAGTCAGTTCTTTGATTAGGGCCTCCCACTACCATGACAATAAACTCACTATCAGTCCAAACGACCTTATTTGCGACAGGAGGCTTTAATAGATCTCTATGCTCATCAATCCATTTTTTAAAATTTATTGTATTCATTGTGCCCATAATAAAGTCCTTTTAAATTGTAGCGATACACTTAAGCTCAATTGCTATCGGTGTGGGAAGTGAGTTTATTTCAACAGTAGTTCTACAAGGACGGCAGTCTTTAAAATAATCAGCATAAATTTTATTATAGATTTTAAAGTCATCTTTCATATTTGTTAAAAAGACCGTTACATCAACTAATTGATCCCAAGAAGATCCTGAATCCTCTAGAATGAGCCTTACATTTTCAAAAACAGAGTGGCATTGGGCCTCAATATCATAACTCTCAATATTCCCTTGGTTATCAAGAACAACACCAGGTATTTCTTTGGTCCCTTTTTTTCTTGGGCCGACCCCTGAAAGAAAAAGAAGATTTCCAACCTTTCTAGCATGAGGGTAAAGACCGACTGGCTCAGGCGCTTTATTAGAATTTTTTTCGTCACTCATATCTGTTCCTTAGTATTGCATACATATATTTTTAGTTTCGCTGAAAAAGTTAAGCGCATACTCACCGCCTTCTCTTCCAAGACCAGAGCTTTTCACTCCTCCAAAAGGAGTTCTTAAGTCTCTGTTGAGCCAAGTGTTAACCCATATGAGACCAGATTGTATTTCTCTGGAAAAAGAATTTGCTCTTTTAAGATCATTTGTCCAAATCGTTGCAGAAAGACCATATTCAGTAGAGTTTGCCCATTCCAGCACTTCTTCTTCTTTTTTAAATGGAGTTAACGTAATAACAGGGCCAAAGATTTCTTCTTGGTTAACTCGGCAATAAGGATCGAGGTTTTCTATTATAGTTGGCCCGATGAAAAATCCTTTTTTGTGATTATCATCTGGTATAATGGCCTCTCCTCCACATAATATTTTGCCGCCTTCTTGTTTTGCTAATTCAATATAAGTTAAGACTTTTTCGAATTGTCTTAAACTAACAAGGGCACCACACTTCGTATCACTTGCCATTGGGTCACCAACTTTTAGGGCTTGGGCCATTTTGACAAGGTCATCTCTAAACTTTTCATAGATTTCTTCTTCAATAAAAACTCTAGAGCCACAAAGACAAATTTGTCCTTGGTTAGCAAAGCTTGAGTGGACAGTGGTTTTAAGGGCCTTTTCATAATCACAATCTGCAAAAATGATATTAGGGTTTTTCCCTCCCATTTCTAAACTAACTTTTTTAAAGGATGTGGCACAAGTCTGAGCAATAGACTTTCCAGTTACCGTTGAGCCTGTAAAAGAGATTGCGGCAACATCAGGGTGAGAGCAAAGAGGTTGTCCTACTTCTGCCCCATGGCCATGAATCATATTAAAAACACCATCAGGGATACCTGCTTCTTTTATAATTTCACAAAGAAGATAGGCCGTCATAGGGGTAACTTCACTGGGTTTGGCAACAATTGTATTACCCATAGCAAGTGCCGGGGCAACTTTCCATGTAAGAAGATAAAGGGGCAGGTTCCATGGAGATATTAGACCTACGACTCCCAAAGGAGAGTGATAGGTTGTATTAAAGGTAGAAGCGTCACTTTGATAGGCTTTTTCACCAAATTGAGAAAGGCATTGTGAGTAGAATTCAAAATTTTCTACGGCCCTGGGTATATCAACATTTGTTGAGAGTTTAAGAGGCTTACCATTATCTATTGTTTCAGCCTTGGCGAATTCATCTAGGTTTTTGTTGATAAGATTAGAAATTAATTTGAGATAGTGGACTCTTTCTTTGATGGAAGTTTTTTTCCAATCAATAAAACTTTTTTTTGCACTTTTAACAGCAAGTTCCACATCTTCTTTTGTAGAGAAACCTACTAGTGAGTAGGGTGTTCCTAAAGCAGGGTTGATATTGTCCACATATTGATTTTTTACTGGGTCACAAAATTTTCCATCAATAAAGTTTTGTATTTTTTGCACTTAATTTTCCTCACAGAGTACTGCCCTCACAGGAGAGGCGTCAGAGTTTTTAATACGAAGCGGAAATGCTATTAGGGTGTATATGCCTTCTTTAACTTTTTCAAGGAAAATTCCCTCTAGTATGGCCATATCGTTTTTGTAGATGGCCTGATGGGAAGTGAGCTCTTTTGCTGCAGCAGGATCAACAGAAGGAGTATCAATTCCTACTAAAATAACCTTTTGTTGCGCAAGAAAGTCTACAAGCTCAGGGGAAAGAGAATTAAAATCATCGTTCCATTTATTAGGGTCCGGGAATGAGTTTGTTTTAAATAATACTCTTGGGGATTTAATACTTTTGTCTTTTATGTGTTCAGGAAAAATTCTTTCACCTGGCCCAATACTTACTTCAATGACCTGGCATTTTCCGTAATAGAGGTTCAGGTCTCTGTGCTCAATGGACTCACCTTTAGAGTCATAATGAGAAGGTGCGTCAGCATGAGCTCCAATATGAACTGTTGTCGTTATAGAGGAGAGCTCTAGGTGATGCCCACTTACAAAATCCATGGATTTTGCTCGCTGGAAAGGGGTATCACCGGGGAAAACGGCCGTATTTGAGGAAATAAGGGGAGAAATGTCTATTAACTTCATATTTTTATGCTTTGTGTAAGTTGAAAAATAACACCAAAGACCATATCATGCATTCCTCAAAAGGAGAATTTTTGCAAAAAGAACAAATTACTCAAATAGCTACAGAACTACATCAGGCCCGTATAGGACATACTCCTGTTGGTCAGTATAGTAAAAATATTGAAGACTTCAAAATATCAAGTGCCTATTCAATTCAGGAAGAGGGAATAATGATAAGAGAAGAGTCAGGAGAAACAGTCATAGGCTATAAGATGGGCCTAACATCCAAGGCAAAAAGAGAGCAGATGAATCTCAAGGAACCTTGTTATGGCGTTTTGACTGATAAAATGGAAATAGCTGATAAAGGCATCTTTTCCATGGCAACTTCAATTCATCCAAAAATTGAGCCAGAAATTTTCTTTAAAATTTCCAGAGATCTACAAGGGCAAGTAACGAGAAATGAAGTTATTGAATCAATTTCATGGGTTGGAGCAGCACTAGAGATATTAGATTCTAGGTATGATCAATTTAAATACTTTTCTCTTGAAGATGTTGTTGCAGATAATTCTTCATCTTCCCATTTTATCTTAGGTAAAAACTTGATGCCTCCTCAAGACTTAGACTTAGAGAATCTAAAAATGGTTTTAAGAGTTGATGGTAAAGATTCTGAAAAAGGAATATCGGGGGATATATCAGGAAATCCACTTGATTCTGTCGTTCAACTTGTTCATTTATTAGCAGAAAGAAATAAAAATTTACCGAAAGATTCAATCGTCTTGGCCGGGGCAGCTACGAGTGCATTGGCACTTAGTCCTGGAATGCATATTGATCTAGAGGTTGATTTATTAGGGCATGTCGATTTAGTCGTGGCCCCTTAATAGGAATAATCCGTGTTTAATTTAGAAGAAGCAAAAGAGCTTGATGCTAATGATCCATTAGCAAAATTTAAAAATGAGTTTTGTTTATTACCTTCCGAAGATAATAAATCAAATAAACTCTACTTTGCAGGACATTCGTTAGGGTTAATGCCAAAAAATACTCCGGATTATATTCAGACTGAATGTGAGAGCTGGAAGCAATATGGTGTTGAAGGACACTTTAAAGGTCCTAACCCATGGATGCCATATCATGAGATCCTTACTGAAAAGATGGCAAGAGTTGTTGGAGCAAAACCAAACGAAGTTGTTGTGATGAATTCATTAACAGTGAATTTACACCTGATGATGGTATCCTTTTATCGCCCAACTAAAGAACGCTACAAGATTCTTATAGAGCCTCATGCTTTTCCTTCTGATCAATATGCGGTTGACTCTCAAGCGAAGCTTCATGGGTTTGACCCTAAAGATGCTATTATTGAATTTCCTGAAAAAGATTATATTGCCTCAGAAAATGACATTCTAGAAACAATAGAACAAAACAAGGATAGCTTGGCATTGGTGATGCTAGGTAATTGTAACTATCTTTCAGGTCAAAAATTTGATTTTAAAAAAATCACTGAAAAGGCCCACCAATACGGGATTTTAGTTGGGTTTAACCTTGCTCATGGAGCAGGTAATCTTCTTCTTGATCTTCATAAAGATAATGTGGATTTTGCTGTTTGGTGTTCTTATAAATATCTTAATGCAGGACCTGGCGGAATAGCAGGTTGTTTCGTTCATGAAAAACATCATCATGATAAAGACATTAAAAGATTAGAAGGATGGTGGGGCCATGATAAATCGCGAAGATTTCTTATGGAAAGAAGTTTCCAACCAATAGCAAGCGTTGAGTCATGGCAATTAAGTAACCCTCCCATTTTTCAAATGGCATCTTTGAAGGCCTCATTAGATATTTTTGATGAAGCTGGAATGAAAAACATTAGAGAAAAAGGTGATAAGATAACAGGTTATTTTGAAAATCTTATCAAACATCATTGCTCTGATTCAGTTGATATTGTCACTCCAGAGTCACGAGGATCAATGCTTTGTTTAAAATTTAAGAAAGATCCTAAAAACTTATTAGAAGCTTTTGAACATAAGCAAGTCCTTTGCGATTTTAGAGAGCCAGATATTTTACGAATGACACCGGCCCCTCTTTATACAAGTTATGAAGATGTATTTAATCTAGTCGAAATTATTCGGGAGCATTCTTGAAAAAAAATAATTTAGTGATCATTGGTGCAGGCTTAGTGGGCTCTCTTTTTTCTATTTATCTTAGAAGAAGAGGTTACGAAGTTGCCCTTTTTGAAAGAAGGGATGATCTTAGAAAACTAAAAGGTGAAGAAGGTCGTTCCATTAACCTTATTATCACAGAAAAAGGAATTCAAGCTGTTAAAGAGTTGGACTTGTGGAAGGATGTAAAAAAACTAACGGTACCAGTTAGTGGAAGAATGATGCATGACCGAGAAGGTAAAACACATTATCAGAGCTATAGTGCTGATGATAGTGAGTTGAATTACTCTATCTCAAGAAAAGGTCTCAACGAACTTCTTCTTAATCAAGCAGAGAAAGAAGGGGTTAAAATCTTTTTTAATAGAAGCTTAGATAAAGTTGATTTTGAAAATAGAGTAGCCTTTTTTAATAATGAAGAGCAGGTTGAGTTTAAGCAAATATTTGGTGCTGATGGTTCAAATAGTCGAGTTAGAAAAGAGCTGATGAGTTTCCTGGATAAGAAGGATATTCAGTTTAAAGATAATCTAGAAGACCTAGGTGTTTCATATAAAGAACTATATTTACCGGCCGATGAAAGTGGAAAATATAAAATAGAAAAAAATGCTCTTCATATTTGGCCTCGAGGCAAATATTTTCTCATGGCCTTACCTAATGTCGATGGTTCTTTTACAATGACTCTTTATCTCCAGAATGAAGGTGATCCTTGTTTTAAAAATATTAAAACAAAAGATGATGTCAAAGAACTCTTTGAGAAAGACTTCAAAGATTCAATTGCTTTGATGCCAGAATATCGAGATGATTTTTTTAGAAACACAACAGGAAACCTTGCTACAGTAAGATGTTTTCCTTGGGTTTATAAAGATGTTGCTCTTTTATTAGGTGATGCTGCTCATGGTATTGTTCCATTTTTTGGACAGGGAATGAATTCTGGTTTTAGTGACTGTTTCATTCTTGGGAATTTAATAGATCACCATAATGATTGGGATCATATTTTTCAGGAATTTTATTTAGCGCAGAAAAAAAATGGTGATGCAATTGCAGATATGGCAATTGAAAACTATATGGAAATGTCTGATAAAACTGCTGATCCTAAATTTCTACTTAAAAAAGAAGCAGAGAGAATTTTAGGTAGCGAGTTCTCTAAAAACTATATTTCTCGTTATTCAATGGTCGTACATAGTCTTACTCCATATCATGTGGCCAAAGAAGTTGGTAAAGTTCAAGAGAGCATACTTAATGAGCTGGTTATGGGTATCGATACCATTAAAGAGCTTGACCTTAAAAAGGCCAGTGAATTAATAGAGTCTAAGTTAGTCCCTCTTTATAAAGAGAAAGGAATTAATTCTTAAAATTAAAACCTAGCTTACCTCTAAGTTTCTCCGGTAAAGGAGGAAGTAAATGTGTTGGTATCAGAAAAGTAGAGAGATCAAATAGTTCAAAGTATATCTGGTTATTAATAGCAGCTTTTCGAAGATACTCATGACCTGAGGTTCCACCTGTACCAATCTTGGTACCTAACATTCGATGGGCCAAAAGAGCATGCCTATGCCTCCATTCAGTGAAGTTGGTATCAATATCAATAAAGCTTTTAAGAAGTGAATGTGGCTGAGTCAGTAAAGGTTCATTTCGATATAAGAGTATAAAAAGAGCATTTAGAGTTGCCTTTTGTGAAAACTTTCTCTTACCTTCTTTCATGAGCTGATCATGTGAATCACGATCGAGTAAAGAATTAAAAGTTTCTCTCGTAATATCTAAAAATTTAATTTGCTCTTGTTTCTCTTCTTCCATAAGAGATGCATTGCTGGCGATAATCTCTTTATCAGAATCAAGCATTTTTTCAACAGCTACTTTATAAGAAGACCAAAAATCAAAATCGGGCGATTCAGTAAAAGGCATTCTTTCAAGCCATTCATGAATGAGCTCAAATAGGTTTTTTTGGTTGGTAAGCTCTTCAAGTTTTTTTCTTTCGTCTTCATTAAACCTGCCAAGAAAAAACTTTTTATTAAGAACATGTCCTTTTGATGAGGCAATTCCCATTTTTATTTCAATTTCACGAAACTGCATACTTTGAAAACCGGAGGCCGGGATAAGTAAATCTCTAAATTCAAGAAAGTCCATTGGAGTCATTGTTTCGAGAACTTCAAATTGCGGAATAAGAATTTTTTGAATTTTAATTATGCGGTCAGCTTTTTGAACACATTTTGAAATATCACTTTCTTGGACATTTCCATTTTTAAAGATATCTAAAATAAAGTTGAGCTCATGAAGAATTTGTTTAAACCATAATTCATAAGCTTGGTGGACAATAATAAATAGAGTTTCATCATGGCTCTCTTTTCCATACTCTCTACTTTTGGGATATTGGGTATCTAGAAGTTTTTCAAGCATCAAATATTGAGAATAATAAACTGGTTTTTGCCCTGCTTCCATTTTTGTCGAACCTTTTTAGATGACTCAGCATATTTTGTGACTGAATCATTTGTTAAGTTATTCCTTTTAGGTTAATTAGAGCTGATTAACAAGATTAGGTTTGATATGTTATACCGTGTCATAGTTTCAATGGCCTTATTGGCCACGTTCTGCTTACTCCTTTTAGGGGGATATGTTCACAATACAGAATCTTCCCTCGCATGCCCTGACTGGCCGCTTTGCTATGGTCAATTTTTTCCTAAAATGGAAGGTGGAATACTAATAGAGCATAGCCATAGACTCCTTGCTAGCTTTGTTGGTTTTCTTACTATTTTAATGGTGGTTTTTTCAAGAAAGTTAAAAAGTACTAAGAACATAGTCTATACATACTCACCTTTGGCCCTCCTTTTTGTGATCGTCCAGGGAATCTTAGGGGGTATTACTGTTATTTATAAATTACCAACGATTGTTTCTACGACACATTTAGGCCTTTCAATGGTCTTCTTTCTCACCTTAATTTATCTTCACCACTATAACGGAGAAGCTGAAGTACATAAAAGTAAACAGTCGAGTTATCCAATCTATCTAAGATCATTTGTTCTCATTAGTTTAGGTTTGTTTTATTTTCAGATGATTCTTGGTGCCTTTATGCGGCATTCTGGAGCGGGAGCTTCTTGTGGGCTGTCATATGATAATGCTATTTGGTGTTTAGATTTAATGAGAGGGCAGACCTTCTGGCCAACTGAGATCCCAGCTAGGGTACATATGACTCATAGAATTTTGGCCGTAGTAGTAGGGCTCTTTACTATATTTACGAGCGTGCAAGTATTTAAATTTTTAAAGGGTAGTTCAAAAAGATTATACTCGGTTCTTTATATTATTGTTGTTCTTGTCCAAATAGGATTAGGGATAATAACAGTTGGTACTAATATAAGACCATTTCCTACTACTCTTCATCTAGGTTTTGCGGCCTTAGGTTTAGGCCTACTTTTTAAAATGGAGCTTATTCTAAGGGACAGTGAAAGAAGACTTTTTCCCAATGGACTTAATAACCTTCTGACAGACCTCTTTGAATTAACAAAGCCTAATTTAAGTTTATTAGTTCTTGTATCTTGTTTTGTTGGAATGATGATCCACCCAGGTCACATTGACTTTTTTAAGGCCATCAATGCTTTGGTCCTTATCTTCTTTGTTGTAGCTGGTTCTTGTGCGCTGAATTGTTATATTGAAAAAGATGTAGATAAGCTCATGGATCGAACTAAAATGAGAGCGCTTCCAAGTGGACGTATAACTCCAAAGACTGCTTTGATATTTGGACTTGTTCTATTAGGTGTTTCAATACCATTGCTGGCCGCAAAAATTAATTTTATGACGGCCTTTTTAGCCTTATTAGCTGCGTTGCTCTATCTTTTTGTTTATACACCGCTTAAGCAAAAGTCGGAAAAGGCCGTTTATGTAGGTGCTATCCCAGGTGCTATTCCTCCTGTTATGGGCTGGACTTCAGTAGGTGGAGAAGTGGCGCCAATGGCCTATATACTCTTTGCCATACTCTTTTTATGGCAACTTCCTCATTTCCTGGCCATTTCAATCTATCATGCTGATGATTATCGCAGTGCGAACATTAAGGTTTATCCAAATCTAAAAACTTCTTTATCAACTGAAGTTCTCATTTTCATAATGACTATAGTTTTAGTTCTTGCGACTCTTCTTCCATGGTATATCTCCGTGGCAAGTGTTCCATATACGAGAACTGCTGTTTTTCTTGGCGTCATATTCTCAGGTTATGCAGCGCTAGGTCTTTTAAAAAGAAACAATTTTTTCTTGGCCAAAAAGTGGGCCAGAAATTATTTTATTGGCTCAATTATATATCTGCCCCTGCTGTTTGCTGCTTTAATGTTTTTTAAATAGTAAATTCAGATGATTAGAAATATAATTAGGTAATTTAAATTTTAAATTTTATATCAGGAAAGGGCATTCAAAATGGTGAGAACCCTAATTTATAAGTTAGTTTTTTTCCTTATTACTTTACCCGCATTTGCTGCGGCCAAAAAAGATCTTTCTTTTTGGGAGATGATTGCTCCCCCAGAAGACATTTCTGAAAATGGTCATTTAATTACTTGGCTCTTTAATTATGTTACTGGGGCCAATGTCTTTTTTATGACTTTGGTTATTTTAGGAATAGTCGTCTTCTCCTATCTCTATAGTGCTAAAAGACATAAAAAGGCTTACTATACTTATGGAGATAAGAAAGCTCATATCCTTTTTGTAGCCGCATGTTGTTTGGCCGTCTTTTTAGGTATAGACATGAACATCACTAGGATCTCAAATGAGGATTACACTAAGGTTTTTAATAATCCACCAGATCCAAAAAAAGAAGATGTTTTAAGAGTTGAAGTTCTTGGACAACAATGGATGTGGAAGTTTAGATACGCCGGTAAAGACAATATTTTCAATACAGCGGATGACGTTGTTACTCTAAATGATCTTCGTGTTCCGATTAACAAAAAAGTTTATTTTCAAATAACTTCTAAAGATGTGATCCACGCTTTTTACGTTCCTAATGCAAAAAGAAAGGTAGATGCCCTACCAGGAAAAATAACTTGGATGTGGACAAAGTTTATGAAAGCAGGAAACTGGGAAATTGCTTGCGCTGAAATGTGTGGAACTCACCATTATAAAATGCAAGCTTTTCTTACAACTTATAACCAAGAAGATTTCGATAATTGGTATAGCAACGCTCAAAAATATGCTGAGCTTGAAAACAATCCAGAAGACCCAACGGTTTTCTGGGGTTGGAAATGGTACTAAATATTCTGATGGAGAAATAGACAATGGCTAGTTTTGAACAACATATTCACGATAAACCCACTACCTTTATATCAAAATATATTTTTTCCTTTGATCATAAAGTCATTGGTAAGCAGTACCTGTGGTATGGTATTTTCTTCTTATTAGTAGGTGGGCTTATGGCGCTACTTATTAGATGGACTTTGGCCTTCCCAGATCATGCTATGCCACTAGTAGGTCATTTACTGTTTCCAGCTACTAATGGTGTTGTTCCTCCTGATTCCTATGCCATGCTTTTTACTATGCATGGGACAATCATGATTTTCTTTGCCATTACGCCCATTCTTATAGGTGCGTTTGGAAACTTTTGTATTCCGCTAATGATTGGTGCGCGGGATATGGTTTTTCCTACTCTTAATATGATGTCTTTTTGGGTTGCTGTTGTTTCAGGACTTCTTCTTCTCGCTGGACTTATTACACCTCTAGGGGCAGCTGCAGGTGGTTGGACTTCATACCCAACTCTAAGTACGTTACTAGGTTCACCGGGAATAGGACAAACACTTTGGACAATGAGTATTTTCGTTCTTGGTATATCCTCTCTAATGGGTGCAGTTAATTATATTACAACGATTATTGTTTTAAGAGCTCCGGGAATGGGATACTTCGATATGCCATTGACCATATGGGGTATCTGGATGACTTCTATTTTGAATGCCATCTTTATTCCTGTTTTAGGAGCGGGCTGTCTTCTTCTTATCTTTGATAGGGTTTTTGGGACAACTTTCTTTCTAGCAGGGGCAACGGCCACACAAGGTGGTGGTGATCCTCTACTATTTCAACATGTCTTTTGGATTTTTGGACACCCTGAAGTTTATATTCTTATCCTACCTGGTTGGGGGATTGTATCTGATCTTCTTTCCTTCTTTGCTAGAAAGCCTGCTTTTGGAGCAAAGGCAACAGCAATGTGTATGGTCTCCATTACGGTTCTTTCAACGGTTGTTTATGGACACCATATGTTTACTACACAGATGAGTCCTCTTTTAACGCAAACGTTTATGACGCTTACTATGACAATCTCCATACCTTCTGCGATTTTTTTCGTAAACTGGTTGGGAACGCTTTGGAAGGGCTCCATTCGATTTACTTCACCAATGCTTTTTTCGATTGGTGTAATTTTTGTTTTTGGTCTCGGAGGGCTAACGGGGCTATACCTAGCTACTGTTACTACTGACCTTTATCTCCACGATACATATTTTGTTGTAGGACATTTTCATTATACAATGGCCGCCTCAGTTCTTCTGGCAGGATTTGCTGGAATTTACTTTTGGATGCCAAAAATGTTTGGTGTTCTTATGAATGAGTTTTGGGGAAAAGTTCACTTTTGGCTTTCATTCCTTGGTCTAAATGGTGTCTTTATGGGGATGATGCTTGTTGGTTACGGTGGAATGCATAGAAGGCTATATGATCCATTTGTATATGAGTTTTTACAAAAGCTTATACCAGTAAATACATTTATAACTTACTCCTCACTACTTATGGGTGGAGCTCAGATTATTTTTGTTATCAACTTTATTCACTCAATGGTGAAAAATAAGAAAGTTGGAGACAATCCATGGGAAGTTGGAACACTTGAGTGGACTATCCCTAGTCCAGCTCCACACTATAACTTTAAAGAAATCCCAGTTGTTAAATGTGGTCCCCATGAGTTTGGAAATCCAGATCTTAAAGATAGGGACTTTCAATATCAAACAGAAGAGTTAGTAAGAGGATAAAAGTTGGTTCCTAAAATGGCCGGTGAGATATTAGTAGAAAAAGAAGCTAGAGTTCATGCAAGTGGATTGGCCATGACGATCGTTTTGATTTCTTTTTCAATGCTTTTTGCGACCATGTTTATGGGCTATTTTCTCTTTCGTGTTAATGCTCCCGCATGGCCACCTCTTGGGATGGAAAAAATAAACGCCTTTTGGCCCACAGTAAGTACAGTAACAATTTTGATAAGCTCGTTGTTATATATTTTTTTTGAGAAAAAAAGAGCGTTGAACTCTCTTTATTTCTGTGCCGCTCTTGGGGTTATCTTCATGATATCTCAGATTAATTTATGGAGCTTTTTGAAAACAGAAGGCTATTACCTCTCAACAGGTATTTATGCTTCCTTGATTTATAGTTTTACATGGACTCATGCTGCTCATATTATCTTGGCCCTTATTTTTCTAGCTTACGTTATTGTAAAGGCCAATAAACCCCACGATAAAGTAAGGTTTGATATTATTGTTAGTAGTGTTGGTAAGTTCTGGCACTTTTTGGGTCTTGTTTGGATTTTAATGTATTTAACGTTATTTATTTTTTAAAAAATATAGGTGAATTATTATGAAGCTCACTTTTCTTTTAATGTTGTCAATTTCTGTTTTTGTTTCTTGTTCAGAAAATCATTTTAAGCAAGACAAATTTTTTGCTGGAAATGTTTTTGCCCCTAAAGAACAGCTCAACTATGGGAAGAGTATTTATACAGAGTATTGTATGGCCTGCCATGGTGTGAAGGGTGATGGAAAAGGTGTTTCTTGGAAAGGAATGACAAACCCACCTAGAAACTTTACTCAAGGTATTTTTAAGTTTGGTCTTGTTCCTTCAGGTGAACTACCAACTGATGCTGATCTTGTAAGAATTATTAAAAAAGGTCTACATGGAACTGGAATGTTGCCATGGGATGTAACTGATAAACAAGCACTGGCCGTAGTTCAATATATTAAAACTTTTGCCCCTGAAGCATGGGAAGGAAAAGATAAGAAGATAGGAGTACCAGTAACTCTTGATAAAGATCCATATGGTATGGCCCATAGATCTGTTGGTGTTGAAAAAGGAAAGGCGATCTACCATATAAAGGCAGCTTGTCAGTCTTGTCATAGAGGTTATGTTTCTCAAGAAGAGCTTAATCAATTAAGCCTATCTCTTGAAGGGGAAGAAGCTGATGAAATCGATGAGGAATTTTATGTGATGAAACCTCAAGAATCAGATTATGATATTCAAATTCTGCCACCTGATTTTACATGGCATAAGATTAAGTCAGCATCAACTGTTGAAGAAATAGCCTATCGTTTGGCCGCAGGTATTGGTGGAACAACGATGCCAGCTTGGAAAGAAACTATAACTGATGACGAAATTTGGGCAGTCTCATATTATGTTAAAAGCTTAATGAATATGAGAGATACCGCCAAAAGAGCTCGTCTGATGAGTGATTTAGGACAGGAATAAGATGATAGCTCAAGGTCAAATAAGAACATCATATTGGTTTGAGAGACTTGTGATGAAAAAAAGTCTCTGGTTAACTTTTATCCTCATTGGATTCGCACTTCCGTTATTGAGATCTTTTAATCGTGAGTTACCAGCGCCTCCTCCTGTTTACTATCAATTACCTGATTTTAAACTAACTAACCAATTTGGGGAGAGTTTTGGGTCCAATAACCTTAAAGGAAAGGTCTATATAGCCAGTTTCATTTTTACCAGTTGTCCAACAACTTGTTCTATGATCATGAATACAGGCTTGAATATTCAAAACAGAATTAAGAACTTAAAAAGCGTCGCTTCACTTGTAACTTTTACGGTTGACCCTGAAAATGACACTCCAAAAGTTTTAGAAAAGTATGCAAAGAAGTGGAGGGCCAATCCACAGAATTGGAGTTTTTTAACGGGGGATAAAGCGGCGGTTAGTTCTTTGCTTATTGATGGTTTTAAAGTTCCTGTAAGCCCTCAAATCACAAATGATGTGTTTGATATAGCTCACTCTGAGAAATTTGTTCTAGTAGACCAAAAAGGACGAATTAGAGGTTATTATAGTAACAGCGAAGAAGATTTAGACAAATTAGTAAGAGATACTGGTTTAGTAGTTAATCTTTTTAATTATCATATGTAATATTATTTAAGGAGATACCCATGGGTGGACATTCCCAGACAGGACATAAAAGTCACATGAAAGAATACATGGTTATATTTTTTCTACTGACTTTCTTAACAGTAATTGAAGTTTATGTGCCCAGTATTTCTTCTTGGTCAAAGCTTGTTAAAGGTGTGGCCTTAACAACTCTGGCCATTATCAAGGCATGGGCCGTGGCCTATTTTTATATGCATTTGAAGGATGAGAAAGGCTGGTTACAATTTATTGCTGCCATTCCTCTTGTGTCTGCATTATATGCTTATGTCCTCGTTATTGAGTCTATCTACAGATAAAAATATTAAAGGAAAAGAATATGTCCAAAGAAGTTTATAAAAGTTCAGTCGTTGAAGGTGGTCATTACGAACCACTAAGACAAGGGCAAGGTCAACTAAACACATTGGCCATAGAGGCAATAGAGATTTTGGCAGGCTTTTTCTTGTTTTCTGTTATTTTTGTTCTTTTTAAAAATAGAAAAGTTAAAGGAAATAAATAGTCCTACTTATTAATTAGGGAGAAGTTTAAGATTTGATCTCCCTTTGAAATCTTATCTAGTATTTCAAGACCTTTTGTTACTTGTCCAAAAACAGTATATTTTTTATCCAAGTGTGGAAGTGTAGAGAGCGCGATATAAAATTGCGAATCACCACTGTCAGGACTCTGGGCCCTGGCCATAGCTACAGTACCCTTTATGTGTTGAATTTCATTAAATTCTGCCTTAAGTTTTTGACCACTTCCACCTGTACCAGTACCAGTGGGATCACCTGTTTGCACTACGAAATTTGGTATAACCCTATGAAATTTAAGGCCATTATAAAAACCATTTTCAACAAGATTCATGAACCTTGTAACAGTGTTAGGTGCGTGCTTAGGATAAAACTTAATAGTGATATTTCCGTGAATAGTTTTGAGTATGGCCTTTTTTAGACTCAAGTTTTTATCATCTGTCTTTAATTGGTCATTTTTTTCATCGGTAATATCAACATCAAGGGAGTTTGAGGACTTAGTACAAGACCCTGTAATTAGTAAAAAACTTAATAATATAAGAGTCTTTCCCATAAATTCCAATTGGTTAAGATATGTTAGAAAATTATATCGTTGATGGTCGTAAATGGGTAGGACAAGAAAAAATAAAAAAAAATAAAAAAAAGAATATAGGTGTTGACAGACCAATCTATATTTAATAGATTCCTTCTCACGCCAAATTTGATGGCCCATTTAAATAATTGTTTTTTTAAGCAATTAATTTAAGCTCTTTTAAAATTTAAATAACGTAAATAAGACCATGGATCCTTCGGGAAAAATG